>NZ_DIGV01000050.1 GCF_002419815.1 Brevundimonas sp. UBA5713 | reverse complement strand
CGCCGCCGGCCAAGTCGACTACGCCGCCGCGCAACAACAACGCCCGCCCTGCCGAGCGTGAGGCACCGGGGCTGGATTTGGATGCGCTGCGTGGCCCGTCGCGCCCCACCGGCAATACCGGCCGTCCGGCCACGGGCCAACAGGGCAGGGGATCAGCGTCGCAAGCGACCGGACCCCAGATCACGGCCATCTTCAATCAGGTCTATCCGCACTGGATATTGCCGTGTGACATCCCCGGCGCAGACCAGCTGCGTATTCAGGTGGATGTGACTCTTTCTGCCGATGGCCGGATCACACGCGGCCCTACGCTCGTTAATGCCCAGAGTTCGTCCGTCTATCGGGCGGCAGCGGAGGGGGCCTTGCGCGCCCTGCGTCAGGCCGCACCGTTCGATGTGCCTGCCAATTTCGAGGGCGGTCAGTATCGCCCGACCTTCAATACCGAAAGGGCCTGTGCCAATCGCTGATTTCGTGCCTGAATGCCGCCACTATGGCGCGCAAGCTTGAGCGTATCGGCGAGGCGTGGCCTTGTCCAAATGACCACCTGACTGACTGAAACGACAGGAGTTCCATCATGCGACTGAAGTTCCTTCTCGCCTCGGCGGCGGCGCTTGTGATGGCGGCCCCTGTGGCCCATGCCCAAGCGCCCGCACCCCAATCCGGCCCGATCGAGGTCGAGATCGACCAAGGCGTGCTGCGTCCGCTGCAAATCGCCGTGGTGCCGTTCACCGGCGCGAACGGCCCCCAGATCTCGCAGGTCATCAGCGGCAATCTGAAACGCTCGGGCTTCTTTGACCCGCTGAACCCCGCCAGCTTTATCGAGACCGGCCTGACGCTGGCCAATGCGCCGAACTTCCCCCAGTGGACCACCATTGGCGCACAGGCTGTGCTGTACGGCGGCGTGACCGAGCGCGCCGATGGCCGCGTGGACGTGGGCTTTCGCCTGTATGACCCGTATCGCCAGTGCCAGTTGGTCAGCTATCAGTTCACCGCCACTTCCGAACAATGGCGCCGTATCGCGCACAAGATTTCCGATGTGGTCTATCAGCGCCTGACCGGCGAGCCGGGCTTCTTCGACAGCCGCGTGCTGTTTGTGGCCGAAAGCGGCAGCCAGACCAACCGTCGCAGCCGCCTGACCATCGTCGATCAGGACGGCTACAACCCCGTCTTCCTGACGCAGGGCGACGAGGTCATCATGTCGCCGCGCTTCTCGGCGCATGACCCGAACGAGGTCACCTATGTGGCGCTGGGCAAGGACTACAGCCGCATCTACCTGTACAACCTTGCCACGGGCCGCCGCGAAAGTCTGGGCGAGTTCGATGGTCAGGTGCTGGCCCCGCGCTTCTCGAACGATGGCACAAAGGTCGCCTTCTCCATCATTCGCAACGGCAACACCGACATCTACGTGATGAACCTGCGCACGCGTCAGGTCTCGCGCCTGACCAGCGATCCGGGCATCGATACCTCGCCGTCGTTCAGCCCCGATGGCTCGCAGATCGTGTTCACCTCGGACCGTTCCGGTTCGGCGCGCCTGTACACCATGCGTGCCGACGGCTCGGGCCAGCGCCCGATCAGCCGTGGTGGCGGTTCCTACACCGCTCCGGCGTGGTCGCCGCGCGGTGATCTGATCGCCTTCACCAAACAGCAGGGCGGCCGCTTCTACACCGGCGTAATGCGCACGGATGGCACCGGCGAGCGCACCTTGTCCTCGTCCTATCTGGAAGAAGGTCCGTCGTGGGCTCCGAACGGTCGCTATGTGATGTTTGCGCGCCAGAGCCCCGGTGGCGACACCCGCCTGTGGACGGTCGATCTGTCGGGCCGTGTGGTGGCTCAGGCCGGTTATCAGGAGCGCGGTTCCAGCCCCGCCTGGTCGGGTCTTCTGGATGCGCCTCCGGTCAATCTGGGCGTGAATCAGAGCCCGGATTCATGCGCCGCGTCATAAAATAACGAGGCTGTGATTTTAGCGGGGATCGTTAGGCTTCACGCCTGCGTTATCCCGCTAGCGTAGCGTTTACAGGCGGGCTAGCAGTCCGCCGCAAAGTGTCACTTATCTGGTTGATTCTTCGACCTAGCCCCATTGGAGACGAGCATGAATAACGCTTCCCTGATCAAGCTGGCCGCCGTGGGCGCACTGGCTGCCGCCATGGCCGCCTGTACCCCGAAGCCCGCTGTCCAGCCGGCCACGCCGGACGCCCCGCCGCCGGCAACCGGCCCGACCTATCCGACCGCCCCTTCGGGTCCGGTGGATGGCGGCAACGTGGGCGCTGCCGTTCCGGGCTCGGAACAGGATTTCGTCATCAACGTCGGCGACCGCATCTATTTCGACCTCGACTCGATCGAAGTGTCGTCTGAAGCCGCCATGCGTCTGAATGCCCAGGCCCAGTGGCTGCAGCGCTATCCGTCGGTGAACGTGCGCATCGAAGGCAATGCCGACGAACGCGGCACCCGCGAATACAACCTGGCTCTGGGTGCACGCCGCGCCGAGTCGGTTCGCAACTACCTGATCAGCCGCGGCATTCCGGCCAACCGCATCGACACCATCTCCTTCGGCAAGGAGCGTCCGATCGCAGAAGGCTCGAACGAGTCGTCGTGGGCCCAGAACCGTAACGCCCGCACCGCCATCGCCTCGGGCGCACCGCGCTAAGGCAAGGCAGTAGGGCTTTAGAGCCTGAAGATTTAAGGCGCTGTCCTTCGCGGACAGCGCCTTTTTCTTTGGCGGGGTCGTTGTCCATATGTTTGCCCCATTGCGTAGCGCTATAATCTTGATGGCCATCCTGTTTCTGGGCCTCGGTCGCTAGCCCCGCTAGAGACACCGAGGCTTGACTTGCAGGACGATGCAAACGGTGGGACGAACAGTTTTATGAAGAACCAGCGATTTCCTTTGAAGCGTTCGGCCGTCGCGACGGCTGTGGGCCTGTGCCTGATCGGTGGCGGCTTTGCCATCGCCCAACAGCAACCGCTGGAGCCGGTGCAGTGGGACAAGCGCCGTCTGGACCAGTTGGACCGTAACGTCCGTCGTCTGGAACGCGCGCTAACCCAGCGCAATGCTGCGGGTCAGCCGGTGCTGGTCGAGCCCGATCCCGAAGTGGTGGTCCTGCAAGGTCAGGTGTCGATCCTCGAGCGTCGTCTGGGCGATCTGGAGGCGACCTTCCGCCGCGTGAACGGCGACACCGAGCGCATGACTTTCGACCTCGACGAGGCGAACCGCAACAACACCCAGTTGAGCGCCCGCGTGCGCGACCTCGAGCAGCGTCTGGAAAAGATGCAGGAAGAGGCCGAGTTGAACGCACCGGTGGTAGCAAACTCGCCGACCGGTGACGCAGCAGGTGATCTACAGGCAGCCATGCGTCTGGCGGGCGAGGATGCCCGTCGCGGGGCCCGTGCGCTGGAAACCGTAGTGGTCACTTGGCCGGACACGCCGCAGGCCCAGGAAGCCAACAGCCGTCTTGGCGATCTGCATATCGCCAACCGCGACAATGCTTCGGCGGTTCAGGCCTATGCCGCCGCGCTTTCGGGCTGGCCGCGCGCGCCGTGGGCACCGGAGACCACGCTGAAACTGGCCGAGGCGCTGCGGGCGACCGACCGCGCCACCCAGGCCTGCGGTGCGCTGACCGAGTTCACCCGTCGCTATAATGAAACCGCGACGGCCCAGCAGAAGACCCGCGCCACCCAACTGCGCACGCGGGCTGAATGTAGCTGATCGTGAGTGACGACATGCTGCGCGGGCAGGTGTTTGATCGCCTGAACGCGCGGCTG
>NZ_DIGV01000033.1 GCF_002419815.1 Brevundimonas sp. UBA5713 | reverse complement strand
GGCGGTGCGGATCAACTTTCCCGCCCATGGCGAGGGCTGGGCCGTAGATCGTTTTCGCGGAGCCAATCCCGGCTGGCGTCTGGCGCAAACCGCGCGCGTAGGCGCATCGCCTGTGCGCTTTGGGCTGGCAGGGCGCTCGCCCGATGCGGTGGAGCCGGTGGCGGTGGTGTCGTTCGTCGGTCGCTCGCGTCCCTACGCGGCGCGCATCGTCATGCGCGACAGCACGGTCGTGCCAAGACCATTGATCGGACGCGGCAGCGTGGCCGATGTGCCGCCGCCGTCAGGGCGCAAACAGGTGTTTGCGGCCCGTCAGGCTGCGGCTCCCAAATCCTTGTTGGCCGCGGATCGCAAACAGGGCGAGGCGTGGACCTTTGATGCGGGAGCCCTGACGGCGCTGGAACAACTGGACCCGCGCGAGACCTTCTGGATCGAGTTCCTGTTCCGTGACGATACGGTGGCCCGCGTGCGGATGGAGGTCGGTGACCTGACCGCCGCGCGCACCTTCTTGGCCATGGGACCGGTCAGCTAGAGCGGCAGCCAGCACACAAAAATGCCCAGCGCCAGAAAGGTGCCAAAGGGCAGGCGGCTGTCCATGCGAACCTCGCGCTGCCGCACCCGCTGGACGGCCAGCACCAAAAGGGCCGACAGGCTGGCCCACAACAGCACGGCGGGCACATCGGCCAGACCGACCCACGCCGCGCCTGCGCCCAGCAATATGGGATCGCCGGTACCCATGCCGCGTCGCTTGCGTAAAAGCTGATACAGACCCGCCAGCAGCCACAGTCCGCCAAAGGCAGCCAGTGCCGAGAGAACCGACAACATCCACCCGATGGCGGGCGGTTGCGGCAGAATCACATTGGCCAACAGGCCCGTCAGCGCCAGAGGCACCGTCACAACATCCGGCAGCCAGAAGTTCTCGGCATCAATCAGCGCGATCAACATGAGCTGCCAGCCCAGCAAGGCGGTGAAAATTGCGGTGCCATCATCAAACAGACGCCACTGGCACCACCACGCGCTGAAAAATCCGATCAGCGCACCCAGAAGTGGCAGCCAGACATAGCGTCGCGGACGTGCCGGCGGCACCTTTCCGGGCAGGCGAAAACTGATCCAGCCTGCCGCTGCGCCTGCCCCGAGGCCCAGGGCACTCAGCAGGACCGCAATGGTCATAAAACCTATGTTTAACAACGTTTCGGCCCCTCGACTGGCATCATGATGCCCTCTCCTGCGGGCCAGAGGAAGAGGCGCGAAACTTCATTTGTGAAACACTGTTCGATCACGAACAAGATTCCATAAAATCTCCATTGAACCTTCATTGCTCGGTGCAAGCGCGAAACCGTGTTCGCTTTCATCCATGCGGCGAGGCAGGGGGGTGCGTTCGTCGCCATTCAGACTGCCGTCAAATAATCGGATCGGTGGAAGACGATGACGTCCAACTTCAAAACCCTGCTCGCCGTCGCCGCGAGCGCTCTTGCTTTGGCAGCATGTGGCGGTTCGGCCGAGGTGGCCTCTCCGGGCGAAGGTGACTTCGGCGGGGGCAATGGTGGCGGTGGCGGCGGTGGCAACAACCCTCCGCCCTCGACAGGTGGTGCCGCAGTCGACTGTCCGACCGGCTTCGCCAACGCTGGCGTGATCGCCAACGACACCCTGCGCGTGTGCCAGCTGCCGACGCAGATTAACGGCAATCTGACCGTGCCGCTGCGCGCAGGCACCATCTACGCCATCTCGGGTCGCACCTCGGTCGGCACCGACATGGGTCTGAATCCCGCCCAGCCTTCCGGCACCCAGGGCGTGCTGACCATCGAAGCTGGCGTGAAGATCTTTGCCCAGGGCGGTGGTGACTATCTGATCATCAACCGTGGCTCGCAAATCTTTGCCGAAGGCACTGCAGGCAACCCGATCATCTTCACCAGCCGCGACGATATCGAAGGCCGCAACAACGAGAACTCGCAGGGCCAGTGGGGCGGTATCGTGATCGCCGGTCGCGCTCCGCAAGCCAACTGCCAGCTGACCGGCACGGTCACCTGCACCGGTCAGGTCGAAGGCACGGATGCCTTCTACGGCGGTAACACGGCGGCGGACAACTCGGGTCGCCTGCGCTATGTGCAGATCCGTTACTCGGGCTATGAAATCTCGACCGGTAACGAGCTTCAGGCTCTGACTCTGGCCGGTGTCGGTTCGGGCACGGTGATCGAGTACATCCAGTCCCACAACTCCTCGGACGACGGCATCGAAATCTTCGGTGGTAACGTCAACCTGCGCCACATCGTCATCACCGGCGCAGACGACGACGCCTTCGACACCGATACCGGCTGGCGCGGTGGTGCCCAGTTCGGCATCGTGACCCAGCGCGCCCCGAACGCGACCAGCCGCTCGGCAGGCTTCGAGTTCTCGGCGGCTCCGGCTTCGACGCCGCTGGCCACCCGCTACAACTCGCAACCGAAGATCGCCAACTGGACGATGGTGGGCCGTAACTCGCCGACCGACGCCCACACCGTGGCCCACTTCGACACCGGCACCAAGGCTACCGTCATCAACTCGGTCTTCACCAGCGTTGCCGGTTCCTCGGCGGGCTGTCTGGATATCGCCGATGCCGACACCGCCAGCGTCAATCCGGTGTTCAACTCGGTCTTCATGTCGTGCGGCATTTCCTACCGTCCGAACAACGCCGGCCGCTCGGAAGACGTGTTCACGGCCGGCACCAACAACGTCGCCAAGGGCACCTCGACCCTGACGGCTCCGGCATCGGGCACCACTCTGGCCAACCAGGTCCTGACCTTCATCAACGGTGCCAACGAAAGGGCTGTCACCCCGGTGAAGGCCTCGGCCACCTACTCGTGGTTCGTCGACACCGACTACATCGGCGCCGTGAAGGACAGCGCCGACACTTGGTGGCGCGGCTGGACCTGCGGCCTGACCGACGGTCAGCGCTGCTGATAGCGGCCATCGCATGAAGAGGCGGCAGGGATAGCCCTGCCGCCGCTTCGTCGTTTTCCCAAGTCCTCTTCCCTGCAAGGCAAGCAAGATGAACAAGACCAAGCTGACCCTGGGCAGGGTCCTGCTGGCGACCTCGGCACTGGGCGCATCGGTGATGCTGCCGGCCGCCGCATCCGCACAGAATATTGGTGGCGAGGCCACGAACGTCTCCGTCGCCGTGACGTCGGAAGACACTGACCAACCGACCGCGCTGGGCGATATCGTCGTCCGCGGCCGCAACATTCCCGAACCCAACCGCGCCAGCGCCGAAGTGGCGGCCTTCCTGACGCAGGAAGACCTGCAACGCACGGGCGATTCCACGGCAGCCTCGGCGCTGACCCGCGTGACGGGCCTGTCGATCGTTCAGGGCCGTTATGTCTATGTGCGCGGTCTGGGCGAGCGTTATTCCTCGGCCCTGCTGAACGGCTCGCCGCTGCCCAGCCCCGATCCGCTGCAACGCGTCGTGCCGCTGGACCTGTTTCCGGCCAGCGTGCTGAATGGCGTGTCGGTGCAAAAGACCTATTCGCCGGACTATCCGGGCGAGTTCGGTGGCGGCGTCATCAATCTGTCGACCGTTGAAGCGCCGCAAGAGCCGTTCCTGAACCTCAAGATCGGCGTGGGCGGCAATACCGAGACGACCGGCAAGGACAATCTGGTCTACTACGGCTCGGACAGCGACTGGACCGGCTTCGACGACGGCACCCGCGATATCCCGTCAGAGATCAAATACGCCTTCAAGCTGAACCAGCAGATCAACCGCGCCAACTTCTCGGATCGCGATCTGCAGATCATGGGCCGTGCTCTGGTCAACGCTCCGCTGCGCCTGCTGCAACGCCAAGAGACGCCCGTCGATGCCAGCGCCGAAATCGCCGTTGGTTTCACTACTCCGAACCGCTGGGGTGACATCGGTGTCATCGTGGCCGCAGGTTATGACAACAGCTGGCGCGCCCGTCAGGCCATCCAGCAGGAAGGCCAGTTCCAGGGCGACAAGCTGGAAGCGCGCTCGACCTATGATGTGACGTCGAACCAGAACGACATCCGCCTGAACCTGCTGGGTGGCCTGTCCTTCTCGAACGAGGATCACGAGGTCAAATGGACGAACCTCTACGTCCGCAGCACGACCAAGGAAGCCCGCTCGGCGGCCGGCCCTGACTTTGACGCGGGCGGCAGCATCATCCGTAACGACTATACCGAATGGTTTGTGCGCCAGCTGTTCACCACCCAGTTGGCCGGTCAGCACGCGCTCGGCGACAACTGGCAACTGGACTGGCGCGGTTCGTATGCACGCTCGACCCGCGATGCGCCGTACGAGAGCCGCTTCCAGTATGGCGTCGATGCCGAAGGCAATTACATCCACAACGTGCAGGGCAACCTGATTTCCTTCTCCGATCTGGAGGATGAAGTTCTGTCCGGTGGCGTGGACCTGTCCTATTTCGTGCCGATGCAGGATGGCCGCGAGGCCACGGTCAAGGTGGGCGTCGCCACCCTCGACAACACCCGTAACGCCCAGCGTCACGACTTGCAGTTCGAGACCGTCAACAGCCTGACCGAAAGCCAGCGCAGCGCGCGCATCGACTATCTGTTCTCGGACTACAACATCAATCCGACCACCTTGCGCCTGCGCGAAGTGGCCGGTGGCAACGGGGCCAGCGCCTATGACGCGGACCTGACGGTCAACTCGGCCTATGCCATGGTGGATGCCGAGTTCTGGCCCACGGTGCGCACCACCTTTGGCGTGCGTTACGAAGACAGCTCGCAAAGCGTGACGCCGCGCAGCTTGTTCGGTGGCCAAAGCAGCTATCTGCCGACCCAGCGCGACGAGGACTATTGGCTGCCGTCGCTGACCGCCACCTGGAACTTTGCCGAGAACCAGCAACTGCGCTTCGGCGCGTCGCAAACGATTGGCCGTCCGCAGTTCCGCGAACTGGCCCCGCAGGCCTATACGGACCCCGAAAGCGACCGCATCTTCATCGGTAACCCCTATCTGGTGGACACCGAGATCCTCAATCTGGATGCGCGCTGGGAGTGGTATTTCGCTCCGCAGCAGTTCGTGACCGCTGGCGTCTTCTACAAGAAGATGGACAAGCCGGTTGAGGCTGTGATCGTCGACGTGGGCAACCAGCGTCAGCAGTCGTTCCTGAACGCGCCGGAAGCGGTTGTCATGGGCTTCGAGGTCGAGGCGAAGAAGTATTTCGACTTCGCCAGCAACAGCAACTTCATCGCCAACAAGCGCTTCCTCGTGGCTGCCAACTACACCTGGTCGGACAGCGAGGTCAGCGTCGGTGACGGTGACACGGTCATGACGCTGGGCGGTGCCGGTCGTCCGGAAGAGGCCAGCTTCTTCCTCCGCGACGGCGTGCGCATGCAGGGTCAGTCCGAACATGTCGCCAACCTGCAACTGGGCTTCGAGGACGACACGGCACGCTCCCAGGCGACCTTGATCCTGAACTATGTGTCCGAGCGTATCACGGCGCGTGGTGCAGGCGTCGGTGACGCCCGCGAGCCTGACTATATGCAGGAGCCGGGGGCCTTCCTCGACTTCGTCTACCGCAAGGACTTTACCGTTCAGGGTCGCGACATGGGCATCGCCTTCGAAGCGCGTAACCTGCTGGGTCAAGACTTCGAGGAGTTCCAGGAGCAGAACGGCAAGATTCTGATCAATGCTTATGATCTAGGTCAAAGCGTATCGGTCAGTCTGACGGCAAGGTTCTGACACTTCTCCCCCTGCGAGCAGGAACTTGACTTGGACCGGAGTGCCCCAGGGCGCTCCGGTCTTTTCTTATGGTTTTAATACCAATGTTCCGCGTTCGGAGTATTCGTCATCTCATCTTCGCTGGCCTGTCATTGTGACATGCAAGCCGGGTACGGAACATCGCGATAGTTCGCCTGTACAGTGTCGGGGCGAACCGTCCCGCCGACATCGGGATGGCGCTCGTGTTGCAGGGTCTGCGCACATCAGGCTTTGGAAATGTTCTCGCGGCAGACACCCTGCGGCGCGGGCTGGAAGTCTTGCTGATCGTCATCCTGCTGGTTCAGGCAGGAAGGCTGGTCTGGCTGTTTGCCGCACCCGCACCGGATGTGGCTGTGCGCTCTGCACCCAAACCCGATACGGCGATCCTTGGCCGTTATGATCCCTTCGCCGGGGCCAGCGTTTCAGAGGCCGAGGTCGACACAACAGGCTTTACCCTTTTTGGCGTCAGCGCCGATGGGCTCGGCGGTGGATCGGCCATCATCGGTGGTCCCGACGGTGTGCAGGTCTCGGTCGCTGTGGGCGAGGCGGTCACTGGGGGTGTCACCCTCAAATCGGTGGGGCCCGATCATGTGACCTTGGCGCGTGGAGACACCCTGTCGCGCCTCTATTTCCCCGAAGTGGCGCTGGACGTTGCCGCCCCCATCGAGGACACCGGTGCGGACACGCCGTCCGGAGCCGCGCCTGCAAATGCGGCGGCGGTCGTCAATCCCGCGCGCCTTATGGCGCAGGCCGGTTTGAGGCCGCGCCTTGATGGCCTGCGGGTCACAGGTCTGACCGTCACCGCCTCCGATGAGGCCAGTGAACTGGCGGCGGCAGGTCTTCAAAACGGCGATGTGATCCTGTCGGTTAACGGCACGGCACTGACGTCGCCACAAGCTCTGAACACTCTGCGCGAACGACTGGCCAACGCTTCGTCCGCCGAAATTTCATTCGAGCGCGGCGGCCAGCGGCGCATGACCACGATCACAACCCGGTAGGACCGTTAATGAGCCGCAAACCGCATCTTATGCTGTGTTCGGGCCTGTGTGCTCTGCTGATGGTGCAGGCCCCGTTGATGGCCCTGCCTGCGGTCGCCCATGCGCAGGCGGCACAGACGCTGAATGTGCAAAATGCCGACATCCGCGCCTTTATTCAGGATGTGGGACGCCGCACCGGACGCACCTTTATCGTCGATCCGGCTGTCAGCGGCACGGTCACTGTTTCCAGCCCGCGCCCGCTGACTTCCAGCCAGTTGTTCGACCTGTTCCTGTCGACCCTGCGGGCCAACGGTCTGGTGGTGACCCCTTCGGGATCGGGCAGCTATCGCATCAGCCCGGCAGCCACGGGCGCACAAGGGCCATCGGGCACAGGTGCGGGCCGGTTTGCGACCGAGGTCTTCACCTTGCGCCACATCGACGCCCCCTCGGCGGCAGAGACGATCCGGCCCTTGGTGGGCGAGCAGGGGCAGGTGCTGCCCAATGCGGCGGCCAATACGGTGGTGGTCGCCGACTATGCCGACAACATGGCCCGCATCCGCGCCTTGGTCGCCAGCATCGACGTTGACCGCAGCGACTATCAGGTCGTGCCGCTGGAGAACGTTTCGGCACGCGAGATTGCGGGTGTTCTGGCGCAGGTGCTGGGCCAGCAGTCGCTGGTCACGGTCACACCGGTACAAAGCTCCAACACACTGGTGTTGCGCGGCGATGCCCGTCAGCTGGAGCGCGTCCGTGTGCTGATCTCCGATCTGGATAGCCGTTCGCGCGCCAATCAGGACGTGAATGTCGTCTTCCTTGAACACGCCGACGCGGCCCAGCTGTTGCCGGTGTTGCAACAGATTGTCGGTCAGCCGGTAGAGGATGCCGGTGCTGGACAAAGCCGCCGCCTGCAAGCGGCACGCGGCATCGGCAATGCCTCGGCCCAAGGCGATACGGTCGCCCGTGCGGTGGACAGCGAACCGGAAGAATCCCAGAGCGCCATCGGCACAACCACCATCACTGAAACGGGCCAGCGTGCGACCATCGCCCGCTTCCCCGGCGCGAACGCACTGGTGATCTCCGGACCGGCAGACCTGCAACGCACGCTGACGGGCGTCATCCGCCAACTGGATGTCCGTCGCCAGCAGGTGTTGATCGAGGCCATTGTGGTCGAGCTGTCGGACAATGCCGTGCGTGAACTGGGCGTGCAGTGGATTACAGCGGGCGAACATGGGGCGGGTCTGACCAACTATTCCGACCGCGCAACGCCGTTGCTGCCGCTGGCCGGTGGCGTGGCCTCGGATCAGTTGGACAAGGATGATCCCCTGCGCGAGCGCCTGCAAAATCTGGCGCTCAACGGCCTGCTGGGTGCCAATGGTTTTGTCGGCGGGGCGGGCGGCAAATGGGGTGACGGCCTGTTCGGTTTCATCATCAATGCGGCCAAGACGGACAGCGGGTCGAACCTGTTGCAGACCCCGTCGATCATGACACTGGACAATGAAGAGGCCAGCTTCCTTGTCGGGCAGGAAGTGCCCATCACCACGGGCCAGACCCTGCTGAACGGCAACAACAACCCCTTCACGACGACCGAGCGCAAGGACATCGGCGTGCGCCTGACGGTGCGCCCGCAGATCAATGCCGGAGGCTCTATCACCCTGACGCTGAGACAGGAGGTGTCCAGCATCAATGGTGTCCTGTCGCGCGGCGCAACAGATTTGGTGATGGACAAGCGCGAGCTGGAAACCACGCTGGTAGTGGACGACGGCGACATTGCGGTGGCCGGTGGCCTGCTGGACCAGAACGACCGCACCGAGGCCAGCCGCGTGCCCGGTCTGGGCGATGTGCCGGTGGTGGGGCATCTGTTCCGTTCCACCAGCCGACAGGGTGGGCGCACCAATCTGATGGTCTTCCTGCGCCCGACCATCATTCGCACCTCGCAAGAGGCGCAGGGGCTGGCGGCTGACCGCTGGGGCTATATGCGCGCCCAGCAGCAGCAGATCAGCCCGGGTGTAGAGCCCTCGATTGACGCCATGCTGCGCGACTATATGCGCACCCAGCCGCCTGTGGCTCCGGCCTATATTGCGCCGGTGGCTCCGGTGTCGGGACAACCCTTACCGCAGGGCGGGGCGGTCAATGATCACGCTGGCTGATCCCAAACTGCCCTATGGCTTTGCGCGCTCTCAAGGCGTGGTGCTGCTGATGCCGGGCGACGTCATGGCGGTGGGGGCCAGGCGTGACGTCAACCCGCTGGCGCTGGTCGAAGCGCGCCGGCTGTTGGGCCGCCCCTTGTCAGTCGAAATGCTGGACGACGCCCAGTTCGAGCGGCGCTTGTCGGATATCTATGCCTCAGACGCCCTTTCGTCGGACAGGGGCGATGAGCTGGACATCCCGTCCGGTCTGGAAGGTCTGGTGGAGGAGATGCCTGCCGCCGAGGACCTGTTGGACAGCCACGACGATGCGCCTGTGATCCGCCTGATCAACGGCGTGATTGCCGAGGCCGTCCGGCTGGGCGCATCGGACATCCATCTGGAAACCTTCGAAAGCCGCCTTTTGGTCCGGATGAGGGTGGATGGCGTGCTGCGCGAGGCGCTGAGCCTGAACCCGCGCATGGCCCCCTTGTTGGTGTCGCGCATCAAGGTCATGGCGCGTCTGGATATTGCCGAAAAGCGCGTGCCGCAGGATGGGCGTATCGCCCTGATGCTGGGCGGACGAAATCTGGATGTGCGCGTTTCCACCCTGCCGTCGCGCGGGGGCGAGCGGGTGGTGATGCGCGTGCTGGACCGTGACCGTACGGGCGTGGATTTCGACAGTCTGGGTATGGCCGCAGACGCCCGCGCCGCGCTGGAAAAGGCCTTGGCCGAACCGCACGGGGTGATCCTTGTGACCGGCCCGACCGGATCGGGCAAAACCACCAGCCTTTATGCGGGCTTGTCGCGCCTGAATGACGGCCAGCGCAACATCCTGACCATTGAAGACCCTGTCGAATATGCGGTCGAGGGCATTGGCCAGACACAGGTCAACACCCGCGTCGGCATGACCTTTGCCGCGGGCCTGCGCGCCATTCTTCGTCAGGATCCGGACGTGGTCATGGTGGGCGAGATCCGCGACACCGAGACGGCGTCCATTGCGGTTCAGGCGTCCCTGACGGGGCATCTGGTGCTGTCGACCGTCCACACCAATGATGCGGCGGGGGCCATTACGCGTCTGCGCGATATGGGGGTGGAGCCCTTTCTGCTGGCGTCCTCGGTCCGCCTGATCATGGCCCAGCGTCTGGTTCGCAAACTGTGCCCCCATTGCCGCGCCGAAGAGACGCTGGATGCGGTCACCGCCGCGCGTATCGGCTTAAAGGCTCGCACCCGACATTTCCGCCCTGTGGGATGCAGCCACTGCGCCCAGACCGGCTATGTCGGTCGTCTCGGTGTCTATGAGGTGATGCCGGTCGACGAAACGGTTCGGCGCTTGATTGCCACCTCTGCCCCCGAAGAAGAGCTTGTCGTTGCAGCCTTTGGTCCCAAGGGCGAGGGGCTGTTGGCGGATCGGGTGCGGATCATGGTGCAGACGGGACAGACCTCGGTCGAAGAGGCCGTGCGCGTCACCGGCGAACGCAGCGGACAGGCGGACGACTGATGGCCGGTTACGACTATGTCGCCATCAACGGGCGCGGCCATCCGGTGCGCGGGCGGCTGTCTGCCGACAGCGAAACGGCTGCCCGTAATACCCTCGCGCGCCGCAATATGGTGGTGGTCGAGATCGCGCCGTCCTCCGCCAATGCGCGCTCCGCCAAGACGTCGGGGCGTCTGTCGGCCAAGGCGCTGGCGCTGGTGACCCGCCAGCTGGCGACACTGGTGTCGGTCTCGCCGCTGGAGGAAGCCTTGCGGACCTTGGTGGCGCAGGCGGACCGCCCGCATCTGAAACAGGTGCTGGAGGGCGTGCATAACGGCCTTTTGGAAGGGCGCGGTCTGGCCGATGCCATGGGCGGGCAGGGGCGGGCCTTTCCGCCGCTT
The DNA here is from genome assembly GCF_002419815.1 of Brevundimonas sp. UBA5713. Lineage (GTDB taxonomy): Bacteria > Pseudomonadota > Alphaproteobacteria > Caulobacterales > Caulobacteraceae > Brevundimonas. The sequence goes on along the minus strand of NZ_DIGV01000033.1, from coordinate 2,346 downwards.
TATCGCGCGATGGTGCGGGCAGGGGAAACATCCGGCGCGCTGCAACCCATTCTGGAGCGTCTGGCCGACGGGTTGGACCGCGATCAGGAAATACGCGGCAAGGTCATAACCGCCTTGGTCTATCCCTGCGTGCTGGCGGTGGTGGCTATGGGGGTGGTGATCGCCCTGATGACCTTTGTGGTGCCCAAGGTGGTCGAACAGTTCGACAGCATGGGCCAGTCGCTGCCCCTGCTGACGCGGGGCATTATCGGACTGTCGGGGGCGATGACAGCGTGGGGCTGGCTGGCGGCGCTGCTGGTCGTCGGAGCCGTTCTGACGGTGGCCCTCTTGCGTCGGCGCGAGGATTTTCGCTTGAGAACCGACGCCCTTCTGCTGCGGCTTCCTGTCATCGGAGCCTTGGGGCGCGACCTTCATGCCGCGCGCATGGCCCGCACCCTGTCCACCATGATCGCGGCTGGCCTACCGGTGCTGGAAGGGCTGAACATCACGGCCCGCACCGTTTCGAACCGCGCCCTGCGCCGCGCCACCGAAGCCATGGCCGAGGCTGTGCGCGAGGGCGGCGGCCTGTCGGCGGCCATGCGCCGTGCGGATGTGTTCCCCCCGGTGCTGATCCACATGACGGCCTCTGGCGAGAACAGCGGGCGGCTGGAGCCGATGCTGGCGCGCGCCGCCGACTATCTGGACCGCGAGTTTGCCAATTTCACTGCCGTGATGCTCAGCCTGCTGGAGCCCGCCATCATTGTGATCATGGGCGGCATCGTGGCGCTGATCGTCCTGTCCATCCTTCTTCCCATCTTGCAGATCAACACCCTGGCTTTGGGGTGAGCGAGGCCGTCATGAACATGCTGATCCAACACCTTCGACAGTCCCGCCGCCGTCAGCAGACGCCGCAGGAGCGGGGCCGCGAGGGCTTTACTCTGGTCGAGCTGTTGGTGGTGATCGTGATCATCGGCCTGTTGGCGACGGTGGTGGTGATCAATGTGCTGCCCAGTCAGGACAAGGCGATGGTAGGCAAGGCCCGCGCCGACATCGCCGTGCTGGAACAGGCTCTGGAAACCTATCGTCTGGACAATCTGGCCTTCCCTACGGACCAGCAGGGGCTGGCGGCCCTGTCGGCACCTCCCGCAGACCTGAGCCGACCGGAGCGCTATCGCCAAGGCGGCTATATCCGTCGCCTGCCGGATGATCCGTGGGGCAACCCCTATCAATATCGCCGCAACAGCGCCCATGGCGGACAGTTCGACGTCTGGACCAATGGTGCCGACGGCAAGGAAGGGGGCGAGGGAAATGACGCCGACATCGGCAACTGGACCCTGTAACCCGCCAGTCTCCCGAACGCGCCAAGGCTTTACCCTTGTCGAGCTGTTGGTGGTGATTGCCGTAATCGGCGTCGCGGCGACGGCGGTCGTTCTGTCGTCCCCCGATCCGCGCCCTACTGCCGCGCGCGAGGCCCAGCGCTTTGCCGCCAGACTGATATTGGCGCGCGAGGAAGCCATCTTGACCAATCGCGCCGTAGCGGTGCGTTTGTCGCCCGACGGCTACCGGTTCGAGGCCTATGACGGGCAGGGCTGGTCAGTGCTGTCCGGTGCGCTAAAGCCCCAGCCTTGGCCCGAAGGGATGACAGGGCCAGTGCAGGACCGGCTGATGTTTGACGCCACAGGTCTGGCTGATCCTGTGCGCTGGTACCTTGTGCGGCAAGGACAGGGGGCATGGGTCAGTGTGGATGGCGCGGGGGAGGTGACCCTTGAGCCCTAGGCGCGATGGCTTCACCCTGATCGAAATGCTGGTGGCGCTGGCGGTGTTTGCCTTGGCGGCCATGGCGCTGATGAAGCTGACCATCGAGAGCACCCGCACGGCGGCGATGCTGGAACAGCGCACCGTGGCCGGCATGGTCGCCGATACGGTGGCTGCCGAACTGGCGCTGGGTCGTCAGACGGCCTCCGCCGGACAAATGCAGATGGCCGGACAGTCATGGACGTGGATCGCCGGTGAGGTCGCCGTGGAAGGTCAGGTGCGCGGGCTGGAAGTGCGCGTCATGGATGGCACCCAGATGCTGGCCCAGCGCCGCGTCCATCGCTCGGATGCGCCGCAATGACCGGCCCTTCGTCGCGTCAGGGCTTTACGCTGGTCGAGGTGCTGCTGGCCCTTGCCATTTTCGCGATGATATCGGCGGCGGGCGTACTGGTGCTCAGTCAGGTGGTGGATGCCCGTTTCGGCTTGCAGTCCAGCACACGCCGCACGGCGGATTTGCAGCGCACCTTGGCCATTATGCGATCCGACATCGCCCAGGCCGCCCCGCTTCGCACGCGCGGCCCGACCGGACGACCCGCCGCCGCGCCGGTCATG
>NZ_DIGV01000051.1 GCF_002419815.1 Brevundimonas sp. UBA5713 | reverse complement strand
ATGGCCAAGGAAAAGTTCGAACGCACTAAGCCGCACGTAAACATCGGCACCATCGGTCACGTTGACCACGGCAAGACCACGCTGACGGCTGCGATCACCATCACGCTGGCTAAGTCGGGCGGCGCTACCGCCAAGAACTACGCCGACATCGACGCTGCGCCGGAAGAAAAAGCCCGCGGCATCACCATCAACACCGCGCACGTTGAGTATGAGACGGCCAACCGTCACTACGCCCACGTGGACTGCCCGGGCCACGCCGACTACGTGAAGAACATGATCACCGGTGCTGCCCAGATGGACGGCGCTATCCTGGTCTGCTCGGCTGCTGACGGCCCGATGCCGCAAACCCGCGAGCACATCCTGCTGTCGCGTCAGGTTGGCGTTCCGGCCCTGGTCGTGTTCCTGAACAAGGTCGACATGGTCGACGACGAAGAGCTGCTCGAGCTGGTCGAGATGGAAGTTCGCGAACTTCTGTCGTCGTACAACTTCCCGGGCGACGACATCCCGGTGATCAAGGGTTCGGCTCTGGCCGCCGTTGAGGGCCGTGATCCGGCCATCGGTGAAGAAGCTATCATGAAGCTGATGGCTGCCGTTGACGAATACATCCCGCAGCCGGAACGTCCGATCGACCAAGCCTTCCTGATGCCGGTTGAAGACGTGTTCTCGATCTCGGGCCGCGGCACCGTGGTGACCGGTCGCGTCGAGCGCGGTATCGTCAAGGTCGGTGAAGAAGTCGAAATCGTCGGCATCCGTCCGGTCCAAAAGACCACCTGCACGGGCGTCGAAATGTTCCGCAAGCTGCTGGACCAAGGTCAAGCTGGTGACAACGTCGGCGTTCTGCTGCGCGGCACCAAGCGTGAAGACGTCGAGCGCGGCCAAGTGCTGTGCAAGCCGGGTTCGATCACCCCGCACACCAAGTTCGTTGCTGAGGCCTACATCCTCACCAAGGAAGAGGGCGGCCGTCACACCCCGTTCTTCACCAACTACCGTCCGCAGTTCTACTTCCGCACCACCGACGTGACGGGTATCGTCCGTCTCAAGGAAGGCGTGGAAATGATCATGCCGGGCGACAACGCCGAGCTGGACGTCGAGCTGATCACCCCGATCGCCATGGAAGAGAAGCTGCGCTTCGCTATCCGTGAAGGCGGCCGCACCGTCGGTGCCGGCGTCGTTTCGAAGATCGTCGAGTAATCGACCCTTTGAGCGGCCTCTGACGGGCAACCGTCAGTGACGACCAACATAGACAGCCCCCCGAGGAAACTCGGGGGGCTGTTTTGTTTTCCGGCGAAACCCGCTGTGCTGGGCCAAAGCAAAATATGGTCGCGCTTGGCTATTTCCTTAACCGGAACGGCGCTATGCAAGCGCCGTGGGGGAGGGCACCGTGACACTGGATGCCGAGATACTGGATTGGGGACAGCTGACGGCGGAAGACCGCACGCAGTGGTGCGCGTGGCAAAAACAATCGCCAGCGCTGGACAATCCCTTTTTCCGTTGGGAGTTCGCCGAGATCGCCGCGCGCCATGTACCGCAGGCCAAGGTGGCGCGGCTTCATCGGGGCGGACAGGTCATCGGCTATTACCCGTTCCAGTATCGGGGCTCGGCCATTTATCCGCTGGCCGCGCCGATGAACGACTATCACGGGGTGGTTGCGGCAGCCGAAGACACGCCATCGCTAGAGGAGGTCGTGTCCGCACTGGCTTCCAAGCGCTTCAACGCCAACAGCTGGGCCGGTCCTGCCCGCACGGGCGAAGCACTGGAAACCTATCAGGCCGTTCTGGGCGATGGTGGCTATGACGACTGGTATGCCGCCCGCAGACAGGCCCAGCCGAAATACTTCAAAGACAAGGAGCGGGCCCGCCGCAGTATGGAGAGCCAGATGGGCGCCATGGTGGTGGAGACGGGCCTGAAGTCAGCCGCGCTGCTGGACCGGCTGCTGACTTTAAAGAGCAGTCAGTATCGCCGTACCGGTCGGCACGACATCTTTGGTGTCGGCTGGACACGGGACCTGCTGCACGCCCTGTTGGCATATGAGGGAGAAGGTTTCGGGGCATCGCTGGCGACGCTTTCCGCTGGGGATCAGCTATTGGCGATCGAGTACAGCCTGCATGCGGGCGATCGCTACCATTTCTGGTTTCCGGCCTATCTGGAGGCGGGGGCCAAATACTCGCCAGGCATCCTGCTCAGCATGGAAACCATGCGGGCCGAACAGGCGCGCGGCTATCGCGTGTTCGACTACGGCTTTGGCGGCGAGACTTATAAGAAATACTTCGTCAATCGGGCCGAGAGCGTGCGTGAAGTGGCGCTTTTGCGAGCGGGCAAAATCAGCGCCCTGTCGCATGTGGGCAATCGGATACTGGACCGCATGTTGCCGCAGCGGGCCGAAAGCTTGAGGGCCAGCGTGCGCCGTCGCTGGGCCGCCATCGAGGCAACCGAGGTCACTCGCACCGGCCGGATCAAGGGCGCAGTTCTTGCAGGCCGACGCGCGCTAGCGCAGATCAGCGGGAAGGTGTCTTAAAAGTGCACAGATCCAATAAGGTTCGCACCCGATATCCTGGGCCCATCCAGACTCCTGCCGTGTACAGCCACGGGCTGGACGCGGCGGAGTACAGCTCCGATGCGGCGCTGGCCGCCATACTGGACAGCTATCCGCGCGATCTGTTCGATATCAACCATTTCAGCTTTGATGCCGAGGGGCAGGCCAGCTTGAAGACGGGCGAGCGCGGCGATCTGTCGGGCGCCCAATTGCTGGAAGCCATCCGGCGTGGCGAGCTATGGGTCAATCTGCGGTTCGTCGAAAAGGGGTGGCCCGAGCTGTGGGCGGCGGCCATGGATGCCTTCGATGATGTGGCTGATCACTATGAGGGCCTAAAGGCGGTCAAGCGGACCGGCCAGCTGATTATCTCTTCGCCGCGGACCAAGGTGCCCTACCACTTCGACGCGGCGGGGGTGATGTTGTTCCACATGAGGGGCACCAAGCGCGTTTTCGTCTATCCGGGGGATGAACAGCATCTGCCTGAAGAAGCGATGGAAGACATCGTCGCGCGCCAGCGGACTGAGGACCTGCCGTATCGCCTGTCGTTCGAGCAGGACGCGCAGGTGTTCGACTTGATCCCCGGCGAGGTGGTGGCCTGGCCCTTGTATGCGCCGCACCGCGTGGAAAATCTCGACAGCTTCTGCGTCAGCCTGTCGGTGGACTATCAAACGTGGTCCTCGCGCATTCGCACCGGCGCACTTTATACTCACGCCGTCATGCGTCGCCGCGGCCTGACGCCAAAGGCGACGGACCGTATGGGCCCGGTGAATCTTGCCATGCGCTGGGGGGCTTCGGTCATGCTGCGCCGGGCAGGCGTGCTGGAAGAGCGCATCCGTCATATCGAGCGCGAGTTCGTCCCTGATGCCAGCGCGGCGGACGGTGTCCGCCGCCTGTAAGGCGTGGGTTAATTCGAGTTCATGACCTCGATTTAAACTGACTTTGCCGATACGCGAACGCACCCTGTTCTCAGGAAACGGCCCCACAGGGCCCCACTGGAGACAGGCAAATGAACGCCAAGATTACGGTACTGGCAGTTTCGGCGGCGGTAATGGGCTTTGCCTCTGTGGCCTCGGCCCAGACCGTCCACATCGAGGACGCGGCAGCCCGCGTTATCTATCGGCCGGAGGACCGCTCCGACTTTGACGTGGCCATTACTGGAGACGGTGCCGCCAACTTGCCGCGTCTGCGTATAGAGCGAAGTGGGAGCGACCTGCGCATCAATGGCGGTCTGTCGGGTAATCGCAATGCTCGTATTAACCGGTGCCGTAACGCCAATGCCGATACGCCGCCGGCTAGCCCCGGGCAGGGGGCGTCAGCAAATCTGCCCGGTGTGGGTGCGCTGAACATGGAAGATGCACCGCTGATCGTGATCTCCGGGCCGCGCAATGCACGCATTCGCACCTCGGGGGCCGTTCACGGCACGGTGGCACGCGGGGCCGAGAACGTGGACATCGGCTTTGGCGGCTGCGGCTCATGGGTGGTGGCCAATACCGAGGACCGCGTTCGCGTCGCTATAGGCGGATCTGGCAATGTCTGGACAGGCCGCGCGCGACGCATGGATGTGAACATCGGCGGATCGGGCCGCGTGAAGGCAGGTCATGTCGAGCAGTTGGACGTCGCTATCGGCGGCTCCGGCAACATCGACGTGCGCCGTGCGTCAGGTCCGGTAAAGGTCACTGTCAGCGGCTCGGGCAATGTGAAGATCGAGGACGGTAATATTCCGACCATGGACGCCCGCATTATGGGTAGCGGCAATATCGAAGCTGGTGGGAGCGTCGGTGACCTGAATGCCCGCATCATGGGGGCGGGTAATATCCGCGTCGACCGCGTCACGGGCAATATCAGCCGGACTGTCGTGGGCGTGGGCCGTATCACGGTCAACGACTGACTTGCCAGACCCTAAAATAAGCCCCGCCGGATCGCTCCGACGGGGCCTCTTTGTATCAGTCGGTTTGGACTGTACGGGTCTTACAGGCCCAGACCAGCGCCAGCGCGGTCGCGAGCTTGCAGGTTGCCGCCGAAGTTGTAGCGGACGCCGACCTTGATCGCGTTGGCTTCAACAGCCAGATCGTCCGAGTCAGCGTAGGTGTAGCCAGCGAACACCGAGTACGGCGATGCGGCGAACTGGTATTCTGCACCCACGTTCAGTTCGACGATGTCGGCGTCGTAGCCGATGGCGTCTTCGTTGTTGCTGTAGCCAACGCCAGCGTTCAGGCGCAGAGCGTCGGTTGCGTAGTAAGCCACGTCAGCCTTCACCGACCAGATGTCAGCGTCATAGACCGAGCCGTACGAAGCGGTACCGGTGACGGTGGCCTTGTCGAAATACTTCTGGGCCACAGCGCCGAAGGTGTTCAGGGTCGAACCTTGGAACTCTTCAGCAGCGTAGAAGCCGCCCACGCGGTAGGTGCCGATGACCTTGGTCAGGGCAGCCGAACCCGACAGGGTGGTTTCGCCCTTGGCGAAAGCGTCGCCGTCCGAATAGGTGGTGGCTGCAGCGCCGGTGACGGTCCAGTCACCGAAGATCGGGGTGGCCACAACGCCGTCGATGGCGAAGGTGTCTTGTTCAATGCCCTTCACGGCACCGATGTCGGTGTCCGAGTGCTGGTAGGACACGCCAACCGAACCGGCAGTGTCTTGAGCGAAAGCCGGAGCGGCGATCAGAGCGGCAGCAGCGGCCGAAGCGAAAAACACGGTCTTCATTTTTGTTGTCCTTTGAGAGACTTAGCGCGACCACCCCAAGAAGGGGGAGGGGGCGGCGCGGGATCGGTCAGATAGTCGTTCAAGCGTCGCTCTGCTGTAACGAACTTGTCATCTAGCACCGTGCAGCAACATGATGTTGCGCAAAAGCCACTCATTCAGGCAAAGCTGTGTCAAATATCGCAGATATAATGGCTAAATGTTCCTTTCGGCCTTGTTTTTGGCGTCCTTGCCATAGGCCTTAATCAACTCCTAACGCCACCAGTGCTGGCGAGGAGACTCGACCGGCTTTTGAGCTGTCGTATAATTAGAAAGCGGCTGTGCGGGCGTTTTTCGGGGCTTGCTGCCCCTGTGGAAAAGCGGGGGAAGGCAGGCTGCGGTCGGGCTCAATCTGGGCCAAAAGACGACAATGTTCGACCAAAGGCGATGCGGCTCAAACCCAAGCATTTCGGGGGATTTGCCGCTTGACGTATCCGGAATCAAAAGGCATAAGCAGCCCTCTTGTTGGACCGGCTGTGCACTTTCGGGTGCAGACGCGGTTCGCAGGGACGACCTAAGTTACTGTTCTTTTTGCAGCTTCTTGGGAATTTACGGCTCAGGCAGGGGACTGCGTGGGCCGATCGTTTTTGCGGATTTGCGTTCCCTGGGGGTTTTGCTCCCGAGGCTTCGGTCTTTGAAATGGTTCACAGGGACGCGGCTCCGGCCGCATGGGAATAACAACCGATATGGATCAAAGCATCCGCATCAGGCTCAAGGCCTTCGATCATCGCGTCCTCGACTTCTCGACGCGCGAAATCGTCAACACCGCAAAGCGCACGGGCGCGACCGTTCGTGGTCCGATCCCGCTGCCGACCCTGATCGAGAAATTTACCGTGAACCGCTCGCCGCACGTCGACAAGAAGTCGCGCGAGCAGTTTGAAATCCGCACGCACAAACGCGTGCTCGATATCGTCGACCCCACTCCCCAGACCGTAGACGCGCTGATGAAGCTCGATCTGTCGGCTGGCGTGGACGTCGAGATCAAGATCTAAGAAAGAAGAGGCGGGATCCGATGCGCACGGGCGTGATCGCCAAGAAGCTGGGGATGACCCGCGTGTTCGCCGATGACGGCGCACACGTTCCGGTCACTGTGCTCCAGCTCGACGGCTGCCAAGTCGTCGGCCAACGTACCAAGGAGCGTGACGGCTACGTCGCTCTCCAGCTGGGCGCTGGCACCAAGAAGGCCAAAAATACGGCCAAGCCGCAACGCGAAGCTTTCGCGAAGGCTCAAGTTGAACCCAAGGCATACGTCACCGAGTTCCGCGTGAACGAGGATGGCCTGCTGGACGTGGGTGCCGAACTGTCGGCAGACCACTTCGTTGCAGGTCAGAAGATCGACGTCCAAGGCCTCACCATCGGTAAAGGTTTTGCCGGTGCGATGAAGCGTTGGAACTTCGGCGGTCTGCGTGCCACCCACGGCGTGTCGGTCTCGCACCGCTCGCACGGTTCGACTGGTAACCGTCAAGATCCGGGCCGTACGTTCCCGGGTAAGAAGATGGCCGGTCGTCTGGGTCAAGAAGTTGTCACCCAACAGAACCTCACCGTCGTCCGCGTGGACGCTGAGCGTGGTCTGATCCTGGTCAAGGGCGCTGTCCCGGGCCACGACGGCACCTACCTCAAGGTCACCGACGCTGTGAAAAAGGCTCGTCCGGCTGAAGCCCCGTTCCCGGGTGCTGTGAAGTCGGCTGCTGCTGCCGAAGCTGCTGCTCCGGCCGTTGAAGCCAACGAAGGCGGTGAAGCGTAATGAAACTTTCGGTCATCAAACTCGACGGCAAGGCTGCTGGCGACGTTGAGCTGTCGGACGCCGTCTTCGGCCTCACCGACATCCGCGGCGACCTGCTGGCCCGTACCGTAACCTGGCAGCTGGCCAAGCGTCGCGCTGGCACGCACAAGGTTCAAACCCGCAACGAGAACTCTCGTACGGGTAAGAAGATGTACAAGCAAAAGGGCACCGGCGGCGCTCGTCACGGTTCGCGCCGTGCACCGCAGTTCGTCGGCGGTTCGCGCGCCTTTGGTCCGGTTGTCCGTGACCACGGCTTCTCGCTGCCGAAGAAGGTCCGCGCCCTGGCTCTGCGTCACGCCCTGTCCTCGAAGGTCAAGGCTGGCGATCTGGTTGTCGTAGACAGCCTGACCGTCAAGGAAGCCAAGACCGCCACCCTGCGCGCCACCTTCGGCAAGCTGGGCTGGAACAAGGCTCTGATCATTGCAGGTCCGGAAGTGGACGCCAACTTCGGTCTGGCTGCTCGCAACATCCCGCACATCGACGTGCTGCCGAACGCCGGCCTGAACGTCTATGACATCCTGCGTGCTGACAAACTGGTGCTGACCAAGGCCGCCATTGAGGCGATCGAGGCGCGCTTTGCTGAGAAGGAAGCCGCATAATGGCCGCCGCTCAACCTACCGCCAAGCACTACGACACCATCCTGAGCCCGATCATCACCGAGAAGGCCACGATCCTGTCGGAGCAGAACAAGGTTGTGTTCCGCGTAGCCGGTACCGCGACCAAGGACGAAATCGCTGCTGCGGTTGAATCCCTGTTCAAAGTCAACGTCCTCAAGGTCAACACCCTGGTTCAAAAGGGCAAGACCAAGCGCTTCCGCGGCATCCAAGGCCGTCGCGTGGACATCAAAAAAGCAATCGTGACGCTGGCTGATGGCCAGTCGATCGACGTGACGACGGGGCTCTAATCAGATGGCTCTGAAGCATTATAATCCGACGTCGCCGGGCCGCCGCGCCCTGGTGCTGGTCGACCGCTCCGAGCTGCACAAAGGCCGTCCGGAGAAGTCGCTGACCGAAGGCCTGACCAAGTCGGGCGGTCGTGGTCAGGGTGGTCGTGTTGCCGTTCGCTTCCGCGGCGGTGGCGCAAAGACCCTGTACCGTAAGATCGACTTCAAGCGTCGCAAGTTCGACGCGATCGGTACTGTCGAGCGTCTGGAATACGACCCGAACCGCACCGCCTTCATCGCCCTGGTGACCTATGCCGACGGCGAGAAGACCTACATCATCGCTCCGCAACGCCTGAAGGCTGGCGACTCTGTCGTCGCCGGTGAAAAGGTCGATGTGAAGCCGGGCAACGCAATGCCGCTGCGCTCGATGCCGGTCGGCACCATCATCCACAACGTGGAGATGAAGCCGGGCAAGGGTGCTCAGCTGGCTCGTTCGGCTGGTGCCTATGCCCAGCTGGTTGGCCGCGACCAAGGTTACGCTCAAATCCGTCTGGGTTCGGGTGAACTGCGCATGGTTCTGGACTCGTGCATGGCCACCGTTGGTGCCGTGTCGAACCCGGATCACATGAACCAGAACCTCGGTAAGGCTGGCCGCAAGCGTCACATGGGCTTCCGCCCGCACGTCCGCGGTGTTGCCATGAACCCGATCGATCACCCGCACGGTGGTGGTGAAGGTCGTACCTCGGGTGGTCGTACTCCGGTTACGCCGTGGGGTAAGGACACCAAGGGTACCCGTACTCGCAAGAACAAGGCCACGGACAAGTACATTATCCGTAGCCGTCACGTGAAGAAGGCTCGCTAAGAATGGCCCGCTCCTCCTGGAAAGGCCCGTTTGTCGACGGGTATCTGCTCAAGAAGGCCGACGCCGCTCAATCGTCGGGCCGTAAAGATGTGATCAAGACCTGGTCGCGTCGCTCCACCATTCTGCCGCAGTTCGTGGGCCTGACTTTCGGCGTCCACAACGGTCAGAAGCACGTGCCGGTCTCCGTCTCGGAAGAGATGGTTGGCATGAAGTTCGGCGAGTTCGCGCCGACCCGTAACTTCCCGGGTCACGCTGCGGACAAGAAGGCCAAGAGGAAATAATCCATGGCCCAGACCAAGAACACCCGTCGTGTTGCTACGAACGAAGCCCGCGCCAAGCTGGTTAACGTTCGTATCAGCCCGCAAAAGCTGAACCTGGTGGCCGCTTCGATCCGCGGTCTGCCGGTCCAGAAAGCTCTGAACGAGCTGGAGTTCAGCCGCAAGCGCATCGCCATCGACGTTCGCAAGGCACTGTACTCGGCCATCTCGAATGCCGAGAACAACCACAACCTGGACATCGACAACCTGATCGTTGCCGAAGCCTACGTTGGCAAGAACCTGGTGATGAAGCGCTTCGCGAGCCGCGCTCGTGGTCGCTCGTCGCGCATCCTGAAACCGTTCAGCGAAATCACCATCGTGGTTCGCGAAGCAGGTGAGGCCGCCTAATGGGTCAGAAAATCAATCCGATTGGTCTGCGCCTTGGCGTGAACCGCACGTGGGACAGCCGCTGGTTCGCCGGCGGTGCTGACTACGCCAAGCTGCTGCACCAAGACCTGCAGCTGCGCGCGTGGCTGAAAGAGCGTCTTTCGGCTGCTGGCGTTGCCCGCATCATCATCGAGCGTCCGCACAAGAAGTGCCGCGTGACGATCTACGCCGCCCGTCCGGGTGTCGTGATCGGCAAGAAGGGCGCTGACATCGAGAAGCTGCGCAAGGACATCTCGGCCCGCACTGAAGGCGAAGTTCACCTGAACATCGTCGAAGTCCGCAAGCCGGAAACCGACGCCCAGCTGATCGCTGAAAACATCGCTCAGCAACTCGAGCGTCGTGTGGCTTTCCGCCGCGCGATGAAGCGTTCGATGCAATCGGCCATGCGTCTCGGCGCTAAGGGCGTGCGTATCAACGTCTCGGGCCGTCTCGGCGGTGCGGAAATCGCTCGTATGGAATGGTACCGCGAAGGTCGCGTGCCGCTCCACACCCTGCGTGCTGACATCGACTACGGCTTCTATGAAGCCAAGACGACCTACGGCATCATCGGCGTGAAGGTTTGGGTCTTCAAGGGTGAAGTGCTCGAGCACGACCCGATGGCTCAAGACAAGCGCTGGGCTCAGGAAGCTTCGGGTCCGTCGTCCAACGAAGGCCGTGAACGTGGCCCCCGCGGTGACCGCGGTCCGCGTCGTGGTCGTGGTGAAGGCTGATTAGACCATGCTGCAACCTAAAAAGACCAAATACCGTAAGGCCTTCAAGGGCCGTATCCACGGCTCGTCGAAGGGCGGCTTCTCGCTGAACTTCGGCTCCTACGGCCTGAAGGCCATGGAACCGGAACGCATCACTGCTCGTCAGATCGAAGCGTGCCGTCGTGCCGTTACCCGCCACATGAAGCGTCAAGGCCGCGTGTGGATCCGTATCTTCCCGGACCTGCCGGTTACCGGTAAGCCCGCCGAAGTCCGTATGGGTAAAGGTAAGGGTGCGATCGACCACTGGGCAGCTCGCGTTGCTCCGGGCCGTATCATGTTCGAAATCGATGGCGTTTCGGACGAAATCGCCCGCGAAGCTCTGCGCCTCGGCGCAGCCAAGCTGCCGATCCGTACCAAGGTGGTTACCCGCCTGGACGCCGGCATCGTTACGGAGCAAGCCGCATAATGACCAAGATCGCTGATCTCCGGTCGCAAACCGTCGACCAACTGGCCGAAGAGCTTCTGAAGCTCAAGAAGGAACAGTTCAACCTGCGCTTCCAAGCGGCTACCGGCCAAATGGAAAAAACCCACCGTGTGGGTGAAGTGCGCAAAGATATCGCTCGCATCTCCACGCTTCTGCGTGAGAAGCGCGCCTCGTAAGGAAACGAATATGCCCAAGCGAATTCTCGAAGGCGTGGTCGTGTCCGACAAGGGCGACAAGACCGTCGTGGTTAAGGTGGAGCGCACGCTGCTCCACCCGGTTCTGAAGAAGACGGTTCGTCTTTCGAAGAAGTATCACGCGCACGACGAAGCCAATGCCCTCAAGGTCGGCGACGTCGCTCGTATTGTCGAGTGCGCCCCCAAGTCCAAACTGAAGCGCTGGGAAGTCCTTTCCCCGGCTTCTGCCTCGTAATCAGAAGGATCTGATCTTATGATCCAGATGCAAACTAACCTGGAAGTGGCCGATAACTCGGGCGCCCGCCGGGTCATGTGCATCAAGGTGCTCGGCGGCTCTAAGCGCCGCTACGCCTCGATCGGCGACACCATTGTCGCCTCTGTGAAGGAAGCCATCCCGCGCGGTCGCGTTAAGAAGGGTGATGTCGTTCGCGCCATCGTCGTTCGCACCGCCAAGGACATCCAACGCAAAGACGGTTCGGTCATCCGCTTTGACAAGTCGGCTGCCGTGATCGTCAACAAGTCCAACGAGCCGGTTGGCACCCGTATCTTCGGCCCGGTTCCGCGCGAGCTTCGCGCCAAGAACCACATGAAGATCATCTCGCTGGCTCCGGAGGTCCTGTAACCATGGCTGCCAAGATCAAAAAGGGCGACAACGTTGTCGTCCTGACCGGCAAGGATAAGGGCCGCACGGGTACCGTGCTCAAGGTCCTCCCGGCCGAGAACCGCGTCGTCGTCCAAGGCATCAACATGGTTCAGCGCCACACGCGCCCGACCCAAGCTGATCCGCAAGGCGGCATCAAGAACAAGGAAGCCTCGCTGCACCTGTCGAACGTCGCTATCGTCGACGCTAACGGCAAGGCAACCCGCGTCGGCTTCAAGGTGGAAGGTGACCAAAAGGTCCGTTTCGCCAAGACGACCGGAGACGTCATCTGATGGCTACCGAAAAGTACACCCCGCGCCTGAAGGCCGAATACGTTTCGCGTATCCGTTCGGTCATGAAGGAAAAGTTCGGCTACACGAACGAAATGCAGGTGCCCAAGCTGGACAAGATCGTCCTGAACATGGGCATCGGTGAAGCCGTTGCAGACTCCAAGAAGGCTACTGCAGCCCTCAAGGACCTGACGGCCATCGCCGGTCAGAAGGCCGTTGCCACCAAGGCCCGTAACTCGATCGCTGGCTTCAAGCTGCGTGAAGGTATGGTCATCGGCGGTAAGGTCACCCTGCGTGGCGACCAAATGTACGAGTTCCTGGACCGGTTCATCACGATCGCGCTGCCGCGCGTGAAGGATTTCCGTGGCCTTAAGGGCACCTCGTTCGACGGTCGTGGCAACTACGCCACCGGTCTGAAGGAGCACATCGTGTTCCCGGAGATCAACTACGACCAGATCGACCAGATGTGGGGCATGGACATCGTCGTTTGCACCACGGCCAAGACCGATGAGGAAGCCAAGGCTCTCCTCACCGAGTTCAAGTTCCCGTTCGTGAACTGATCGGGAAGGGAAGAGATCAATGGCTAAGAAAAGCGCCGTAAACCGCAACGAAGCCGTCAAGGCCCTGGTTGCGAAGTATGCCGCGAAGCGTGAAGCCCTCAAGGCAACCGCTAACGACGAGAGCCTGCCGCTGGAGGAGCGCTTTGAAGCTCGCCTCCAACTGGCAGCCCTGCCGCGTAACTCCGCACCGACCCGCATTCGCAACCGCTGCGAAGTCACGGGCCGTCCGCGGGCTTACTACCGCAAGCTCAAGATGAGCCGTGTTGCCCTGCGCGAGCTGGGTAACCTGGGTCAGATCCCCGGCCTGACGAAGTCGAGCTGGTAAGGGGAGCGAACAGATATGATGATCAACGATCCCCTGAGCGACATGATCGCTCGCATCAAGAACGCTGCGACCCGCAAGCGTTCCACGGTGCTCACCCCGGCATCCCGCCTGCGTCAGCGCGTCCTCGACGTGCTGCAGTCGGAAGGCTACATCCGCGGTTACAACCTGGTGCAAAACCCGGGTGAGTTCCCGCAGTTCGAGATCGAGCTGAAGTACTTCGACGGCCAGCCGGTGATCGCTGAGATCGCCCGCGTGTCGAAGCCGGGCCGTCGCGTTTACTCGGCTATCAGCGACCTGAAGCCGGTTAAGAACGGTCTGGGCATCTCGATCCTTTCGACTTCGAAGGGCGTTATGTCTGACGCTGCCGCTCGCGACGCTAACGTCGGCGGCGAAGTCCTGTGCAGGGTCTACTGATATGTCTCGTATCGGCAAGAAAACCATCACCGTGCCGAAGGGCGTCACTCTGACGCTCAACGGCCAGGACATCACCGTCAAGGGTCCGAAGGGCGAACTGTCCTGGACCGTGGCCGACGAAATCGAGGTCAAACAGGACGGCGACGAGCTGACCCTGACCCCGCGTTCGGAAAGCCAACGCGCAAACGCTATGTGGGGCCTGTCGCGCACCCTGGTTGCCAACATGGTGACCGGTGTGACCGAAGGCTTCGAGAAGACCCTGGAACTGGTCGGCGTGGGTTACCGCGCCGCCCTGAAAGGCAACGCTCTGTCGCTGCAACTGGGCTTCTCGCACGACGTGGACATCGCTCCGCCCGCTGGCATCACCTTCGCTGTGCCGAAGCAAACCGAGATCAAGATCTCGGGCATCGACAAGCAAGCCGTTGGTGAAATCGCCGCCGTCATCCGCAAGCTGCGTCCGCCGGAGCCCTATAAGGGCAAGGGTGTGCGTTATCAGGGCGAAACCGTCCGACGCAAGGAAGGCAAGAAGAAGTAAGTCATGGCTCTCTCTCTTCAACAACAAGCCAAGCGTCGCGCAGAACGCAACCGTCGTCGCCTCAAGGCAGTCGCCAACGGCCGTCTGCGTCTGTCGGTCTACCGTTCGGACAAGAACATCTCGGCACAGATCATCGACGACTCGAAGGGCATCACTGTCGCTTCGGCTTCGTCGCTGGAAGGTGGCAAGGGTTCGAAGGGCTCGGACGTCGCAGCCGCTGCCAAGATTGGCAAGCTGATCGCCGAACGTGCTATCGAAAAGGGCGTCACCGACGTCGTTTTCGACCGCGGTGGCTACATCTATCACGGCCGGGTCAAGGCGCTGGCGGAAGCCGCGCGCGAAGCCGGTCTGAACTTCTAAGGGAACGACAGACATGGCTCGTGAACCCCAACGCGGCGGCGGCGATCGTAATCGTCGCGACCGCAACGCTCCGGCAGTAGACGCTGCTGAAAGCGACATCATCGAGAAGCTGGTACACATCAACCGTGTTGCCGCGACCGTTAAGGGTGGACGTCGTTTCTCGTTCGCTGCCCTGATGGTTGTCGGTGACGGCAAGGGTCGTGTGGGCTTCGGTCATGGCAAGGCACGCGAAGTGCCGGAAGCCATCCGCAAGGCGACCGAAGAAGCCAAGAAGACGATGATCCGCGTTCCGCTGCGCGAAAACCGCACCCTGCACCACGACGGCAACGGCCGCTGGGGCGCTGGCAAGATCATGATGCGCGCTGCCCCTCCAGGCACCGGCGTCATCGCAGGTGGTCCGATGCGTGCCGTCCTCGAAACCCTCGGCGTTCAAGACGTCGTTGGTAAGTCGACCGGTTCGTCGAACCCCTACAACATGATCCGTGCAACGTTTGAGGCCCTCAAGGTCCAATCGTCGCCGCGTCAGGTTGCTGCCAAGCGCGGTAAGAAGGTCGCGGACCTGATGGGCCGCCGCAACGATGGTGCTTCGGCACCGGAAACTGTGGAGGGCTAATCAATGGCCAAGACCCAATCCAAGACCGTGACCGTTCGTCAGGTCGGCAGCCCGATCCGCCGCAAGGCTGATCAGCGCGCCACCCTGATCGGTCTGGGCCTGAACCAAATCGGCCGTGAAGTCACCCTGGAAGATACCCCGGCTATCCGTGGTATGATCGCCAAGGTTGGCCACATGGTTGAAGTGGTCGAAGGCTAAAAAAGCTGAAGCGCCCTCCTCGGAAACGGGGAGGGCGTTTTGCTTTTAAAGATTGCATCTTGCGATGCAGGGCTGGGTCGCTTAATAGCGGCCCTTCGTTTTTTAAAACGCCGAGTCAGTCGAAATGCGTCCCGCATCCAGACTGGCGCTAGCACCCGAAAGGATCAGGCACATGAAACTGAATGAAATCCGCGACAACGAAGGCGCTCGTAAGTCCCGTCTGCGCGTTGGCCGTGGCCCGGGTTCGGGCAAGGGCAAGACCGCTGGCCGTGGTGTCAAGGGTCAGAAGTCGCGTTCGGGCGTCGCCATTGGCGGCTTCGAAGGCGGCCAAATGCCGCTGTACATGCGTATGCCGAAGCGCGGCTTCAACAATGCCAACGCTCTGAAGCTGGCTGAAGTCAACCTGTGGCGTATCCAAGAAGCCATCGACGCCGGCAAGCTGGACGCAAAGGCTGAAATCAACGGTGCCGCTCTGGTCGCCGCTGGCGTGATCCGTCGCGAAAAAGACGGCGTTCGCGTTCTGGGCGAAGGCGAACTGAAGTCCAAGCTGAACCTGGTCGTCTGGTCGGCAACCTCGGGTGCCATCAAGGCCATCGAAGCGGCTGGCGGTAAGGTCGAGCAACAGCGCATCGCCGCTGAAGCCAAGGCTGCTGCCCGCGTCGAGAAGCGCAATGCCGAAAAGGGCAAGGCTCCGGCTCCGAAGGCTCCGAAGGGCGACGAGAACAAGATCTCGGCCCGCGCCAAGCGCACGGCTGCCAAGGCCTAAGACTGCTTCGTCATCCCGAATACCCCCAGTTTAGTGTGGGTATGCCGGGATCTTCCGGACAGGGATGACGATTTTTCGAAAGCGGCTCTCGCATGAGGGCCGCTTTCACCTTATCTGACGACATTAATAGTCGTGGGGAAAGCTTATGGCTTCGGCCGCTGAACAACTCGCCGCCAATATGAACATGGGCTCGTTCGCCAAGGCGACCGAGCTCCACAAGCGCCTGCTGTTCACGCTGGGCGCCCTGCTGGTTTATCGCCTCGGTACCTTCGTGCCGATTCCGGGCATCAACTCCGATGCCTTCCTCCAGTTCTTCCAGAACCCAGACGGCCAGCGCGGCATCCTGGACATGTTCAACATGTTCTCGGGTGGTGCCGTGGAGCGTATGGCTGTGTTCGCGCTGAACGTGATGCCGTACATCTCGGCTTCGATCATCGTGCAGCTGATGGGCGCGGTGTATCCGCCGTGGGAAAAGCTGAAGAAAGAGGGTGGCGAAGCCGGCCGCAAGCAGCTGAACCAATACACCCGCTATCTGACGGTCGTTCTGGCTGTCGCCCAGTCCTTCGGTATCGCCGTCGGTCTGAACGCCTCGCAGGGTCTGGTGGACTCGCCTGGTCTGTTCTTCATCGCGACCACGGTTGTCACCCTGACGGGCGGCACCATGTTCCTGATGTGGCTGGGTGAGCAGGTCACGGCCCGCGGTGTTGGTAACGGTATCTCGCTGATCATCTTCGCCGGTATTGTGGCTGTCCTGCCGGGCACCATCGCGCGCCTGCTGGGTCTGGCCCAACAGGGCCAAATGTCGGCCTTCATGCTACTGGGTCTGGCCATTCTGGCTGTGGCCACCGTGGTCTTCATCGTTTTCATGGAACGCGCCCAGCGCCGTCTGCTGATCCAGTATCCGAAGCGCCAGGAAGGTAACCGCGTCACCGGTGGCGAACGTTCGTTCCTGCCGCTGAAGGTGAACACCGCCGGTGTGATCCCGGCGATCTTCGCCTCGTCGCTGCTGATGCTCCCGACGACCGTGGCCCAGTTCACCGCAACGGCGAACCTGCCGGAGTGGGCCGCTTGGCTTCCGGCTGTGACGGCTCAGCTGACGCACGGCAAGCCGGTGTTCATTATCCTGTACGCCGCGCTGATCATCTTCTTCTGCTTCTTCTACACCTCGATCACCTTCAACCCTGAAGACACGGCCGAGAACCTGCGCAAATACGGCGGCTTCCTGCCGGGTATCCGTCCGGGCAAGCGCACGGCAGAGTATCTGGACTATGTCCTGACCCGTCTGACGGTTATCGGTGCCGGCTACATCACCCTCGTGTGTTTGATGCCGGAGTTCATGGTCGCGGGCATGGGTAACGCCATGTACTTCGGCGGTACGTCTCTGCTGATTGTGGTGTCGGTGACGATGGACACGGTTTCGCAGATCCAGTCCCACCTGCTGGCTCACCAGTACGAGGGTCTGATCAAGAAGGCGAAGCTGCGCGGCCGTGGCGGTCGTGGCGGTACGCCGGTCGTTCGTCGCTAACCGGTCTGCGTAAACTTGGGGAACACCAGTCGCATGAACATCATCCTTTTCGGACCGCCCGCCGCAGGCAAAGGCACCCAGGCCAAGCGTCTGGTTGAAGGCCGCGGCATGGTTCAGCTTTCGACCGGCGACATGCTGCGTGCAGCCATTGCCTCCGGTTCGGAACTGGGCCTGAAGGTGAAAGATGTGCTGGCGCGCGGCGATCTGGTGACCGACGAAATCGTCATCGCCCTGATCGAAGAACGCCTGCCGGAAGCCGAAGCTGCGGGCGGGGCCATCTTTGATGGCTTCCCGCGCAATGTGGCGCAGGCCGAGGCGCTGGACGCCATGCTCGCCAAGCGTGGTGCCCAGATCGATCGCGTCATTCGTCTGAAAGTGGATGATGCGGCTCTGACCCAGCGCATCACCAAGCGCTTTGAGGATCAGGGTCGTCCGGACGACAACCCCGAGACCTTCAAGGATCGTCTCGCTGTCTATAACGGCCAGACCGCTCCGCTGCTTCCCTACTATGAAGCACAGGGCAAGCTGGTCGAAGTGGATGGCATGGGCGACATCGAGTCGGTGGCCAAGGCCATCGATGAGGCGATGGCCTAAACCATCCGATCTCATGATCTGACAAGAGGGTCGGCTTCTACGGAAGCCGGCCCTTTTTGCTGGGCTGCACCTTATGGCCCGTTGTGCGTTAGATCAGCCTATGGCGTTGACGGATCACAGAACGGCAGGCCCGAAGGCCAATCGAGGGCGCAAGCTGGCCACCTATGGGGTGGTGGCGGTGGCCCATGCGGGTTTGCTGCTGGCGTTGGGCCATATGGATGGCGACAGCGCAGGCGTGACCTTAGCCGATCCGATGATTGTCGAACTGGTCCGGCCTGACCCGCCGCCGCCGCCACCGCCCTTGGATGTTCGTCCGACGCCTGAGCGGGGAGGGGGCGCACCCAAGGCCCCCTCGCTTGTCAGACCTGTGCCGCAACCCGTGCCCCAGCCGGAGGTGGTCGCGCCGCCGACGCCCGCGCGAGAGCAGCCACCGCTCGTTATAGGCCGCTCGGATGAACAGGGCCCGACACCGGGTCTTGGCCAAGGCGGCGAAGGGCAGGGGACCGGTCGCGGTATCGGCGACGGTGACGGCGATGGCCGCGGGCAGGGACCTCGACTGGTGCGCGGACCCACACAGGCAGAGTTACGCGCTGTGCATCCCCGAGAGGCGTTTCGCCGCCGTCAGGGCGGTCGTGCCACGCTCAGCTGCCAGATTCGGCTGGATACGCGCCTAGAGGCTTGCCGCGTGGTCTCCGAGTCGCCCCAAGGGCTGGGATTCGGCGAGGCCGCGTTGCTGGCCTCGCGCTACTTCCGCTTCGAGCCGCCGGTCAGAGGCGGGCAAAGGGTGGCTGGCGCATCGGTTCAGGTAGGTGTAGAGTGGCCCTAAGGTCGAGGTTTTTGGGCAGTAACCGCTTATTAACTTCACCTTGTTTCCTCGCGCCGGTTGACGACGCGGGAATCCCCTGTATAAGGACAGCCTTCCGCGAAGGGCGCACACGTTCCAGGTTTGTTAACCGGAACGGTTTTTGCGTCTGACTAACGCGTACTTGGAGAATTTCGTGGCCCGTATCGCTGGCGTCAACATTCCGACCAACAAGCGCGTGGTAATCGCGCTTCAGTACATCCATGGCATCGGCGCATTCAACGCCCAAGAGATCATCACGAAGGTCGGCATCGAGCCGGAACGTCGTGTTAATCAACTGACCGACGCCGAGATCTTGCAGATCCGTGAGGCTATTGACCGCGACTACACCGTTGAAGGTGACCTGCGTCGTGAGACCTCGATGAACATCAAGCGCCTGATGGACCTGGCCTGCTACCGCGGCCTGCGTCACCGTAAGGGCCTGCCGGTTCGTGGTCAGCGCACCCATACCAACGCTCGTACCCGCAAGGGTCCGGCCAAGCCGATCGCTGGCAAGAAGAAGTAAGAGAGAGGCCTGACCGATGGCTAAGGAACCGGGTCGCGTAAAGCGCCGCGAACGTAAGAACATCACCTCGGGCGTTGCCCACGTGAACGCTTCTTTCAACAACACCATGATCACGATCACCGATGCCCAAGGCAACGCGATCTCGTGGTCGTCGGCTGGTCACATGGGCTTCAAGGGTTCGCGTAAGTCGACCCCGTATGCCGCCCAGATGGCTGCTGAAGACGCCGGCAAGAAGGCTGCTGAGCACGGCGTGAAGACGCTGGAAGTCAACGTTTCGGGTCCGGGTTCGGGCCGTGAATCGGCTCTGCGCGCTCTGCAAGCTGTGGGCATGACCATCACGACCATTCGTGACGTGACGCCGATGCCGCACAACGGTTGCCGTCCGCCCAAGCGTCGTCGCGTTTAATCGCCGCCTGACACTTTTCTTCTGCTGACCCCTTTCGACCTGCGTGCACACAGGTGGGGTCAGCGAAACCCGTTCGAGGGACACTAATGATCGAAAGAAACTGGCAAGAGCTGATCCGTCCCGAGAAGCCCCAGGTCGAGGCCGGCTCTGACCCGCAGCGCAAAGCGCGTCTGGTCGCCGAACCCCTCGAGCGCGGCTTCGGTGTGACGCTCGGTAACGCGCTTCGCCGCGTTCTGCTGTCCTCGCTTCAGGGCGCAGCAGTCACCGCCATTCAAATCGACGGCGTCGTCCACGAGTTTTCTTCGCTGGAAGGCGTGCGTGAGGACGTTGTCGACATCGTCCTGAACATCAAGCAACTGGCTCTTCGCATGCATGCGGAAGGCCCGAAGCGTATGACCCTGCGCGCCACCGGTCCCGGTGTTGTGACGGCTGGTCAGATCGACGTCCCGGCTGATATCGAGGTCCTGAATCCGGATCACGTCATCTGCACCCTGGACGACGGCGCATCGATCCGCATGGAACTGACCGTCCAGAACGGCAAGGGCTATGTGGCTGCTGAGTTCAACCGTCCGGAAGACGCCCCGATCGGCCTGATCGCGGTTGACGCCCTGTACTCGCCGGTGAAGCGCGTCGCCTATCGCGTCGAGCCGACCCGTCAAGGCCAGTCGCTGGACTATGACAAGCTGATCCTCGAGATCGAGACCAACGGTGCGGTTTCGCCGGTTGACGCCGCTGCTTTCGCAGCACGCATCCTGCAAGACCAGCTCCAGATCTTCATCACCTTCGAAGAGCCGACCAAGGCTGTCGAGCAGTCGGACGGTAAGCCCGACCTGCCGTTCAACCCGGCCCTGCTGAAGAAGGTGGACGAACTGGAACTGTCGGTCCGCTCGGCGAACTGCCTGAAGAACGACAACATCGTCTACATCGGCGACCTGATCCAGAAGACCGAGGGCGAAATGCTTCGCACCCCGAACTTCGGCCGCAAGTCGCTGAACGAGATTAAGGAAGTTCTGGCGACCATGGGCCTGAGCCTCGGCATGGATGTGCCGAACTGGCCGCCGGAAAACATCGAAGACCTGGCCAAGAAGTTCGACGACCAGATCTGATCATCAACCCCTCCGCCCAGGTCCTCGTTGGATCGGTTGGGGCGGTTAGAATGAGAGGCCCTAGGTCCTGGTCCACAAAGATCGGACAGGAAACCAGGGTTGAGTAGGAGAGACCCCGATGCGCCACGGCGCCGCCTATCGTAAGCTCGGCCGTACGGTCAGCCACCGCCAGGCCATGTTCGCCAACATGGCTGCCTCGCTGATCAAGCACGAGCAAATCACCACCACCCTGCCGAAGGCGAAGGAACTGCGTCCTTTCGTCGAGAAGCTGGTGACCCTCGCCAAGAAGGGCGACCTGCACGCTCGTCGTCAGGCTATCAGCGCCGTTCGTGATGTGCCGCAAGTCGGCAAGCTGTTCGACACTCTGGCTGCCCGCTATGCGGACCGCCAAGGTGGCTACATCCGCATCATGAAGGCCGGTTACCGTCACGGCGACAACGCTCCGATGGCTGTCATCGAGTTCGTTGATCGCGACGTTTCGGCCAAGGGCAAGGACTCCGGTCCGGTCGTCCAGATCGAAGGCGACGAAGCCTAAGCTTCGTTTCCACAAAGCATCTGCTTTCGAAGAAGGCGGTCGGTTTATCCGGCCGCCTTTTTTTGTGCTTGAACGGCTGAGCTAGGCCGCAGATATAGCGGCGCATGAGCCAGTACCGCGTAGCCGATTATCGCCCTGAACACGCCGCCGCATGGCGCAGCCTGAACGAGGGCTGGATCCTTGAATGCGGCTTTGCGCTGGAGCCCAAGGACCACAAGGTGCTTGGCGACGCCCAAGGGCAGGTGCTGGATGCGGGCGGGCACATCTTCATCATCGAGGACGGGGCAGGCGATTATGTCGGCTGCTGCGCCCTGATGAAGATGGATGACGGCGGCTTTGAACTGGCCAAAATGGCCGTGCGGCCCGACGCGCGCGGCAAGGGCTTGTCCAAACTGTTGATGCAGGCCTGTGTGGAGCGCGCCAAGGCTTTGAAGGGCACGCGGCTTTACCTTGAGACCAACTCCGGTCTCGCACCGGCCTTGCGCCTTTATGAGCAGTTCGGCTTTGTCTATCTGCCTCAGCGGGACACGCCCTATGCGCGGGCGGATGTGTTCATGGAACTGAGGCTGTAGGGGCTATTCCTTCGACAGGTCCTGATTGTCGAACACATAGAGGGCCAGTGCCAAGGGAGCCGCAGTCCACAGCACGATACCTAGCAGGGATTTGACCACCACCAGCCCCTGTACCTTGGCCCCCATAATCGCCGACTGTAGGTGTTCGAAACCCACGGCAGGGAAAGCCAGCAGGGTTGACCAGTCAGTCGGCGTCCAGCCGAAGAAGCCGGTCATGCGCTGGAGCATGAACAGCCCTACGCCGATGGCCAAGGGCACCAGCAGGCTGGCGGCCACGGAGCGTGTGACAACCGCTGTGGCCAGAGCTAGCAGGGCGAACTGACACACCCGCCACCATGCCAGCCCGATCAGCCCCAGACTGGCGATGAAATGGTCGCCCTTGAAGCCGATGGCGATGCGCGTGCGGTCCAATGTGGCATTGATGATCTGGCCCATGGCCTCGCCCAGCAGCACGCACAGAAGCGGCACCAACGCCACGGCAGCCATGGCGAGGGCCTTACCCAAAATCTGGTTCTGGCGGCTGTTGCGCGGGCGGATCAGACGCCACGTCTCCCATCGATAATCGCTGGCAAACAGGGCTGCGGCGGCGATCAGGAAGAAGGCGATCAGACCGGGGTCGGCAAGGCTGGCAGTTTTGTCGACCAGTTTATCGCCCAGCACCATGACCTTGGGCGCAGCATCGAAACCGGGCACCAGCGCCTCTCGTGCCTGAACAATCTTGCCGCCCAGATAGTGCCGCCAGAAGACGCCAACGACAAAGCCGCTGAGCGGAATGAAGAACAGCCCCCAGAATATGGCGGTGCCGTTATGCCAGAACCGCCACAGCTCGGCGCGAATGGCATCAATCAGCATGAGGGGCCTCGCGGGTGACAGTTTCAGTCGGGGGCAGGGGAGGCTCCGCGCCGGCGGTCTGGCTCATAAACACGGCCTCGAGGTCGGCACCGATCCAGCGGGCCTCCATGACGGCAATATCCTGCGACACCAGATGGGCGATCAGGGCCGGTGTGTCCTGACGGCGGATGTTGATGTTGATGGCATCGCCCACAATCGTGCCAGACTCACCGACAATCTCGGCCACGCGCTGTAGCGGCGAGGCGGCCAGACGCAGATATTCGGTCTCTGCCGTCAGTTCCGAAACCAACCCCTCGGCGGCCAGTTTGCCGCGATTGAAGATGGCCACGCGGTCGCAGATTTTCTGCACTTCCAGCAGTTGGTGGCTGGCGATGACCACGGTCACGCCGTCATCGTCGGCCAGACTGCGGATCAGGGCGCGCATGTCCTGAATGCCGTTCGGGTCCATGCCGCTGGTGGGTTCGTCGAGAATCACGACCTCGGGGCCGGTCATCAGGGCAGCGGCAACGCCGAGGCGTTGCAACATGCCGACCGAAAAGCCGCGCACCTTGCGATCTGCCGCTTCGGTCAGGCCCACGCGTTCCAGCCATGGATCGATGGCCGCGGTCTGGCCCATTCCGTGGGCCAGCGCCAGCCATTGCAGCGATTCACGCGCCGTCATGTAAGGCGGATAGCGCGGCGTCTCGATCATGGAGCCCATGCGCCGCAGGGTTTCGGGTGTGCGTACCGGAAATCCCAGCACCTCGGCGCGCCCTTCGCTGGGTTCGATCAGGCCCAGCAGAATGCGGAAAAGAGTGGATTTACCCGCGCCGTTCGGACCAAGAATGCCGTAGACGCCACCTTGCGGGATCTCGAGCGACAGCCCATCCAGAGCCCGCACATTGCCAAAGGTTTTGGTCAGTCGCTCTATGGCGATAACGGCGTTCATATGGGCAGAGTGTATTCCTGCATCTAAATGCGCAAGCCTGTCTTTCACCTGTCACGGAAACAGCCTAGCTGTGCCTGCCATTACCAGTTTTCAGTCTTGGGGAGAGAAGATCCGATGATGTCTTCTGCTTTGCGCCGTCTTCTGATCACATCGGCCATGGGGGCCAGTCTGGCCCTTGGGGCCTGTGCGACGGGGCCGGTCGAGACCGCGCCGGACGTGCAAGCGGCGGCGGTCGCACAGCCGAATGTCATTCTGATCTCCATCGATGGCTTCCGTCCGGATTATCTGGACCGTGGCCTGACCCCCAACCTGTCCAGACTGGCCACCGAGGGCGCGTGGGGGCCGATGAAGCCGTCCTTCCCGACGGTGACCTTCCCCAACCACTATACGCTGGTGACGGGCCTGCATCCGGACCGCCATGGCATCGTCGGCAACAATATCCGCGACGCCGAACTGGGCAGCTTCTCGCTGGGCAGCAAGGCCGCTGTGACGGACCGCCGCTGGTGGGACGATGGGGAGCCGATCTGGGTGACGGCAGAGAATGCGGGCATCAAGACCGGCACCATGTTCTGGCCGGGCTCGGAAGCTGCTGTGCGCGGCGTGCGTCCGTCGCACTGGGTGCCGTTTGACCAGTCCATGCGGGGTAATGCCCGCGTCGATACGCTTATGTCGTGGTTTGACCTGCCGCAGGAGCAGCGCCCGCGTCTGGGCACGCTGTATTTCGATCTGGTCGATACCATGGGCCACCATCACGGCCCGAACTCCGATCAGGTGCATGACGCCATCCGCCAGACCGATGCCTCCATCGGATATCTGATGGCGCAGCTGGCGGCTCGCGGTCTGGACAGCAACACCATCGTCATCGTGGTGTCGGACCACGGTATGGCCGAGACCTCGCCAGAGCGCGTGAGCTATCTGGACGATACGATGGACGTGTCGGCCTTGAGCATCGTCTATTCGGGTCCGGTCGCTTTTATCAACGCCGTGGAAGGTCGCGAGGGCGAGGCGGCAGCGGGCCTGTTGAAGCCGCATGACAAGATGGAATGCTGGCGCAAGGCCGAGGTGCCAGCGCGCTTTGCACTGGGCACCCACCGCCGTGTGACGGACTTTGTCTGTCTGGCTGCGCCGAACTGGCTGATCGGCACGCGCGCTCGCGCGGTGACCCGTCCGGGTGGGGCGCACGGCTATGACAACGCGCTGGCCGATATGCAGGCCGTGTTCATTGCCCATGGTCCGGGTGTGGCCCGGAATCGCCGTCTTGAAAATCTGGACAGCGTCGACGTACAGCCGCTGCTGGGTCGCCTGCTGGGGATCGAAGTGCCCAAGGGCGACGGCAATCCGGACGACACCCTGCCGGTGATGCAGCGCTAAGGTGCGGGCGACACGGTGAAAATAATGAACGGGCGGCTCTGAACGGTGCCGCCCGTTTTGCGTTTCTTGGGCAGGCAGATCTGACTAACGGCTTGAAATGCCGTGTGGCATGTCCAAATCAACCCCCATAGCTTTGCTTGGCTATGGACGGGGTTGTGCCTTGATCCTGTCCAAAAGCCGGTGCCGAGTAGCGCTGTGTTCTAAGGGCAGATTTGGAAATTAACGGGAAACGATGAAAGCCACACATCTTGCCATCGCCGCGACGCTGCTGTTGGCGGCCTGCGGTCAGCCCCAGCCCACCAAGGCGCAGGAAGGCGTCTTCAATGAAGCCCAACCGCGTATCGCGCCCACCGATGCTGGCGCGCTGAAGACCAGCTTTGCGCCGGTTGTCCGCATTGCCGCGCCTGCTGTGGTGAACATCGCCGCGCGCGGAGTACAGCAGGGACGCGACCCGTTCTGGGGTATTCCGACGGCCCGCCAGACCGGCTCTATCGGTTCGGGCGTGATCGTGCGCCCCGATGGCATTGTGGTTACCAACGCCCACGTGGTGAAGGGCATGCGCGAGATCCGCGTCACCCTGAACGACCGCCGCGAATTTCCTGCCCGCGTGCTGTTGGCCGATGAGCGCAGCGATATTGCCGTCCTTCAGTTGGAAGACGTATCGGGCGAGTTGCCGGTCATCCGCATTGACGACCAGGAAGAACAACAGGTCGGCGATCTGGTGCTGGCGATCGGTAACCCGTTCGGCGTGGGCCAGACCGTGACCAACGGCATTATCTCGGCCCTGAACCGCACTGACACCGGCATTTCGGATGCGGGCTCCTTCATCCAGACCGACGCTCCGATCAACCCCGGTAACTCGGGCGGGGCGCTGGTGGACATGGATGGCGAGCTGATCGGCATCAACACCGCCATCTTCAGCCGCAGCGGCGGTGCCTCGGGCGTCGGCTTTGCTGTGCCAGCGGCCATGGTGAAACGCGTGCTGGACTCAGCGGTCGGCGGCCAGACGCAGGTCGTGCGCCCGTGGCTGGGCGTGAAGGGGGATCCGGTTACCGCCGACATGGCGCGCAGCCTGGGACTGGAGCGTCCGCAAGGCATTCTGATCACCGACATCTATGACGGCGGGCCGGCAGCCCGTGCCGGTCTACAGGTGGGTGACGTGATCACCACCATCGACGGTGCCGAGATCAATGACCAAGGCGGTCTGAACTATCGCATCGGCACCCGCGCGCCGAACGACACCGTCAGTGTCGGGGTATTGCGCGACGGTCGCGCCCAGACGTTGAATGCCCGCGTTACCACCCTGCCGGGCGATGCCGAGGTGGGCCGTGGCGAGACCGTGGGGCAGGGCGCTCTGGCCGGTGTGTCGGGCTTTGCGCTGAACCCCGCGCGTGCGGACCGTATGGGTGGCGATCCGTTCCTGCGCGGCATCTTCATCACGGGTATCCAGCGCGGCAGCATCGCCCACCGCATCGGTCTGCGTCCCAATGATGTGATCCAGTCGATTGACGGTCGCGCTGTGACCTCGGTCGAGGCACTGGGCCGTGCCGCACGCGGCTCGGAGCTGGTGATCCTGCGCGGTGGCCGCGCCCTGAACGGTCGCATACCTTAACCACTGGCCCTAACTAGGTGAAATCGGATGCCGGACGGCTTATGGATGGGTCATGAGTGATCTGTTCGAAGCCGCCGGCATCCATCCGCCTGACGCCCCTCTGGCCGACCGTCTGCGCCCGACCACCTTGGATGAAGTGGTGGGGCAGGACCATCTGCTGGGCGAAGGCGGGCCGATCCGTCGCATGACGGCGGCAGGGCGTCTGGGCTCCATGATCCTGTGGGGACCGCCCGGTACCGGAAAGACCACCATCGCCCGCTTGCTCGCCAAGGCGGCGGGCTATGAATATATGCAGATCAGCGCCGTGTTCTCGGGCGTGGCCGATCTGAAGAAGGCGTTTGAACAGGCCAAGGCCATTCGCGCGTCTGGCCGTTCGGTCCTGTTATTCGTCGACGAAATCCATCGCTTCAACCGCGCCCAGCAGGACGGTTTCCTGCCCTTCGTCGAGGCGGGGATCGTGACGCTGGTCGGGGCGACGACCGAGAACCCCAGCTTTGAACTGAACGGCGCCTTGCTGTCGCGGTCGCAGGTCTATGTGCTGAAGCGCTTGGACGATGCGGCGATGGAAAAGCTGCTGGTCCGCGCCGAAGAGCATATGGGTCAACCGCTACCCCTGCTGCCCGAAGTGCGCGAGGCCCTGTTCACCATGGCCGATGGTGACGGCCGCTATCTGCTGACCATGGTGGAGGTGCTGTTCAATCTGGCCGAGGGGGAACAGCTGGATGTGCAAGGCATGGCCGCCATCCTGCAAAAGCGCGCCCCTGCCTACGACAAGAACCGCGAAGAGCACTACAACCTGATTTCGGCCCTGCATAAGTCGGTGCGGGGGTCGGACGTGGATGCGGCGCTGTACTGGTTCGCACGGATGTTGCACGGGGGTGAGGACCCGCTGTTTATCGCCCGTCGCTTAGTGCGTATGGCGGTGGAAGACATCGGCGAGGCCGATCCGCTGTCCATCCTCGTCGCCAATGCCGCCAAGGATACCTATGACTTCCTTGGTAGCCCCGAGGGGGAGCTGGCACTGGCGCAGTGCGTGGTGCATCTGACCACCGCGCCCAAGTCCGTCGGCGTCTATCAAGCCTATAAGGCTGCGCGTAAGGCGGCTGCCGAGACAGGCTCGCTGATCCCGCCCGCCCATATCCGTAACGCCCCGACCAAGCTGATGAAGGAACTGGGCTACGGCAAGGGTTACAACTACGACCCAGATACGCCCGAGGGCTTTTCCGGCGACAACTTCTTCCCTGACGGCATGCCGCGCCAGAGCTTCTATCGACCGAAAGGCGAGGGGCATGAGGAAAAGGTCAAAATGCGCATGGAACGCTGGGCCCAGATGCGGTCCCGCATTCAGGCACAGAAGGCCGGTTCTGCCGAAGAAGATGACGACTTCGGTAGGCAGTAGACAAAACTCGCCAAGATTTAGCTTGCTAGATTTCTCAACCGGAGTGAGATCGCCATAGCTTTCAATCTTGGGAGGGACTGATGGCGAATATTCTCAAACGGCAGTCCACGCCGTGGCATCTATGGCTTGTCGGTGTTCTGGCACTGCTGTGGAACGGTTTCGGTGCGTTCGATTTTACAATGACTTTCACGCGCGGTGCCGAATATCTGCGCAGCGTGGGCATGAACGAGGCCACAGTCCAGTATCTGGGCACCATGCCGAGCTGGCTTTATGCGCCATGGGCCTTGGGGGTATGGGCGGGTGTTCTAGGTTCTCTGGGTTTGCTTGCGCGAAAGCGCTGGTCCGTCTGGGCCTATGTGCTGTCTTTGCTGGGAGCCGTCGGCAGTAACATCGTCACCTTGGCAATCTTTCCGCCTCCGTCCGAGGCTGTGCCCCAGGGCGTTGGGGCCTATATGCCCTATGTGATCATCGGCATTGCGGTGTTTTTGCTTCTCTATGCCTATTGGATGAAGCGACGCACGGTCCTGTTATAGCGGCCATTGCATACCGAAAACAGCGAGCGGATCTGGCTGAAGGTTGCGGGCGAGGGCCTGCGCAAGCGGCTGTCGCGCATGGCGCGGCTAAGCCGCATTGCCAAACGGCTTGCGACTGCCCTAAGTGAGGCGGCAACTTATGGCGGGGAACTAAACCTATGAACGGTCACGCAAAAGCACCTTGGCACCTGTGGGCCGTGGGGGCCGCTACCCTGTTGTGGAACGGCTTTGGTGCCTTCCAATGGTATCGGCAGGTCACCCGCAGCGACAGCTATTGGGGCAATCTGACCATGGAGCAGGTGCAGTTCATCATTGCCCAGCCCATGTGGGTAGAGGTGGCCTTTGGCGTGGGTGTGTGGACCGGCGTGTTGGGGGCGCTGATGCTGCTGCTGCGTCGTCGGCTGGCCCTTAATGCCTTCGTCGCCAGCCTGATCGCCATTCTGGTCAACATCTTGTTCATGCAGGTGCTGAGCAATGCTCGCGCCGTGTTCGGCAATGGCACCCTGATTGCGGCGATTGCGGTGATCGCAGTGGCGGCGGCATCTATTGTTTACGCCCACTTCGCCCGTAAACGCGGCATTATCCGCTGAGCCAATCGACCGGAGCGGGCGGCTGGGCTAAGAGCGCGCCATGAGTAAGCGCCAGCCCCTAGACCTGTCCCCCGAAGAAGTCGCCTATATGCGGTCGCTCGTCCTGTTTCAGGACTCGCACGTGATGGTGGTGAACAAGCCATCGGGCCTGTCCAGTCAGGGCGGCCGCATTCAGGCCCACACGCTGGATGATCTGCTGTGGGCGTTCAAACGCTCGAACGGCAAGCGTCCGGAACTGGTGCATCGCCTGGACCGCGATACCTCGGGCGTGATCCTGATCGCCAAGACCAAACCTGCGGCCAGCTTCCTGGGCAAGGCCATGCAGGACCGTAAATTCCAGAAAACCTATCGCGCCATTATCTCGGCTGCGCCCGAGCCGCGTCAGGGAACAATCGAAGCCGCCCTGCGCCGCGAGGAAATCGGCCGCGAGGCCTATATGCGCGTGGTGGCCGATGACGCAGAGGGCGCACAGGCCTCCCAGAGCCGCTATCGCACGCTGGCCGCCAATGAAGAGGGCGCGGTGGTGGAGCTGGAGCCGCTGACGGGGCGTATGCATCAGCTTCGCGTTCACATGGCCCACGTGGGTCGTCCGCTGGTGGGCGATGTGCGCTATGGCGGGGCATTGACCTTTGCCGGCCGTGGTGCGCCGCGCCTGATGCTGCATGCCGCAAAGCTGACCTTCCCGCATCCCGAAGGAGGCCGCACGACGGTTGAGGCACCCGAGCCGGAAGACTTTGCGGCGCTGCGGGCGGCGGCGGGGCTTTAAGTCCCTTCATCAACCGTTCAGGCTGTCGGCGGAACAATGTCCACCCCTTAACCGCTGAACGCTGTACATCCCTACGGAGAGGCTGCCATGACCATTCTGTCCCGTAAGAAAGCTATCACCGTCACGATGCTGGCAGCGTCGGCGCTGGCGCTGACGGCCTGTGCCAGCCTTGCACCTTATGGGCCGCAGATGGGTGCGCGCGGACAGGGCTATGCCGAGCAGCAGATCGAGACCAACCGTTTCCGCGTGTCCTACAACGGTGTTGGCGCGGCAGGGCCGGTGGCCGACCGCGCGCTATATCGCGCGGCGCAGCTGACGGCAGAGCGTGGCTATGACTGGTTCGAGGTGACCCAGCGCTGGATCGACGGCCGTCCTGACAGTGCCGGTGGCGTACGCCGGAACGTTTCCATTGGCGCGGGCGGTGGTCGTTACGGCGGCTGGTCGACCTCGGGCGTGGGTGTCGGTGTTGGCCTCAACCTTAGCGGACCCTCGGCCACCTCCACCACGCTGGAAATCGTCATGGGGCGTGGCGAGAAGCCGAACCGTGCAGAGGTCTATGACGCGCGCGGCGTGATCGAATCCATCGGCCATCGCCTCTAAGTCACAGAGGCCAGCGGGCCATGCCCGCGGCCAGGATGACCACGAACACCAGTAGTATCATCTGGTTGCCTACCAGAGTGCGGGCGGCGCGGACGTCCTTTGTTTCCGGCACAAAAGCGCCGTCTTTCCGCTGCGCCTTGCGCCATTTCAAATAGCTGAGCGTGGGACGGATCGAGGCGATAGCGATCAGGGCAAACAGTCCCATCTTGCCCCAGAAGAGATGGTTGTCTGCATAATAGGCCCAGCCCTTTTCGCCCCATATCACGCGAGCGACTCCGACCAGCACCATAAGGCCTGCGGTTGCGCCATAGCCGATGTCCAGTCGCGCGATGCGCTGAACGGGTACCGGGTCTATTTTAAGCAACGCCATCTGTGTGGCCAGCATGACGATCAGCCCCACAAACACGACATGGTGCAATGAGGCCAGAAACCATCCAGTCATCTGTCTTTCCCCTCTCGGTTCGCGCTAAAGGCGAGAAGGAAGCATGACGCAATTTTTGGGCGATCAAAAGCGTAAGCGCTGGTCAGGTGGCCGAGAAGTCCGACGCGAGTGGTGATCGCTTCGCAAAGAGGGCGTAACCGTTTATGCCGTTTGCCTATGAACCCGTTTCTGATGGTGGCGGCAGGTGGTGCTCTCGGGGCCGTGGCGCGGTATGCGACGGGGCTGGCAGCCACGCGGATGTTCGGCGCAGGAAGCTGGCCGTGGGGCACGCTTGCGGTCAATGTCGTGGGCGGCCTGTTGATCGGGCTGGCGACGGGATGGATCGCCTATCGCGGCGCAGCACAGTCAGAGGCCATTCGCCTTTTTGTCGTGGTCGGGGTATTGGGCGGCTTCACGACCTTTTCGGCGTTTTCGCTGGAAGTGGTCAGTTTGCTTGAGCGCCGCGAGATGGCCACGGCCACGCTTTATGTGCTCGCTTCAGTTTTTCTTTCGGTGGTGGCCGCCTTTGTCGGCCTGACCATCATGCGTAAGGTTTTCGGATGAGCCGCGAAGTTCAAATCCTGTATGTGGCAGAGGCTGAGGACGGCATCCGTCTGGACCGCTGGTTCAAGCGCCGCTGGCCGCACCTGTCGCACATTCAGGTGCAGAAGATGTGCCGTGCGGGCAATATCCGTGTGGACGGTGGCCGCATCAAACCTGAAGAGCGCCTGACCGCCGGTGCCGCTGTGCGCGTGCCGCCGATCCCCGAGCCGGTCGAGCGCGTGCCGGGTGAAAAGCCCAAGATCAGCGATCGTGATGCGGCCTATGCCAAGTCTCTGGTGCTGTACGAAGATGACATGGTGATCGCCATCAACAAGCCGGCGGGGCTGGCGGTTCAAGGCGGCACCAAGACCACCAAACACGTTGACCGGCTGTTGTCGGCGTGGGGTGAGGGGATGGAGCGTCCGCGTTTGGTGCACCGTCTGGACCGCGACACCTCGGGCGTGCTGCTGCTGGGCAAGGGGCCTGAGGCGGCTAAGCGTCTGGCAGGGGCCTTTGCCCGCCGTCATGCCAAGAAGACCTATTGGGCGATCGTGATCGGCAACCCGAAACCGGCGTCCGGCCAGATCGATATGGCGTTGAAAAAGTCGGGTATCAACGACTTCGAAATCATGCGCCCCGCCGACCCCAAGGAACACGGCGCGGAAACCGCCGAGACCGCCTATGCTACTGTCAGCCGCGCCGCGCACCGCGCCGCATGGGTGGCGCTGCGCCCGTTTACGGGCCGCACGCACCAGCTGCGCGCACACATGGCGGGCATTGGTCACCCGATCCTTGGCGATCCAAAATACGGCAACGACCAGTCCAAAGAATTGTCGGGTACGTTGAAGCTGCAACTGCACGCGCGGCGCATCGAGCTGGACCATCCCGGCGGCGGCAAGCTGATCGTCGAAGCCCCGCTGTCGCCGGAAATGAAGGCGGGATTTGCCCACTTCGGTTTCTCGGAAGACGAAGCCGACGAAGACATTTTCCATAACGTCAAACGCATCCGCTAGGGCGGACAGGGAGAAGTCTCTTGGGGGAGATGACGCTTAAGCAGCGCGCGCAGGCGGCACAGCAGCGTGCCGCCCAGCGTGACCTTAAAGGGGCCTTGGCTCTGATCGAGAGCGCACCGCCCGAGCAGGCGGCTGAACTTCTGGCTATGCGCATAGCCTATCTGAAGGCGCTGGATCGTCGCGACGACGTGGCGGCCATCCGCCGCCAACAGGTGGCAAGCCAGCCCAAGTCTGCCATCGCCCATCATAATCTGGCCTCTGCACTGGGCGACATGGGGCGTAATGAAGAGGCGCTTTTCCACGCCCAACAGGCAATGGCTCTGGGCGGGGATGCCCCCGAAACGTGGATCGTTCTGGCCCGCGCCCTGCAAGCGCTCCAGCGGTTCGATGAAGCCATCGAGGGGTTCCGGCAGGTGCTCGCCCGCCGTAGTGACTATGCCGAAGCGGTAACAGAACTGGCGCAGATGATCTGGCTGACCGGCGGTGAAGTCCATCAGGCCCGACAGCCGCATCTGGACGCTCTGGCCAAACATCCGGCCAATCCGGTGCTTTTGCGCGGTTTGGCCACCTTCAACGAATATGTCGGCATGGACCCGCGCGAGAACTGGCGGGACCTGACCGACCGCGCGAAGAACGCCTCGGGCCAATCGGCGGCGGTCGAAACGGTGGCGACCTATCTGGCGCTGAAGTTCGATCCGGCGCTGGCCCTGCGACACGCCGAACGGGCCGTCGATATGGCCGGGCAGGATTTGGCCGCCTGGACCATGCTGGCGCAAAGCCTGCTAGTGAACAGACGCGCGAACGAGGCGCTGGAAATCCTGCCGCAGCTGATTGCTGCCGCACCTGAGGACCAGAGCCTGCTGGCCTATCATGCGACGGCCCTGCGAATGTTGGGACGCGCCGATCCGCTGGGGCTGGATAATGGTGACGCCCTGATCCGTGCCGCCAACATCGACACGCCAGAGGGCTGGGCCGACCTGCCTGCCTATTTGGCCGATCTGAAGATTGCGCTGGAGCGCCAGCATAGCTTTGTGCGCCACCCCATCGGCCAGAGCCTGCGCCATGGCACACAGACGCCGGTGGACCTGCGTCGCGTGGATGATCCGGTTATCCAAGCCTTTTTCACCGCCATCGACGGGCCGATCCGCCAGTATTTGAGCGCGCTGGGGCAGGGGAATGATCCGCTGCGCCGTCGCCACACGGGTGGCTATCGTATTGCGGGGTGCTGGTCGGTGCGGCTGGGGTCGGGCGGTTTCCACGAACAGCACATCCACCCGCAGGGCTGGCTGTCGTCGGCCTGTTATATAGATATTCCAGAGGCGGTGGATCGCGGCCATGAGGGCTGGATCGGCTTTGGCGTGCCACCATTTCACCTTGCCAATCCGCTACAGCCGCTGAAACTGGAAAAGCCGACCCCGGGCAAGCTGGTTCTGTTCCCGTCATGCATGTGGCACGGAACGATCCCTTTCGAGGACCCGAGGCCGCGCCTGACCATCGCCTTTGATGTCGTGCCGGATTGAGTATGATGACCGCTTCAGATGCCCCGCTGGCTGTATTCGATGTGGACGGGACGCTGGTGGACAGCCGTGCCTCTATCCACGCGGGGGCCTGTGATGCCGCGCGTGTGCTTGGCCTGCCGGAGCCAAGCTATGATCGCGTGCGCCAGATCGTCGGCCTGACGCTGGATAAGGCGCTGCACGTGCTGGAGCCGCAGTTGACGATGGCGGAGCTGGCCGAGTTTGTGGCGGCGTTCCAAAAGAGTTTCCGCGACCGCTATGACGCGGGCCACGAAGAACCCCTTTATGACGGGGTGATGGACACCCTGCGCCTGCTGAAAAAGGACGGCTGGAAGCTGGCCATTGCGACGGGGCAGAACAGCCGTGGCGTGGCACGCAATCTGGCCCGTCCGGAATGGAGCGATCTGTTCTTGTCGGCGCACTGTGCATCGGATGGTCCGGGCAAGCCTGATCCGTCCATGCTGCTGTCGGCCATGCATCGCAATGGCGCGACGCCGCAGCGTACGGTTATGATCGGCGACACCAGCCACGATATGCTGATGGCTATGAACGCCAAGGTGACAGGGCAGGGCGTGGGCTGGGGCTTCCACACAGTGGAAGAACAGATCGCCGCCGGTGCTGCCCATGTCGCCACCGATTTTCCTGATCTGGAGGCGGCGCTGAACCGCTTTGCCTCCGTGGCCCTCGCGGCCTGATAATCCGAGTTTAGACCTATGAGCCACATCCCCCCGCTCGACCCGAACGTCGCCGCCCGCAAGGGCTTCAAGGAATCCGAAGAGCGTATCAAACGCTTCTGGAAGGAGGCTGGCGTCGCTGAAGGAGAGGGCGGCTGGGCCGTGGTTCTGGATGGTCGTACGCCTAAGACGCCCGCGCATCGCAAACTGGTTTTGCCGACCCAAGCTGCCGCGCAAATGGTGGCCGACGAATGGGCGGCGCAGGGCGAGTTTCTGGAGCCGGGCACCATGCCCGCCACCCGTCTGGCCTCGACGGCCATCGACCGCGTGGTCGAGGTGAGAGAAGCCGTGGCCGACGAGATCACCGCCTATGCGGGCAATGACCTGACCTGCTACCTCGCCGAGGCACCACAATCCCTGATAGAGCGTCAGGAGCGCGAGTGGGGCGCGTGGCGCAAATGGGCCGAAGACACGCATGGCATCCGTCTGGTGCCGGTGCAGGGCATCGTCCACCAACCGCAGGATCAGGCCTCTTTGGACAAGGTGAAGGCCTTGGCCCTGTCGCTGGATCACTTCCAGCTGTCGGGTCTGGCCATGGCGGTGCCGCTGCTGGGTTCGGCCATTCTGGGTCTGGCCCTGCAGCAAGGCGCGCTGGACGGCACCACGGCCTATGACCTGTCGCGTCTGGACGAAGCCTTTACCGAAGAGCGCTGGGGCGTCGATGCCGAGGCCGCCGAACGCGCGGCCAGCCAGCGTGCCGAGACGGTGATGCTGGAGCAGTGGTTCAAGGCGCTCGGCTAAGCTTTTAACTAAACGGGATTTATGTTGAGCTTCCTGCACTGTTTTTGGTGCGGGAGGTGGCGTGCGCGCGTTCGATAGTTCGGTGTCGTGGAAAAGGCTGCTGCCCGCCTTTGCGTTGGCTGTGGGCTATGCGCTGATCCTGTACGCGTCGATATGGCTGGGCAGCGACACTTTGCGGTTGCTGTCGGGCCTGATCCTGATGTCGATGGCGACTGCCAGCGTGTTCTCGGCCATTGCCGATCCCAAGGGGGAGCGCCCCCTGCGGTTTCACGTCAAATGGATTGTGATCGTCATCCTGGTGCTGCTGGTGCTCAGTGTCATCTTCTTTCGGGAAGGCGGCATCTGCGTCGCCATGGCCGCGCCCTTCTTTTTCATGGGGGCGATCATCGGATCGGCCCTCACGGTTCTGGTGTTGCG
Source organism: Brevundimonas sp. UBA5713 (assembly GCF_002419815.1). GTDB lineage: Bacteria > Pseudomonadota > Alphaproteobacteria > Caulobacterales > Caulobacteraceae > Brevundimonas. The sequence goes on along the minus strand of NZ_DIGV01000051.1, from coordinate 45,649 downwards.
TCACCAAAGCACGCGCAAGTTGCCGCCGTTGATGATCATGCTGCCGTTGCTTCTGGCCCCGCTGGAGACCTATTTTACCTATGAGATGGTGGACGATCAGTTCACCTCGGTGATCGAGATCGACGCGTCGCCCGCCGACATCTGGGCCGAGACCATCGAGATCAGAAACATCGCGCCCCCTGAGCGCCAGCGCACCTTTAGCCACGATGTTGTCGGCGTACCCAAGCCCGTGGATGCCCGTATGGAAGGACAGGGTGTCGGGGCTGTGCGCCAACTGCAATGGACCGACGGCGTACGCTTTCAGGAGGTGGTGACCGAGTGGGACGAGAACCGCCGTCTGGCGTGGGATTTCCGCTTTGGTCCGGACTCGATCCCTGATCATGTTGAAGCCCATATCGACGTGGACAGCAGCTATCTGAAGCTGGCGCGCGGTGAATATGTGCTGGAGCCGCTGGCCGACGGTCGCTCGCGTCTGACGCTGACCACCCACTATCGCATTGCCACGCCGATCAATGCCTATTGCCAGCTGTGGGGTCGCATCTTCCTGAACGACTTCCACTCGACAGTGCTGAAGGTCATCAAGACGCGCGTCGAAAGCCGAGGTTAAGGCGTCAAACTGATCGCTTTCCGAATTGGAAACTTATCACTTGCCAAGTTGGAAAGTCGTGATACTTTCCATCATGGAAAGTGAGGGAAGCTGATGACCCGCGAAGAAGACAAACTGGATAATGCCGGCGCTATGGACGCGCTGAAGAGCATTCGCGACACGCGCGAGCAGACGCTGGGCAAGATGGATTATTGGCCATGGTGGTATGATGTGGGCTATGCGGCCTCATGCGCACTGCTGGTCATGGGGCAGGGGCTTGGCACGGCTATCGGCATGGCCTGTACAGCCGTAGCGATCGCCATACTGATTATCATCATGCGCAGATGGCAGGCCGAAACCGGCGTCTGGGTAAACGGCTACTCGCCCAAGCGGGCCCGCTGGGCGGCCATAGGCTTGGCGGCGCTTCTGATCGGCTTGATGGGGCTGAGCCTGTGGCTGGGCCGGGGTGAGGGCATCATCTGGGTACCGCTGGTGTGCGGGGCAATCGCGGCGGCGCTGGGCATGGTGGGCATGCGTGTGTGGATGCACCTGTACCGCAAGGACGTGAAGGATCTGACATGAGCGCGCCGGTGTTTGATCCTTTGATCCACGCGCCGGGGCGGTTGCAGATATGCGCCATCCTGTCGGCGGCCGAGGCTGAGTTCGCGGTGGTGCGCGACGCCATCAAAGTGTCGGACTCGGTGTTGTCCAAACACGTCAAGGCACTGGAAGAGGCGGGCTATGTGTCCGTGCGCAAGGCGGCCATGGACGGGCGCCAGCGCACATGGCTGTCCATGACCTCTGCGGGCAAAAAGGCCTTTAAAGCCCATGTGGCCGAGTTGGAGCGGTTGGTAAAAATCACCGCCGAGCTGACGGTCTAACCGACGCTGGCCTTGATCAGGGCGTCACGTTCCTCAGGGGTGATGTGACGCCACTGGCCTTCGGGCAGGGTCCCCAGCTGAATCGGGCCGATGCGGGTGCGGAACAGGTCCACGACTTCCAGTCCGACCATTTCGCACATCCGGCGGATCTGGCGTTTGCGGCCTTCCTTGAGGATGAATTTCAGGTCCTGGCCACGGATCAGGGTGACCTTGGCGGGGCGCAGTTTGCGACCGTCCAGCTCCAGCCCGTGACGCAGCTTGCCCAGCTTGCTCTCGGTGATCGTGCCGACCACGCGGACCAGATATTCCTTATCGAGTTCGGACGTCGGGCCGATCACCGCCTTGGCCACCACCCCGTCCGACGACAGCATCAACAGCCCGCGAGAGTCTTCGTCGAGACGTCCGATCGGCGGCAAGGATTCATCGCGGCGCGGGATATAGCCGTCATCGGCGCGGTTCTTGAACGAAAGCAGGCGAACGGCGGGGATCTTGCCGGGCTCAGGCTGGCCCGAGACATAGCCGATGGGCTTGTGCAGCAGGATGGTGAAGCCGGAGGCCAGCGCTTCCTCGCCGCCCTGATTGAGCGTCAGCGTCTGGCCTTTTTCAATCTTTCGACCGGCATCGCGCACGACTTCGCCGTCGATGCTGACCAAACCGTCAGCGATCAGGCCTTCCGCTTCGCGGCGCGAGCAGACGCCCGATTGGCCCAGCCATTTGTTGATGCGGACGGGCTCGTCGCCATCATAGGTGCGGGTAAAGGCCATGAAGTCGTCTCAGGGAATGCAGCGGTTGCAGGCTGTGTAGGATCACGGCCAAGGGCCTGACAAGGGCACAGTTTATCACTGTGTTTTGTCAAAATATTTCGATCTTGCGTATGAGATCACGTTTTGCGCTATCGCATTGACCTGAGCGGTCAGTGGACTATATCAAAAGTCATCTCTTGGAAGTCTGGATTTAAAGACCGAATGGCGAAGGCCTTCGGTGCTTTTGCGTTTCCAAGTCCTTTCGCGGTGCGTTTCTGCATTTTCTCAAATGTTGCGCGCCTATATTTTTAAACTGCTCAAAGGATACAAATTGTACGCACAGCAAAAAGCTTCGTCCGGCCCGCGCGGCCGCCGTCCGATGAACCGCCCGATGCCGACCCGCGTTCGTATGGGTCTGGTCATGCGTAAAGGCATGGATTTTGGATCGATGGGGGACGTCGAAACGGCGCTGCGCATGCAAGGTGTGTCACTGGCCCCGATCTCGACCGGTGAAGGCAGCCTGACAGTGGGTGGCGTTACCGTCATGGCCACCGCCACCGCAGACGATATCGCCTCGGGCCGCGTCAAGGGTCTGGTGGTTCCCGGTGGTGCCGATGGTGAAACCGGTGCCAAGAACACCCGCGACCTGATCGAACTGGCACGCAACAACGGCCTGCCGGTCATCGGCTTTGGCGACGCTGTTGCCATGGGGGCCGATGTGTCGGGGCAAAACGTGGCCGGTGAAGGCGCGATCTTCTCAGCCAAGGGCGCGACCGCCATTCAGGACAAGGCCGAACTGGCCAAACTGGTCGGCGATATCGCCGCCTAAATCTTGCGGAACTGCAGGCTGAGGTTGTTGGCGGGCATTTCCGAGCGCAACGTCAGTCTAAAGCCGGCAGCGCGGGCGAGGTTTTCGACCTCGCCCCTGTCGCGCAAACCCCAGCTGGGATCACGCGCCTTCAAACTGGCATCGAAGGCGGCATTGGAATCAGCCAGCGGGACGTCGGCCTCCTTATAGGGGCCATACAGATACAGAAGACCGCCCAGAGGCAGGCGGCTTTGTGCCAGTTGCATCAAACCTTCGGTCGCGGCCCATGGGCTGATGTGCACCATGTTGATGCAGGCGATAGCGTCATAAGGCCCTTGCGGCCACGAAGCCTCATCCAGAACATCCAGATTGATAGCGGTGCCGATGTTGGGCAGGGCGGTGGCCTTGGCCCACAGGTCGATGCTGCGGCGCGCGTCGGCACTGGGATCGGATGGCTGCCAATGGATGTGGGGCAGGGCCGAGGCGAAATGAACGGCGTGCTGGCCCGAGCCCGAGGCGATCTCCAGCACCTTGCCGCTTTCAGGCAGGTGGGGCTTTAGCCGCGCCAGAATGGCATCGGCATTGCGTGCGGCGGCGGGAGAAATCAGGGCACCGTCCGGTGCGTGGCCAAGGCTGTCCATGGTGTGCATTCGCCCACGATAGACGGCCTGCCGCAGCCGCGCACCCGTTTAATCTGTGCAATGCCCCAGTCGGCGTATCAGGATTCGAACACGCTCGCGCGGCATATAGGCGGGGGCAACCACGCGGTGAATCAGTAGGCCCTCGACAAAGGCGTCCAGCCCTACGGCCGTGGCTTCGTCAAAGTGGCGCATCAGCCAGTGGCGACCACCTTCCAGCCAGCGTTTGACTTGCTCGCGCATGTCCGGATTGCAGGACACATAGCTGTACAGCTCCATCATCAAGGTGATGTGCCGTGGCTGTTCCCAGAATGGCGAGAAGATATAGTCGGTTAACGCCTCGCAGGCTTGCTCCGGGGAATTGGCCGGCGCGATGATGGCGTCAAAATGGTCGCCCACCTGCTGGGCATAAAGACTGAAGCTGTGTTGCAGCAGGTCGTCCATCCCTTCGAAATGATAGGTCATCGAGCCAAGCGGCACATCGGCGCGCGCGGCGACGCGGCGGTGGGTGACGCCCTGCGTGCCCTGTTCGGCGATCACGTCCAGCGTCGCACGCATGATGCGCTCGCGGCGTTCGGGGTCATGCCGACGAGTTCGGCCTTCAGTGTCGGACAAAAATGAAATCCTTCCGCAACCAATGTGTACAAATGTACATTGTTTGCGTACGTTTGTACACATAGCGTTGTGGAGTGGCCGATGTTTCCGGCAGATGCCCGTCGATTGAAAATCGCCCTGCTCGTTCTCTACTTCTTGCCCGGGGTGGCTCTGGCGTCATGGATCACGCGTACGCCTGCGATCCGCGAGATGCTGGACGTCAACGTGGCCGAGATGGGCATGGTGCTTTTCGGCATGTCTACGGGTGCCATGACAGGTGTGCTGGCGTCTGGTCCGCTGATCAGCCGTATCGGGGCTCGCAAGGTGACCACGATCGGCATGGCATCTCTGATCGGATCTTTGCTCTTTATCGCAGGCGGGACGGGATCGGGATTGATACCGTTGACGGTTCTGGGACTGTTTCTGTTCGGAGCAGGCGTGGGGCTGTGCGAGATCGCTATCAATCTGGAAGGTGCCGCACTGGAACGGGCCACCGGAACCCATGTGCTGCACACCCTTCATGGATGTTTTAGCCTCGGGGCCCTGATCGGCGCGGTGCTCGGATTTGTGCTGACGCATTTTGCGGTGTCGCTGTCGGTTCACCTGAGTGTTGTGTTTTTGGTGGCCGCGGCTGCCGCGCTCTATTTCGTCCGGCAGTTGCCGCCATCAACCGGCCTGCGCGTGCGAAATGAAGGGGAGCCGACCCAGTCGAACGGCTCCGTGCTGGGCATCGTCAACGGCCCGTTGCTGTTGATCGGCCTGATCGTTCTGGCGGTGGCTCTGGCCGAAGGTTCGGCCACGGACTGGCTGCCCATTCTGGCGGTGGACGAGTACGGCACCTCGAAGTCCACGGGCTCCTTGACCTATATGGCCTTTGCAGCCGCGGTGACGGCGGGGCGTTTGGGTGGCGGCGGGATCTTGAAGCGCTATGGGCGCGTCGCGATCATTCGCGGCGGGGCCGTGATCTCGGGACTGGGCATGGTCGCCGTCATCATGGGAACCGCGCCGTGGATGGCCGTAGTGGGTGCCGTCCTTTGGGGTCTAGGTGTCTCCATGAGCTTCCCGTTGGCCATCTCTGCCGCTGCCGAAGGAGAGCAGGGCGAGCAACGCGTGAAGCTGGTGGCCATCATGGGCTATTGCGCCTTTCTGGCTGGTCCCCCGTTGCTTGGACTGGCGGGCGAGGCGTGGGGGCTGCGCCATGCCATGCTGGTTGTACTGGGTCTGACGGGGGTGGTGCTGATCATTGCAGGTGCAGCGCGTCAGAACTCTCGATGACGGCACTCTAAGTGCTTGAAATACCGAATCGAGAGCGCTGCCGAGATATGTTCTAACCTGTGCACTTCGTTGGGGATCATGCACCCGCGGCTCGCGCGTACGTGAAACGGCCTTAGTCTTTGCCGCTAAACGAGAAAAACAAACTATTCTGATCGTTTAGAAAAATGGTGCAGTGCGGAATGTCGTTATCGAGGTTGACGCGACGTGCACCAAGCGTCATTTCGCCTGAAACCAAGCGTGATCATACACGCGGGCGCCCGTGTAGGGGGCGCAAATGGATTCAGGAGAGCAGACGTGAGCCAACCGATCCCCGGCCTTCATCCGGCCCCGACGCAGCATCAGGGCCTTGTCGCCTGGGTGGAGCAGATCGCTTCGCTGACGCAGCCGGATCGTGTGCAGTGGTGCGATGGTTCTGAAGCCGAGAAGCAGCAGATCATTGCTGACCTGATCGAAAAGGGCACGCTGAAGGCTCTGGACCAAAGCAAGCGTCCCGGCTGCTACTATGCCGCTTCCGATCCCAAGGATGTGGCGCGCGTGGAAAGCCGCACCTTCATCTGCTCTGAAAATGAAATTGATGCCGGTCCGACCAATAACTGGGCTGATCCGGTGGAAATGCGCGACCGCATGGAAGGCCTGTTCGCAGGCTGCATGAAGGGCCGCACCATGTATGTGGTGCCGTTCTGCATGGGCCCGCTGGGCTCGCACATTTCGGCGCTGGGCGTTGAGATCACCGACAGCGGCTATGTGGCCCTGTCGATGGGCGTCATGACCCGCATGGGCAAGGCCGCTCTGGAACAGATCGGTGAAAACGGCTTCTTCGTTCCGGCGGTTCACACGCTGGGCGCGCCGCTGGCCGAAGGTCAGGCGGATGTGGCTTGGCCGTGCAACGAGGACAAGTGGATCGTCCACTATCCGGAAACGCGCGAAATCTGGTCGTACGGCTCGGGCTACGGCGGCAACGCCCTGCTGGGCAAGAAGTGCTACGCCCTGCGTATCGCCTCGGTCATGGCCCGCGACGAGGGATGGCTGGCCGAGCACATGCTCATTCTCAAGCTGACCTCGCCGGAAGGTGTGGTGAAATATGTCGCCGCCGCCTTCCCGTCGGCCTGCGGCAAAACCAACCTCGCCATGTTGCAACCGGCACTCGACGGCTGGAAGGCCGAGACGGTCGGTGACGACATCGCCTGGATGCGTTTCGGCGACGATGGCCGCCTCTATGCCGTGAACCCCGAAGCGGGCTTCTTCGGCGTGGCACCGGGCACCAGCCGCAATACCAACAAAAACGCGCTCGAAACGCTGGTGAAGGACACCATCTTCACCAACGTCGCCCTGACTGCCGACAACGATGTGTGGTGGGAAGGTCTGACCAAGGACGTGCCGGAAGGCATGACCAACTGGAAGGGCCAGCCGCACGATCCGGCCTCGGGCGAGCCTGCCGCTCACCCGAACGCCCGCTTTGCCGTTTGGGCAGGCCAGTGCCCGTCGATCGCCCCTGAGTGGGAAGATCCGGCCGGCGTGCCGATCGACGCCATCCTGTTCGGCGGTCGTCGTGCCTCGGCTGTGCCGCTGGTGACCGAAGCGTTCGACTGGGAACACGGTGTGTTCCTCGGCTCGACTGTTGCTTCGGAAGGGACTGCTGCCGCCGAAAACAAGGTCGGCGAGCTGCGCCGCGACCCGTTCGCCATGCTGCCCTTCTGCGGCTACAACATGGGCGACTATTTCGCACATTGGCTGAAGGTCGGGGCTTCGGCTCCCGACGCATCGAAGCTGCCGCGTTTCTTCTTCGTCAACTGGTTCCGCAAGGACGAGAACGGCAAGTTCGTGTGGCCGGGCTTTGGTGACAATGCCCGCGTGCTGAAGTGGATCGTCGAGCGTCTGGAAGGCAAGGGCGCTGCGGTCGACACCGCCGTGGGCCGTATTCCGGCGCGCGATGGTCTGGACCTGTCGGGTCTGGAGTTGAGCGAAGCCCAGCTGTCGACCCTGCTGGACGTTGATGCCGACGTCTGGACCGAGGAAGCCAGCCTGATCCCGTCCTTCTATGAAAAGTTCGGTGACCGTCTGCCCAAGGCCCTGTGGGACCAGCATGCAGCGCTGACCAAGCGTTTGGCAGAGGCCCGCGCGGCCCGCATCGCGGCGGAATAAGACTTAAATCCTGTCTTGAAATCGGGGCGCGGGAGGTCGAAGGACAGCCCGTGCCCCATTTCAATTCGACCATGACCCGCAAAGACATCGTCATCATCGGCGCAGGCAGTTTCGGACTGGCCACGGCGGCTTGCCTGCGCCTGGCCGGACATTCGGTGACGGTGGTGGCACCGGACGACACGCCTGCGGCCTCGGTGGCGGCGGGCATGATCGCGCCGGCCATGGAGACGGCGATTGACGATCTGTCGCCGCAGTTGGCCGAACTGTTGAAACGCAGCCGCGCGCTGTGGACGTCATTCGCCGCCGAGGCGGGTGTGGACCTGCAACTGATGCCCGCCGAATGGCGCGGGGAGGGCGCGCAGAAACTGTCCGAGCGGATGACTGCGCGCGGGTTCGAACATCACTTCGACGCCCCCAGCCAGACGCTGGTCACCAACGAGGATGCCAAGCTGGACCCCGTCGCGGCGCTGGCCGTGATGGCGCAGGGCATCACCCGTCTGCATGAAAAGGTGCAGTCCGTTGCGCGTGACGGCGACGGCTGGTCGGTGGTGACCGACAGTCAGACGCTAAGGGCCGATGAACTGGTGGTCGCTACAGGGGCGGCGGCCTCGATCGACGGTACGCCCGAGCGGGCAGTGGCGGCGGTCAGCGCGCTGATCCCCATTCGCGGTCTGATCGGCATTACGCATGAGCGACTGTCTGACCATGTGGTGCGCGGGCCGGGGGCCTATATCGCGCCTGTAAATGCCGGCCCCTATGCCGGAGGATCGGTGATCGGGGCGACGATGGAGAACGGGGTGCGGGATCTGACGCCTGATCCGGCGATGTGCCAGTCCATGCTGGACGCGGCCTTCCGTATTCTGGGGCAGCCGCCGCGCATGATCCCGATGAGGTGGCGGGCAGGCATTCGCGCAGCTTCCGGTGACGGGTTGCCGCTGGCGGGTCCGGTCGAGGAGGGCTTGCATCTGGCATTGGCCCCGCGCCGCAATGGCTGGCTGTTGGCACCTTTGGTGGGCGCGCAGATCTTGGCGGCTGTCGAGGGCCAGCCCTTGCCGGAACCAGCCCTCGATCCTCGGCGGTTCTAGTCCGCCAGATTGAAGCGGATAGTGACGTCCACGCGGGCTCCGTCCACGGCCTGACCGTCAACGGTGCGCGGACTCATGACGAAGTGGCGCGACAGGTTCAGGGCCGCGCGGCCAAAGCCGTACCGGCCTGTCTCTGACGTGACGGCACAGCCGCTGAGACGGCCAGAGGTCAGCACCTGACAACTGATCACGGCCTGACCCGAAACATTGCGATCCAGCGCCGCATTGGGATAGGCGCGCATCAGCTGGTCGGCGGACGGACGCTGGACCCAGTCGGGATTGTTGATCACCGGCGGGGCAGGCGGTGCGGCGGGCACGGTCGGTGCTGTGACCGTCCCATGGCTTTCAGTCAGAACCGGCGTGGCCAGGGTGATGGTGGCGGCGGTCGAATCCGTCACCGTGGACACCGGCACATTTAAGGTCTCGACGGTGGCGGGTATCGGTGCCGTCGGGCGGTGGATGGCCGGAGCTGCAGCGGTCGGCGCAGGTTTGCGCTCGACAGGTTCGGGCTTCGGACGATCCAGATACACAACAGTAGGCTGGACCTCGGTCACGGGCGGAGTGAGGGCCGCGGGCAGGTCAAAGCGGCTGTGATATAGCCAGACACCCACGCCCGCATGGGCGGCCAAGGCGGTTACGAGTACGGCGGTCCACAGTCGACGCGAGCTGGTCGCTCCGCCGCGGTGATCCAGAATGGCGGACAGATTCGCTCCGCCTGCGGCACGTGTCATCATCATGATCTGCGCCTCCGTTCGCAGGTCCCCCCCAGACCCACAAGGCTATGATCAGGCTCACATTGCGGCGTTTTGTGGACAACTGTCCCGAAGAGTGCGGTTTGATACCGATTCGTTAATGGCCAAGGTTGTGTGTTAGGGTTCTGTTAACCTTGGTTAGCGACCGTCAACCTATGAGCGTCGGAGCGATTCCATCTTCATCTCGCGTTGAGGCGGCCATCCGGCGCGCCTCATCGTCAACAGGGGTCGATTTCGATTTCCTGATGAAGACCGCGCGTCGCGAAAGTGCGTTGAACCCCGACGCCCGCGCCCGTACATCCTCTGCATCTGGCCTGTTCCAATTTATCGAACAAACGTGGTTGGCGACGGTCAAACAGAACGGCCACAAGCACGGCTATGGCCAGTATGCCGATCTGATCTATCAGGGCAGTGATGGCCGCTGGCAGGTGCGCGGCTCGGCCCGCAATGTCGTGCTGGACCTTCGCTTCGATCCGCAGGCGGCCTCGACCATGGCGGCAGAGCTGACGGCATCCAACGCCGCCTATCTGCGCGGACGCACGGGCATTGAGCCGGGGGCAGGGGACCTTTATGCCGCCCACTTTCTGGGACCGGCGGGGGCTGCCAAGTTGATAGAGACCATGCGCACCCGCCCCGGCAGCAGCGCGGCGTCGCTTTTCCCGGAGGCCGCTTCGGCCAACCGGTCGATCTTTTATAAGGGCGGGCGTCCGGCGACCGTGGCCGAGGTCTATGCCAATCTGCAAAGCACCGCAGGCGGCAGCGCGGGGCCTGTCACCAATGGCAAGCCCGAGGCACCGACGCTTGGCGAAAAGGATCAGGCACTGGTGGCGCGACTGGATCGCCTGAAGCAGGATCAGACGCTTCTGACGCTGTTGCTGGGACAGGAAGGCAGCGAGCCGTCCCATTTCAAAGGCGCGTTTTCCGCCTCTGCTGAACAGAGCTGATCGATCGTTCGTCTCATTTTGAAACGAAAACTCAAGAATCAGGTTCGTATCATAATGTAACGGCTTCTTAACGAGCTGCTGCATACGGTTAAGCTATCTTGAACGCTGCTCGCCGAGACGACAATGACCTCGAGCTGCCTGCACCTGAGCGATAACGATCTCGAACGCCTTCTGCGTTCAGACAGCGAGGAAGAGCGCGCCATCGAGGTGCACAAGCTGTGTCGCAGCATGGAGCGCGTCGAGTTGGATCCTCTTGAGCGCGAAGCGGCCAGAAAGATCATCAGAATCCTGTCGCAGGACGCGGCTGAACTGGTGCGGCGCGCACTGGCGGTCACGCTGCGGTCGTCCAATCTGGTGCCGATCGAGGTCGCGCGCCGACTGGCGGCTGATATCGATTCCATTGCCATTCCGGTCATCCGCAACTCGCCTGTCTTTGGCGATGAGGACCTCATAGAGATTGTTCGGGCGGGCTCGGTGGCGCGACAGATGGCAGTAGCCTCTCGCGCCACCGTCTCTCGCGATGTGTCAGAGGTGATCGCCGCCGAGGCGGGCGTCGAGGCCGTGCGCACGCTGGCCGCCAACGACAATGCCGACTTTTCCGAGCGCGCCATGGGCGTGGCCATGGACCGGTTCAGCGAGGACCCCGACATGGTGGCCGCCATGGCCCTGCGTCAGGTCCTGCCGCCCGCCATTGTCGAGCGCCTGTTGGAAGTGGCCAGCGAGGCGGTGCGCGACCATTTGGTTCATCGTCATGCCGTACCCGCAGAGACGGCGGTGCGCCTGTCGGAGTTTGCCCGTGAACGGGCGACGATTGACCTCATCGATGAGGCCATGTCCGCCGATGACCTGCCCCAGTTTGTGGCGCGGCTACATTTGCGCAGGGCGCTGACGGCGTCTCTGCTGCTGCGGGCTGTGGCGCGCGGGCAGATGGCCATGTTCGAGCACGCCCTGTCGCTACTGGCGCAGGTGCCGCATCACCGCGTCTGGCTGATGGTGCATGATGCAGGGCCGTTGGGGCTGCGGGCCATCTATGATCGCGCGGGCCTGCCGCCGCGCCTGTTCTCGGCCTTCCGTGCGGGCGTCGATACGTGGCGCACCCTGCAAGGCGAGGGGGCTGCACCAGACCCCGAAGTTTTCCGCCAGCGTATGCTGGAGCGGTTCATGACCCAGATGCACGTCATCGGTCGCGATGACCTGAACTATCTGATGGATCGTCTGGATATGGTCGCGCCTACGGGCAACTATGACCGCCAACCGCAAGCGGGTAGTCGCATCGTCGCCTGACCGCCTACGGGCCTAGCCCTGAATCTGGGCGACCTTGGATTCCAGTTCGGTGCACAGCTGACCGCCCACGGGGTGGTCGTCGCTCTGGATCTTGTCACGCACCACAGCACGAATGGCCTCGATGTGGGCATCGACCAGCGGCCACGGCGAGGATTGGCGACGCTCGGCCGAGTCCAGCAGGCGGCACAGGCTGCCCGCCAGTCGCGTCACAATCGGATATTCATAGGTGGTGCCCAGACCCTTGAGATCGTGCGCGCGGAAGTACAGGGCCTCGGCTGTGGCTTCGTTAAAGCCCTCGGTGCGGATCAGCGCCTGCGCGGCTTCCAGCTTGGTAATCTCGTCCTTAAGCCATTGATCGAACTGGCTTGAGAGGGCCTTCAGTGCCTCTTCGGCCCGCGCGACAGCAGCGGCGTCGATGCCGGAGAAGCCGTTGCCGACCTTGGCGCGAAGAACATTCGGTCGACGAATGATTTCAGGCGTTTCGGTCATGACGCGGTCCCCACTGCAACCCTGTAAAGCTCAGGGTAAACCAATACCTACGCCAGTGTTGCTTAAAAAAACGTAGATTAGCTGGCAAATTGTTCGGCCATGACCCGCTCTTCATAGGTGCGGCCGGCATCGAACAACAGGGTCAGGCTGATATCGCGGCGCTCGCACACGTCCACGCGGTTCACGCGGCGCACTTCAAAGTTGTCGGCGGTGGCGCTGACGGGGCGCTTTTCAGCCTCCAACACGTCAAAGCGGACCTTGGCCGTATGCGACAGCAGGGCCCCGCGCCAGCGGCGGGGACGGAAGGCGCTGATCGGCGTCAGGGCCAGACTGGGCGCATCCAGCGGAATGATCGGGCCATGCGCCGACAGATTATAGGCGGTGGATCCTGCTGGCGTGGAAACCAGACAACCGTCACACGTCAGCTCTGGCAGACGCACCTTGTCATTGATGGTCACGCGCAGCTTGGCCGTCTGGCGGGTTTGACGCAGCAGAGACACCTCATTGATGGCCAGGCCGCTGTGAACCTGTCCGGTATCCACCCACGCATCCATCTGGAGAGGGTGCAGCACAGTGGCATCGGCCTCGGTGATGCGCTCGATGAGGTGGTATTCCTCATGATCGTTCATCAAAAATCCGACCGAGCCACGGTTCATGCCAAAGACCGGTTTGCGGACCTGCATATTGGCGTGAAGCGTTTCCAGCATGAAGCCGTCACCGCCCAGAGCCACAATCACGTCTGCCTCGGTCAGTCTATGCTGGCCATAACGGTCAATAAGGCGCTCGCGGGCGTCCAGCGCCTCGGGGCGGTCGCTGGCGACAAAGTGGAGTCTGGGATGGCTATCGGGCTGAGTCACGACCGCTAGGCAAGCCGAGCTTGCCGCCCCTGTCAAACGACTTCGTCATATGATGCGGGTTGATCAGTTGGGTCTGGCTACGGCGGCGAGGCTGTCGATATAGGCCCGCAGTTCCAGCTTGGCCTGATAGCGGGCCCGATCGCCCAGCCGCAGCTCAGACATCAACAGATCCGGCGGCACGTTCGGGTCAATGTTGCGCAGGGCCTGCAGCAGGGTCGGGAAGACCTCGCGCTCTACCCCTGCGGCAAGGCAGACCAGATAGAAAGGGCGGGCCGAGGGCTTGGCCAGCAGGTGCTCGATCTCGTTCACCTGAATGCCCGCCATTAGCGACAAGCACCGGATGAACAGCCCGCGTTGCTTCTCGCGCAGCAGACGCATCAGATACAGGGGCGTCAGGTGGCCTGCGGCCTCCATACGCTTGGCGATATGGCTTTCGTGCAGTTCATCAACCGTATCGCCGACAGCCTGTTTCAGACGATCGGCATGGGTGGGATAGCGGGCGCACAACTGGTCGCGGATAACGTCGCCAACCCACTGATAAAGACGCATAGCCAAGGAAGCATCCAGACGGGGATGGCGCGCCAGTGGCACCCGCAGGCTTGATATTTTCTCCGACGCCGCGACCAACCGGCTCATGCCGTCGGCCGGCAGCTGGGCGTGAATGTTTGTGGCCAAGGCTGTCAGAAGCAGGGGCTCTTGTCCTTGCAGAATAACTTCGGCCACGGCCTGACCCAGTCCGGGGCGAAGGGCCACTTGCAGACGGTGGTCGGTCGAGGCCTTGGCCAGCAGTTCGATCAGGTCCTCGTCCTGTAGCAGCGGGCTTGCGGAAATGACCGGTCGGGCGATTTCGATGTCATCTCGGGCCAAGGCGCGGACCAGCTCGCGTGGCAGCCAGTCGGCGGAGCCCAGACGGCGCGACAGGCCCTGACGGACCTCGAATGCCGCCACCATGACCAGACGGGTAAAGAAGTCGGCAAAGGCGGGCAGGGTCTCGTCGTTTGACGATTTGCCGGCGTACAGGTCAGCCACCCCCATAACCAGCCGCGTCTGTTCGGCGACAGGGCGCAGGCGGGCGTCGGCAATGACCGCCTTCAATTCGGCGAGGGCCGCCGGGTCGATCATAGGGTTTACCGCTTCAGTCATTCTGACAGACAAGCATTCGGCTCCGGAAATCCAGTGATGTCCAAGCTAGGCCGTGCGCTGTGAAAGCGCCGTTAACGCCCGAAGCGTCAGGGTTGACGAGAGATTGACGACGGAACACTGTTCACCAAACAAATGTGCCGTTCGTTCGGCGCAAACAATGGGAGCGAAAACCATGGCCGACGGATCGGCAGTCTCCATCAAGGGGCAGGTCTCGGAGCAGGAATGGCAAACCCGTGTCGATCTGGCTGCGCTTTACCGGCTGGTGGCCATGCATGGCTGGGACGATATGATCTTCACCCATATCTCGGCCCGCGTGCCCGGGCCGGAGACCCACTTCCTGATCAATCCATATGGCCAATATTTCGAAGAGATCACGGCTTCCAGTCTGGTGAAGATCGATCTCGATGGAAATATCGTCCAGCAAACCGACAGCTTCATCAATCCGGCCGGTTTTACCATCCATTCGGCGGTGCATAGCGCGCGCGAGGATGCGCATTTCGTCATCCACCTGCATACGGTGGCGGGTGTGGGCGTGGCGGGCCAGAAGCACGGCCTCTTGCCGCTTAGCCAGAACGCCTGCCTGCTTCAGAATGATGTGGCCTACCACGGCTATGAAGGTTTGGCGCTGAACCATGACGAGCGTGAGCGGCTGATCGCCGACATGGGCGACAAGAATATGATGCTGCTGCGCAACCACGGCACACTGACCGTGGGCGAGACGGCGGCGGCGGCGTGGGTCAGGATGTTCTTCCTTGAACGCGCCTGTGCCCAGCAGATCGCCGCCCTGTCCGCAGGCGTGGAGAATGTGCTGCACGCGCCCGATGCGGCGCAGGCCGAGACCAGACAGCAGGGGCAGGGCGTGGGCATGATCGCCGCTCTGGCCTGGCCCGGCGCGCTGCGCCAACTGGATCGACGATTGCCGGGATATGATGCCTGATGCGGAGCTGGGGGGCGCTGCAGGGCTTGATCATCATCGCGGGGGGATTGGCGGCACTGCCGACCGTCGCCTGCGCGGGGGCCTGGAATCTGCCCAAGGGCGATGGGCTGGTCATCTTCAAATATGAGCCGGTGACGGCGGACCGTGGCTTCAACGCGTCCGGCGTCAGCGAGCGGCTGGAGCGGCGGCACGAGGAAGACATTCTGTCGGTCTGGGCCGAATACGGTCTGAACGACCGCGTGACCCTGATGCTGAAAGCCGACTGGCAGGACAGTCAGGATCAGTACCACGATTTTCAGGGGCGCGGTGTTCTGGAGGCCGGAGCGCGTATTCAGGTTTTGAAACGCGGGCGATCCGCCGTGGCGCTACAGGCTACCTATGGCCATGACGGGGAAGGCCGCAATGCGTCGTGGGCCGAGCCGGGACAGGGAGACCACGAAGGCGAGCTGCGCCTTTTGGCGGGGCATGGCTTTGATCGACGCTTCCACACCTATGTCGAAACCCAGATCGCGCGGCGTTGGCGCGATGGCTTGGCCAGCGAGACGCGGTTGGAAATGGCTGTCGGTATGGACATCAACCCGCGTTGGACCCTGCTGGGACAGGCCTATGTGGGCAAGGTGGACGATGCGGGGGGCAGCGTTGGTCCTGAATGGACCAAGTTGGAAGCTGGCGTCATCCGCCATATGGGGCCGTGGAGCGCGCAGGCCGGGTGGCGCACAACTACCCAAGGCCGCCGGATTGTCGAGGGCGACGGACTCGTTGTGGCTTTGTGGAGACGTTTTTAAGCGACGGAATACCCGACAGACCCGCGTTAAATGACTTTCATTTGCGTCGGTGGGCCTATCCGCTAATCGGATACGGTCTAGTCGGGGAGAGTCGGTAGCGTGTTCAAACGCCATTTCTTCATAATCGTCGCTGTTGCGGTCGTGGCTCTGATGGTGCTTGCCGTCTTGCTGAAGATCGTGCTGTCGGGTGATGGGCCGGAAGGTCCAGGCGGGCCGGGCGGCCCCGGTGGTCGCGGGGGCGGCCAGCTGGTGGAAGCCACAACGGTGGCTTCGCGTCCGTTCAGCGACCAGCTGCGCGTGCTGGGGGTGGCTCGCAGCGCACGTTCGGTGAACATTACCTCTTCGACGTCCGAACTGGTGACGCGTATCTTCTTCAGCGACGGTCAAACCGTGCGCGCAGGCCAGCCGCTGGTCGAGCTGCAAGCAGGCGAGGAAGACGCTGCCATCATTCAGGCGCAGGCCCAGCTGACGCAGGCCCAGCGCGAATATGATCGCTATAAGCTGCTGGCTGATCGTGGCGTTGCGCCGCGCGTCATGGCCGAAAATGCCGAAACCTCGCTGCAAAATGCCCGCGCTGCGCTTCGTGCTGCGGAATCGCGCCGGGGTGACCGCGTGCTGCGCGCGCCGTTCTCGGGCGTTCTGGGTCTGACGACCGTCACGCCGGGTACGTTGATCAGCCCCGGGACCGTGATTACCACTCTGGATGATCTGTCGACGGTCCGCGTGGACTTCTCGGTGCCGGAGCGGTTCCTGGCGACCCTGCGTGCAGGCACGCCGCTGGTGGCCACCGCCGATGCTTTCCCCGGCGAACGTTTCGAGGGCCGTATCGCTCTGATGGATGTACGAGTGAACGAGCAGACGCGTGCCATTACCGCCCGCGCCGAGTTCCCGAACCCGGGTGGCCGTATTCGTCCGGGCATGATGATGCGCGTGGCCGTCCAGCAGGGCCAACGTCAGGCCATGACCGTGCCGGAAGCGGCGGTTCAATATGAAGGTGCCGGCGCGTTCGTATATCGCATCGCGGGAACCGAAGAGGGGACGATTGCCCAGCGCGTCGAAGTCGAGACCGGTACGGTCGAAGGCGGTTTTGTCGAGATCGTCTCGGGCCTGTCGGCCAATGACCGCATCGTGGCATCGGGTCTGAACCGCATCCAGCCGGGCGCTCCGATCCGTGTCGAGGGCGAGGGGGCCCCGCAAGGTCGCGGCGCACCCGCCAAAGGCACGCCCGCCCAAGGTGCTGCTACCAAGGCTAACCGCTAATGATGCTGTCTGACGTATCGGTCCGCCGCCCCGTATTTGCGGCGGTCGCGGCCATTGTATTGTGCGTCATCGGTCTGGCAGCGTTTTTCATGCTGCCGGTCCGTGAACTGCCGGACGTGGACCCGCCCGTCGTTTCGGTCAGCACCAGCTATGCCGGTGCCTCGGCCGAGGTGATCGAGAGCCGGATCACCGAGCCGATCGAGCAACAGATCGCGGGCATTCAGGGCGTTCAGCGCATCACCTCGTCCAGCCGCGATGGCCGCTCCAATGTGAACATCGAGTTCTCGCTGGACCGCAACATCGATGACGCTGCCAACGACGTGCGCGACCGCGTGTCCCGTGTCATGGGCCGTCTGCCGGATCAGGCCGATCCGCCGACCGTGTCCAAGGCGGACTCGGACTCCTCGCCGATCATGATCATGTTCCTGCGCTCCACGACGATGAACCGTCTGGAGCTGACGGACTATGCCGACCGCTATCTGGTGGACCGTTTCGCCACTGTGCCGGGCGTGGCGCAGGTCAACATCTTCGGTGACCAGACCTATGCCATGCGTATCTGGCTGGATCCGCAGGCGCTGGCGGCGCGCGGCCTGACCGTTCAGGACGTGGAAAGCTCGCTGCAAGCCCAGAATATCGAACTGCCTGCCGGTTCGCTGGAAGCGGCGCAGAAAGACTATACGGTCCGTGTGGCGCGCAACTATGCGACGCCGGAAGACTTTGCCAACCTGCCCATCGGTACGCGCGGCTCGGCCTCGACGGTCGGTACCAACCTGACCGGTCAGGCCACCTATGTGACGCGTCTGGGCGACATTGCCCGCATCGAAGAGGCTGCGGTCGAACACCGTCGCCTGTTCCGCGGCAACAGCATCGACCAGATCGGTCTGGCCATCACCCGTCAGGCCCAGTCGAACGACCTTGAAATCAGCGCGGGCGCCCGCAAGCTGATGGAAGAGGTCAAGGACTCCCTGCCGCCGGGCACGACGCTGGAAGTGGGTAACGACAACTCGGTCTTTACCTCGCACGCCATCGACGAAGTGTGGATCACCATCGGCATCTCCATGGCGCTGGTGGCCATCGTCAACTTCATCTTTCTGGGCAGTTTGCGCGCGGCCATTGTGCCGTCGGTCGTGGCCCCGATCTGTCTGCTAGCGACCTTTATCGTTCTGGCCCCGCTGGGCTTCTCGCTGAACCTTCTGACCTTGCTGGCTCTCGTGCTGGCGATCGGTCTGGTGGTGGATGACGCCATTGTGGTGGTCGAGAACATCCAGCGCCGTCTGGATCAGGGCGAGCCGCCGCTGGTGGCTGCCGAGCGGGGGGCCCGTCAGGTGTTCTTCGCCGTTGTGGCGACCACCATTGTCCTATTGTCGGTGTTCGCGCCGCTGATGTTCCTGCCGGGTTATGTGGGCCGCCTGTTCGTGGAACTGGCTGCCGCGATTGCCGCCGCTGTCTTCTTCTCGGCCTTCCTGGCACTCAGCCTGTCGCCGATGATGGCATCCAAGATCCTGCGTCCGACCACCTCGACCGGCTGGTTGGGGCGCAAGGTCGACTATGCGATGGACAAGCTGAAGAACTCCTACGTCAACTCTCTGACCATGCTGATGGGCCGTCGCATTGCGGTGGGCGGCGTGATCGGCGCGGTGGTGCTGGTCGGGGCAGGGGCTGTGGGCATGGCGCTGTCGTTGCCGAGCGAACTGGTGCCAGATGAAGACCGTGGCCGCGTCATGGTTCGCGTGGCCGGTCCCGAAGGTGCAGGCTTCGACTACATCCGCGAAATCATGCTGGGCATGGAGCCGATCTTTGAAGAATACCGCAAGGACGGGGAGGTTGATAACTATCTGCTGACGTCGCCTGGCTTTGGCGGTGGTTCGTTCAACTCGGGCAACATCATCCTTAATCTGGCGGATTGGGGAGACCGTGACCGCTCTGCGGCCGAGATCGCCCAGGAACTGAACGGTCGCCTGCGCACGCAGACGGGCGCTCAGGTCAATGCCTCGACGCCCGGTGCCTTCCAGCGCGGCGGTGGCGGTGGTGGCGGTAACTCGGTCGAGATGATCGTGACCGGCCCTGACTACGCCCAGATCTACAACTGGCTTCAGCCGGTTCTAGCGGCAGCCCATGCCAATCCGGGCTTCAGCCGTCCGCGCCTGAATTATGAGCCGAACGCTCCGCGTCTGCTGGTGGACGTGGACCCGCAAAAGGCGGCCGCTCTGGGCGTTTCGTCCCAGCAGGTCGGCCGTACGCTGGAAACCATGTTCGGCTCGCGTCGTGCCACCACCTATATCAAGGGTGGGCAGGAATATGATGTGATCCTGCAAACCAGCCGCGATAACCGTCGCAATGTGGCGGACCTCGAAGGTCTCTATGTTTCGACAGGTTCCGGCCAACTGGTTCCGCTGTCGGCGGTTGTCACGACCAAGACTTCGGGCGACACGCCTGACCGTCGTCGTCTGGACCGCCAGCGCGCCATCACCCTCTCGGCAGACCTGACGCCGGGGATGACGGTGGGCGATGGCGTTGAGTTCCTGCTGAATGAAGCTGCCAAACAGCCCGACGGCGTGGTCAATGTGCGCTGGGGTGGTACCGCCCGCGATCAGGCCGAGGCCGGTGGCGCGGTGATGTGGGCCTTCATTCTGGCTCTGGCGCTGGTGTTCCTGGTGCTGGCGGCGCAGTTCGAAAGCTGGATCACGCCGGCAGTTATCATGCTGACCGTGCCGCTGGCCGCAGCAGGTGGTCTGTTCGGTCTGGTGATGGCGGGCTCCAGCCTGAACATCTACAGCCAGATCGGTCTGATCATTCTGGTGGGTGTGGCGGCCAAGAACGGCATTCTGATCGTCGAGTTCGCCAACCAGCTGCGCGACCAAGGCCGCTCTATTCGCGAGGCTATTATCGAGTCGTCGGCCCTGCGCCTGCGCCCGATCATCATGACCTCGCTGGCCTCGGCCTTTGGCGCTCTGCCGCTGATGCTGTGGCAGGGGGCCGGTGCAGGCAGCCGCCAGACCATCGGTGTGGTGATCTTCTGCGGGGCGTTGTTTGCCACCCTGCTGACCTTGTTCATCGTGCCGGTGATCTATGGCGTTCTGGCCCGCTTCACGCGGTCGCCGGAATACACGGCCCGCCTGATCGAAAAGTGGGAAGCCGAAGAAAAGGCGTCGGGCAAAGAGCCCGATATGAGTGCCCACTAACAAGAAAGGCCGCTCCGGATGGAGCGGCCTTTTTTAGTTAGTTGGTCTTAAGTGGCCTCATGCCTTCGACATGAGGCGGAGGGTTTAGCCCCCTATCGCTCACCGCGCGGCGGTTCGCTGCTTGAGGGGGTTAAACCCGAGGTTCACTCGGCTGGTTTGGCTTCGTAGCCGGTTTCGACCTTCAGGAAGGCGATGACGTCGCGGCGGTCCTGTTCGGCGGCGATGCCGACAAAGCTCATCTTATTGCCGGGCAGATAGTCGCGCGGGCGTAGCAGCCATTCATCCAGCCTTTGCGCATCCCATTTAAAGTCGGCCTCCAGCAGGGCCTTGGAATAGCGATACTTTTCCTTGGTACCGACTTCGCTACCGAACACATTGTACAGGTTCGGTCCGGTCATGTTCGGGCCGTTGGGCGTGATGGTGTGGCACGAGCGGCAGCGTGCGAAGACGCGGCGCCCGTTTTCCAGATCGGCCTCGTTATAGGGCGCGGGCAGGGTAGCCAGCAGGGCGATCTTCTGCTCGTCCGACAGTTGCGGCGGCGGGGGCGTTTTGTTGGCTGCCTCGCCGTCTGATGCGCCCGAACCGCAGGCCGCCAGCATCAAGGCTGTGCCTGTGACTGCCATGGCCGCAACGCGTGAATAGGTTTGAAACATGCAGGTCTCCGTCTGCGGCGTGTCATAGGCTAAAGATGTCGCCATCCCAACCGGACCAAATGACCACAGTCTGCATCAAAGCCAAGCTTATCCACGAATGATGAAACCGGTGATTACTGGACGGGCTGCTATCGCATCTGATAATCAGTGTCAGAAATAGCACGGGGCCTTTTCGGGCCAGATCAGAGAACAATGTCAAAAACAATCAGGCTGAGTGAGGCGCGGCGGGGGGACCGTGGCGTCATCGTGCAGGTCGGCGCGCATTGCCACCACCAAGAGCACGAAGTCGAACTGGAGCGTCGCCTTCTGGAGCTGGGTTTGGTCGAGGGGGCCAAGGTCGAGTTGTTGCACGAGGGGCTGTTCGGACGTGATCCGATCGCCGTGAAGGTGGATGACATGCGCGTGGCCCTGCGCCGCCATGAGGCCGCCAGCCTGACCATCGAACTCGGGGCTGCCTGATTACATGACCCAAGATAACAAGGCTGTGCGGTTTGCCCTCGTCGGCAATCCGAACAGCGGCAAGACCGCGCTGTTCAACGCCCTGACCGGTTCGCACCAGAAGGTTGCCAACTATGCGGGCGTGACCGTCGAGCGCAAGGAAGGCCGTGTGCAGGGCACCGACGGCCGGACGATGACGGTCACCGACCTGCCGGGCACCTATTCGCTGCGCGCCCGCTCTCTGGACGAGGAAGTCACCCGCGACATCGTGCTGGGCGTCCGCAAGGACACGCCCGCACAGGACGTGATGGTGTGTGTGGCCGATGCCACCAACCTGCGTCTGGTGCTGCGTCTGGCGCTGGAGCTGAAACAGGTCGGTCGCCCGATGGTGATGGCCTTGAACATGTTCGACATCGCCCAGCGCCAAGGTCTGGAAATCGACGTGGAAGGTCTGTCGCGCGAACTGGGCGCGCCGGTCGTCACAACGGTGGCCACCCGCAAGCGCGGCTTACCGGAACTGATCGCGGCCATCGAGGCGCAAGCGCTCAAGGCCGCCGATGCCACCCAAAGTGAATGGCACGCCCCGTCCGCCGCCGAAATCCGCGCCGCCCACCGCGAGGCCGAGCGGATTATGAAGGCCTATGTGAAGCCGCCCAAGCGTCCGGATACCATCACCGGAAAACTAGACAGCGTGCTGCTGCATCCGGTGGCCGGTCTGGCCATCCTGCTGGGCATTCTGTTCGTGATGTTCCAGGCTGTGTTTACCTGGGCGACGCCTGCGATGGACGGGATCGAGGCGGGCTTTGGCCTGCTGGGCGAATGGCTGGGAGCGGTGGTCTCCAACGACCTGCTGCGCAGTCTGTTGGTCGATGGCCTGATTGGCGGTGTGGGTAGCGTTCTGGTCTTCCTGCCGCAAATCCTGCTGATCTTCCTGTTCATCATCGTGCTGGAAGACTTTGGCTATATGGCTCGCGCGGCCTTCCTGATGGACAAGATCATGGGCGGGGCAGGGCTACATGGCCGTGCCTTCATCCCTCTGTTGTCCAGCTTTGCCTGCGCCATTCCGGGCATCATGGCCACGCGTGTGATCAATGCCAAACGCGACCGTTTGACCACCATTTTGATCGCCCCGCTGATGACCTGCTCGGCGCGGATTCCGGTCTATACGCTGATCATTGCCGCCTTCATTCCGAACGAGACGGTGTGGGGCTGGGCCAGCCTACAGGGGCTGGTGATGTTCGGCCTTTACGCGTCGGGCATTGTCAGCGCGCTTCTGGTGTCGCTGGTGATCCGCCGCGTCTTCTGGCGCGGCATGGTCGAGCCCTTCATGATGGAACTGCCCGCATTCAAAATGCCCGACATCAAATCGGTGCTGATGAACCTGTGGCTGCGCGCCAAGATCTTCCTGAGCCGCGCCGGTAAAATCATCCTGCCGCTGATGATCATCGTCTGGGCCCTGTCCACCTTCCCCTATCCGCCGGAAGGCGCGACCGGACCGGCCATCGACTATTCGTTCGCCGGCATGCTGGGCAAGGCGCTGCACCCGATCTTCGCCCCCATCGGCTTTACGTGGCAGATGGTCGTGGCCCTGATCCCGGGCATGGCCGCGCGTGAAGTGGCCGTGGCCGTTCTGGGTACCGTCTATTCGGTGGCGGGTGCCGAAGAAAACGTCGGCGCTCTGGCCTCGGTGCTGGCGGCCGACTGGTCGCTGGCGACGGGCCTGTCGTTCCTCGCGTGGTACATTTTCGCGCCGCAGTGCCTGCCGACCATCGGCGTCGTCCAGCGCGAGACCGGCTCGAAGAAGTGGACGGCGATCTTCGTGATCTACCTGTTCGCTCTGGCCTATCTGGCGGCCCTCGTCACCTACCACATCGCCGTCGCCCTCGGCGCAGGCTGATAGGCGGGCCCGACCCAACGAAAAGCCCCCGTGGACACCTCCGCGGGGGCTTTTTGTATTTTGCCATTTTCAAAAGGAAACGCCCCCAAGCGGCAAGCCGCCGCGCGGCGAGCGTTAGGCGTTTCCGTCCCGTAGGACGGACGATCGCAGCTTACCAGAACCCCCGTCAGCGCCCTGTCGTTAGTTTCAAAACAATATGCGTAGTGGTGTCGATGATCGCTTCTGCCGTATCGGCGCGGCGCATCAGTTTGAAGCCGGCGGCCACGGATTCCACCAGATTAGCCGTCTCATAGGAGGTCAGGCGCGGGTTCAGGCCGACCGGATGCAGACCATTGGCGCGGGCTTGGGCGATGCGGCGTTCCAGTGCGAGGTGAAGCCGGCGTAGACGCTTGATGCGGGTTTCCGCAAAGCCCGGCTCTCCCTTATCGGCCAGCATGTGTTCGACACGCAGCACGGGGCCGTGGTCATCCCACAGGGCCAGCACTTCGCGCACATAGGTGCGCACGCATTCAAAGGCCCGCTCGCCCGACCAGTCAGCGTGGATGTGTTTGGCCAGCCCCTGAAAATCCTCGGCGGCCTCCTCGCACAGCACCAGCACGGCTTCTTCGACCGTCTTGAAATAGGTGTAGAAGGTGGGGGCGCTGACCTCGGCGGCCTGTGCCACATCGGCGGGGCGGATTTCGCCCAGATGGTGATAGTTCAGCAGGCCGCGCAGGGCGTCCAGAATGGCGCGGCGTGTACGCGCCCCGCGATTGCCGATGGTGTGTCCCAGCTTGTTCTTGTTGTCAGGCATGTCTGTCTGAAAGAGGACGCGTCCAGTCGCGTGGCCAAGGTTGGGCGTAGACTGTTAAAGGTCCTTCGACAACCCTGTGCTCGAGGGTGCGACAATCGCGTCTTTGGCCGCCGGCCCTTGACCCTGTGACGCCTCGACCCCACACACAAGCCACAGCTTCAGTCAGGATTCTCCATGTCGAAAGTCGTTATTATCGGTGCTGGTCACGCGGGCGGATCGGTCGCGGGCTTCCTGAAACAATACGGCTTTGAGGGCGAGATCATTCTGGCAGGCACCGAGCAGGTGCCGCCCTATCAGCGCCCGCCGCTGTCCAAGGCGTGGCTGAAGGGGGAGGCGGACGAAAGCTCGCTGCAACTGCGCGCTGACAGCTTCTATGCGGACAATGCGATTGATCTGCGTCTGGGCGTGACGGCTACGGCCATCGACCGCGAGGCCAAGACGGTCAGCTTCGATGACGGCCGTACCGAAGCCTATGATTATCTGGTCATCGCCACAGGATCGCGCGCGCGCCGTCTGCCGATTGCGGGCGGTGACGATGCAGGCCTGCTGGAACTGCGCACCACGGTGGATGCCGAGCGACTGAAGGGCGCGCTGGGGCAGGGCAAGCGGCTGGCAGTTATCGGTGGCGGCTATGTGGGGCTGGAGGCAGCGGCCTCTGCCCGCGCATTGGGGGGCGAGGCGGTGGTCATCGAGCGGATGGACCGCGTTCTGCAACGCGTCGCCTCTCAAACACTGTCGGAGTTCTTCACTCGCCGACACACCGCCGAGGGCGTGGATATCCGCACCGGCGCAGAGGTGGTGGCCGTATCGCCGACCTCGGTGACGTTTGCAGATGGCAAGGTTCTGTCTGCCGATGCCGTGCTGGTGGGCATCGGTGCGATTGCCAATGATGAACTGGGCGCAGAGATCGGACTGGATTGCGCCGATGGCATTATTGTCGATCTTGAGGCCCGCAGCAGCGATCCGGCCATCTTTGCCGTGGGTGATGTGACCCGCCGCCCGCTGCCGCACTATGAGGGCGTGCTGCATCGTCTGGAAAGCGTGCCCAATGCGCTGGAACAGGCCAAACAGGTCGCCAGCGCCATTATGGGCCGTCCGGCTCCGGCCGCCGAGGTGCCGTGGTTCTGGTCGGACCAGTACGACAGCAAGTTACAGATCGCAGGCCTGCCGTTCGGTGCCGACAGTCAGGTGGTGCGCGGCAACCCCGACAGCGGCATTTTTGCTGTCTTCCACCTGAACGGCGACCAGATCACCTGCGTCGAGGCCGTCAACGCCGCCCAGTCCTTCATGTTCGGCAAACAGGCCATCGCCAAGGCCATGCCCGTCAATGCCACCATCCTCGCCGACGAAGCCGCCCCCATCAAAAGCGCGGTGATCGCGGGCTAGCGCCCTTAGGCCAGAAAGGTCACGCGGCCGGGGGCGGCGCTGGCGATTTCGCAGAGGTCTTCGGTGGGGCGCAGGATCATGCCGTGCAGGGTCAGGGTTGCGCCGTGTTGAAGGTGGCTGGCGATACGCACCAAGGTATCTGTAGGCCGGACGTCTGCGTGAAGGACCAGACTGCCACCCGCGCTGGCGATGGCGCACAAATCTTCAATCGAACGCGTTTTCATAACCAGTCCTTAAAAAACAACATTCTGTGATTGTTACAGGTGTTCAGGTGTGGATGATACTGCGGAACGGTCGATGCGTATTACTACTCAGAGGCCGGTACAGAAACGCGCATACCATCCATCTGGTCAGTGACGATGATCTGACACGAGAGGCGGCTGGCGGCAGCGTCATAGCTGTCACGCCAGTCCAGCATGCCGCGTTCCATATCAGAGGCCGGTCCGGTGACGCTTTGCCAGTCAGGCTGAATGTGGACATGGCAGGTGGCGCAGCTCATGCCGCCACCGCATTCGGCTTCAATGCCTGCCACACCGTCGCGCGTGGCATAGGCCATCAGGCTGGCTCCGCTGTCGGCATCGACGAGTTGTTCGCTGCCATCGGGTTGGATGAAAGTGATGAATGCCATGGAAATTTGTGCTGCGTGCTGACGGTGTCTGCGCCCCTCGGGTGGCACTCATAAACGCCTTGGCGGCGTCAGTGAATCCCCGATGACACTCGGGACGGGCGCGGGCACCTGTTAAAAACCCCGCCGGTGAGGGCGGGGTTTTCATTTAGTCCGGATTGGCGATCGGCGGGGCTTCCGACGTGGTCCGGCCTAAATCATCTGGCGCGGCATTATCGTCGGAGGGTGAAGGTTGTCGCTCGCCTTCGGCCTTGGACGTTTCCTCGCGCGCCTGTTGTTGCAGACTGTCTTTGTTTTTCGGGTCCTCGGACTGACCCGCATTAGGCGTATTGTTCGTCGCATCGGTCATTGAGATGTCCCTTCGTGGCTGCCAGACAAAAATCCGCGCCGGGCCATAAGGTTGTGAATGTCTGCGATGTGACCAACAGCGGGCACTTCGCCACCGATGGGAAGTCCGTGCCTAGGGCTGCTTGAACGGCGGGTGCTCATATTCACGGGCCGTGTCCGGTTCGGCCTCTCCTGGCGGCGAGGGCTCTGTCCCCGCAGCATCTTCGATTTTCCTGATCTGAGTAGCGTCGTCGTCCAGGCGAGGTGCAGGATAGGCTTTGCCGGGAATAGCGACGGGTATCTCGCTGATATTGTCTTGCCCGATACCACGGGGGGCGTCGCCGGGATCGCCGTTGACGAGCGTGTTTGCGCCAATTTTCGTAGGATTGCCGTTGCCGTCAACAAGCCTGTTGCTGGACGTCTGGGCAGTATGATCAACCTTGCCCGGTATGTGCCAGTGCGTGCCTTTCGGGTCGTTTCCGGTTCCTGACATTGCGTTCTCCTTTGCAGGGCAATGCAGATGCGCTCAGCAGTGTTCCGAAAGGTTCGAAAGCCAGCTTTAGGCCTTCATGCCGTCTGCGACGGGATCCGAAGGCAGTGCAGACCAAGATCAACGAGAGGGGAGGCAAGCCGAGGAAACCGGCCATGATGCTCTGGTTTCCTCGGGGAAAATGGTGCCGGATGAGGGGATCGAACCCCCGACCTTCGGTTTACAAAACCGCTGCACTACCGCTGTGCTAATCCGGCGCGGCCCGTCTTATGCGGAGAGAATCTCTCGGAAGCAATAGGGGGCGTGAACTGGGATCAGGCCAGAGCCTGACGAATGCGTTTCGCAGTGGCTTTAAGCGCCTCGGGATCAGCCATGCCGGATTGGCCGTGACCGGCCATGGCTTTGTCTTCCCAGCGCGGGATGATGTGGAAGTGAAGATGGAAGACGGTTTGCCCGGCCGGGGCTCCGTTGAACTGGGTCACGATCAAGCCGTCGGGTGCCAGCGCCTTTTCAATCGCACGGGCGGCTCGCTGAACGGCCGCTGTGACGGTGGCCAGATCGGCTGCTTCCATCTCCAGAATATTGCGTGCAGTCGAGGTCTTGGAAATGACGAGGGTGTGGCCCTCGGATTGGGGAAAGGCATCCATGAAAACGTAGACGCTGTCGTCTTCCCATACGGGCACGCTGGGGATTTCACCGCGCAGGATCTTGGCAAAGACGTTTTGCGGATCGTAGCTACCGTGCAGGCTCATGGATTTCTCCCAAATCATCTGGGTCTTAGCCTAGATCAAGGCAAGGGCCGCTTCCAAGAGCGTGCAAAGAAAAAGGGCACCGGTTGAGGCCGGTGCCCTTTATTCTTTACTGCCGATCGCAAGGATCAGGGACGGATCACCATACAGGTGACGCGGCGCGCAGCCAGGGTTTCGCAGGCCTCATTGGCCTTTTCCTCGGTCAGGCCGGTAAAGCGGGAACGGTACCAGCCACCATCGCCCGTCTGAACCGTCCGCTCGGCTCCGGTAAACTCGCTGCGGAAGCGGCGGTTCACATCATTCAGCCAGTCTTGAGCGACTTTTTGGTCGCGGAATGCGCCTACCTGAACCGCATAGCGGCCTGCTGGCGTGCGGGGTGCAGCGGCGCGCTCGCGGCGGGCAGAGGGCGCAGGTGTGATTTCGGTCGGCGTTGCGCGTTCGGCAGGGGCCGAAACATAGGCGACTTCGCCAGACGCCGTATAAGGACGGCCTTCGTCAGACACCGAAGCATAGGCCACGGGTGCAGTCGGTGACGGAATGCCAAAGCCGCGCTCTTGGAAAAACGCTTGTGCGTTCTGGATGTTTTCGCCACGGGCGCGGCGGTTGGCCAGATCAAAGCCCGTGTCCATCAGTTCGGCCACGTGGGCGTTGCGGCTGGCGGTCGAGCGGCCCCCCATCACGATGGTGATCAGGCGTTTGTTGTTACGCACCGCAGAGGCGGACAGGTTGTAGCCCGAAGCGTTGGTAAAGCCGGTCTTGATTCCGTCATAACCGTTCATGGTCGCCAGCAGGCCGTTGGTGTTGCGGTATTCGCGACCGTTGAAATACCAGTCGTGCAGGCCGAGGTAGCGATAATATTGCGGATAGTCGCGCATCACTGCGCGGCTCAGGATCGCCAGATCATTGGCAGTGGTAGCTTGTCGGCTGTCGGGCAGGCCGTGGGGCGTGGTGAAGCGGGTGTTCAGCATCCCCAGTTCGCGGGCCTTGGCGTTCATCTTGTCGATGAAGCGCGATTCACTGCCGGAAATAGTTTCGGCCAGAACCACGGCCATGTCATTGGCGCTGCGTACGGCGGTCGCGCGCATGGCGTCGTCAAGGCTGATGGATTGACCGGCGGCCAGACCCAGTTTGGACGGCGGTTGCGCCGCCGCGCGTGGCGATACTGTCAAACGGTCTGTCAGCTTGTGCTCGCCATTCTCCAGTGCCTCGAACACCAGATACAGCGTCATGACCTTGGTGATCGATGCCGGATAGCGGCGCTCGTCGGCGAAACGCGAGAACAGGGTCTCGCCTGTCGCAGCGTCGAGAACGATAGCGGCATATTTGCTGTTATCGCCCGACTGCGCCACGGGCGGCGTTTGACCGATAGTCGGCGTCAGAGCCAGACCTGCGACCAAAAGACCGGCAAGGACGGGTTTGCGGAATGCTGTCATGGGCATCTGCACTAACTTAAGCCTCGTCACTGTGGCGGCAAAACGGGAAAGACGCTTTGGCGCTGTGTAAGGTTTACACCATCAGACATTGGGGTTTCGACGGGGTTAACAACCCGTCAACGATGTTTTGAATGTGACGTGAACCTTGCATTCGATCCGGCAAGGCGCAAGCGCGGCCGTAGAGCGCTGTGTTGCGCTGCACAAAAATACTCTTGATTTTTATTTCGCACGTGCACAATATAACGGCGTTGCATTAAGCGCGGCGTGAGTGTTCGCGTTCTGCGTGTTTCCCCTCGACACGGAGTCATCACATGGTTGATACCACCGCCGAAACTGTCAAAAAGACCGTTGAGCAGACTGCCGCCAAGGCCAAGGCCCAGGCGCAATCGTTCCAGGACGCCGGCACCAAGGCTTTCCGCGAAGGCGTCGACAAGTCGATCGCTTCGCTGACCGAGCTGAACGCCCACAGCAAGAAGAACCTCGAAGCCGTAGTCGAGTCGGCCACTGCTGCCCAAAAGGGTGCCGAAGCCCTGTCGCAACAGGCGCTGGCCTATGGCCGCAAGACCTGGGAAGACAACATCTCGGCGGCCCAGTCGCTGTCGCAAGCCCGCTCGGTTCAGGAACTGGTCGAGCTGCAAACTTCGTGGGCCAAGTCGTCGGCCGAGGCCTATCTGGCCCAGCTGACCAAGACCAACGAGATCATCACCAACTCGATGAAAGACTGCTTCAAGCCGATCAACGAGCGCGTGACCGCCACGGTCGAAAACCTTCAGTCGGCTCGCTAACCTCCCATAGCGATGACGGCTCAAAGGCTCCGGTGCTCCCGCGCACCGGAGCCTTTTTCGTGGGCGCGGCATGCGGAAAACGAGCGTCAGAGGCGAGGGGCGGAATGCAGCACCTATCCGGCCTTATGCGCCGAGTAAGGAAACTTAAGGGGCTTTGTCGGCACCCTGATGCTGCGTGAAACTTTGTTCAGGTGCTGGGGTTAGCATCACTGTGACTGGACGACGCTTCAATTCGCGTCATCATTCCCTATCTCTGAGTAGAACGCTTAACAGACGGACTTCGAATGCCCACGAGACGGTCAGGTGAACAGAACGGCGGCGCTGGCGCTGCGGTCGTCACCGAAACCAAGCCCAAGGTTCAGCGGCCCTCGCTTTATCGAGTGCTGATACTGAACGACGACTACACGCCGATGGAATTCGTCGTCTACGTGCTGGAGCGGTTCTTCCAAAAGGACCGTGAGGCCGCGACCCGTATCATGCTGCACGTTCACCAGTATGGGGTCGGAGTGTGCGGGGTCTACACCTATGAGGTGGCCGAAACCAAGGTCGCACAGGTGATCGAGACCGCCCGCCGCCACCAGCATCCGCTGCAATGCACCATGGAAAAGGACTAGAGAGGAGCCTTTCATGCCTTCATTTTCGCGTCCTCTCGAAGAGACCCTGCACCGCGCGGTCAGCTACGCCAATCAGCGTCGGCACGAGTACGCCACCCTGGAGCACCTGCTCCTGGCGCTGATTGATGACCCTGATGCGTCGTCGGTGATGGAAGCCTGCAACGTCGATCTGACGACCCTGAGGGCCGCCCTGACCCTCTATGTCGACAATGATCTGGCGGCGCTGGCGACGGCGGATGGCGATGACGCCAAACCGACCGCCGGCTTCCAGCGCGTGATCCAGCGCGCGGTCATCCACGTCCAGTCATCGGGCCGCGAGGAGGTCAGCGGTGCCAATGTGCTGGTGGCCATCTTCTCCGAACGGGAAAGTCATGCCGCCTATTTCCTGCAGCAGCAGGAGATGACCCGCTATGATGCCGTCAACTTCATCGCCCATGGCATTGCCAAGAAGCCAGGCGCGTCCGAGGCCCGCCCCAGCCGTGGCGTCAGCCTCGAAGAGGCCGAAGAGGGCAATGTCGTCAAACAGGGCAGCGAGGCTCTGGAAGCCTATTGCGTCAACCTGAACGAAAAGGCGCGCGAGGGCCGTATCGACCCGCTGATTGGTCGTCAGGCCGAGGTGGATCGTTCGATCCAGATCCTGTGCCGCCGCACCAAGAACAACCCGCTGCTGGTGGGTGATCCCGGCGTGGGCAAGACCGCCATCGCCGAGGGTTTGGCCCGCAAGATCGAAGCGGATGAAGTGCCGGACGTGCTGAAAGGCGCGACCATCTTTTCGCTCGACATGGGTTCGCTGCTGGCCGGTACGCGTTATCGCGGTGACTTCGAAGAGCGCCTGAAACAGGTGGTCAAGGAGTTGGAAAGCCACGAGAACGCTGTGCTGTTCATCGACGAGATCCACACCGTGATCGGTGCGGGTGCGACGTCGGGCGGGGCCATGGATGCGTCCAACCTGCTGAAGCCGGCACTGGCGTCGGGCACCCTGCGCTGCATGGGTTCGACCACCTATAAGGAGTACCGCCAGCACTTCGAAAAAGACCGCGCTCTGGTGCGTCGTTTCCAAAAGATCGACGTGAACGAGCCGTCGATCGAGGACACGGTGAAAATCCTCAAGGGGCTGAAGGCCACCTATGAGGAGCATCACAAGCTGCGCTTCACCGATGGAGCCATCCGCACGGCTGTCGATCTTTCGGCGCGCTACATCACCGACCGCAAGCTGCCGGACAAGGCCATCGATGTGATCGATGAGGCCGGCGCCTCGCAGATGCTGCTGCCGGAGTCCAAGCGCAAGAAGACCATCGGCTCCAAAGAGATCGAGGCGGTTATCGCCAAGATCGCCCGCATTCCTCCCAAGTCGGTCTCCAAGTCTGACACCGAGGCCCTGCGCGAGCTGGAAAGCGATTTGAAGCGCGTGGTCTATGGTCAGGAAGACGCCATCGATCAGGTCTCGGCGGCCATGAAGCTGGCCCGTGCGGGTCTGCGCGATGCCAATAAGCCGATCGGCTCCTTCCTGTTCTCGGGTCCGACCGGCGTCGGCAAGACCGAGGTGGCCAAGCAACTGGCCGCCACGCTGGGCATCGAGATGCAGCGTTTCGACATGTCGGAATATATGGAGCGTCACACGGTCAGCCGTCTGATCGGTGCCCCTCCGGGCTATGTCGGCCACGATCAGGGCGGCTTGCTGACCGATGCCGTTGACCAGCATCCGCACTCGGTGGTGTTGCTGGACGAAATCGAAAAGGCCCACCCGGATGTCTACAACATCCTGCTGCAGGTCATGGACAACGGGACGCTGACGGATGCGGTCGGTAAGAAGATCGACTTCCGCAATGTGATCCTGATCATGACCACCAACGCCGGTGCGGCAGACAACGCCCGCAACTCCATCGGCTTTGGTCGCACCAAGGTCGAGGGCGAGGACGAAAAGGCCATCCAGCGCCTGTTCACGCCGGAGTTCCGCAACCGTCTGGATGCGGTCGTCAGCTTCAAGCCGCTGTCGCCGACCACGATCCGCGACGTGGTGAACAAGTTCGTCATGCAGCTGGAAGCCCAGTTGGCCGATCGCAACATCACCATCGAGCTGACGGACGATGCGGCTGACTGGCTGGCCAAGAACGGCTTTGATGAACTGTATGGGGCTCGCCCGCTGGCGCGCGTCATTCAGGAACACATCAAGAAGCCGCTGGCCGACGACATCCTGTTCGGCCGTCTGGTACGCGGTGGCCATGTGAAGGTGGAGCTGAAGGACGGCAAGATCGCCTTCGACATCACCGAAGCCAAGGGTAGCGCGGCCAAGGAAGAGGAAGAAGAAACGGCCTGATCGGTCGGCTTCAGATGCAAATGGGAAAGGCCGGGGTTTTGCCCCGGCCTTTTCTGCTTGTCGGCCTGATCTGACCTGAGTCCATGAAAAAGCCCGCTCATTTCAGAGCGGGCTTTTCCGTATGTGCCTAGGGGCGAGCGCTTAGCGCTTGCGGCCCAGGCCGCCGAGCAGGATGGCGGCACCGGCGATGATGCCGGTGGTCAGCAGCGGCTTGTTACGGGCGAACTCGAGGCCCTTCTTGGCCGGTTCGCGAAGGTCGGCCGGAGCCTTGTCGGCAATGCCGTCCAGACCGTCGATTACGCGGCCATAGGCAGCCTTGGCGCGACCGCCAGCTTCCTTGGCAGCGCCTTCAACCTTGTGTTTCGCGTCGCCGGTCAGGTTGCCAAAGCCTTTTTGGATCTTGCCTTCGGCTTGGTCGAGAGCGCCTTCGATACGTTGGTCGGTCATGATCTCATCCTGGAAATGGGAGGGAGGTAAGGGACCATTAACTAGCGTTCGGCGGAGGCTAGAGTTCCGGCCTGCGGCAGCTTATCGCGACTTATAGGGCGACAACTCCAGTGCCATGGCCTCCCGCTCACCGGCGACGGCAGGGCGTTCGCGTTTCAAATAGTGGGCGACGGCGTCGGACAGGCTGGCATCAGCGATATAGTGGGCCGAGCGCACCCGTTCGGGCAGGTAGCCGCGGGCGATCTTGTGCTCGCCCTGCGCACCGGCTTCGACGCGCGAAAGCCCGTGTTTCAGGGCGAAATCAATGGCCTGATAATAGCACAGCTCAAAGTGCAAAAACGGCTTATCGACCAGAGTGCCCCACTGGCGGCCATACAGGGCGTCGCGACCGATAAAGTTCAGCGCACCGGCCACGGGCGTGTCGCCGTCAAACGCCATGACCAGCACCACCTTGTTGGCCATGGTCTGGCCGATGCGGGTGAAATAGTCGCGGGTCAGATAGGGGCGGCCCCATTTGCGGTCGCCGGTATCCATGTAGAAGGCGAAGAAGGCGTCCCAGTGCGCCTCGGTAATCGCAGGCCCGTTCAGGACGCGAATGTTCAGGCCTTCCTGTGCCTCGCGGCGTTCGCGGCGGATGGTTTTGCGGCGGCTGGCCGACAGGGCCCCCAGAAAGTCATCAAAGGTGGCCCAGCCCTGATTGCGCCAGATGAACTGCATGTCCTCGCGCAGCAGCAGGCCATGGTCGCCCATCATCTGCCACTCGTCTTCGGGCGGAAAGTTGATGTGGATCGACGACAGGTTCATCTGTTCACACAGCATGACCGCGCCCTGTATCAGGCCTTGGCGGACCGTCAGCGTATCTTCACCCTCGGCCACCAGCAGGCGAGGGCCCGTGGCGGGCGTGAACGGAATGGCGCTGAGCAGTTTGGGATAATAGCGGCCACCGGCGCGCTCATAGGCATCGGCCCAGCTGTGGTCGAAGACGTATTCGCCCTGGCTATGGCCCTTGAGGTACAGCGGCATGGCCCCGATCAGGCGGTCATTGGCGCTGTGAAGGGTCAGGTGGCGGGCCGCCCAACCTTGCTGTGGCACCGCGCTGCCCGAGGCTTCGCACGCATGCAGGAAGTCATATGTGACAAAGGGGTCGCCCGTCGGGAGCGCCAGCGTATCCCACGCTTCGCGCCCGACATCGGCAACCCCTCCATGAACCTGTAGCTTCAGGCTCACTTCACCTCGACGATGGCGTCAACTTCAACGGCAAAGCCCAGCGGCAGCTTGTAGACGCCGACAGCGGAGCGGGCGTGCTTGCCGGCATCGCCGAACACTTCGACCATCAGGTCGGACGTGCCGTTGATGACCGCCGGAATGGCTTCGAAGTCCGGACCGGCCTGCACAAAGCCGCCCAGCTTCACAATGCGGACCACGCGGTCCAGATCGCCGTCCAGCGCGGCCTTGATTTGGGCGATCAGGTTCAGACCGCACAGGCGGGCGGCCTTCTGGGCTTCTTCCGGCGTCACGTCGACGCCGACGGTGCCCTTGATGCCGCCATTGGCATCGTTCGACAGCTGACCCGAGATGGTCAGGGTGTTGCCCGAGCGAACATAGGAGACATAGGAGGCCACCGGCTTGGCGGCTTCCGGCAGGGTGATGCCGAGTTCGGTAAGGCGGGCTTCGATGCTCATGTCTGTCTCCGTGAATGAGGGGTAGGGGGATGTAGCGCGATTGCGGGGCTTGTGTCTGCCCCCGCACGGCGTTCGGTTACGGGGTGTGATCGGGCTTTTTGAGTGCGCGTCCTGCCAC
Organism: Brevundimonas sp. UBA5713; assembly: GCF_002419815.1. GTDB lineage: Bacteria > Pseudomonadota > Alphaproteobacteria > Caulobacterales > Caulobacteraceae > Brevundimonas. The sequence continues at coordinate 10,510 of NZ_DIGV01000051.1, read as the reverse complement.
CACGGCATCAACGCCGAACTTGGCCCGCAGGGCATCGATGGCCGTTTCGGTTTTCAGATTGCGGGCCTCGGTGGTCTGGAACAGTCCGGCGGGCGCGTCATGGGCATCAACCACCTCGGCCATGCCGATACCGATCAGGCGATAGGGGATGCCCAGTTCCGGCTTCAGCAGGTCGCGACCGGCGTTAAACAGCGCCCGCGCTGTCTGCACCGGATCGGGCAGGGTGATGCGACGGGTGATGATCTTGAAGTCTGTGCGGCGCAGTTTCAGCACGATCACGCGGCTGGACACACCATCACGACGCGCCTTGCTGGCCAGCTTTTCGCACAGGGGCCATAGCTCGGCCTCCAGCGCTTCTTGCGTCGAAAGGTCTTCGTTGAAGGTGGTCTCGGCGCTCATGCCGCGCCGGTCGTGGTCGGGGTTTACGGGGCGGCTGTCGCGGGCGTGGGCCAGTTCGTGCAGGCGCAGGCCGCTTTCGCCATAGCGGCGGATCAGGTCCTTCACCTCGGCATTGGCCAGATCGCCAACGGTGGCAAAGCCGTCAGAGCGCAGCTTCTGGCCAAACACCGGACCGACGCCCGGCAGGATGCGTACAGGGCGCGGGGCCAGCAAATCCTTGGCCTCGGCTTTGCCGATCACCGAAAACCCGCGCGGCTTGTCCAGCTCGGACGCGATCTTGGCCAGAAACCGGTTGGGGGCCAGACCGACCGAAACCGTCAGGCCGACCTCTTCCTCGATCCATTTTTGCAGCCGTGCCAGCTGGAACGCCGCAGGGCCGCCGTTCAGGCGTTCGGTCCCCGACAGGTCGATCCAGGCCTCGTCCAGCGACAGGGTCTGCACCAGTGGCGTCAGTTGATGGACCGCGCCGAAAATGCGGGCGCTCTCGTGCTGATACTTGGCAAAGTCGGGCTTGATGACCACCGCCTCGGGGCAGGCTTTCAGCGCCTTGAACATGGGCATGGCGCTGCCGACGCCATAAAGGCGCGCCACATAGCAGGCGGTCGAAACCACGCCGCGCTTGCCGCCCCCTATGATCACCGGCTTGTCTCGCAGCTCTGGCCGGTCGCGCTTTTCAACCGAGGCATAGAAGGCGTCGCAGTCCATGTGCGCCATGGTCAGCTGGGACAGTTCCGCATGGTTCACCACACGCCGCGAGCCACAGGCCAGACATTGGCGCTGTGGTTCGGCCTGCATGGCCAGACAGTCCCTGCAAAGCGACTGGGCGCTCAGAATTTATCTCCGAGTTCGACGAACTTCACGAGGGCTTAAGACTGACGTAGGCAAGCTAGGCCAGAAAGGCACCAGTCTAACCGATTTGGGTGTCTTTGTGTTTGAGCGCCAGGTGGCCAATGTCCAAGACCGTCCTCATCGTCGAGGATAATGAGCTGAACATGAAGCTGTTTCATGATCTGCTTGAATCTCAGGGCTATTCGACCCTGCAGACCCGTGAGGGGATGCAGGCGCTCCAGCTTGCGCGTGCGCATCGCCCTGACTTGATCCTGATGGATATCCAGTTGCCGGAAATTTCGGGTCTGGAAGTGACAAAATGGATCAAGGAGGATGACGAGCTAAGTAATATTCCTGTAATTGCCGTGACTGCGTTTGCCATGAAGGGCGACGAGGAACGGATCAGGCAGGGGGGCTGTGAAGCCTACATTTCCAAACCCATTTCGGTTTCGACCTTCTTGGACACCGTGCGTCGCCATCTGGGGTGACGCCGGATGAGTGCACGTATCCTCGTTGTCGATGATGTCGACACCAATGTGCGGCTGCTCGAAGCCAAGCTGACGATTGAATATTTCGACGTGGTCACCTGCAATGACGGAGCCACGGCGATTGAACTGGCGCGCACCGAACAGCCGGACCTGATTCTGCTGGACGTGATGATGCCCAAGATGGACGGGTTCGAGACCTGCCGTCGCCTGAAGGACGATCCGGCCACGCGGCATATTCCGGTGGTGCTGGTCACGGCTCTGGATGGCCGTCAGGACCGGATACGCGGGCTGGAGGCCGGTGCCGACGATTTTCTCAGCAAACCCTATGACGATCTGATCCTGATGGCGCGTGTGCGCAGCCTGACGCGTCTGAAAATCATGGTCGACGAGTTGCGCGAGCGCGAAGAAAGCGGACGCCGCTTTGGCATTGGAGGAGCAGGTGTAGAGCGTCTGCGCGGCACGGGCGGTCGGATCGTCGTGGTTGATGACAATCCCGAGCAGGCCGGCGTGCTGATGGCCGAGTTGGGGCGCAATCACCGCCCGGTATTGGCCAACAGTATCGATGCGGGCATTTCCGCCGGCGGTGTCGATCTGATGATCATCAATGCCGCGAACGCCAGCTTTGATGGTCTGCGACTGCTGGCGCACCTGCGCGCTCGCGAGGTCACGCGGTCCTTGCCCATTTTGACCATTGTCGACCTGAAAGAGCGACAGAGGCTGGTCAAGGCTCTGGAGCTGGGGGCCAATGACATCGTCAGCGCGCCGATCGATCCTGACGAACTTTCAGTGCGCGTGGTCACGCAGGTGAAGCGCAAACGCTATACCGACTTCCTGCGCGAAAGGCTGGAACGCAACCTCGAGGCCGCTGTCACCGATGTGCTGACGGGGCTGCATAACCGTCGCTATATGGCCAGTCAGCTGCAATCCATGCTCGCACGCGCCAATCGCGGGGGCGAGGCGATTTCGGTGCTGATCATCGATCTGGACCACTTCAAATCCATCAATGACAGCTTTGGCCACGATGTGGGCGACGAGGTGCTGCGCGAGTTTGCGGTCCGTTTGGCCACCAATGTGCGCGCTGTGGACCTGCCGTGCCGGCTGGGCGGCGAAGAGTTTGTGGTGGTGATGCCCGGCACGTCTCTGGAGGACGCCCAGCGCATTGCAGAGCGTATCCGTCGCGATATCAGCAGCGAGCCGTTCCGCGCGCTGGCCGGCAAGGCTCCACTGGATGTGACGGTATCGGTGGGCGTGGCCAGTTCGGTTGACGGCGACACGCCTGAAACCCTGCTGAAACGGGCCGATCAGGGTGTCTATGAAGCCAAGGACAGGGGCCGGAACACGGTCGTCTCCCGCGCCGCCTCGTAACTGCTGTGGCTGCGGGTGAGCCGCGTGTTACCAAATAGCAGGCATGGAAAAACGCCCGACTGAAAAACAGTCGGGCGTTTTTGAAGGGCTGTAAGCGCTGCTCCGCATCACGCGGAGCAGGGTCTTACTTGATCTTGCCTTCTTTGAACTCGACGTGCTTGCGCACGACCGGGTCGTACTTCTTCACGACCATTTTTTCGGTCATGGTACGGGCGTTCTTCTTGGTGACATAGAAGAAGCCGGTGTCGGCGGTGGAGTTCAGACGGATCTTGATCGAAGCCGGTTTGGCCATCGGAATAAACCTCTGCGACGGCGAAAGCCGCTTGAAATAGGAGGCGCGGAACATACTCAGACACGCGCCAAAGTCAACGGGCGTGATGTCGCCTTGAGTCCAATCCGCGAACGGATAGGCTTAATGCCATGAAAATGACCCGAATTGCACCCGCCTTAGCCATTTCTGCCGCTGTTTTCAGCTCTCTAGCTGTCGCTTCGCCAACCGCTGCTATGGAATCAGCCGGCGCGCAGGATGCCTTTTTCGCGAATCTTTCGACCCTGTGCGGTCAGCGATTCGAAGGGAAGGTAATCAATCCCGGCCCGACGGACGGCGATTTTGCCGGAAAGCGCTTGTTGATGCATGTGCGCGACTGCGAGGCTAACGAGATCCGCATCCCGTTCTGGGTGGGTGATGACCACTCGCGTACCTGGTTCATTACCCGCACGGATAATGGCCTGCGCCTGAAGCACGATCACCGCGATCCGGACGGTACCACCCACACCCTGCACTGGTACGGTGGCGAGACCACGCAAGACGGCTCGCCCAAGCGTCAGGAGTTTCCGGTGGATCAGGAATCCATCGACCTGTTCACCGCCAATGACGCCTCGGTGTCGAACACCAATGTCTGGGCTGTCGAGGTCCACCCGACCCAGACCTATGTCTATGAGCTGCGCCGCGCCAACCGCCACTTCCGCGTGGAGTTCGACCTGACCAAGCCGGTCAGCGAATAGGCTTTAGTCGAGATGCTCGATGCGGTGCTGCCCGTGCAGCATCCGCACAAAGGCGAGGGGGCGGTTGGGGGATTCCAGCCGCTCCAGCGCTTCACCCAGCACAAAGCGGGTGATGGACGGCAGGTCCTGCTGCATGGCCTCCTGGATGGGCAGCCATGCGATCTCGTCCAGTTCGCCTGACCCCACGATATTGTCCGGATCACGCAGCGCCTCGATAGGGGCGGTGAAGAAACGCGCGTCAAAGCGGCGTGTGCGTCCCGGCGGAGTAATGGCGCGGGCGATATAGGTCAGGCACGAGAGGTCGGGCAGGGCCCCCGCCTGACGGTATTCACGCCAAGGACCGGCCACAGACGCCGCAGGAGCGGGTTTTCCAAGGATCAGGCCCGTTTCCTCGAAAGTCTCGCGGATGGCCGTCAGGGCCAGCGCACGGGCCCTTCTGGCAGGCATTTCCTTCTCCAGTCGCCGTGCGGTGATCGAAGACAGCTCTCCCGAAAAACGGGCAGTGAAGTCCGAGCGGTCAATGCGACCACCCGGAAACACCCATTTGGACGCCATGAAGACGTGGCCCGCCGCGCGGCGACCCATCAGAACCTCAAGGTTTTTGTCGCCGCGAGTGAGGATCAGCGTGGCCGCATCACGGGGGCGTTGCCGCCCACCAACACGGGGCGCATCCAACAGGTCCTGTTTCGCGTCGAACGGTTCGCTCACTTGCGCTTGCCCTTGCGAACGCCCTTGAGGCCGCCGAGAGGTTTGCCGCCGTTGCGGGCGCGGGCGGATTTGCCGCCTGCACCCTTGAAGCCGCCTTTTCCGCCCTTGGGTCCACGCCCGCGCATGCCCAGACGGGGCATGGCCGCATTGGGATCGCGCGGGGCGGGATCGGACAGCATCTGGAACACCAGACCGCCCGTAACCGGCGTGGCCTCGGCCAGCAACACCTCGACATTCAGGCCCAGCGGATAGCGTTTGCCCGAGCGTTCGCCGACCAGAGCATGGCTGCGGTCATCGTGGACAAAATATTCGTCGCCCAGAGATGACACCGGAACCAGACCATCGGCACCCGTTTCGTCCAGACGGATGAACAGGCCAAAGCGGGTCACGCCGGTGATGCGGCCGGTAAAGGTCGCGCCCACGCGGTCTTCGAGGAAGGCGGCGATATAGCGGTCCATCGCCGCCCGTTCCGCCGCCATGGAGCGACGCTCGGTCTCGGTGATGTGCTCGGCAATGCCGGACAGTTCGGCCATTTCGCGGTCGGTCAGACCATCGTCGCCAAGGTTCAGCGCGCGGATCAGGCCACGGTGCACGATCAGGTCGGCATAGCGGCGGATCGGCGAGGTGAAGTGGGCATAGCGGTCGAGGTTCAGGCCAAAGTGGCCGAGGTTCTCGGGGCTGTAGAAGGCCTGCATCTGGGTGCGCAGGACCACTTCATTGACCACTTCGGCGTGTTCGCTGTCCTTGATCTCGGCCAGCAGTTTGTTGAAGCGTTTGGTGGTCGGCGCTTCGCCCTTGGCCCACGACTTGCCGATGGTGTGCAGGAAATCGGACAGGTTGAAGATCTTTTCCTGACTGGGCGTTTCGTGAACGCGATAGATCAGGGGCGTGCGGGCCTTCTCCAGACTTTCGGCAGCGCAGACATTGGCCTGTACCATCATCTCTTCGATCAGGCGGTGCGCTTGCAGCGACTGGCGCGGCAGGATGGCCTGAATGCCGCCTTCGGGCGACATCTGTACGCGGCGCTCAAGGCTCTCGATCGCCAGAGGCGCGCGGCGCTCGCGCCCCTTGAGCATACAGGCATAGGCGTTCCACAGCGGATACAGGATGGTATCCATGATCGGGCCGGTGGTGTCGTCCGGCTGGCCGTCGATGGCGGCCTGCGCCTGCTCATAGGACAGCTTGGCGTGCGAACGCATCAGGCCGCGCGTGAACTTGTGGCCGATCTTTGTGCCGGATTTGTCGAACACCATGCGCACGGCCATGGTGGCGCGGTTCTCGCCTTCCTTCAGGCTGCACAGGCCGTTCGACAGCACTTCCGGCAGCATGGGCTCCACGCGGTCGGGGAAATAGGTCGAGTTGCCCTTGGCGCGGGCCTCGCGGTCCAGCGCGGTGTTGGGGCGCACATAGGCGGCCACGTCGGCGATGGCGACCCAGACGACCCAGCCGTCGGGGTTCTTTTCATCGGTGTCGCGCTCGGCAAAGACGGCGTCGTCGTGGTCGCGCGCGTCCTGCGGGTCGATGGTGACGAAGGGGATGTGGCGCAGGTCTTCACGACCCTTCAGCGTCGGCACCGCCTGATCGCCTGCCTCGGCAATCACCGCCTCGGAGAAGCCGATGGGGATGTTGTGCTGGTGGATGGCGATGATCGAGGCCGCACGCGGGTCATCCTCGCGACCGATCTTTTCAAGGATCTTGCCGCGCTTGGGACCATAGCGGCTGTCGCCGCGCTCGGAGGCGGCCAGCACCAGATCGCCATCCTTTAGACCCTCTACCAGACCGGCGGGGACGATCAGGAACTCCTTGTCCTTCTTGTCGACAGGCTCGATGCGGACATCGCGATGGCCCTTGCGGACCACGCCCAGAATCTTGCTGCCGCCAGCGTCCAGCTTTTTGACCAGACGGGCTTCCCAGCCTTCGCCGGTGCGCGAGAATTTGACCAGCAGGCGGTCGCCCATGGCCGGAGCGGAGACGCGGCGCTCCTTGTCGGCGACCAGAACGGCCTGCGGGGCGTCGGCCTCGCCCTTAACCAGTTGGACCAGCAGTTCGCCATCGTCGGTGCGGGCCACCACATCGGCCACGCCGACGGGGGGCAGGGTGCCGGCCTCGGCAAAGCCCTTGCGACCGCGCTTGCCCAGCTTGCCCTCGGCTTCCAGTTCTCGCAGCATTTCGCGCAGCATGCGCCGTTCCGCACCCTTCAGGCCAAAGGCGCGGGCAATATCGGATTTCTCGGCCTCTCCGGCTTCGCGCAGGAAGGCGAGGAGGGTGTCTTTATCGGGGAGGCCCGCAACCGGGCGCTTGGGAGATTTAGCCATTACGCCCTCAATAACGCGCTTTTCGATGAAAAGGTGAAATCTTGCACAAGTTGACCGCGAAGCCTGCTGGCTTCAGCCTTCTGTCTACCTTCCGTTTTGGAGCTTGATCCTATGTCGCTGACCGACACGCCTTCTTTGTCCCGCCCGTCGAAGTCGCTGCTGGACCTGATCGGTAATACGCCGATGGTCGAAGTGACCAAGCTGGACACGGGCAAGTGTCGCCTGCTGATCAAGCTGGAAAGCCAGAACCCGGGCGGCTCCATCAAGGACCGCATTGCCCTCAACATGATCGAGGCCGCCGAAAACTCGGGTCTGCTGCAACCGGGCGGCACCATTGTAGAGGCCACCGCCGGTAACACCGGCCTGGCGCTGACGCTGGTCGGAAAACAAAAGGGTTACAACGTCTTGCTGGTCATTCCGGACAAGATGTCGAAGGAAAAGATCCAGCATCTGCGCGCCATGGGGGCCGATGTGCGCCTGACCCGTTCGGACGTGCCGCACGGCCATCCGGAGTATTACACCGACATGGCCGAGCGCCTGTCGCAGCAGATTCCGGGTGCCTATTACGTCAACCAATTCGCCAACGACGCGAACTCCGAAGCCCACTTCAAATCGACCGGACCGGAGATTTGGGAGCAGACCGGCGGCCAGATCGACGCCTTTGTGGCGGGTATCGGATCGGGCGGCACGATCACCGGTATTGCACGATATCTAAAGTCAAAAGGCTCCAAGGCAGAAATTCTGCTGGCCGACCCCGTTGGTTCGGGTCTGGCGGGAATCGTGAACGAAGGCAAACCTGGCCCCGACGGCTCCTATACTGTCGAGGGTATCGGGCAAAACTTTGTGCCGGACACCGCTGACATCAGCCTTGTTGACCGCGCCTATTCCATCCCCGATGCGGAATCGATCGCAACGGCGCGCGAACTTCTGCTGAAGGAAGGTGTGCTGGCCGGTTCAAGCTCGGGCTGCCTGATCGCTGCGGCCCTGCGCTGGTGCAAGGAGCAGACCGAGCCCAAGACCATCGTCACCTTCGTGTGCGACACCGGTGCCAAATACCTGTCCAAGGTCTACAACGACACCTGGTTGGCTGACCAAGGCCTGACCGAGCGCGAGATTACCGGCAATCTTTCGGACCTGATCACCCGCAAATATGAAAAGGGTGATGTGGTCGTCGTCGGTCCGGAAGACACCATCGACACCGCCTTCAAGCGTATGCGCGGCAGCGACGTGTCGCAGCTTCCGGTCATTCAGGAGGGCCGCCTGGTCGGCATCGTGGACGAGAGCGACATCGTTCACCTGATGAACACCGACGAGATCACCCGCAAGGAGCGTTTCGCCAAACAGGTGAACACCGCCATGACGCGTGATCTGGACACGGTGCAGGTGACCGAAGACCTCGACGCCCTGATCCCGCTCTTTGACCGCGACCGCGTGGCCATCGTGCTGGACGGCGAGAAATTTGTCGGCCTGATCACCCGTGCCGACCTGATCAACCACCTCAGCCTGAACCGTTAAGTCCATGACCGATAAGAAAAATCATCAGGGCTTTTCGACCCGCGCCATTCATGCGGGGCAGGAACCTGACCCGACGACCGGCGCGGTCATGGTGCCGATCTACGCCACCTCGACCTTCGCGCAGGAAAGCCCCGGCGTGAACAGGGGCTTTGAATATGCGCGTGGCAAGAACCCGACGCGCATGGCCTTCGAAGCCTGTATCGCAGACCTGGAGGGCGGCGTTCAGGCCTTCGGCTTCGGCTCGGGCATGGCGGCGACCTCGACCGCGCTGGAGCTGCTGGATGCCGGTTCGCACATCGTTACGGGTGATGACCTGTACGGTGGTTCGTGGCGTCTGTTCGAGCGCGTGCGCCGTCGCTCAATGGGGCTGGACTTCAGCTATATCGACCTGAGCGATCTGTCGGCGGTCGAGGCGGCCATCACCGAAAAGACCCGCATGCTGTGGGTCGAAACCCCGACCAATCCGATGATGAAGCTGGCTGACATCGCCGCTCTGTCGAAGATCGCCAAGGCGCACAACCTGATCCTCGTGGTCGATAACACCTTTGCCTCGCCCTATTGCCAGCAGCCGCTGTCGCTGGGCGCGGACATCGTTATGCACTCGGCGACCAAATACCTGAACGGTCACTCGGATGTGGTTGGCGGTGTGCTTATCGCCAAGACGCCGGAAATGGCGGCCGAGCTGAAGTTCCTGCAGAACTCCATCGGCGGTGTGATGGGCCCGTTTGACGCCTTCCTCGTGAACCGTGGCCTGAAGACTTTGGCCCTTCGGATGAAGGCGCACTGCGACAACGCGCTTAAGCTGGCCCAGTGGCTGGAAGGCCGCGCGGGCGTGCAAAAGGTCATCTATCCGGGGCTGGAAAGCCATCCGCAGCATGAGCTGGCCAAGAGCCAGATGACGGGCGGTTTCGGCGGCATGGTGTCGGTGGTGATCGACGGTGATCTGGAGCGTACCAAGCGTGTTCTGGAACGCGTGCGGGTGTTCACGCTGGCGGAGTCTCTCGGCGGTGTCGAAAGCCTCGTGAACCATCCGGCCATCATGACCCACGCCAGCATCCCGAAAGATGTGCGCGAGGCCAGTGGCGTGACCGACAGCCTGATCCGCCTGTCGGTCGGTGTCGAAAACATCGAAGACCTGATCGCCGATCTGGATCAGGCTTTGGGCGCTTAAGTCGCGATACATTCGGCAGGGCGGGGTTCACTTCGTGGGCCTCGCCCCCTAGGCTTGTCGCATGTTGGATACTGCTGGCGTGCAAGCGCGATTAGCCGAATACCCGATGGCCGAGATGGCGGTCGGGTTGTTTCTTCTCTTTCTCGTGGCCTTCGTCGCCGACTTTATGGTGCGGCGGGTCCTTACGCGCATTCTTTTGAAGATTGTCGGGCGTGCGACCGATGATCTGGAGCAACTGCTCCGGCCGGTCGTGCGCAATTTGGCCCGCGTGGTGCCGTCGCTGATCCTCCAACTGGGCGTCGCTTCGGTGCCGCATCTGGCTCCCGGTGCTGTGACGGTGATCCAGAATGTGGCGGCGGCCTTCACCATCGTGGCCATCGTTCTGGCCATCAGCAGCGCGCTGGACATGGTGAACGCCCTGTATAACCGCAGCGAGCGGGCGCACCGCCGCAGCATCAAAGGCTATCTGCAGGTCATCAAACTGGTCTTCTATGCGATTGCCACCATTCTGGTGATCGCGACCCTGATTGACCGCTCGCCGCTGCTGCTGCTGTCGGGTCTGGGGGCGTTGGCTGCTGTACTCATGCTGGTGTTCAAGGACACCATCCTGTCGCTGGTGGCGTCGGTTCAACTGAACTCCAACGACATGCTGCGTGTGGGTGACTGGATCGAGATGCCGCAGGTGAATGCCGATGGCGACGTGATCGACATCGCCC
>NZ_DIGV01000042.1 GCF_002419815.1 Brevundimonas sp. UBA5713 | reverse complement strand
GTCTGGCGCTGACGGCGGCGCTGTCGCTGGGGCTTTATCTGTCGCTGGGGCGTCCGGGCCTGCCGGACCAATCCTATCGCCAGCGCGTCGCCGAATGGGCCGCCAAGCCCGAGGCGCTGGAGCCCGCACAGGTCGCCGCTGTCCTGACCGAAGTGGTGCGCGAGAACCCTGATGACGGCATGGCCCTGTCCATGCTGGGCGCGGCGCGTTTCGAGGCGGGCGATCCGATCTCGGCGGCGTCGGCCTTCCGCCGGGCGCTGGCGCTGAACCCCAATGACGGACGCAACTGGGCGCGTCTGGGCGAAAGCCTTGTGCGTGCCAACAACGGCGAGATCGCCGGAGATGCCGAGGCGGCCTTCATCGAAGCCGTCAAAAAGGACCCTGACCAGTTGGGTGCCCGCTATTTCCTCGGCGAACTGGCCCTGCAACGCGGCGATGTGGCGGCGGCGCGCACCCAGTGGGGCCCGCTGCTGGCTGTGCTGGACCCCGCCGATCCGCGCCGTGCCGATCTTCAAACCCGCCTGAGCGAGGTGGGCCAATGACCCCTATTCGTGTGATGCCGGCGCAGGCGACCCTGCGCGGCCTTGAGTGTGCGTGACATGAGCTGGCTTCCCAAATCCCCCAAGGCGCGCCGCCGTCTCTGGATCATTCTGGCCGCTGCCCCCGTGCTGGCGCTGGCCGTCGGCCTGTCGCTGTATGCGATGAAGGATAATGTCACCTTCTTCTATTCACCGTCCGAAGTGACGGAGGAGGCAGTGCCTGCCGGACGCAACATTCGCTTGGGCGGGCTGGTCGTTATGGGCTCGGTCGAAAAGTTCAACGACGGCTCGGTAAAGTTCGACGTCACCGACAATGCAGGCGAGGCCACGGTGCTGTTCCACGGCGACCTGCCGGACCTGTTCCGCGAAGGGCAAGGCATTGTCGCCCAAGGCCAGTTCGGCGAGGACCGCGTGTTCAAGGCCACTCAAGTTCTGGCCAAACACGACGAGACCTATATGCCGCCGGAAGTCGCCGAGCGTCTGAAGGAAACCGGCGAATGGCGCCCCGAAGCGGGCGGTTACGCGCCCAAGGAAAACTAAGCCCGTGCTGGTCGAACTTGGCAGTTTTGCGCTGATCCTGTCCTTTGGCCTGTCCGTTCTGGCGGCGGCCATGGCCAGCTTGGGGCGGTTGCGTCGCAGTCCGGTGCTGGCGGGTGCCGGAGCCGGAGCTCTGCTGGCCTCGACCATGGCGGTGGCTGTGGCCTTTGGGGTGCTGATCTGGGCCTTTGTGGTCTCGGACTTCTCGGTCTCGAACGTGGCCCTGAACAGCCATACCGACAAGCCGCTGCTGTATAAGGTGTCGGGCGCGTGGGGGAACCACGAAGGCTCGCTGCTGCTGTGGTGCCTGGTCATGACGGCCTTTGGCGGAGCGCTGGCTCTGGCGCGCGGTCTGCCGTTCGGGCTGAAAACGTCTGCGGTGGCGGTACAGTCGGGCCTGTCGGCAATGTTCATCGCCTTTGCCGCCTTCACCTCCAATCCGTTTGTGCGTCTGAACCCCGCACCGGTGCAGGGCCAGTCGCTGAATCCCCTGCTGCAAGACCCAGCCTTGGCGATCCACCCGCCGCTGCTCTACCTCGGCTATGTCGGGTTTTCGGTCTGTTTCTCGCTGGCCGTGGCAGCGCTGATTGAAAAGCGCGTCGATCCGGCATGGGGGCGCTGGGTGCGGCCATGGGCGCTGGCGTCGTGGGTGTTTCTGACGGTCGGCATCGCGCTGGGCAGCTTCTGGGCCTATTACGAACTGGGCTGGGGCGGCTGGTGGTTCTGGGATCCGGTCGAGAACGCCTCCTTCATGCCGTGGCTGGCCGGTGCCGCCCTGTTGCACAGCGCCATTGTGACCGAGCGTCGCGGGGCCTTGGCGGGCTGGACCGTGTTTCTAGCGATTTCGGCCTTCACCTTCTCCATGCTGGGGGCCTTCCTTGTGCGCTCGGGCGTGCTGACGTCTGTGCACGCCTTTGCGGTTGATCCCGAGCGCGGACTGATGTTGCTGGCCATTCTGGCGTTGGCCGCCGGTGGAGCGCTGGCGCTTTTTGCCCTGCGCGCCCCGACCCTGAAATCCAGCGCCACCTTCGCCCCCATCAGCCGCGAAGCCATGCTGGTGCTGAACAATCTGTTCCTGACGGCGGCGGCGGCTACGGTCATGTTGGGTACGCTGTATCCGCTGCTGCTCAAGGGTCTGACCGGCGCGACCATTTCGGTGGGCGAGCCCTATTTCAACGCCGTCTTCTCGCCTCTGATGGCGGTGGCCTGTGTGCTGCTGCCCATGGGGCCGCTGATGGCGTGGAAGCGCGGCGACCTGACCGGCGCGGTCCAGCGTCTGCGCCTCGCCGCCCTGATCGCCGTGGTCGCGGCCATTGGCGGCTATCTGCTGTTTGATCCGAAAAAGGCGCTGGCCGCCTTCGGCATCGGTCTGGGCGCATGGCTGATTTTCGGCGCTCTGTTTGAAGTGTTCGAGCGTACCCGCGCTTTCAAAGCTCCGCTGGCCGAGACGGCGCGCCGCGCACGCGGCCTGCCGCTGGGCGCATGGGGTATGGCGCTGGCGCACGCTGGCTTGGGCGTCTTCATTCTGGGCGCGGTGGTCGAGACATCCTTTAAGGTCGAGCAGGGCAGGGCTCTGGCCATCGGTGACCAGCTACAGGCTGGTCCATGGCAGGTGACGCTGAAAGAGGTGAAGATCGTCGAAGGCCCCAACTATCTGGCCGAGCAAGGTCGCCTGCGCGTATCTCCTGTTCAGGGCCGCGCGGCGGAAAAGACCGTGACCTCGGAACGCCGCTTCTTCCCTGCCGGTGGTGGCAAGACCACGACCGAGGTCGGTCTCGATTTTCGTGGTCTGGACGATGTCTATGTGGTGATGGGTGAACGCACCCGCACCGATGCGGGGGAACCGGCGTGGTTTGTGCGCCTGCACTATAACCCGTGGGCGCGCCTGATCTTCCTCGGTCCGGCGCTGATGGCGCTGGGCGGGGCGGTGTCGCTGCTGGACCGCCGTCTGCGGATTGGCGCGACCGGCACCCGCCGCCGCAAGCCGGAGGCCAAGGCATGAACCGTCTCGCGATTGTCCTGATGGCGTCGGCGCTGATGGTGGCTTCGCCGGCCATGGCCGAGCCGCCGCCGCGTGCGGATATGCCCTTGGCCGACGCTGCGCAGGAAGCGCGCGCCAAGGCCCTGTTCGGCGAAATCCGCTGCGTGGTCTGTCAGCACGAATCCATCGTCGACAGTCCCGCGGCCATTGCCGCCGATATGCGCGGTCTGGTGCGTGAGCAGATCGTCGCAGGCCGCAGCGACGATGAAATTCAGCAGGACCTTGTGCGCCGCTATGGCGACTATGTTCTGTTCCGTCCGCCGTTCAAGGGCGCGACCGTCCTGCTGTGGCTGGGGCCGTTCCTGCTGGTGGGCGGTGTCGGGGGCATGTTCGCGTGGTGGAGCCGCCGTCGCCGCGCCGCGGCCGATCCTCTGAGCGCCGAGGAAGAGGCCGAACTGGCCGCCATTCTGGCGCGCGAGGACGCCGATAAGGCCACGCTTTCTGACAAAACGGACAGCTAAAGTCACAGGCTTGACCTGATCGCGCCACAGCACGACCCATGTCTGATCTGAACCATTCTTGATAGGCAGGCATTGGCTTTGGCCAATGTGCCCTATATCCATGGTTTCAGGAATCCGCCGGATTCCGGACGTTAGACTGCAAGGACGACGATGCTGAAACGCAAGGAGTTCATTCTGGGGGCTGCTGTCAGCCTGACCCTCGCTGCGGCCGCTACAGCGGGCGGAGTGATCCAGTGGCCGACCGCAGAGGCGGCGACGGCTTCCAATCGTCTGGTTCCCAATGCGGGTGCCGCAGGGCTGGCCTTCGCGCCGCCGCAGGGCGCGCCGCTCAGCTTTGCCGACATCTTCCAGCAGGTGGCCCCTGCTGTGGTGCAGATCGACGTAAAGACCCGTGTGCAGCGTCCGCGTGGTGGCTTGACCATTCCGGGCTTCCCGTTCTTCGCCGTGCCTGAAGGTCAGGGCCGCGGCGGTGCCGAGCCTGAAACCCAGCTGGCCCCCGGCACCGGATCGGGCTTCTTCATCACGGCAGACGGCTATATCGTCACCAACAACCACGTGGTCGAAAACGCCGAAGAGATCAAAGTCAAACTCAGCGATGGCCGCGAACTGAACGCCCGCCTGATTGGCCGCGACGAAGGCTCCGACCTTGCGGTCATCAAGGTGGATGGCGACGCCTTCCCCTTCGTGACGTTCGAAGAAGCGTCCGAGCCGCGCGTGGGTGACTGGGTCATCGCCGTGGGCAACCCCTTCGGTCTGGGCGGCACGGCCACAGCCGGTATCGTCTCGGCCAAGTCGCGCGATATCGATCCGGGCGGTCTGAACGAATATTTGCAGATCGACGCGGCGATCAACCGGGGCAACTCGGGCGGCCCGACGTTTGACATCTATGGCCGCGTGATCGGCGTGAACACCGCCATCTTCTCGCCGTCGGGCGGCTCGGTCGGTATCGGCTTTGCCATTCCGGCTGCCACCGCCAAGTCGGTCACCGACCGCCTGATGCGTGGCGAGGAGATCGAGCGCGGCTATCTGGGGGTGACCATCCAGAACCTGCTGCCCGAAGTGAAGGAAGCGCTGGGTCTGGATGCGGCCCTCAAGGGAGCCTTTATCGCAGAGGTGACGGCGGGATCGCCGGGTGCCCGCGCGGGCTTGCGTACCGAAGACATCGTGGTGGGCCTGAACGGCGAGAAGATCGAAAGCTCTTCGGACCTGACCCGCCGCGTCGCCCGCGCCAAGCCGGGTGATGCCTTGCGTCTGGAAATCCTGCGTGAAGGCCGTCGCCAGACGGTGGACGTACGCGCCGGTCGCCGCCCTTCGGAAAGCGATCTGAACACCCAGCGCGGCCTGTCCGAGCCGGAAGACGAAGCGCCGTCGGCCAATCAGGGCACGGTCGTCGAGGGCCTGACTGTGGCCCCGCTGACGTCCGCCCTGCGTCAACGCTATGATGTGCCGGACAACATCAATGGCGTGGTCATCACAGGCGTGGATGCCGATACCGAAGCGGGCAAGCTGCGCATTCCGGTTGGCACCCTGATCCTGCGCGCCAACAACCGTAGCGTCACCACGGCGGCAGAGTTCCGTGAGGCCGTGGCGGCGGCCAAGTCGGCAGGCCGTCCCAGCGTCCTGCTGCTGGTGCGCCACAACGGCAGCAACCTGTCGTTGGTGCTGCCATTCGCCAAGTCCGAATAGGGCTAAGGGCCCGTATGGGCGCTGGCCTGGCCTTAATCACGGCCAAGACGTGACGAAGGCTTAATTCACGGTTTCGGCGGCGATCGGTTAAGGTCGCCGCCGAAATCCAATTTCGGAGGGGTTGATGCGCGTTCTAGTGGTCGAAGATGATGCCGAAGCGGCAACCGCCATGGTGCGGGGCCTGACCGAGGCGGGTTATGATGTGACCCATGCGGTCGATGGTGCGTTCGGTCTGCTGGAAGCGCAAAAGGGCGGTTATGACGTCTATGTCGTGGACCGCATGATGCCGCGTCTGGATGGCATCGGCATGGTGGAAACCCTGCGCAAGGGCGGCGACCAGACGCCCGTTCTGTTCCTGTCAGCCCTCGGCGAGGTCGAGGACCGCGTGGTGGGTCTGAAGGCTGGCGGCGATGACTATCTGGTCAAGCCCTATGCCTTTGCCGAGCTGATCGCCCGCGTCGAGGCCCTGTCGCGGCGCCGCGAAACGGGTGGCGTGCTGACCGTGCTTAAGGTCGGCGAGCTGGAAATGAACCTGATCGCCCGCACCGTGCATCGCTCGGGTCAGGAAATCGACCTGCAACCGCGCGAATTCCAACTGCTGGAATTCTTGATGCGTCACGCGGGCCAGTCGGTCACCCGCACCATGCTGCTGGAGAAGGTGTGGGAGTATCATTTCGATCCCCAGACCAATGTCATCGACGTGCACATCAGCCGTCTGCGCTCCAAGATCGACAAGGGCTTTGATCGGGCCATGCTGCAAACCGTGCGCGGCGCGGGGTACCGGCTGGAGGCGTAAGGCCTCCCTATGAAGCTGCCCTCGGTCTTTCGGCGAACGCCCTTCCGGCTGACGCTGCTGTTTCTGGCGCTGTTCGTGGCCACGGCCAGCGCGGTGATGACCTATGTCTATGTCGCGTCGGCCAGCGAGGCGCGCGCCCGCGCCGAAGCCAGCGTGCGGGCCGAGGTGGAGACGCTGACGGGCATCTATCGCGCGCGCGGCGCAGATGCCCTCAATCAGGCGCTGGTGGACCGCACCATTCGGGGGGACCACTATCTGTACATGCTGCGCGGTGCCAATGGCGACGTCATCACCGCCAACATCTCCGAGCTGCCCGAGGGGGTTGATTCCGGAGAGTGGGAAAGCTTTCGCCTGACCGACACCGACGCCCAAGGTTTGGTCAGCCGCCGTCAATCCATTGGGATCGATACCCCGCTGGCGGGCGGTGAACACCTGTTCGTCGGCGAGGACGTCGGCGATATCGAAGCCTATCTTTCGCGCCTGACCCAAGCTCTGTGGCTGGCCATGGTGGCGGTTCTGGTGCTGGGGGTCGGCGGTGGACTGCTGGTCAGCCGCCGCGTCGAGCGCGCCATGGGGCGTCTGAACCGCGTGGTCACGGCGGTGCAGGACGGTGATCTGAAACAGCGCGTCACCGTCACAAACTCCGGCGACGAACTGGACGAACTGTCCCAGGGTCTGAACCTCATGCTAGACCGGATGGAGGCCTCCATGGCCTCGATCCGTCATGCGGGCGATGCTATTGCCCACGACCTGCGCTCGCCCCTGACCCGCATGCGCGCCAAGCTGGAAGTGGCACTGATCGATGCCGAGGCGGGGCGTATCAGTGGCACCGATGCGCTGGAAACCGCGTTGAATGAGGCCGACGGCCTGCTGAAAACCTTCAACACCGTCTTGGCTATCGCGCGCCTGCAAGCCGGTGGTGCGCCCGATCCCAAGGTTTTCGACGCGGCTACCTTGGGTCGCGATATGGCCGAATTGTATGAGTTTGCGGGCGAGGAAAAGGACATCGTCTTTGAATCGGAAATCAAGGACAGCCTGTGGATCGAGGGTAACCAGCCCTTCCTGGCCCAAGCCCTCGCCAATCTGATCGACAATGCCCTGAAATATACGCCCGAAGGCGGGGCGGTGATGTTCCGCGCGCGCCGCCGCTCGGATGGCGCGATCGAGTTCTCTGTGACCGACAACGGCCCCGGCATTCCCGAAGAAGACCGCGAGCGCGTGCTCCAGCGCTTTGTGCGTCTGGACAACAGCCGCACCGAGCCGGGCTCGGGTCTGGGCCTGTCGCTGGTCACCGCTGTGGCCGAGGCCCACGGTGGCCGTATCGAACTGGACGAAGGACCGGGCGCATTTGATGGGCGCGGGCCGGGACTTCGTGTAGCCTTGGTTCTTCCTCCCGCCGAAAAGCCTGACGACACAGCGCCAACCGAGTAATCGCTGAATGACCTTGCCCCAGACTGCTCTGCTTGCCCGCACCAGCCCCTGCGGGCCGGTCCGAGATTCCGCTGCCGCCGAACGCGCGCATGAACAGTTGATGCAGGCCGCCACCAAGGCCGGCTGGGCGCAAGTTTTGGATCAGGCGTGGCCTGCACTGGCACCGGTGTTTTCGGCCTCTCCCTATCTGGGCGGTCTGGCCCGTCGCTGGCCGGACATGCTGCACCGGATACTGGTGGCCGATCCCGATGCGCGGCTGGAAGAGATACTGGCTGAGATGGCCGCGCTGGACGGCCCGCCCGAAGAGATCAAGTCGCCCCTGCGTCGCCTGAAGGGCGAACTGCATCTGATGACGGCCTTGGCCGATCTGGGCGGGGCGTGGGATCTGGATCAGGTCACCTCGGCCATTGCCCGTTTTGCCGACGCGGCGGCGCAGGCGGCCCTGAAATCTGTCGCCTCCGAATGGCGCAGGCGTGGCAAGCTTCACAGCCCCGCCGATGACCCGCGCGGCCCTGTACCCGGCCTGTTCATGCTGGCCATGGGTAAGGGCGGGGCGTTCGAGCTGAACTATTCGTCCGACATTGACCTCAGCCTGTTTTTCGAGCCGGACGTTCTGATCCCCGCGCTGGATGACAGTGTGGAGGTGCAAAACTTCTGCAACCGTCTGGCACAGGGCGTCGCCACCCTGCTGACCGAGCGGACGGGCGAGGGCTATGTGTTCCGCGTCGACCTGCGTCTGCGGCCCGACCCGTCGTCCACCCCGCCTGTGGTCGCCGCCCCCATGGCGCTGGCCTATTATGAAAGCGTGGGCCAGAACTGGGAACGCGCCGCCTTTATCAAGGCCCGCGTCTGCGCCGGAGACCGTATCGAGGGCGAAGCCTTTCTTGAGGCCCTGATCCCCTTCATCTGGCGGCGCAGTCTGGATTATCAGGCCGTTCTGGACATCCAGTCGATCAAGAAACAGATCCACACCTATAAGACCGGTGACGGGCTTGAGGCGGCAGGTGCCAATCTGAAACTGGGGCGCGGCGGCATTCGGGAGATCGAGTTCTTCGTCCAGACCCAGCAGCTGATCCTCGGCGGTCGCAATCCGGCTCTGCGCAGCCCGCGTACGCTGGAAGCACTACAGGCGCTGACCGATGCGGGTCACGTCACGCCCCAGACCTGCGAGCGTCTGATGGCTGCCTATCGCATCCTGCGTGATCTGGAGCACCGCATCCAGATGCTGGATGACGACCACAGCCACAGCCTGCCACAGGATGACGCCCGCCGCGCCGATGTGGCGGCCCTGTATGGTCAGGACGATCTGGCAGCCTTTGATGCCTCAATCATGAATCTGCTGGTCGAGGTGAACACCATCTATGGCGAGCTGTTCGACGATGGCGAGGAACTGTCGTCTCCGTTCGGCAGTCTGGTGTTCACGGGCGTGGAAAACGACCCCGGTACGCTGGAGACACTGGGCCGAATGGGCTTTTCCGAGCCAGCCAGCGTGTCCGACACCATCCGCAGCTGGCACCATGGCCGCATCGGCGCCACTCGCACGGCGCGCGGGCGCGAGCTATTCACCCGTTTGGCCCCGCGCCTGCTGGAAGCCGCCGCGGCGACGGGCGCGCCGGATGCGGCGTTCCGGCGCTTTGCCACCTTCTTCTCGGGCCTGAATGCAGGGGTACAGGTGCAGGCCCTGTTCCTGAACCAGCCCCAGCTATTCGACATGGTGGTGGGGGTGATGGCGTTTGCCCCGCGACTGGCGCGCATTCTGGGCCGCCAGCCTCAGGCGCTTGACGGGGTACTGGACGCCCGCTTTCTGAAGGACCTGACCATCGACACCGGCTTTACCGAACAGGTGCTGGCCGAGACGGCGCAGGCGGGCGATTTCGAAGAGGCCATGAACGCCGTGCGCCGCCTGCACCGCGAACAGGTCTTCCGGATTGGCATACACACCATCACCGGTCGCTCCGACGCCGAGGCGGCGGGGCTGGCCAATACGGCGCTGGCCGATGCCTGTATGCGGGCGCTGTCTCCCGCCGCCTTGGCCGAGGCCGAACGTATGGGCGGTGCGCTGGAAGGCGGAGCCGTGGCTGTGGTGGCGCTGGGCAAGGCCGGATCGCGAGAGATGACGGCGGGCTCGGACCTTGATCTGATGACCATCTATCAGGCTCCATCCGATGCTATGAGCAGCCTGAAAGGCTGGGGCGGCGAGACCTTCTATGGTCGCTTTACCCAGCGTTTGATCGCGGCCCTGTCGGCCCATACGGCCGAGGGTGGCCTGTATGAGGTGGACATGCGCCTGCGCCCCACAGGGTCCAAGGGGCCGGTATCGGTGCGGCTGGAAACCCTGCGTGACTACTATGAGACCGAGGCCGACACCTGGGAGTTCATGGCCCTGACCCGCGCGCGGGTGGTGTGGGCCAGCGACCCGGCCTTTGCCGAAACAGTATCCAAGACGCTGGAGGAGGCCTTGCGCCGCCCGCGCCCCGGTGTCGATGTGGCCGCCGACGTGCGCAAGATGCGCGACCTGATGGATCGCGAGCGCCGCCCCAAAGGCTTCTGGGATCTGAAGCTGTCATCGGGCGCACAGGTCGATGCCGAGTTCGTGGCGCAATACTATCAACTGCGTCAGGCCGTGCAGGGCCGTCCGTTGACGGTTTCTACGGTTGAGGCGCTGGCCGACGATCCGGTGCTGCGTGATTCATGGCTCTATCACCAGCATCTGGGGCAGCTCATGGCCTGCGCCTTTGACGGAAGGGCCGATCCAGATGCAGAGCCCTCCGGCTTTCAAAAACGCTTGGCCGAGGCGGTGGGAGAACCCGCCTTCGACACACTGAAATCCGTGCTGGCCGATGTGCGTCGTCGAGCCCGCGAACGGTTCAACACAGTACTGCCCATTGTGACCTGACATCCGGACCATAAGTTTCGCGACGGAAACATCGTTATCTGACGTGTAAGCTTGCGAACAGGACAGGTGTGACCGATCTCGAACCGGCGCACATGGCCGGATGAGATGGATGTTTTGAACCAGGCGACCGCATCTTTGACGCGTACAGTCACACCCCGCCCTCGGGCGAAGGTGTGCTTTGTTACGCACAGTGCAGCGCTTCGGATGAAACTGACGTCTTCGTGTCCGGCAAGCCGTCGCCTTTGGTCGAAGATTCAGAGTAAAGCCGTTTTGAACCGGACGGATGCCCCGTCCCTTCCTGCTGTGAATGAAGCGCGAGGCTGGCTTGGCGACATCCGCCGATCCCGACGAGGACCTGTTGCGGCGTGTAGCGTGCGGCGAACCAGCGGCCATTCAGGCCATGGTCGCGCGCAAGCTGCCGCGCGTCATGTCGCTGGCCTCGCGTATGCTGGGCGATCCGGTCGAGGCCGAGGATGTGGCGCAGGAGGCCATGCTGCGGGTATGGAAACAGGCCGGTCGGTGGAAGCCGGGGCAGGCGCGTTTCGACACATGGCTGCATCGGGTATCACTGAACCTCTGCTACGACCGTTTGCGTCGCCGCAAGGAGGTGCTGACCGACACCTTGCCGGAACGCGCGGACGATGGACCGGCCCCCGATCGCGGACTTTTGGCCATGGAAACCGGCCTCAGGGTGCAGTCTGCCCTGATGCGGCTTCCGGAACGCCAGCGCGAAGCCATTATCCTTTGCCATTATCAGGACATGGGCAATATCGAAGCGGCCAAGGCGCTGAACATCAGTGTCGAGGCGCTCGAAAGTCTTTTGTCCCGCGGACGCCGTTCCCTGCGCACCACGCTGGCGGATATGGCCCCGCGCGGCAGAACGTCGGGCAGGAGTTGAGTGCATGATGACCGAGAGCCATTTTGAACATCTCCTGAGCGCTTACGGCACACGCTGGAGCGCATGGCCCGCCGATGAACGCGATGCGGCCCGCGCCCTGCTGGCCTCGTCTCCGCGCCTGAAAGCCCTGTGGGAAGCCGAAAGCGATTTCGACCATCTGCTGGATGCGGCCTCGCCCGCACCTGTGTCGGCCAGCCTGCGCGAGCGGGTCATCGCCTCGGCGGCGGGCGTGG
>NZ_DIGV01000015.1 GCF_002419815.1 Brevundimonas sp. UBA5713 | reverse complement strand
GCTCCTGTGACCCAGACCCCTGCATCCCCTGCTGCACCCCCCCCACCGGCCCCGAGGCCCGTGCCGCGAGCCGCACCGCCCGCACAGACGCGCCCTGCGATAGAGCCTGCTGCGCCGGTGGTCGAGGCACCCCCGGAAACGCCGCCTGCCAGAACAGAGCGTCAGCCGGCACCTGCGCTGCCAATGTCGCCCGCTGCCATATCGCAACTGCCGTTCCGTATCGATCTGCGTGGCACCCAGATTATCGCCCGTCAGGCAGGGCCGGATGCCACCATCTATACGGTGCGTCAGCGCGATACGCCGCTGTTGATGATCTACGCAGGCCCGCAGTCGGAGTTTCCGATCTTCTACGGCGAGCAGGCCGTGGTGGGCGATCGCGTGACTATCGTACTGGCTCAGGATAATCGCCGGATCGCTGCCGAACATCTGTTCCGACGCGAGGGTAAGGTGCCTGCCGACATCCACGTCTGGCTACTGGCAACCGAGGGCGAGGGGGCTGCCTTGGCCGAACAAATCGGCCAGACCATCGACCCGCGCTGACCGATCACTTTTTGCGCGATCGACCACTTAGAGGCTTCACGAATCGCTATCTCAATTTGATCTTGCAAATCATTCGCAAGATAGGAGGTCGCGATGATTGTTCTCGGAGTGGGTCTTTCGCAGCTGACACGTCTGATGAAAAAGGGCGCAGAGGATGAACCCCTGCGCCCATTGGAGCGACCTTACCT
Organism: Brevundimonas sp. UBA5713; assembly: GCF_002419815.1. GTDB lineage: Bacteria > Pseudomonadota > Alphaproteobacteria > Caulobacterales > Caulobacteraceae > Brevundimonas. The sequence continues at coordinate 4,245 of NZ_DIGV01000015.1, read as the reverse complement.
TCGGGTGATCGAAGGCACTGACTCTCAGTCCAGCCCGCGAACCTCGCCAGCGCGCCAGATACGGTAACGGACTTCGACGTTTTCCGGCGTGTACACCACGATCGGCAGACGCGAATTGTAGCGGACCAGCGGGCGGTCACTGAGCGTCACAAAGTCCTGACGCTCGGTATTGGGCGTGCAGCCCATCAGGGTCGAGATACCCGGACCAATCTGGGGAACGACATAATAGTCATAGCCCCAGCCTTCGGCAGTGCGCGTTTCAAGAGTGCCGCCCAGTGTGCGGATGTTGCAGTCCACGGTCTGGGTCTGGCCGATCAACAGCTGGACCTTGAAGTCATCCTCGTTCTCGATAGCAGGGACCGTCAGAACGTGGCGCTTTTGACCGGCGGTTGCGGCGGGGAAGGCCTTCAGTTCGTCGGCCACGGTGCGGTCACCCGACTGGGCCACCACTGACGGCGTTGCACAGGCCGTGACGGCGAGGGCAGCGAGAGAGGCAAGGGCAAAGTTTCTCATTGTGAGCTCGAATGTTGCAAGGTCTTGCCTCTATAAACGCCGATCAGGTTAGACCAGTTCCACGGCCATCGAGACGGCTTCGCCGCCACCGATGCACAGGGACGCGACCCCACGCTTAAGGCCGCGCGCTTCCAGAGCGCCCAGCAGGGTGGCCATGATACGGGCACCCGAGGCACCGATCGGATGGCCCAGAGCGGTTGCGCCGCCATTGACGTTCAGCTTGGCGCGGTCGATGCCCAGTTCCTTTTGCGCGATCATGGCGACCACGGCGAAGGCCTCGTTCACTTCCCACAGGTCCACGTCATCGACGGACCAGCCAGCCTTGGCCAAGGTCTTCTGCATGGCCGGAACCGGCGCGGTGGTGAACAGGCCCGGCTCGTGGGCGTGGGCCGAATGCGAAACCACGCGCGCGACGATGTTCAGGCCCAGCGCCTTGGCGGTGCTTTCGCGCGCCATGACCAGTGCGGCAGCACCGTCCGAGATCGACGAGGCGTTGGCGGCGGTGATGCGGCCATCCTTGATGAAGGCCGGACGCAGGGTCGGAATCTTGGCCGGATCAGCCTTGCCCGGCTGTTCGTCCTCGGCGACGGTCACGGTGCCCTTGCGGCCAGCCACTTCGACCGGAACGATTTCCTTCTGGAAGGCCCCCGAGGCGATGGCTTCCTTGGCACGGTTCAGGCTTTCAATCGCATAGGCGTCCATGTCCTCGCGGGTGAAGCCGTATTTCTCGGCAGCCGCCTCGGCGAACACGCCCATGGCCTTGCCTTCATAGGCATCTTCCAGACCATCCATCATCATGGAGTCGATGATGGTGTCGTGGCCGATGCGGGCACCGCCACGGTGCTTGCTCATCAGGTAGGGGGCTTGGGTCATCGACTCCATACCGCCCGCCACGATGACGTTTGCAGTGCCAGCCAGAAGCGCGTCATGCGCCATGACGGCGGCCTGCAGGCCCGAGCCGCACATCTTGTTCAGCGTGGTGGCTTCAACGCCCAGCGGCAGGCCAGCGCCCAGCGCCGCCTGACGGGCCGGGGCCTGACCCAGACCAGCTGGAAGCACGCAACCCATGAAGATCTGCTCGATCTTTTCCGGCGCGACGCCGGCGCGTTCGACAGCGGCCTTGACGGCGGTACTGCCCAGAGCCGTCGACTTGACGCTCGACAGGGCCCCTTGGAAGCCACCCATCGGCGTGCGGGCATAGGAGCAGATGACGACGGGATCGGCTGCGGTGGTCATGGCGTAAACCTTGGAAACGAAATCGCAAAGATGCGGATGATTAGGGGTTTGGCTGTGCGTTGCGCAAGAGCAAACGGGTATACGAGTGCCGTCGCAGGCTCAGCTTCCGATCACCTTGCGGTGTTGTCGCGCGGCAGCCAGTACCGTGCCGTCTGCACCCCATGCCAAGGCATCATCCAGCGCCCAGCTGCCTTCGTGCTGGATCAGACTGAATTCGAAAAAGGCCCACCCCTCGGGAGCGTTCTGTGGTGTCGGTGGCGTCAGAAAGTCGTAGCGCAGATCGATAGACGTCATCATCGGCGGGCGATGGAAGCCTGTCCACGACGGCGGATATAGCGCATCCAGCAGATAGCACAGGCCCAGTTCGTCTAGGGCCTGCCCGTCGCGCATCCGCATCCAGCAGTGCTCCACGCGGGTGCGATCCGCATTTCCGCCCATGATGTTGGGACCGTCGACAAAGCAATATTCGACCTGCGAGGCAAAACGCGGGGCCATATTACCGGGCATGCCGTAGCCTTCCGACTGCCCGTCGAGAGCGGGTGGAGTTTGGCGGCGATCATAGAGGGCTGGCGTGTTCTCTATATTGATCCCGAAGGTGCCGCTGGCATGGTGGGTCAGGCGATCACCCTGTCCAGCCTCAAGGGTGGCGAAGGTGACCTGGCGACCATCTCGCAGCATGCGCGGTCGAAACTCGAGCTCCTCGCCATAGCGGGCGGCGGCGAGATACTGGACAGTAAGGGTCTGGAGCGGAGCCGTAATACCGAGGCCCTGTCGCATGGCCTGTACGCAAAGTGCCGCCAGCAAGCCGCCGTATGGAAAGCCTTTTTCCGGCGGTAGGCTCTCGGGAGCATTGGAAAAATCGGGGTCCACAGTGGTCGTCAGGCGTCCGTCCGAGGACGTCAGCGAAAAGGCCTTGTTCAGTATGCGGGCAGGCTCAGCGTGTGTGGTGTCGGCCATAAGGAGGACAGTCCGAGATCATATGTCAGTTTCATTTGGAAACCTACGGAGTCCGTGCGGAAAGGCAACCCTTGTCAAAACCCTGACGTGGGGTCACTTTAACAGTCATGGGACGCACAGCAGACTATTCCAGACAAAGCTGCTCGGTCGCGGGCGCACTCGAGATCATCGGGGACCCGTGGACCATGCTGGTCATTCGTGATGCCTTCAACGGCATCACACGCTTCGAGCAATGGCAGGAGCGTCTGGGCGTCGCGCGCAATGTGCTGGCCGCGCGGCTGAAATCGCTGGTGCACCACGGGGTGCTGGAGCCGCGTCTGTATTCGGAGCGCCCGTCCCGCAACGAATATGTCCTAACCCCCAAGGGCAAGGACCTGTACGGGGTGCTGATCACCTTGCACGCATGGGGCGAAAAGCACGTCTATCACGATCAACCCTCGGGCGTGGTGTTGCGGCACAAGGGCGACCACAAGCTCGAACCGCGTATTGCCTGCAACTGCTGCAACGAGATCGTGCGCCCGCGCGAAGTTGAAGTCACCTTTGCCGACAACCGCCCCACGGTCGGCGACATGATCCCCAAGGATGAGGTGGCTTAAGCGCCACCTCTTTTTTTGTCCGATGTGGGTCTGTCTCAGGCCCGTTCGGGCACGATGGTGGGCTGGGTGTTGGGCAGGATCTTTTCGACCTCGTGCGGTTCGACATGGCTGGCCATGCGATAGGCGTTCACCGGCTGGGTGCGGTTGATCCACAGGGCATAGTCCAGATGATCGGCACGCGGATCGTCAGTGTTTGGGTGCAGCAGGATGGTCAGGCCCAGGCTGTTCAGTTGAAGCCACGGAATAAGTACCGGCAGCAGATCGTTGGTGAAGCCGAAATAGAATGACGGCGTCACGTGCGGGCCGCGCGGCTCCAGGTTCCAGTTGCCCAGTTCGACGTGGAAACGTTCCATCACCCATTGGCGCAGCAGGGCGGCCTTATAGTGGTTGTCCTCATCGAAATAGATGTGGGCGTGATAGCTGCTGATGCGCGTGAAGGGCTGGGGTTTGGACGGCAGCTCCTCTTCGCCGGGGCGCAGAGATTTCGGCGCAGGCGTGGCCTCATTGATCGTGTCGCCCCACGGCGAGGTGCCGGTCGCGGGCGGCGGCACGTGCGGATCATAGGCACCGGCCGGGGCCAGCTGTTTGACGCCTGCCTCAGCAGGCTTGGCAGTCGTGGCTGCGATAGCTGCCGTGGTGGCACCTACGCCCAGCAGAAGATGGCGACGGTCAGGCGAGACCAGCTCGGCCCAGTCGGCGTCGTTTCGTTCGCTGTGGGTTTGGTGGCGGCTCATCGGTTTCCCCTCGAAATACTGCTCTCGCAAGTAGCAGGGCCAACGCGCCCGCAGACCGCAGTTTTTCTGAAGCCGATATCAGCCCCGCTAAAGCGAGGGCCCTAGCGCTTGTCGTCATCCAGGGGCGCACCGATGGCGACGCCCGCCCCCATACCGGCCCCCATGCCCATACCCATGCCGCCGCCGCCGCCACCACCGCCGCCGCCACC
>NZ_DIGV01000022.1 GCF_002419815.1 Brevundimonas sp. UBA5713 | reverse complement strand
CGGCAGCCGAGGCGGCCTTGGTGCTGCTGGGGCGCGTGGTGCGGAAGCTGGTGCGGGCCGGTTGCGACGGCGCTGCACGGCCCGACAGACCCAGACGGTGTACCTTACCTATGACGGCGTTGCGGGTTACGCCACCGCCCAGTGCTTTTGCGATTTGGGAGGCCGATTGGCCTTCAAGCCACAGCTTTTTCAGAGCGCCTACGCGATCTTCAGTCCAGCCTGCGTTCATGCCACCCTCCGGGGGATCGGATTCAATATCTTGTGTCAGAACGTCAGAAATAACGCTCCTCAGTGGCGCCAATCGTAAATCACCGCTTAAAACACGCAATATGTAGGAATTCGCCTGTCCACAGAAACCAGATGTAGTATGGTTAATGTCCTATTTTGACTCAACTTTATTTGGGTCCGAATAACAGCGGGCGCCTTGCGAAACGCCATTTCGAGGGGCATTTGACCGTTTATGAGCCACACTGACGCCAAGCCGACGACACTTTCCGCCCATCACCAGCCCCGCCGCTATGCCGGTGTGAACTGGGTGGGACTGCGCACGCTTTACCTGCGCGAGGTGCGCCGCTTCTGGAAGGTGGGGGCGCAGACTGTGGCCGCGCCGGTGGTGACGACCCTGCTCTATATGATGGTCTTTGTGGTGGCCCTTCAGGGCGCGCGTCCGCCGCTGCACGGCACGCCGTTTGCCGAGTTTGTGGCACCGGGCCTGATCATGATGGCCATTTTGCAAAACGCCTTTGCCAACGCCTCGTCCAGCCTGATCCAGGCCAAGATTATGGGCACGGCGACCGATTTCCTGACCCCGCCGCTCAGCCCGCTGGAACTGACCATCGGTTTCAGTCTGGGTGCCGCCACGCGCGGTATCGTGGTGGGACTGGTGACGGCCCTGTGCGTGCTGCCGTTCGCAAAACTGGGCATCAGCAATATTCTGCTGATCGTCTGGTTCGGCCTGATCTCGTCGCTGCTGATGGGCATGGTGGGCGTGCTCGCCGGTCTGTGGTCCGAAAAGTTCGACCACCTGTCTGCGGTGCAGAACTTTGTCGTCATGCCGATGACCTTCCTGTCGGGCACCTTCTATCTGGTCGACAACCTGCCGGCACCGTTCAACACCATCAGCCATTTCAATCCGTTCTTCTATCTGATCGACGGCTTCCGTGCGGGCTTTATCGGTCAAGCCGAGAGCAATCTGATGGTCGGTCTGGTCATGAGCGCCGTTCTGACCGTGATCATGGGCGTGGTCTGCTGGCTGGTGTTCCGCTCGGGCTGGCGTTTGAAGAGCTAAGCGGCGTAACCGTCCCGATCCTTTCAAAGGCCGTGTCGCGCTGGCGATGCGGCCTTTATTCGTTTAACCCTCTGGGCAGACCTAAAGGGGAGCTCCATGCCAATGAAATCGCTGCTGACGTCCACCGTCTTGGCCGCCTGCCTGCTGGCCGCGCCGGTTATGGCCCAATCTACCGATCAGGCCCGCGCGGTGCACGCCGCTGCCGAAGCCCTGATCAAGACCTCGAACGCTGAGCGTCTGGATGAGCTGAAGCGTCAGCTGGAGGCCGCCAACCTGCCCTATACGCTGCAGGCCTTCGAAGGCGGCAATAACCGTACCGGCGCGATGGCGGGTACCAATATTGTGCTGACGCTGGGCGAAGGCGCATCGGACATCGTCATGACCGCCCACTATGATGCGGTGGTCCTGCGCGACGGGGCCTTCTCGCACGGCGTGGTCGACAACGCAGGCGGCACGCTGGCGGTGGTCGAGGCCGCCAAGGCGCTCAACCAGACGGCCGGTTCGCTGAAGCATCGCATCATTGTGGTGCTGACCGATCAGGAGGAACTGGGCCTGATCGGCGCGCGCAAATGGTTTGAACAGGCTGACGCCACTCGCATCAAGGCCGTGGTGAACGTTGACGTTGCCGCCTATGGCCAGACGGTTATGTACGGCCTGAACAATGGCGATCAGTCCAAGGATCTGGTGAAGACCCTGCGTCATCACTGCGCCGAGACCGCTACCGACTGTGAGGCCTTCCCGGTCTATCCGCCCAGCGATGACCGGGTGTTCTCGGCGGCCGGCATTCCGGTGCTGTCGCTGGGTATCCAGAACGCCGTAGGTGCCCGCCAGATGTGGTTGGCCTTCAACGGTGGCGAGGACAATGGCCTGCGTGAGGGCTTCGTGCCGGACGTATTCCAGAACATCCACACCCATGAGGACACCATCGACAAGCTGAAGGCCGACGATGTGGTCACCTTCTCGGGCTTCCTGTCGCAACTGGTCGCCCGTATCGACGCCAGCCTCTAAGGCGCGCTTGATCGGGCATGGTGTTGACTAAGGTCGAAATGCGCCCGACAAGTCTCGAACCCCTTTTCTAAAGCGGTCCCGTTGCTATAGCGACGGGGCCGTCTCTCTTTTATGGAGCATGCCAGTGTCCGGACATCTGATGGGCGTTTACAACCGCGCACCGCTGAACGTGGAGCGTGGTCAGGGTGCTCGACTGTGGTCCACCGACGGGACTGAATATCTGGACTGCGTGTCGGGTATTTCGACCAATGCACTGGGTCATGCCCATCCCAAGCTGGTCGAGGCGCTGAAGGCCCAGGCCGACAAGCTGTGGCACGTCTCCAACATCTACAGCATCCCTGGTCAGGACGAACTGGCCGATCTGCTGTGCTCCAAATCCTTTGCCGATGTGGTCTTCTTTGCCAACTCGGGCACCGAGGCCGTGGAATGCGCGCTGAAGACCGCCCGCAAATACCATTTTGCCAACGGCCAGCCGGAGCGCATCGACATCTATGGCTTTGACGGCTCGTTCCACGGCCGGACCTATGGCGGCATCAACGCCGCGGCCAATCCCAACTACACCGAAGGCTTCGGCCCGCCGATGGAAGGTTTCCATCAGCTGAAGTGGGGCGACAAGGATGCCCTGACCAAGGCCTTTGAATCCCCGACCACGGCCGCCATCATCCTCGAGCCGGTTCAGGGCGAGGGCGGCTGCCGCGCCACGCCGGACGAGGACCTGCGCTGGATGCGCGAGATGGCCGACAAGAACGGCGTGCTGATCATCTTTGACGAAGTCCAGTGCGGCATGGGCCGGACCGGCAAGCTGTGGGCCCATGAATGGGCAGGCATGACGCCGGACATCATGGCCATCGCCAAGGCTCTGGGTGGCGGATTCCCTATCGGGGCCTGCCTCGCCACCGCCGAAGCCGCCAAGGGCATGACCACGGGCGCGCACGGCTCGACCTTTGGTGGCAACCCACTGGCCATGGCTGTCGGCAAGGCCGCTTTCAGCATCATCTCCTCGGACGAGATCCTGAATAACGTCAACGAAGTCGCGGGCTATTTCAAACAACAGCTGCATGGCCTGCAGGAACGCTATCCGGACGTGATTGCCGAGGTGCGCGGCAAGGGCCTGCTGATGGGTCTGAAACTGATCCCGAACAATCGCGACTTCATGGGCTGGGCCCGCGATGAGGCCCAGCTGCTGGTGGCCGGTGGCGGCGACAATCTGGTGCGTATCCTTGCGCCCCTGAACATCAGCCGTGACGAAGCCCAAGAGGCTGTGGAGCGTCTGGAGAAAACCTGCGCCTACGCCCGCACCCAGATGGCCGGATAATCCGGCCAGTCCCTTAGCCTGACGTCTGTTCGTACGGAGACCTGAATGGTCCGCCACTTCCTCGACATACACCGCCTCGATGCCGCCGACCTGCGCGCCATTCTGGATGACGCCCGCGCGCGCAAGGAGGCCCGCAAGGGCTGGCCCAAGGGCAAGGTCGACGCCGACGCGCCTGCCAAGGACCGCGTTCTGGCGATGATCTTCGAGAAAAACTCGACCCGTACGCGCTTCAGCTTCGATGCCGCCATCCGCCAACTGGGCGGTCAGGGCATAATCGCCAATGCCGCCGACATGCAGTTGGGGCGCGGTGAGCCGATCGAGGACACCGCCAAGGTGCTGTCGCGCATGGTCGATGCGGTGATGATCCGCGCCAATGACCACGAGGACGTCGAGCGTTTCGCCCGCGTGTCCGAAGTGCCGGTCATCAACGCCCTGACCGACCGTTCGCATCCGTGCCAAATCTTGGCCGACCTACTGACCATCGAAGAGCATTATGGCTCGGTGGAAGGCAAGACGATCGCCTGGGTCGGAGACGGCAACAACGTCTGCCACAGCTTCATGCATGCCGCGCCCAAGTTCGGCTTCAAGCTGCGCGTGGCCTGTCCGGCGGAATACCACCCCGACCTGCGCGATCTGGAAAAGGGCGGGGCGCATGTGTTCCTGACCAGCGATCCGGCCGAGGCGGTTCAGGGTGCCGATGTGGTGGTCACCGATACCTGGGTGTCGATGGGCGATCAGGACTATGAAGCCCGTCTGGCCACCTTCGAGCCCTACACGGTGGATCAGGCGCTGATGAACCAAGCCAATGAGGGCGCGGTCTTTCTGCACTGCCTGCCGGCGCACCGTGGCGAGGAAGTGACCGACGAGGTCATCGACGGCCCGCAGTCGCTGATCTGGGACGAGGCGGAAAACCGTATCCACGCCCAGAAGGCCGTTTTGGCCTGGTGTTTCGCCGGATAATCTCGGCGGCCAAAACCCTATCGGAAAGGCCGGTGCCCTAGCGGGTGCCGGCCTTTTTCATGCGCATTCGGCTCAGTAGGGACGGGCTACAGGCCCGCCGCCCAGCAGGGCGATCAGGTGGATCAGCAGCAGCATCACCAGCGCCGCACATAACAGCATCAGGAACCGCCACGGCACCATGCGCGGGCCTTTGGTGAGGTCCAGCGGGCGCGCACCGCGCCAGCCGCAGAAGATGCCAAACAGGGCGCTGGCGGCCAGCAAGGCAAGTGTCAGTTCTAAGCTCATGGCGCTGTCACTTGGGGGCTGGAAAATCTTTGCGCAAGTGCTGGATGAAGGGCTGCCAAATCAGAAACCTTCTGTTAACCATGGATTTGACGGTACGGCCTGAATTGCCCTGCCACAGTCCGTATTTTGTCCAGATATTGTGGTTATTCTAAAGTCGCACACAACATGTGGGATAAAAGCTTAGCCATTGTCGCTCGGGAGCCGAATCAGTGAGCGCAGCTGCGCCTTGGAGCGTTAAGGGTATCGACCCCAAAGCCCGCGAGATCGCCAAGGATCTGGCGCGTCGCGAAGGCATGACTCTGGGCGAGTGGCTGAACGCGCGCATCATGATCGAGGGCGACAGCGACGGTACCCCCCTGCCCAATGACCGCCGTGCAGGTTCGCGTCGGGCAGAAGACCTGCCTGCACCGGAAGCTGCCAAGCGTCTGAATGCCATAATCAGCGAACTGGGTGAGCGTCTTGAAGCCGCTGAGCGCCGTTCGGCCTCGGCTATCCAGAACGTCGATCAGGCCGTGTCGGGCATCGTGCGTCGCATGGAGAGCGACCGCGAGGAAAGCACGCGCCAGAACCGCCGCATGGACGACATCGCGCGTGAATTGCGCGACGGCCATCTGCGCCTTCAACGTCTTGAATCCACCGTTCAGGACCCCGCCCGTCAGGATGCCGCTGTCTCTGATCTGCGCGACCGTCTGGACCGCGCACAGGAGGCGACCGGTCTGGCCCTCAAGGGTCTGGAACGTTCGTTCGCCGCTCTGGACAGCCGTATCGGGGGCGATACCGGCAGTGTCTCCGAAGAGCGCCTGACACAGCTGGCCAGCAGCCTGAGCCAGCAGATCGAGGCCAACCGTCTGGACCTGATGCGCCAGATCGAGGCCTCGACCGACAATACGCGTCTGGCCCGTGTCGAGCAGGCCATCAGCCAGCTGTCGGCCCAGACCCGCGCTGCCGAAATGCGCTCTGCCCGCGCCGTTGAGGCGATGGGTCACGAGATCATGCGCATTGCCCAGAATATGAACGGGCGGATGCAGTCGCTGGAAACGCGCGGCGGTGATGTCAGCGAAGAGGCCATCAACAGCCGCCTCGACCAGCGACTGGCCGATCTGGGTCGCACGCTGGACGAAAAGCTGGACCGCGAAATCTCGCGCCAGAGTGCATCGCTGGATGCGCGCCTGACCCGTCAGGAAGACGACCACGCCTTGGCGCTGGAGCGACTGGGTGGAGAGATCACCCGCATCTCGGACCGCCTGTCCGAACGCATTGCCCAGACCGAGCGCCGCTCGTCGCAGGCGATCGACGACATCGGTCGCCGCCTGAACGAGAGCTCCGAAAAGTTCGAGCGCCGTCACGACGACGTCTCGGGCGAACTGGCCGAGCGTCTGCGTCAGAGCGAAGAGCGCACACGCCGCCTGATCGAAGAGGCCAAGGAAGTCCGCGCCCAGCGCGAGGCTGCCAGCCTGAACGCGGCACCACGCCTGACGGCAGCCCTGCCCCCCACGGATGACCTGAGTTTCGAGCCGATGCCGGTGGCCACCGAGGCGGCACCGGATTCCCTGTTTGCTTCGCCGCTGGACTGGAAGCCGCAGGACGCCAAGCCGGGTGACTGGCGCGGGGCGGCTTTCGGCTCGGCCAAGTCCGAACCCTTGCCCGAGGCACAGGCGAGCCCCGGCTGGGCCGACGCCATCGCCGCCGAAATGGCCGTCGAGCCATTCCCGACCACAGACACCTTGCGCCCCTTTGGCAGCCTCGACGCCGCGCTCGACGAGAGCCTCGAGGAAGACAGCCGCCTGTTGGCGCAGGCGGCAGCCGAGACCGAGGCGAAGACCGCTGACGAAGCCGGTCAGGCCGACACGGCTTCGGAACTGTCCGACGACTTCCCGTCCATCTTCGCCTCGTCCGAGCATGAAGCGCAGGATCACAGCTTCGATGTGACCCCTCCGCATGAGGCGGGCGGTCCGCTGAGCATGACCTTTGACGCGGTGGTCGACGAAGTGCCCACCGAAGAGGTCGATCCTCTGGGTGCGCCGCTGAAATCCACCCGCGACGTGATCGACAGCGCCCGTGCTGCCATCGCCGATGAAGAACCCGCACCTGTTATCCGCTCCACCTTTGGCCTGAAGCGTAAAAAGGGCGGCAAGTCGGTTCTTCAGGAAAAACTTGATCGCAAGGCCTCGCGTGACGGCTCCACGTTGGGCAATGCGCTGAAGGCTTCGGCGCTGGCCATGCTGGTGGTCGGCGGCGGTGGCTATGCCACGCTGAAGGTCGTCAAGGACCAGAACCTGAACCTGAACTTCGGCACCGAGACCGATCCGGCCATGGCGCCGATCGCGGCTTTGGCGCTGGATGCCACGCCCGCCGAGGCTGTGCCCTCGGCCGAGATCGCCTCGACCGAAGGCGCTGCCATCTTCACGCGCGCCCTGAGCCTGCTGGACAGCGGCGATCCCGCCGGTGTC
>NZ_DIGV01000056.1 GCF_002419815.1 Brevundimonas sp. UBA5713 | reverse complement strand
AATCTGGGTCTGGTCTATCTGCCGATGGGCAACTCCTCGGCCGACTACTGGTCCAGTTCGCGCCGCCCGCTGGAGAAGCAGTATTCGACCTCCATCGTCGCCCTGGACGTGACGACGGGCAAACCGCGCTGGCACTACCAGACCGTCCACAACGACGTGTGGGACTTCGACCACGGCTCGCAGGCGACGCTGATCGACTTCCCGACGGCGGCGGGCGTGGTACCGGCGCTGCTGGTGCCGACCAAGCAAGGCGACATGTACGTCTTCAACCGCGCCACCGGACAACTGCTGCACCGGGTCGAGGAACGGCCGGTGCCGACCACCGGCGGGACCGAACAGGGCCAGCGTTCGCCGACCCAGCCGTTCTCGCTGTTCGCCACCTTGCGCAAGCCGAACCTGGTCGAGGCCGACATGTGGGGCATGTCCCCGATCGACCAGATGTTCTGCCGCATCAACTTCAAGAAGGCGAACTATCAAGGCTATTACACCCCGCCCTCGACCAACCACTACATCAACTATCCGGGCTATAACGGCGGCTCGGACTGGGGCGGCGTGGCGGTCGATCCCGTGCGCGGCGTGATCGTGGCCAACTACAACGACATGCCCAACTACAACCGGCTGGTGCCGCGCGCCGAGGCCAATGCAAAGGGCTGGTTCCCGCGCGACGACCCGCGCTACATCGCCCAGCAGAAGGAAGCGGCCGAACGCGGCGGCAGCCTGTCCAAGGGCGAAGGCGCCGGCGACCCGCAGATCGGCGTGCCCTACGCCATCGACGTCAACGCCGGCTGGCGCGTGAAGTGGACGGGCCTGTTGTGCAAGGAGCCGCCCTATGGCGGGATCACCGCCATCGACATGCGTACCGGCCAGACCCTGTGGGACCGTCCGTTCGGCACGGCGCGCAAGAACGGCCCGTGGGGCATCCCCTCGATGCTTCCGCTGGAGATCGGCACGCCCAACAACGGCGGCGCGGTGGTGACGGCCAGCGGCCTGATCTTCATCGCCGCGGCGACCGACGACCTGATCCGCGCCATCGACATCGAGACCGGCAAGACCGTCTGGTCCGACGTCCTGCCCGCGGGCGGCCAGGCCAACCCCATGATCTACGAGCAGAACGGCCGCGAATACCTGGTCATCATGGCCGGCGGCCATCACTTCATGGAGACGCCGGAAGGCGACTATGTGATCGCCTATGCTCTGCCCGAGGGCAGAGCATAGGATTGCTCTGCGGGCCCATCGCGCTTCGCGCGGCTTGAGGCCCGGATGAGGTGAACGGCGAGGAGCCGGAGGCGGAGACGTCTCCGGCTTCCTGCTGTCACGGCCGGATCTGGCCCTGGCCGCGGACGACGTATTTGTAGGTGGTCAGCTGCTCGGCGCCGACGGGGCCGCGGGCGTGCAGGCGGTTGGTGGAGATGCCGATCTCGCCGCCGAAGCCGAACTCACCGCCGTCGGCGAACTGGGTGGAGGCGTTGACCAGGACGATGGCGCTGTCGACCTGGGCGGCGAAACGCTCGGCCGCCTCGGCGTCGGCGGTGACGATAGCCTCGGTGTGGCCCGAGCCGTAGCGGGCGATGTGGTGCACAGCGGAATCGACAAGAGCCGAGCTGATCGTCAAACCTGCAATAGACTGATCGAAAGCTCCGCGCTCCGCCTTGAGGCGTCCGTCTAGGATAATGACGAGGGCAAGATTGGCATCCTGAACCGCCTCTCCAGTGTCGGCATTTATCACGGCCATGATTGGGTCGGCGTATACCCCGAACCGCTCGGTGGCGGCTGTGTGAACAAGGGAGAAGTCCGCACGCGGCATATGCAGACTTGGTATAAATCATCTGAGGTCATGAACGGACTACCGCTCTGGTCGCGGGCGAAGTCCACTCCGAAGTGTGGCGACTTCGCAAATGCGCCAGAAGCGGCCTTTCTTATCCGCGCGCAAAGCCGACATTCATGAGCACTAGTTGGGCCTTTGACTCCGTTATTGATTCCATTATCTTGGAATCATGGAATCAGAAGCCGCCATTCTCGCCCTCGCCGCCCTGGCCCAGCCCACGCGGCTGGAGACCTTCCGCCTGCTGGTCCAGCATGAACCCGCTGGCCTGCCTGCCGGAGAGATCGCGGACGCACTGGCAGTGCCCGCCAACACCATGTCGGCGCACCTTGGGGTTCTGTCCCGCGCGGGCCTGATCAGCTCGGAGCGTCGCAGCCGCTCGATCATCTACCGCGCCGATCTGAGCCGCCTTCAGGCGCTTGTCGTCTTCCTGCTGAAGGACTGCTGCCAGGGCCGCGCCGACCTGTGCGAGCCGCTTCTGGCCGAACTCGCGCCCTGCCGCGCCTGAGGACCTCATGGACGTCGTCATCTATCACAACCCCGCCTGCGGGACGTCGCGCAACGCCCTGGCCCTGATCCGCCACGTCGGGATCGAGCCCCATGTCATCGAGTATCTGAAGACCCCGCCCAGCCGCGGGATGATCCTGGAGTTGGTCGAGCGTATGGGCGTTCCGTTGCACAGTCTGCTGCGCGAGAAGGGCACGCCCTTCGCCGAACTGGGCCTCGGCGATCCCGCCCTGTCCAACGATCAACTTCTGGACGCCGTCGAAACCCATCCGGTTCTGCTGAACCGTCCCATCGTCGTGTCGCCGCTGGGGGTGAAGCTGTGTCGCCCGTCCGAAGCGGTCCTCGACCTTCTGCCGTCGGAAGGGCTCAAGCCCTTCACCAAGGAGGACGGCGAAGTCGTCATCGACGCCGAGGGCCGGAGGGTCCGCTGATGGTTGACGCCGTGATTACTGACCAGCCAAAGCGCCGCCTGTCCTTCCTCGACCGTTGGCTGACACTGTGGATTTTCGCGGCCATGGCGCTGGGCGTGCTGCTGGGTGCGGTCGTGCCGGGCCTTCCCGCCTGGATCGACGGCCTGTCGGTCGGGACGACCAACATCCCCATCGCCATCGGCCTGATCCTGATGATGTATCCGCCGCTGGCGCGGGTGAAATACGAGGAACTGCCGCGCGTCTTCGCCGACAAGCGCGTGCTGCTGCTCTCCCTGTTCCAGAACTGGGTGCTGGGGCCGGTGCTGATGTTCGCGCTGGCGGTCATCTTCCTGCGCGACCAGCCGGAATACATGACCGGCGTCATCCTGATCGGTCTGGCCCGCTGCATCGCCATGGTGCTGGTCTGGAACCAGTTGGCGCGCGGCGACAACCAGTATGTGGCGGGCCTGGTCGCCTTCAACTCGATCTTCCAGATCGCCTTCTTCAGCCTCTACGCCTGGCTGTTCCTGACCGTGCTGCCGCCCCTGTTCGGACTGGAGAGCAGCGTGGTGGACGTCAGCGTCTGGACCATCGCCGGCGCCGTCCTGGTCTATCTGGGCTTGCCCTTCCTCGGCGGCTTCCTGACCCGGCGGGCGCTGGTCGCGAGCAAGGGGAGCGACTGGTACGAGACACGCTTCCTGCCGCGCATCGCGCCGGTCACCCTGATCGCCCTGCTCTTCACCATCGTCGCCATGTTCAGCCTCAAGGGCGGCGAGGTGGTCGCCCTGCCGCTGGACGCGCTGCGCATCGCCATCCCGCTGACGATCTACTTCTTCGTCATGTTCGTGGTCAGCTTCCTGATGGGACAGCTGATCGAGGCGGACTATCCGCGCACCACGGCCCTGGCGTTCACCGCCGCCTCTAACAACTTTGAACTGGCAATCGCCGTCGCCATCGCCGCCTTCGGGCTGGCGTCGCCGGTCGCATTCGCGGCGGTCATCGGCCCGCTGGTCGAGGTCCCGGTGCTGATCCTGCTGGTGTCGGTCGCCCTGTGGCTGGGCCGCCGCTACTTCCCCGCGACCGCCCCGAAGAAGGACGCCTGCTGATGGCCTTCAACGTCTCGGCGTTGCCCGAACCCACCGCCGACCTGATCGCCGCGCTGGAGGCTGCCGGACTGCCGACGGATGACCTCCACGAACCCGACCGGCGCTTCTTCCGCTTTGAGAATGGCGAGGGGCTGGTCGGCTACGGCGGGCTGGAGCAGGTCGGGCCCGACGTCCTGATCCGCTCCATCATCGTCCCTGACGGCCGTCGCGGCGGCGGTCACGGCGGGGCGATCCTGTCCTGGCTCGAAACTGAAGCCGCCCAGCAAGGCGCTGCCAGCCTCTATCTGCTCACGACCTCGGCCGCCGCCTTCTTCCAGCGGCGCGGCTACTCGGTCGCCCTTCGGTCAGCCGCGCCGCCCGCCATCGCCGCTTCTCGCCAGTTCAGCGGCCTGTGCCCGGCATCGGCGACCTTCATGTTCAAGGATCTGCGTATCCAATGACCCGCCTTCGCGACCTGCCCGATCCCGACCACCTGCCCGCGCTCGACCCGGCCTATCTGTCCAGCTGCCCCGCGCTGGGCCTCGGTCCGAACGACCATCCGCCGCGCATCCTGCTGCTCTACGGCTCGCTGCGGGATCGGTCCTTTTCCCGGCTGTGCGTCGAGGAGGCCGCCCGCCTTCTGCGCTTCATGGGCTGCGAGACGCGCATCTTCGATTCGTCCGACCTGCCGCTGACCGATCAGGTCGCCTACGACGATCATCCCGCCGTCCATGAACTGCGCGAGCACGCCCTGTGGTCGGAGGGCATGGTCTGGAGCAGCCCGGAGCGCCACGGCCAGATTTCCGGGATCATGAAGCTGCAGATCGATCACCTGCCGCTCAGCATGGGCGGCATGCGTCCGACCCAGGGCCGCACCCTGGCGGTCATGCAGGTCTCCGGCGGCTCGCAGAGTTTCAACGCCGTCAACACCCTGCGCCTGCTCGGCCGCTGGATGCGGATGATCACCATCCCCAACCAGTCCAGCGTCGCCAAGGCCTTCATGGAGTTCGACGACGACGGCCGCATGAAGTCGTCCAGCTACTATGATCGCATCGTCGACGTGATGGAGGAACTGGTGCGCTTCACCGTCCTGACCCGCGCCCATGCCGGCCAGTTGGTGGATCGCTATTCCGAGCGGAAGGCGTCAGGCGTGCCGATCGATGCGGCCAACGACCTGTCCGCGATCGCGACCAGGTCTGCGTAGCCTCAGGCTGGACTGTTAGAGAATGGCCACGGAAATCAGCGGCGAATCCAGCTCAGTCCACGGGTGCCCGAGCGCGCCACTGGCCGGTTCGCCGACAGAGGTCTTCGCGGTCTTCCTCAAGCTCGGCCTCACGTCGTTCGGCGGGCCCGTGGCGCACCTCGGCTATTTCCGGGACGAGTTGGTCTCGCGACGCCGTTGGATCGATGAAGCCGGATACGCCGACTTGGTCGCCATGTGCCAATTCCTGCCCGGCCCAGCCTCCAGCCAAGCGGGCTACGCCTTGGGCTTGTGGCGCGCCGGCCCATTGGGCGGCATTGCGGCATGGTGCGCCTTCACACTGCCGTCCGCCGCGCTCCTGGTCTTGTTCGCCGTGGGCGCAGCCTCGCTCAACGGTCCGGTTGGAATGGGCCTGCTGCATGGACTGAAGCTGGTGGCCGTGGCTGTGGTCGCTCAGGCGGTCTGGGGGATGGCCCGCACCCTGACCCCCGACTGGCAAAGAGCGGCTATCGGCCTAGCCGCTGTTGTAATCCTGATGTTGCTCGGCGGAGCGACAGGTCAGATCGTCGCCATCGTCATCGGCAGCCTGGCGGGGCTGCGCCTCTGCCGGACGACGAACGCCACATCAGCGTCGACTCCAAGCTTCCCGATTTCACGGCGCGCCGGCGCAACGGCCCTGGCCGTGTTCCTTCTGCTTCTGGCGGGCTTGCCGCTCGCCTCCATGGCGACAGGACTCCACGGCGTCGCCTTGCTGGACGTCTTCTATCGAGCCGGCACCTTCGTTTTCGGAGGCGGTCACGTCGTTCTGCCCCTGCTCGAAGAAGGCGTGGTGCAGCCCGGCTGGATCGATTCCAATGGCTTTCTTGCGGGCTATGGCGCGGCCCAAGCCGTACCGGGGCCGCTTTTCACCTTCGCCGCCTATCTGGGCGCCGCCATGGAGCCTTCTCCGAATGGATTGGCCGGGGCCGCCCTTTGTCTAGTGGCGATCTTCGCGCCGGGATTGCTGCTGGTGACAGGGGTGCTGCCGTTCTGGAGTCTGCTGCGCGCCCGACCGGCGGCCCAGGCGGCGATGCGCGGCGCGAACGCGGCAGTCGTCGGCATTCTGGCTTTCGCCCTCTATACCCCTGTAGGAACCGGCGCGATCCTGAGTGCGATCGACTTCTTCGTGGCGCTGGCGGGCTTTGTTCTGCTGACGGTGTGGAAGTGCCCACCATGGATAGTCGTTGCCCTGACCGCCGCAAGCGGGGTCGCCGTCGCATTGATTTGACACTAGCCGCACCCGTCGCGGGCACCTGAAACAGGCGGCCGCCCCCCGTCGATTCGTCCAAACCTCTTGCGCAGTGAACGTGACGGATCTTGCATTCAAAGCCCCGTAGCGGCATGCATGCCGTCGTTCACCTTGGACTCGGCGCCCCTGGGCTGCCGGGTGGCTATCCCGTCCGCCGATCCGTCGGGAAACTGAGCCGCCGCATGCGGCTCGTCCAAATGAAATCCTGAATGTCCATTATTGCATCCGCGCGCCAGCAATGGCTCGCCAACCCTCGCCGCGATTTGCTGGCGGGCACCGTCGTGGCGCTGGCCCTGATCCCGGAGGCCATCGCCTTCTCCATCATCGCCGGCGTCGATACCGCCGTGGGCCTTTACGCCAGCTTCGTCATCGCCGTGACCATCGCCTTCGTCGGTGGGCGACCCGCCATGATCTCGGCCGCGACCGGCGCCATGGCCCTGCTCATGGTTACGCTCGTCCGTGATCATGGCCTGGAATACCTGTTCGCCGCATCGATCCTGTGCGGCGTCTTTCAAATCATCATCGGCCTGCTGAAACTGGGCCGCTACATCCGCTTCGTCAGCCGCAGCGTCATGACCGGCTTCGTCAACTCTCTGGCCATCCTGATCTTCCTGGCTCAGATGCCGGAACTGATCGGCGCCAACTGGCAGACCTTCGCTCTGGTCGGCGCTGCCCTGGCCATCATCTACGGCTTCCCTCGCCTGACCAAGGCCGTGCCTTCGCCCCTGGTCGCCATCGTCCTGATCAGCGGCTTCGTGATGATGACCGGTCTGGATGTCCGCACGGTCGGCGACATGGGTCAAATGCCTTCATCCCTGCCGATCTTCCATCTGCCGGCCGTCCCGCTGGCCTGGGAGACCTTCGCCATTATCGCGCCAGTCTCGGCTACATTAGCCTTCGTCGGCCTGCTGGAAAGCCTGCTAACGGCGAACCTGATCGACGACCTGACTGACACCCCTTCAGACAAGGACCGCGAGACGCGCGGTCAGGGCATCGCCAACATCCTGTCGCCGCTGTTCGGCGGCATGGCGGGTTGCGCCATGATCGGCCAGTCGATCATCAATGTGACCTCCGGCGCGCGAGGCCGCCTGTCCACGCTATGGGCTGGCCTCTTCCTCTTGTTCCTGATCCTGGTGCTTCAGGATTGGGTGGCGCGGATACCCATGGCGGCTCTGGTGGCGGTGATGATCATGGTGTCCATCGGAACCTTCGACTGGGGCTCAGTCCTGAAGCTGCGCTCAACGCCGTTCCAGTCGTCCATCGTCATGATCGCCACGACGGCGACTGTCGTGGCCACCCATGATCTGTCCAAGGGCGTCGTCCTGGGCGTGATCCTCTCGGCCGTCTTCTTCATGCGCAAGGTCGGTAAGACCGTGGTCGTCGAAGAGATCGAAACGCCGGAAGACGGCGTGCTGCGCTACCGCGTGTCTGGGCAGTTGTTTTTCGCTTCGGCCGATGTCTTCGCCGCAGCCTTCGAACACCACGGCAGCCCCAGGCGCGTGGAGATCGATATGACCGACGCCCACCTGTGGGACCTGACAGGCGTCGCCGCTGTCGACAAGGTCGTTTTCCGTTATCGGAAGCAGGGGGCCGAAGTCGAGGTCATTGGCATGAACGCTGATGAACAGTCTCTAGTGGAGCGGGTGGGCCGTCACGACAAGAGCCATCTTCCCATCGGGCTGTCGCACTGATGAGCCCTCCTGAGAGGGTTCGTCATTCTTGCCCCAGTGGAAGGCTTTTCGTCGACCTATGGTCAGATGTCCTCGCCTATCCACGCTGATGTCGGCGACGCGCCAGGAGCGGTCCTTGGCTCCCTGACCAAAACCTCACATTTGCCTCCCCCGCGGTCTCAGAGCGGCAAAGCCTTCGCAAGACTGGCTTTCAGCTTCTCATCGGGTCCCAGAAGCGGCTTCGGCGGCGACGCTTCGGTCAGCCCCAGCATATTCGCCGCCGCATACATCAGCCGAAGACTGCCGTGGGCGCGGAACAAGTCCCACAAGCCGGCGAAGGCGGCGTCGCATCGGCCCGCTTCCTCGCGATCGCCTCTGATAGCCGCCGTCGCGAGCGCGGCGGCCTGTTCAGGAAACAGCCCGCCGGCCACGCTGTACTGATCTGCTCCCGGAAAACTCTAACTTCAGGTGATCCAGTTTCCCGGGAGCAGATCAAGATCACCTCGGACTCTCGTTATGGCTGGATGAGAAATGGGGGTCACGTCAGTGTGAAGCAAAAATTGTCCCCCATCTTTAGCTCCACTTGCCATGTAAGCTATTTCAGGGATATGCAGTGGAAATCATCAAGAGTTGGGTCGACACCCACACCAACCTGCCAGTCCGGGCAAGGTGGTTTGCGTAAGCAGATGTGGCTCAACTGAGCAACAAAGCGGAAGCTGTGTCGCCCCTCCAAATGGAGGTTCTTTAATGTCAACGACCGCAGTAAACAACGACCTCGTAGCAGCTTACAGTGCTACAAATTATCACGTCCTTTCGGATGACGGATTCTTCGTCCTTAAAATTGGTCAGCGATCACATGAGCTTGCCCACCGGTTCGTACTGACCGACCGGAGCGGAGCGACCTTCATTACAGCTGAAAATCCCTTCAGTCAGACTGTCACGGCAGAAGAAAACGCGGCCAACCAGGTGCTGACAAGTTAACTGGAT
>NZ_DIGV01000016.1:103022-229040 GCF_002419815.1 Brevundimonas sp. UBA5713 | reverse complement strand
CTTTTGGCTATGAGTCCTGAGCCTAGCTTCGAAGTTCAACATTCCTGAAAATAGAGAAGATTTACTTCCTTCTTGGATCAGGAGTCTAAATTTCATTAGAAATGTCACAGCTCATCACAGCAGGCTATGGAACATCTCACCGGTAGATCAACCAAAACTCCCCAAAAGGGGAGAGATTCCTCTGCTGGACCACATACTCGACACACCCAATAGTGCCTTCAGAATATATGCCCCAATTTGTATAATTCAGTTCATGCTTAAGACTTCAAACCCTAAATCTTTATGGGGGCAAAAGCTCAAAGAGCACATGAAAACAATACCGCAGAGTCCACACTTGAAAATTGACGCTACAGGCTTCCCCGAAAACTGGGACCAGGAAGCTCTTTGGAATTAAAAAGCCCCCTCGGATCACTCCGAGGGGGCTTCTTCATTTCAACGCTAACCGTTGGGCTGCTGATTACTCAGCGGCGACGCGGTCCGCGTACTCTTCGATCTGGTCGAAGTTCATGTAGCGGTACACTTCCGAGGCGTTCTCGTTGATGACGCCCATTTCGGCCATGTACTCTTCCACGGTCGGCAGGCGGCCCAGCTTGGAGGCCACGGCAGCCAGTTCGGCCGACGACAGGAAGACGTTCGAGCCCTTGCCCAGACGGTTCGGGAAGTTGCGGGTCGAGGTCGAAACCACAGTCGCGCCTTCTTTCACCTGTGCCTGGTTACCCATGCACAGCGAGCAGCCCGGCATTTCCATACGGGCGCCAGCGCCGCCGAGGGTCGAGTAGTGACCTTCCTTGGTTAGTTCCGAGGCGTCCATCTTGGTCGGCGGTGCCACCCACAGACGGGTCGGGATGTCCTTCTTGCCCTTCAGCAGCAGCGAGGCGGCGCGGAAGTGGCCGATGTTGGTCATGCACGAACCGATGAAGACTTCATCGATCTGGGTGTTCTGCACTTCCGACAGCAGGCGGGCATCGTCCGGATCGTTCGGCGCGCACAGGATCGGCTCCTTGATCTCGGCCAGATCGATTTCGATGACGTGCGCGTATTCGGCGTCGGCATCGGCTTCGAGCAGGTTCGGGTTGGCCAGCCAGGCTTCCATGGCGTCGATACGGCGCTGCAGGGTGCGGGCATCCTGATAGCCGTCGGCGATCATGTTCTTCATCAGCACGATGTTCGAGGTCATGTACTCGATGATCGGCTCTTTGTTCAGCTTGACGGTGCAACCCGCAGCCGAACGCTCTGCCGAGGCGTCGGTCAGTTCGAAGGCTTGCTCGACCTTAAGGTTCGGCAGGCCCTCGATCTCAAGGATACGGCCCGAGAAGGCGTTGATCTTGCCAGCCTTGGCAACGGTCAGCAGGCCTTGCTTGATGGCGTAGTACGGGATGGCGTGGACGAGATCGCGCAGGGTGATACCCGGCTGCATTTCGCCCTTGAAGCGCACCAGAACTGACTCCGGCATGTCCAGCGGCATCACGCCGGTGGCAGCACCGAAGGCCACCAGACCCGAGCCAGCCGGGAAGGAGATGCCGATCGGGAAGCGGGTGTGCGAGTCACCGCCGGTGCCGACGGTGTCCGGCAGCAGCAGGCGGTTCAGCCACGAGTGGATCACGCCGTCGCCCGGACGCAGGGCTACGCCGCCACGGTTCGAGATGAACTGCGGCAGTTCGCGGTGCGTCTTGACGTCAACCGGCTTCGGATAGGCGGCGGTGTGGCAGAACGACTGCATCACCATGTCGGCCGAGAAGCCGAGGCAGGCGAGGTCTTTCAGCTCGTCGCGGGTCATCGGGCCGGTGGTGTCTTGCGAGCCGACCGTGGTCATGCGCGGTTCGCAATAGGTGCCCGGACGGATGCCGGTACCTTCCGGCATGCCGCAAGCGCGACCGACCATCTTCTGGGCGAGGGTGTAGCCCTTGCCGGTGTCTTCCGGGGTGACCGGCAGACGGAAAACGGTCGACGGGGCCAGACCCAGAGCTTCACGGGCACGCGCGGTCAGCGAGCGACCGATGATCAGGTTAATACGGCCACCGGCCTGCACTTCGTCCAGCAGGACTTGGCTCTTCAGCTCGAAGGTGGCGACGGTTTCGCCGTCTTTCACGATCTTGCCTTCGTACGGGAAGATGTCGATGACATCGCCCATGTTCAGGCTGGTCACGTCGACTTCGATCGGCAGGGCGCCGGAGTCTTCCTGGGTGTTGAAGAAGATCGGAGCGATCTTGCCGCCCAGCGTCACGCCGCCGAAACGCTTGTTCGGCACGTAAGGGATGTCTTGACCGGTGGCCCAGATTACCGAGTTGGTGGCCGACTTACGCGACGAGCCGGTGCCGACAACGTCACCGACATAGGCCACCAGATGGCCCTTGGCCTTCAGGTCTTCGATGAACTGGATCGGGCCGCGCACGCCGTCTTGCTCGGGCGTGATGCCGTCACGCTTGTTCTTCAGCATGGCGAGGTAGTGCAGCGGGATGTCCGGACGCGACCAGGCATCCGGTGCCGGCGACAGGTCGTCGGTGTTGGTCTCGCCGGTCACCTTGAAGACGGTGACGGTGATCTTCTCGGCGACCTTGTCGCGCGAGGTGAACCACTCGGCCTCGGCCCACGATTCCAGAACGGCTTGGGCATTGGCATTGCCAGCCTTGGCCAGAGCGGCGACGTCGTGGAAGAAATCGAACATCAGCAGGGTCTTCTTCAGACCCTCGGCGGCCACCTTGCCGACCACGTCATCCGACAGCAGGTCGATCAGCGGCTTGACGTTATAGCCGCCCACCATGGTGCCCAGCAGTTCGGTCGCACGCTCGCGCGACAGCGACGGGACAGCAAAGTCACCGTGCGCCACAGCCGCCAGGAAGGAGGCTTTCACCTTGGCCGCATCGTCCACGCCCGGCGGAACGCGATAGGTCAGCAGATCCAGCAGTTCCTGCTCGGATTCACCGGCCGGCGGCGACTTGATCAGCTCGATCAGGTCTGCGGTTTGTTGAGCCGAAAGCGGAAGCGGCGGAATACCCAGAGCCGCGCGTTCCGCGACGTGTTGACGATAAGATTCCAGCATGGCGGCCTTTCATGTTCCAGTCGCGACAAAACCGGCCTTTCGGCCCGCAAAACCGCGCGTGCGCGCGTTTCCCACATTAAACATAGGGTCGCAAGGGATCGCAGGCGGGAAGGACCTTCGATCTCCGTCGTAGAGCCGCCTTAAAAGGGCGGATCAGTCGTACTGCGACCCCATTCGCAAAGCCTCGGCCAGCAGGCGGGCCTCTGCCGCACGGCTGGAACCTGCCCGCCACGCCACGACGATCTCGCGGTGGGGCGCGTCCTCGGAAATGGGGCGAACCACCACGCCCGGATTGTCGGCCAGACCGGCATCCACCGCCATCTGCGGCAGGAAGCTGACGCCCAGACCGGATGACACCATCTGTACCAAGGTGGGTAAGGTGGTCGCGGCAAAGACGTCTTCACCGCGCGGGGCCTCGATGTTCACCGCCGCCAAGGCCTGATCGCGCAGACAGTGGCCGTCTTCCAGCAGGATCAGGTCCTCGGACCGCAGGGCCCCCTCGGGAATAGGGCCCACACCGGCCAGAGCATGACCCTTGGGTGCGGCCGCCAATATCTCGTCATTGGCGATATGGGCGTGATCGATACCCGGCGTATCATAGGGCAGGGCGATCACGGCGGCATCCAGCTGCCCCGACTTTAGCCCCGCTATCAGGCGCGGCGTCAGGTCCTCGCGGATGAACAGTTTCAGCGAAGGATACTGGGCCCGCAGCTCGCCGAGTTTTTGCGGCAGCAGATAGGGTGCGACGGTGGGAATGACACCCAGACGGAAACGGCCCGACAGCGGCTTGCCCGCGTTACGGGCCGCCTCGACAAGGTCTTCGGTGCGGGCCAGCACGTCCTCGGCACGGCGCACAGCCTCGGCTCCAACGGCCGTCAGCAGCACAGCACCACGGGTTCGCTCTACGACCGGCGCACCCAGAATACGTTCCAACTCCTGCACGCCGGACGATAGGGCCGGCTGACTGACGTGGGCCGCATCGGCCGCACGGCTGAACGAGCCATGCTCGGCCAAAAGCTTGAGGTACTGAAGCTGACGAAGGGTGGGGAGCATAGAGCCGACATAGGGGTTCATCGGCTTAAGATCAAAATTATTTATGGAAGAGGAGGGGTGCCTACTGGTCAAAAGACACCCCTCCTGCCCGCTTAGCGCTTCAGATCGAAGCGGTCGGCGTTCATCACCTTGGTCCAGGCCGCGACGAAGTCCTTCACGAACTTCTCTTGGTTGTCGTCTTGGGCATAGACCTCGGCATAGGAGCGCAGGATGGAGTTCGAGCCGAACACCAGATCCACGCGCGAGGCGGTGTATTTGGTTTCACCGGTCGCACGGTCACGGATGTCGTAGCTGTTCTTGCCAGTCGGCACCCAGGTAAAGCGCATGTCGGTCAGGTTGACGAAGAAATCGTTCGTCAGCGCGCCGACGCGGTCGGTGAACTGGCCCGTGGTCGAGCCACCGAAATTGGTACCCAGAACGCGCATGCCCCCGATCAGGACCGTCATTTCGACAGCCGTCAGACCCATCAGCTGGGCGCGGTCCAGAAGCATTTCTTCCGGCTTCACGATCGACGACCACGACTTCAGATAGTTGCGGAAGCCGTCATGCTTGGGCTCCAGAACGTCGAACGAGGCGACATCAGTCTGCTCCTGGCTAGCGTCGCCACGGCCCGGCGCGAAGGGCACGTCGATGGCAAAGCCCGCAGCGCGTGCGGCGTTCTCGACACCGATATTGCCGCCCAGAACGATGACGTCTGCGACGCTGGCACCGGTTTCAGCCGCGATGCCTTCCAGCACCGACAGGACCTTGGCCAGACGCTCCGGCTCATTGGCTTCCCAGTCCTTTTGCGGGGCCAGACGGATGCGGGCACCGTTGGCACCGCCACGGAAGTCCGAGCCACGATAGGTGCGGGCGCTGTCCCATGCGGTATTGATCAGTTCGGCATCCGACAGACCCGACTGAACGATACGGGCCTTCACGGCCGCCACGTCATAGTTGGCATTGCCAGCCGGAACCGGATCTTGCCAGATCAGATCTTCCTGCGGCGCGTCCGGACCGATGTAGCGGGTGTTCGGACCCATGTCGCGGTGGGTCAGCTTGAACCATGCGCGGGCAAAGGCGTCGGAGAAGGCGTCGAAGTCGTTCATGAAACGCTCCGAAATGGCGCGATAGATCGGATCTACCTTCAGCGCCATGTCGGCATCGGTCATCATCGGCATGGTTTTGATCGACGGATCTTCCACGTCCACCGGCTTGTCTTCGTCGGCGATCGCGATCGGTGCCCATTGCGAAGCGCCCGCCGGGCTCTTCACCAGATGCCAGTCGTGCTTGAACAGCATCTCGAAGAAGCCGTTATCCCAGACGGTCGGGTTGGTGGTCCATGCGCCTTCGATGCCCGACACCACAGTGTCGCGACCAATGCCGCGGCCCTTGGTATTGAACCAGCCCATGCCCTGCGCTTCGATGTCGGCATTTTCCGGATCTGCCGACAGGTTCGCGGCATCGCCATTGCCGTGCGACTTGCCGATGGTGTGGCCACCGGCGGTCAGGGCAACGGTTTCCTCGTCGTTCATGCCCATGCGAGCGAAGGTTTCGCGCATCATGGCGGCGGTCTTCAGCGGGTCGGACTGACCGTTCACGCCTTCCGGGTTCACATAGATCAGGCCCATCTGGACGGCGGCCAGAGGGTTCGACAGCGAGGTGGAGTCTTCTACGCTATCGAAACGCGTGTCCGACGGGGCCAGCCACTCTTGTTCATCGCCCCAGTAGATGTCCTTTTCCGGATGCCAGATGTCTTCACGGCCAAACGAGAAGCCATAGGTCTTCAGACCGGCCACTTCATAGGCGATGGTACCGGCATAGGAGATCAGGTCGGCCCACGACAGCTTGTTGCCGTACTTCTTCTTGATCGGCCACAGCAGGCGACGGCCCTTGTCGGTGTTGACGTTGTCCGGCCACGAGTTCAGCGGCGCAAAGCGCTGGTTGCCGGTGCCGTTGCCGCCACGGCCGTCGGTGTTGCGATAAGAGCCAGCGGCGTGCCACGTCACACGCGCCATCATGCCGACATACGAACCCCAGTCAGCCGGCCACCAGTCCTGGCTGGTGGTCATCAGTTCACGCAGATCGGCCTTCAGGGCCTCGACGTCCAGCTTTTTGACCTCTTCACGATAGTTGAAGTCCTGACCCAGCGGATTGGTCTTCGCATCGTGTTGCGATAGGATGTCGAGGTTCAGGGCATTCGGCCAAAAGTGGCTGGAAGCGCCTGTCGCCGTGGTGGCCGCCCCGTGCATTACCGGGCATTGGCCTGCCGACTTATCGATCTGCGTCATGTGTTAGACCTTGTTTCTGTTCAGCAATTCGTGACCGTTCGCAGGCTGTTTCCTTTCAGACGTCGCGTCTCCGCCCCCCAAAGGGCCTATGCGGTTGCGATGCCTGAGAGGTCTCCCCCGAATGATTGTGAGCTGACGCTAGGCGACCGCCGAACAAAAGCAAAATCGATAAATCTGTTATCTAGTAGTGGTTTTATTTATAGATAACGCCGCAACGCAACATAATGACACGACTTTCGCGGGCATCTTGTCGCGAGCACCCGTCTAAGGGCTGAAACAATACGCTTTATAACAAGAACTTATAGGTCTTCGTAAAATCATCGATTTGACTTCGCACGTGCGAAGGCCCATCTCCATACACGTGGCGCGGACGGGGATCGTCGGCGCACTGGTCACACACATTTTACTATGGAGATACCCATGCTGGGCGTCGGTCAAAAACTGCCTGAGTTCAAAATCACTGGCGTGAAGCCGGGCTTCAACAGCCACGAAGAAAACGGCGTCTCCGCTTTCGAAACCCTGACGCAAGACTCGTTCGAAGGTAAGTGGAAGGTCATCTTCTTCTATCCGAAGGACTTCACCTTCGTTTGCCCGACCGAAATCGCTGCCTTCGCCAAGCTGGGCCGTGAATTCGAAGACCGCGACACCGTGGTTCTGGGCGGCTCGACCGACAACGAGTTCACCAAGCTGGCATGGCGCCGCGACCACGCCGACCTCGACAAGCTGCCGATCTGGCAGTTCGCTGACTGCGGTGGCAAGTTCGCTCGTGAACTGGGCATACTGGACGAAGAAAACGGCGTCGCCCTGCGCGCGACCTTCGTGGTCGACCCGCACAACGTCGTGCAACACGTCTACGTCACCAACCTGAACGTTGGCCGTTCGCCGGAAGACACCCTGCGCGTCGTCGACGCTCTGCAAACCGACGAACTGTGCGCTTGCAACCGTCCGGTTGGCGGTGACACCCTGGCAGCCTAAGCCAGACCTTTCGGGGCGGCCTTTTGGCCACCCTTTCGGATCATGACCGCGTGAGTAGGGTCATGATCTACCCGGAAAGGCGGCGGCGGGTATCCGGCGCCGCCTTTTCATTGCCCTCTCAGGGCTTATTTTCCTCTGGCGCGCCGAGCGCGCGACAGGCCCAAAGCGGAGTTTTCCATGTCCCTCGACGCCCTGCGTGACCTGATCCCGTCCTACGCCAAGGACATCTCGCTGAACCTTTCGTCGCTGGCGAACGAGACGGTTCTGAGCGACCAACAAAAATGGGGCTGCTTCGTCGCCTCGGCTCACGCCATCGGCGTGCCGCAAGTGGTCAAGCTGATCGAAGCCCAAGCCGCCACCGTGCTGTCGCCGGAAGCCATGAATGCTGCCAAGACCGCAGCAGCCATCATGGGCATGAACAACATCTACTACCGCGCCCTGCACCTCATGAAGAACCATGAGTACACCACCCTGCCGGCCAAGCTGCGCATGAACGGTCTGGCCAATCCGGGCATCGAGAAGATCGATTTCGAAATGTTTGCGACTGCCGTATCGGCCATCAATGGCTGCGGTGGCTGTCTGGATGCCCACGAAGGCGAACTGCGCAAGCACGGCGTCTCGAATGTTCAGGTTCAGGCGACCCTGCGCATCGGTGCTGTGGTCCACGCTGCCAGCCGCGTGATTGCTTCCGCCGCTGCCATCGCGGAATAAGCTCAAGGGTCTACGCCCAACAAAAAGAAGGGGACGCCGTTACCGGTGTCCCCTTTTTCTTTGCCTCCGACGACCTAGCCGTTGTCCGAGCCGGACGAGACCATTTCGCGCATCATCTCGAGGATCAGCTTTTGCTGCCGCGCATTCAGGCGCGGTGCCAGCTGGCCGATTTCGATGCTTTGACGCGTCGCCGGGAAATCATGCACGAACTCTTCGCCCTGATCCTCGGCCATACCGGGACGCAGGTTCAGGCCGTCGAAGAAATACCCCACTTCGACGTTGAAGAAGCGGGCGATATCCCACAGCTTCGATGCCGAAATACGGTTCGCGCCTTTCTCGTACTTCTGAATTTGCTGGAACGTCAGCCCCAGGGCCCGTCCCAAGTCGCTTTGGTTGTATCCCAGAGCAATCCGTTTCTCGCAGACCTTGCGCCCGACATGGCGATCTACTGGATGCGGCCCGCTCTCCCCCGCGCCTCTGACCATGCAGCAACTCTCTAAACTACTGTGAAGTTTAACCCATTGGGATGCATCGACGTTGATGTCACCCGATTTTTTAACTCAACGCCCAAAAAGCGATCAAAAATTGCCGGTATGCAAGCAAGGCGCGAACACAATCGAACAATCCCGCGATATTTGGCCGTCTAACGCATTCCACGTGCCCACAACACGTGCCCCCCGATCAGCAGCACCAGCATCGCCAGCAGCAGCGTGTCCCCCCACCGGCCATATGGCGTCACCTTCACAGGTCTTGGAAGCCATACATCCCTAAAGCCGGCCTCGCCACCCTCAATCCGACTTTCGGATACGATACGACCCAAAGGATCGATCATGGCGCTGACACCCGTCGGGGTTGCGCGCGCCATCGGCAGGCCGGTTTCAATGGCGCGATAAGAGGCCAGATTGAGATGCTGGAGCGGTCCGGTCGTCTGGCCGAACCAGGCATCATTCGACACATTGGCGATCCAATCGGGACGGGTATCAGCCCTTGCCGCAGTAAAGCCCGGAAACAGGCTTTCGTAACAAATCAGCGGTTGCACAGTCGGCAGGCTGGGCAATGACAGCGGCGCAGGGACCGGCCCGGACGACAGATCTGCCGGCATATGCACCAGACTGCGAATGCCAAGGCGGCCCATCAAATCGCCCAGCGGCAGATACTCGCCAAACGGCACCAGACGGTGTTTGTCATAGACCCCGTCCACATACATCCCACCTTCCGGCAGACGGCGCAGGGCGAACATGGAGTTGTAATAGACCCAGCCCCTGGACGGCTCCATCTCGCCGCGGCTAAGGCCCAGCATCAGCGTCTGTCCCGGCTGTAGGGCATTGCTGATGCGCACGATGTCATCGCGGGCGAAAACATTATTGGCCAGATCGGGCAGGGCGCTTTCAGGCCACAGGATGACCTGCGGCAGCGGGCCATCAGCCGGACGGGTGGTCAGATCCAGATAACGGCCGATAATCGAGGCATAGGCATCCTCGGACCATTTATCGGCCTGCTCGACATTGGCCTGCACCAGACGCACACGGGTCTCGCTGGCTTCCACGGCGGTCGTGCCGAGGCGCACGGCACCAAAGGCAAAAAGGCCCGCGAGGATGACGACGCCCAGCACCGCGCCCGTCACAGCCTTGCGACGGCGCTCGCCATTCAACAATGGCCCAAACGCGCACGCGGCCAGCAGTGTGACAACGCCCAGCCCATAGACCCCCACCACCGAGGCCAGTTGCGACGGCGCGCTGCCAGCCTGCCAGCTGGCACCCACCGGATTCCACGGAAACCCCGTCAGCACATGGCCACGCAGCCACTCGAAGGCGGCAAACACCACCGCAAAAAGAATAAAGCTGCCGGACAGCCGACGCAGCGACAGAGCGCGAAACACTGCTGCGGCGGCCCCGATAAACAGGCCGATGCCAGCAGGCAAAAGGCTGGCCGCAAAGGGGGCCATCCACGCCTGTGCCGGATTGACGAAAAAGGCCTCGGCCACCCACCAGCAGCCGATAAAGAAATAGGCAAAGCCAAACAGCCAGCCCATCCAGAAGGCCCCGCGCACCCGTACCGAATGGGCCGCAAGCAGCATCAGCACCGGATAGCCCAGCAGGCCCGGCCAGATATTAAACGGAGGATGGACCAGACCCGCGGCCAGTCCCGCCGCCAGCGCAAGACCTATCCGCGCCCAGCGATGGGTCAGCGCCCGCTGCCACGTCCCCCGAATATCCATCAATCGGCGTCCTCTTGGTCGAGCGCATAGGGATCGACAATGCCAAGGCCCGCGAGAATGGTGCGCTCTTCGCCTTCCATTTCTTCGGCCTCGTCGTCTTCCATGTGGTCATAGCCCAGCAGGTGAAGCACGCCGTGCACGACCAGGTGGCTCAGGTGATCCTTGATCGTCTTGCCCTGCGCCTCGGCCTCGGTCAGGCAGTATTCCAGACCCAGCACGATATCGCCCAGATGGGGAAAGGCACTTTCAGCCGCCGGAAACGACAACACATTGGTCGGGCGGTCTTTCTGGCGAAAACGGGCATTCAGATCCTGAACCACCGTGTCATCGGCCAACAACACCACCACCTGACCCTCGACCGAGCCCAGGGCGGCCTTTGCGGCGGTATCCACGACAGTCTCGACCTCTGGCAGGGCCTTGGTCCAGCCTTCGGCCTCGACCTCGATTTCGATCATGCCTCTTCAGGCTCCAACTCGTTAAACGGGCGATTGCGGGCCGCATCACCATCATAGGCGCGCACAATGCGCTCCACGAGGGCATGGCGCACCACATCCTCGGACTTGAACTGATGGATGCCGACACCCTCGACGCCGTTCAGAATACGAAGCGCATGGGCCAGCCCGCTGTCGCGCGGGTTCATCAGGTCGATCTGCGACGGATCGCCCGTCACCACCATCTTGGCCCCTTCGCCCAGTCGGGTCAGGACCATTTTCATCTGCATGCGCGAGGTGTTCTGCGCCTCATCCACGATAACGAAGGCGTGGCTGAGGGTCCGGCCGCGCATGAAGGCGATGGGGGCGGCTTCGATCTCGCCCTTTTCGCGACGCCGCGCCACATCGTCCGCGCCCAGAATATCGTTCAGCGCTTCCCAAATCGGAGCCAGATAGGGATCAACCTTTTCGTTCAGATCACCCGGCAGGAAGCCCAGCTTTTCACCGGCCTCGACTGCAGGACGGGTGATGACCAGACGGTCCACCTGTCCGCGCTTCAACAGAGATGCCCCATAGGCAGCGGCCAAAAAGGTCTTGCCGGTGCCTGCCGGCCCCACCCCGAAGGTCAGCTCGCAGCGCCCCAGCAGTTCCAGATATTTGGCCTGAGAGGCGGTCTTGGGTGCAATGGCCCCACGGCGCCCTACGGGCAGGGAGGCGGCCTCTGGCACCGAGCGGCCCTGTCCGGGGCGCGGCGTCTTGACTGCCTGTCCCAAGGCCGCGCGAATATCCGCCTCACCGATCTCGGTCCCGCGATCGGCGGCCGTGGCAAGGTTTTCAACCACGCGCTTGGCCTGCGCCCGATCGCGCGGAGATCCATTAATGGACACACCGCCACCGGGCGTTTCAATCAGCACCTTAAAGGCATCTTCGATCAGCGCCATATGGCGGCTGCCCGGCCCCACAACAGCACGCAGGGCCTTGTCGCTCAGTGACAGAAACTCGGACTCGCGTGCCATTCATATTCCCTTCGTTCACGATGCCACCGGACAGCGACACAGTGGAAACGGGTGTCAGGACTTTTGGATCAGTTTGCCGTTCAGGCTGTTTTGCTGGCCCGACAGGATTTCAACCTCGACGATCTGGCCGATCAGATGTTCGGCATCCTCGACGTGGACCGATTGCAGATAGGGCGAGCGGCCAATGGCCTGCTGGCCATGACGACCCTTCTTCTCGAACAACACCGGCAGGACACGGCCCGCCAGCGACTGGTTGAAGGCCACCTGTTGCTCGCTCAGCAGGGCCTGTAGGGCGTGCAGACGCTCTCGGGCCACTTCGTCCGGCACCTGCGCGGCCATGGTGGCGGCAGGCGTGCCTGGACGGGGCGAATACATGAAGGAGAAGGCACTGGCGTATTTGACCTTGCGCACCAGATCCATGGTGTCTTCGAAATCGCGGTCGTTCTCGCCGGGGAAACCGACGATGAAATCACCCGACATGGCCATATCGGGGCGCGCTTCGCGGATACGGTCGATCAGGTCGAAATATTTCTGGCGACCGTGTTTACGGTTCATCAGACGAAGGATGCGGTCGGAACCGGACTGCACCGGCAGGTGCAGATAGGGCATTAGGGCCTGGAGATCGGCGTGCGCCGCGATCAGGTCATCCGACATGTCGTTCGGATGGCTGGTCGTATAGCGGATGCGGTCGATGCCGGGGATTTCCGCCAGCGCGTAGGCCAGTTTGGCGAGGGTGAACGGCTTGCCGTCCGCGCCTTCGCCGTCATAGGCGTTCACATTCTGGCCCAGCAGGGTGATTTCGCGCACGCCGCGATCGGCCAGCGCGCGGGCCTCATCCAGAACAGCCTTCACCGGACGCGACCATTCTGCACCGCGCGTATAGGGCACCACGCAGAAGGTGCAGAACTTATCGCAGCCTTCCTGAACGGTCAGGAAGGCGGTAACGCCGTCGGTGCCCCGCGCGACGGGCAGTGCGTCGAACTTTTCATTCGGCGCAAAGTCCGCACCGATACGCTCGCCACGGGCGCGGGCAGTGCGGGTCAGAAGTTCCGGCAGCTGGTGGTAGGCCTGAGGACCGACCACCAGATCGACCGCGGGCTGGCGGCGCATAATCTCTTCGCCCTCGGCCTGAGCCACACAACCCGCGACGGCGATGGTCATCGAGCCCTGACCGTTAGCGGCCTTCTCGTCCTTCATCATCCGCAGCTTGCCCAGCTCCGAATAGACCTTCTCGGCGGCCTTCTCGCGGATATGGCAGGTGTTGAGAATGACGAAGTCGGCACCTTCCGGCGTATCGGTCGGCGCATAACCCAGCGGGCGCAGCACGTCGGCCATGCGCTCGCTGTCATAGACATTCATCTGGCAGCCGTAGGTCTTGATGAACAGGCGCTTGGGCGCGTCACCTTCGGCACGGACAGCGTCCGGCACAGCCACAGTCGGATCGAGAGTATCGGTCATAGGCGGCTTATGATGCCGTCTTGGGGCATCTGCAAGGCAGGGCGGACCCGAAAGCCCGCCCCGATCGGATCACGCAGGATCAGTCTTTGGTCTCTTTGGCCAGAATCGAGGCCGGAACATCGGGGGCGTGGCCAGCCCGTTCACGCTTGAAGATCAGGCCTTCGCGTTCGGTCGGCTCGGCACCCGGAATGGCATGGCCGTAAAGCTCCAGCTTGTGGCCCACCAATTCATAGCCCAGCTTGCGCGCAATCTCGTTCTTCAGACGCTCGATCTCGGCGTCAAAGAATTCAATCACTTCACCGGTCTTGGTGTCGATCAGGTGGTCGTGGTGGTCGTCGCCCGCTTCTTCATAACGGCTGCGGCCATCACCGAAATCGTGCTTTTCGACCACGCCCGCCTCTTCGAACAGGCGTACCGTCCGATAGACCGTGGCAATCGAAATGTGCGGATCGATCGCCGAAGCCCGACGATACAATTCTTCCACGTCTGGGTGGTCAGTCGCATTCGACAGGACACGGGCAATCACGCGCCGTTGTTCCGTCATACGCATGCCGCGATCGGCGCAAAGTTTTTCAATCCGGTCCATGCGGTGGAAGATATGCCGGACCGCCTCTTTATGGAAGCTATAGAGGAAAGTTCAGTGCCATCATGAGCGCATCCTCAAAGCTACCGTCAGGTTTGCGGTAGTATTTCGCGCGGCGACCTACAATTTCGAAGCCGCAAACCCCGTATAGCCCTTGGGCCGGCAGGTTTGTTTCAGCCACTTCCAGGAAGAGGCGTTCGGCCCCCATGGCTTTGGACTTCACAATCGCCTGTTCGACCAAGGTTCTGCCTTTCCCCTGCCGTCTTGCGGAGGGTCGGACTGCCACAGTGAGAATCTCGGCTTCGTCGACGATAGTGCGCACGAGGATAAATCCCGCCTCGTCGCCAAGAGCGCATACACCCGGGCTATCCAGCAAACCGGCAAAGGCGGCCTCGTCCCAAGGGGTATCGAACGCCTCGGCGTGTATTTCCGCCATCAGGACAGGGGTAAGGGCGTCACTCACGTCGACGCCGTGCGGGGCTGACCGGGCAAGCGACTGGGCGGTGTCGCATCGGGGGCCCGCAGATAGAGCGGCGCTGGCAGATTACTGGCGGGATCCAGCATCGCCGTCAGCTTGGCCAGGGCCTCGGGGAGGGGGGCCGCCAGCGAATGACACTGTGCGCCCGCCAACGGTTCAAACCTTTCGGCCAGCACAGGAGCACCCGATCCCACGATGACCGGATCCCGCCCCTTGGCGATGGCGATTATCTTTTCGCGGCAGGTGTCGATGACCAGCGCCTCGGCGTCGCCCAAGGGCTGACCGTCTTCAAACAGGCGCACATAGACCTGACCCCGACGCGCATCGATTGCGGCCACGACCAGCCCCACTTCGGGCACAGACGCCGCCAGTCCATCAAGGCTGGACAGCCCTACCACCGGCACACCGCGCGCCGTACCCAGCCCCAATGCAAACGACAGCCCGACCCGCAGCCCCGTAAAACTGCCCGGGCCCACCGTCACGCCGATGCGCTCAAGGCCGTCAAATCCGCCAGCCTCGAACACCGCATCGCGGGCAAAGCCGCCCAAGCGCTCCTGATGGCCTTTGGTCATCTGTTCCTGACGCACACCTAAAGGCGCGACCGTTTCGCCCGCCTCAAACATTGCGGCGAGGCAGTTTCCCAGCGCCGTATCGATGACCATGACCTTCATGTCACCGTCACTAGCGCCCTCATCAGCGCAGGGCTAGCGCCTGAACCACTTCAAGCACCGACTGACGCACGCGCGCTTCACCAATACGTCCAAAGGCCTCGGTCAACCGACGCAGCTCGTCAGCGTCAAGATCGGTGGCTTCGGCTCGCTCGGTCATCGACCTCTCGCCGTTATGAGGGAAAAAGGCGGACACCGGACATTCGAACAGTTGCGACAGTTGAAACAGGCGCGCCGCCGACACGCGGTTCAAGCCTGCCTCATATTTCTGAACCTGCTGGAAGCTGAGACCCAAGGCCGAGGCCAGCGCGCCCTGCGACAGACCACGGTCGCGCCGCATCTGGCCGATGCGTTCGCCCACCCAATGGTCGATGTCTTCACTACGCCGCGCCATTTCACCCTCGATTGCAGATAACACTGTTTCACAACCAAGAGTATATATCAACGATTTTGTTTCATCCGTCTTCTAGGCGAGCGACCACTGCCGACACGCGAGCGAGACGGGCTCGGGCAATGGCCTCCTCGTGTCCGGCAGCATCACGGACCCAGACCTCGGCGGCATCTGAGCGGGCGAACAGGCGTACCAGCCGTTGGCCGTCATCAAAGTCCAGCACACAGCCTTGATCGCGGCGGGGCCACTGACCCTCAACATATTCCAGCACAACGCCGGCAAACGCCCACGGGGCCATGTCGTCCGTATCCAGACGCAGGCGAGATTTACCGAGTGCGGATGGCCCCTCAAACCCCCGATGGCGGGCTTCCATGCCCGTGGCGGCCACTGCTCGAGCAGGGGAGGTGACCGGTCCGCCGATCAGCAAATGCAGGTCCTCGACCGTGGCATCCAGCGCCCCCGTCAGGCGCCGCTGCACATCCGGACGAAACAGACCGGCGCGCTTGCCACTTTCATACAGGCCCCATCCCTGACTGGTCATGCCTATCCGGTTTCCGGCCTCGGCCTGACTGAGGCCGCGCTCCCTCCGGAGCTGGGCCAGGGCTTCCCCCAAACGCAATGCTTCTGCCTGCTCACTCATGGCGCGCACTATGTCGTAAACCGAACGATGTTACGAGAGCGTTTCATGTGAAACATTAAATGCATCCCGTGCAGATGCCGATCACGCTCCGCCCCCTTGAACCGGGCGGTCAGAAGGCGCATCTGCGCTGTATGTTCATTCAGACCGAACCCACGCCCAACCCGAAGGTGCTCAAATTCCTGCCGGGCCGCGAAGTCTCGCCGCAGGCTGTGCTGGAGTATCGCACCATCGACGAGGCCACCGCCTCGCCGCTGGCCGAAGCCCTGTTCGAACTGGAAGGCGTTTCCGGCGTCTTCTTCGGGGCCGACTATGTGTCGGTGACCCGCGACGTGCACGCGCCGGACTGGTCCGAAATGAAGCCGCCGATCCTGTCCGTCATCATGGACCACTTTGTGTCGGGTGCAGACCTGCTGCGTAGCGGCGGTGTCGCCAGCAGCGATGGTCATGCCTCGGATGGCGAAGACGACGAGATCGTTGCCGAGATCAAATCCTTGCTCGACACCCGCATTCGCCCCGCCGTGGCGCAGGATGGCGGAGACATCCTGTTCGACAGCTTTGACCACGAAAGCGGCATTGTGAAGCTGCGCATGCGCGGGGCCTGCTCGGGCTGTCCGTCGTCGTCGGCTACTCTGAAAGCCGGTGTGGAGCAGATGCTGCGCCACTATGTGCCCGAGGTGAATGCCGTCGAGCAGGTGATCTAAGGCCACCCGTCAGCGCTTAGGCCAGATCGTCGATATCCTCGGGGGACAGTTCGCCCGGCACCAAAGTCACCGGCAGCTTGCGCCCCTGAACCCCGATCCCTTGTTTGACGATGGACGTGACCAGCGGTCCCGGCCCGCGCGAGCCTGTGGCCGTGGCCAGCACCAGGATTTTGATCCCGGGGTCTTCGGCGGCGGCGCGACGTACGGCGGCGACGGGATCGCCTTCATAGATAAGATAGATGGGCGGCGAGCCGGACTGCTCGGCGACCTTTTCGCCCAGCTTGTTCAGCAGCGCTTCGGCTTCCTCGCGATTCTGGCGGCGGATTTCATCGCGCACACCGGACCAATGCTCATCGGTCGCATCGGGCAGAACCCGCAGCAGCACCACATGGCCTTGGGTATTGCGGGCCCGCCGCGAAGCGTAGGCCAGCGCGGCATCCATTTCAGGTGTATCGTCTACAACGACGAGAAATTTTCTAGGCAAACGGCCCCTCCGTCTTTGTTCGACAGGCGCACACCTAAACCGATGGGATAGTCGAGGCCAAGTCCTCTCACGCCTTCGTCAGATCAGAAAAAAGGGCACCCGGATAGACCGGATGCCCTGATTTCATTGCACTCTCGTTCGGCCTTAGGCCTCGCTGGAGATGACCTCGCGAATGGCCGCATTGGCAATCGTCAGCTTGGCAAAGGTCCAGCCTGCGCCCGAGGCTTCGATCTCGTCGACCGAGCCACGCAGAGCCTCGACCGCCGGCAGACGCTGGCCGATCCACGCATCCACGGCCTGCTCGGCCTTGGCTTCGGTTTCACCGACTTCCGAACCGCAGGTCTTTGCGACCGCACGGGTCAGGGTCATTTCCTCGGTCATCAGGTCCTGCACCAGACGGCGCACGGCCAGACGATCGAAATGATCACCCGACTTCATCGAACTTGCGGCGACACGCAGACGGTCAAAGTCGAATGCCGCACCGACCTGATGGTAGAGGCGGGCCATATCCGGAGCAGACCAGCCAGCCTCATCGGCCAGATCACTGATGTCGGCCGTCGCGACCAGCGGGCGCAGCATGGCGACCGTGCGGGCCAGCTCTTCCGGCGCGCCCATGTCGACGAAGCGCTGGACACGTTCTTCCAGACGACCTTGCTCGAAGCGCGACAGAACACCGCCGCCCGCCTGACGCAGGGCATCGGCGTGCGGGCGGTATTTCTCGATCAGGCCACCGACGCTGGTTTCCTGACGCGCAGCCCGGCGGGCGAGCCAGAAGGTCTGGCGACGCAGGACTACAGCGATTTCCTGATAGAGGGCGATTTGCGCCTCTGCCGGAATCTTGAGGTCCAGCGCCGACACGGCATCCCATGCCTCATCGAGGCGGAAGATACGACGAGCGGCCTCGAACGCGACCGTCATGGCGGTGGTGTCGCACTCGGCGGCCGCGCGCAGGCGGTCCGGGAAGGTCGGGCCGCACATGTTGACGATCTCGTTCGCCATCACGGTCGCGATGATCTCGCGGCGCAGACGGTGACCGGCCATGTCGGCTTCGAACTTCGCCAGCGGAGCCGGGAAATAGCGCAGCAGGCTATCTTCGAAGAACGGATCTTCCGGCGCTTGCGAGGCGACGATGTCGTCCGACAGCTCCAGCTTGGCATAGGCGGTCAGCACGGCCAGTTCCGGACGGGTCAGGCCCTCGCCATCCTTCTTCATCTCGGCAAGCTTGGCGTCGTCGGGCAGGAACTCGACCACGCGGTTCAGCTTACCTTCAGCTTCGAGCGACTGCATGAACTGCTGCTGGGCATCCAGAGCCGCGGCCCCTTCGGCCTGTTGCAGGCTGACGGCAAGGGTCTGGTCATAGTTGTGGGCCAGCACCTTCAGACCCACCTCTTCGGTCATCGACTTCAGAAGCGCATTACGCTCTTCGGCCTTCAGGTTGCCCGCAGCGATAGCGCCGCCCGTCAGGATCTTGATGTTCACCTCATGGTCAGAGGAGTCCACGCCTGCCGAGTTGTCGATCGCGTCGGTGTTCAGGCGAACGCCTTCTCGAGCCGCTTCGATACGGCCCAGTTGGGTGGCACCGAGGTTGGCACCTTCACCCACCACAGCGGCGCGCACCTCGCCGCCGTTGATACGGATGCTGTCGTTGGCCTTGTCACCGGCCTGGGCATTGGTCTCGCCCGCGCCCTTGATGTAGGTGCCGATGCCGCCGAAGTAGAGCAACTCGACGCGCGACTTCAGGATCGCCTGCATCAGCTCTTGCGGGGTAACCACGTCGGCCTCGATGTCGAGCATGGCCTTGATCTGCGGGGTCAGCGTGACCGACTTGGCGCCGCGCGGGAAGACGCCTCCACCTTCGGAGATCAGGCTCTTTTCATAGTCCTGCCAAGAGGTGCGCGGGGTGTTGAACAGGCGGTTGCGCTCTTCCCACGACTTGGCGGGATCAGGGTTCGGATCAAGGAAAATGTCGCGGTGGTCGAACGCCGCCACCAGCTTGATGGCTTTCGACAGCAGCATGCCGTTCCCGAACACGTCGCCCGACATGTCGCCCACGCCTGCCACAGTGAAAGGCTCGGACTGGATGTCCTTGCCCATCTCGCGGAAGTGGCGCTTCACGGCTTCCCATGCACCGCGTGCGGTGATGCCCATTTCCTTGTGGTCGTAACCGGCCGAGCCACCCGAGGCGAAGGCATCGTCCAGCCAGAAGCCATAGGACTGCGACACGCCGTTGGCGATGTCGGAGAAGGTCGCCGTACCCTTGTCGGCGGCCACCACCAGATAGGGGTCGTCACCTTCCCAGGCGATCACGTTTTCAGGACGCACCGGCGCGCCTTCGCCGACGATATTGTCGGTGATGTCGAGCATGCCCGACAGGAAGGTCTTATAGGCGCGGATGGCCTCAGCCTGCATCGCATCGCGGTCACCACCGACCGGAAGCTGTTTCGGATAGAAACCGCCCTTGGAGCCGACCGGCACGATGACCGAGTTCTTCACCTGCTGGGCCTTCACCAGACCCAGAACCTCGGTGCGGAAGTCGTCGCGGCGATCCGACCAGCGAAGGCCGCCGCGGGCCACCGGACCAAAGCGCAGGTGGGCGCCCTCGACGTGCGGTGCCCAGACGAAGATTTCACGGAACGGCTTGGGCAGCGGCATGTCCTCGATCTCGCGCGGTGCGATCTTGATCGAGATGTGCGGCTTGTCCTGATAGAAGTTGGTGCGTTTCAGCGCGCCGATCAGATCGGCAATACGACGTAGCGCACGGTCATGGTCAAGGCTGGCCACATCCTGAAGCAGGGTGGCGATGTCCGACTGGATACGGGCTACTTCGCTTTCGCGCGACGCGGCGTCACCACCGGCGGCCGGATCGAACTTGGCCTTGAACAGCGACAGGATGGCGCGCGACACCGCCGGATACAGCTTCAAAGCCTCTTCCTGCACGGCCTGCGACGGGTCCAGACCCGTTTGCTGGCGATAGCGGGCAAGGGTCCGGATCAGGGCCGCTTCACGCCAGTCGATACCCAGTTCCAACACCAGACGGTTGAAGCCGTCGCTCTCGGTCCGACCGTTCCACACGGCGGCAAACGCCTGTTCAAACGGGCCCTTGATGTCGGCGAAGTCCAGCGCCTCACCGCGCGGGTCTTCCAGCAGGAAGTCGTGGATGTAGATCGGATCGTCGCCGATCGGACGCACGACGTGATCGGACTCTTCCAGCGTCTTCAGGCCCATGTCGGCCAGGATCGGCAGAACATCCGACAGCGGTACAGCGCCGCCACGGCGATAGAGTTTGAAGCGGAACTGAAGCGGGCTTTCCGATACGGTGCGGAAGGCGCGCACAGCCACCGGCTCGGCGGTGATGCCATCGCCTTCGCCCGTAGTCGTCAGACGGTCGAACTGCTTCAGGTCCTGAGCAGCTTCGGCAGCGTCATAGCGGTCGCGGTAGCCCGCACCAAAGGCGTCCGCCCATTTGGCGCTGGTCG
Organism: Brevundimonas sp. UBA5713; assembly: GCF_002419815.1. Lineage (GTDB taxonomy): Bacteria > Pseudomonadota > Alphaproteobacteria > Caulobacterales > Caulobacteraceae > Brevundimonas. The sequence goes on along the minus strand of NZ_DIGV01000016.1, from coordinate 208,447 downwards.
GGCCCACGGCCACTTCGTCAAACTCGGCGGCGCGCAGGGCGCTTTCGAAGCGGTCAATCCACGAACGGCCCGCCTCGGCCACGCGGGCCTCCAGCGCCTTGTGGTCCGGCACCGGATGATCACCCGGCGTCACGCCGATGATGTAGTGCACGCGGGTCAGCGGCTGATCCGACAGCTGCGGATACCAGGCCGAGACACGGCCACCCCATTCCTCGGCAAGGATACGGCCGATGCGGGCGCGCAGGGCGGCATCGAAACGCTCGCGCGGGATAAAGGCCAGCACCGACACGAAACGGTCGAACGGATCGCGGCGGGTGAACAGGCGAATACGCGGGCGGTCATACAGGTGCAGAATGCCCAGCGAGGTATCCAGCAGCTCGTCTTCCGAAATCTGGAAGAGTTCGTCGCGCGGATAGTTCTCGAGGATATTCTTCAGGCGCTTGTAGTTATGGGTGCCCGGTGCCTTGCCCGCACGCTCCAGCGCGTGAGCGACCTTGCGACGGATCAGCGGCACTTCCTTGGCCGTCTTGTCATAGGCCTCGGCGGTAAACAGGCCGACAAAGCGGGTCTCGCCCACGGCGCGGCCCTGATCGTCGTAACGTTTGACGCCGACGTAATCCATATAGGCGCGGCGGTGCACACGCGAGCGCAGGTTGGACTTGGCGACCGTGATCGGCTCGCTCTGGTCCAACTGGCGCTTCATGGCATGGGTCAGCACAGCCGGTTCCGATGCACGACGCAGCACACGGCGCTCGGCATCGCGCAGCACGCCCAGACCTTCCGGCGTCTTGTCCAGAGGGGCCTCGGCTTCGGATTCACCGGCCGAGTTCAGCGGGAAGTCATATTCGCGCGCACCGAGGAAGACGAAATGGTCCGCACGGGCCCAGTCGAGGAAGGCGACCGCCTCTGCCACCACCTCTGCATCCACGCCCTTTGGCGGAGTGTTTTTCAGACGGTTGATGGCCCCGTCCATCATCTCGATCATGCCGCCATGGTCCTGAACGGCCAGACGCGCATCGCTCATGGCCGCGGCCAGACCCTCGCCCAGGGTGTCGCGGCGCTCTTGCGGCAGAGGGTCGATGATCAGAATGATCAGGGAGTCGCGGCGCCCAGCCGAAATCTCGATGATGGGATGGTAGAAGGCGCGCACGGTCACACCGGCGTCGGCCAGTTCACCCAGCACACTGTCGACCAGGAAGGGGCCATCGTCCTGCAGGATCAGAACGTGGTCATAGCCGCTGTTCTGGCCCTTGGCGTTCAACAGAGGGCTGACCTTGATAATGGCTGGTGAGCCCGGCTCGCGCTCCTGATCGGCCTTGACCACATTGGCCAGCAGTACCGCCAGATCCTCAGCACCCAGCTCCGGCGTTTCGTCCGCCTCATAGTCCTCCATCACCTGCGCCAGCAGCGAGGACTGGAACGCGCCCGGCGGTCCCGAAGCCACTTGAGCAAAGGCTTTCTCGAGCGCCTCCAAAGTAGCCGGCACGGCAGGAGCAGGACGCGAAGCGGCGGACATATCTATTTCTCATCAAACGCGGCCACACGGCCACCAGACATGAAACCTACCTTAGCGTCATGCGCGTTAATGCATAGTGGCCGACCGGTCCGAAAATCAGTGTGCAGCGCACAATGTTGCGTGAAAGGCCCATAGCCAAAGAACGCTGTTCCAAACTATGGCGAAGCTTTGAAATTTACGCCCCATTCCAGCCTAAATCGACGTCACTGCGCGAAACCGGATCCCAGAAACGAACAAGGCCGTCGAAGCGGGTTCGACGGCCTGCTCGGACCGATGCTTAGGAGGGGGAGGGAAAGCACCGGTCTTGGACGAAGCAGCCCCGGGGGGAGGGGAGGGGGAGGGGCTGCGTTCGATGATTGTGAGATAGAGGCTGATTGAGGCGAATCAAGGACCAATAGAAGAAAAATTTCAGCCTAATCGTGATTATAAGCCAAGCTTTTTGCCCAAGCGGGAGAATAACGACGGTTTTGTGTCACTTTCGGCTTTCGAACCCTTGCGATCTTCCGGATAGGGGTCTCCATCTCCGGACAACAGCACGGCCATCCAGCGAGAACCACGAAACTCCGCCAGAATTGCCATGGCCATGACGGCCAGCGGGGTCGACAGGAACATGCCCGCCACGCCCCACATCTTGCCCCAAAAGGCCAACGCCAGCAGGACGACAATCGGGTCGATGTTCTGGTTGTCACCCTGCATACGCGGCTGGACCATATTGCCGACGATGAACAGAACGATCTGCAGGCCGACCAGCAGGATCAGAGCAGGCCAGTAGCTTTCGAACTGAACCAGAGCAAACAGCGGCGGGGCCAGACCGGCAATCGCGCCACCCAGGATCGGAATAAAGCCCACGATAAAGATGACGAAGGTCCAGAACTCGGCATTCTGCAGGCCCACGGCGCGCATCAGTATCCAGGCCACGATGCAGATCATCACGCCGGTCACGGCCTGAACCCACAGATAGCCCTCGACACCGCCGCGCACCCGCTCAAACACCTGCACGGCTTCCTGACGGTTGGCACGGTCAGGGAACATGCCGACGATCTTCTTGCCAAAGCCTTTGCGCGAGACAAGCAGAAAGCCCAGGTAGATCATGACAAAGAAGGCGCTGGAAGCCGCACCCTGCACCTGAAACGCCGCCGCCGTCAGCCAGCCGCGCAAGTCCACACCCGCGATCATGTCCTGCAAGGTTGGCGGATTGGATACGCCCACCATGCCACTGACATCGCGGCTGATCTGGTCGATGCGCGGGCCGATGCTGCCTGCCACGCCCGAGGCGTCGGTAAAGAAGCCCGCCGCCCCTTCAACTATAATATAGATAGAGCCAAGGAAGCCGATCACGACCAGGGCGATCGCTGTCACACCCGCGAAGCGCTCCGGAACCGGTGTCTTGGTCACGATCCAGCGCTCGATGCCTGCGATCATGATCATCAGGAACAGGGCCATGGCCAGCGGGGTCAGAATGTCCCGCAGCCAATAGAGCGCCGCGCCCGCCGCGACGACCGCCACCAGAACCACGGCATTGCGTGATGCGGCCGCAGCATCAGAATGAATGGGCACTTTCATCTCGGCTTACTCTCTCGGGCTCGGCACAGCACAATCGCTTGCAAAGTGGATGGTTCCAAAGCCGCGCATTAATGCCAAGCTTTACTTTACAAATCCTGCGCTTCGGACCGCTTGCTAAGCCGCGCGCGACAACGCAGCATAGCTCCAAATCGCGGAGCACTTCATGACCGACGCCCCATCTTTATTTATCGGCCAATCCTTCGACGGTGAGCCGCAGCGCCTGTTGCTGAACCGGGCCAACCGCCACGGCATCGTTGCGGGGGCGACAGGCACTGGCAAGACGGTGACCTTGCAGATCATGGCCCAAGGGTTTGCAGATCAGGGCGTTCCGGTGTTCTGCGCGGACATCAAGGGCGATCTGTCCGGCATCAGCCAGGCGGGCGGTACCGAAAAGTTCGGCGAGCGCGCGGGCAAGATGGGTCTGGAGCTTCACGGCAAAGGAGCCCCGACCGTGTTCTGGGACCTTTACGGTGAAAAGGGCCATCCGATCCGCGCCACGGTGTCGGATGTCGGCCCTCTGTTGCTGTCGCGCATGCTGGAGCTGAACGATGTGCAGGAGGGCGTGCTGTCGATCGCCTTCCACGTCGCCGACAAGGAAGGCCTGCTGCTGCTCGATCTGGAAGATCTGCGCGCCCTGCTGACCTATGTGTCGGAGAACGCCAAACAGATCGGTGCCGAGATCGGCAATGTCTCGCCCCAGTCGGTGGCGGCCATCCAGCGCGCCCTGCTGCAGCTGGAGCAACAGGGCGGCAAGGCCTTCTTCGGTGAGCCTGCCCTGAGATTGGACGACCTGATCAAGACCCCCTACGGCATGGGCCAGATCAATGTGCTGGACGCCACCAAGTTGATGAACAGCCCGCGTCTGTATGCGGTGTTCCTGCTGTGGCTGCTGTCGGAACTGTTCGAGGAGCTGCCCGAAATCGGCGACCCGGACAAACCGAAGCTGGTGTTCTTCTTCGACGAGGCCCACCTGCTGTTCAAGGACGCGCCCAAGGGCCTGTTGGAGAAGATCGAACAGGTCGTGCGCCTGATCCGCTCCAAGGGCGTGGGCGTCTATTTCGTCACCCAGAACCCTGCCGATATCCCCGACAGCGTGCTGGCCCAGTTGGGCAACCGCATCCAGCACGCCCTGCGTGCCTATACGCCTGCCGAGCAAAAGGGTCTGCGCGCCGCCTCCAACTCCTTCCGCGCCAATCCGGGCTTTGACACGGCAGAGGCCATTCAGGCGCTGGGCGTGGGCGAGGCTCTCGTCTCGCTGCTGGACGAGAAGGGGGCCCCCACGGTGGTCGCCCAGACCAAGGTACGCCCGCCGGACTCGCGTCTGGGTCCGGCCACCGATGCCGAGCGCGCTCAGGTCATCCAGAACAGCCCGGTTCGCGGCGTCTATGACACCGCCGTCAACCGCGAGAGCGCCGAGGAAATCCTGAAAGCCCGCAAGGCACAGGCCGAACGCATTAATGCCGATGCCAAGGCCGCCGAAGAGGCTGAAAAAGCCCGTGCCAAGGCCGAAAAAGACGCGGCCAAAGCCAAGGCTCCGGCCAAGCGCGCCTCAAACCGTCAGACGCCCATGGAGGCATTGACCAAGACAGTGCTTCGCACGGCCGGTGCCGCGATCACGCGCGAGATTTTGCGCGGCGTGCTGGGCGGACGTAAGCGCCGCTGATCAGGATCGCGGCATCAGGCGCCACATACGAAGCGGGTGTCGGACGGCACCCGCTTCGGCTCCTGCAGCGTCGCCGGTACCAATATAGAGATCGGCGCGGACCTTGCCGCGAATAGCCGATCCGGTATCCAGCGCCATGACCATGCCGCGATAGCTGGCCTTTGCGCCAATCAGATTGCCGCCGTCGGCCTCGATCCAGACCGCTTCGCCATAGGACCAGTGCGACGGATCCACCGCAATAGAGCGGCGGGCGGGCAAGGGAACATTGGCCGCACCCACGGCCTCGCGACCATCGTCAGCACTCAGGGTAAAGAAGATATAGCGCGGGTTCAGGTGCATGACCTCCCGCGCGACAGGGCCTCTATTGGCCGACAGCCATGCCCGTATCGCATCGCCCGACGTGCCGTTGCGCGGCAGCAGTCCCCGATCCGCCATCGGACGGGCAATACCGACAAAGCGCTGGCCATTATCGGCGGCATAGGCCGCACGCATGCGACGACCGTCGGGGAAGGTCAGATTGCCCGAGCCCTGAATTTGCAGGAAGAACAGGTCTTCGGCCCGCATCCACGCCAGCGCCTGCGACTGGGCCGAGCCCGCCTCGATCGCCGCGCGGTCGCCTACATTGGCCAGATTGGCCGGACGGCTGAGCACGGGTGCATCGAACTCGGCATCCGGATAGGCGCGGGCCGGATATTCCGGCGCGAAATAGGCCGTCAGCAAGCCATTGGAGCCATCATCATTGCGGACTTCCACAGCGGTGAAGTTCTGCTCGATGAAGCTGCGGGCGTCGCTGGGAGATGGCTGACGGGCGAGAAAATCACGTGCTGTCTGACACACGCGGCTGGGCGAACGCAGCACCGGACATCCCGCGCCAAACGCGTGCAGGGCCGACAGATGGTCTTCGTTTTCCCAACCGGGCAGGGCGCTGAGCGGCAGGCCATAGGGCTGCGGGCCGGTAGGCGGAGCCACAGGCGTCGTCTGCGGGGGATAGGCGGGCTGCTGAACCGGGGGCTGTACCGGATAGGGATAGGGCTGAGGCACCTTGGGTGACGATGCACACGACGCCGCCGCAACTGCCAAAGCCGCAACCGCTGCGGGCCGGATCCATTTCATCACTACGCCTACTCCCGCCTGTGCCGCGCCAAGGGCCCTTAGGCCGTGGCGGCCTCTACCTTAGCCAGCACCCAGTTCGGATCGGTGGTGCCGAGCTGACGCTCGAAGGTCCACACCTCGGCGGTGCGGCGTTCGTCGGTGGTGGTTTCACCCGTTGCAGTGGTCAGGGTGTTGCGCACCTCGGCCAGAAAACGCACGCGGGCCGAAGCCAGATTGCCTTGCGCATCGGCCAACTCGATATCGGCGCGGGCCGGAGATACCAGCTCGACCGTTTCGGTGTCGCCGCGCTGTTCGCGCTGGGTGATACCCGCGTCGAAGGATTTCATCACGCGCTCGGTCAGCAGCGGGCGCAGTGCCTCTCGGTCGCCACGCGCATAGGCGCGCACGATAGTCTCATAGGCCTGACGGGCGCCTTCGAGGAAGCGCACATGATCAAACGACGGATCGCGTTCCTTAAGGCCCTTGATGGCCGCAGCGATAGACGGGTCGATGGTCGGCGCAGCGGCAGCCTTGGGGTCAGGCGTGACCGGCGCGCGCGGCAGGCCGATCGGCGGCATGGGCTTTTTGCCGGATTTGGCCTGATCTTCGGGTTGGCGCCCCACCTTCTTGCCCAGCACATTGTAGAGCATGAACAGCAATACAGCTGCGATCACAGCATAGAGCACAATCGTAAAGGTCTGGGACACGGATATTCCTTGGCGTATTCAAGCCCTTGCCGCTCGTAGCGGGACGCGGAAGCGTCGGCCGCCCCATCTGAGGGACAATGATCTCATTCACAGTGATTAAGGATGGATGGGCTGTGACGCAAGATAATCAGTCCCATTCCCCCTATGGGAAACGTTGCGACCGATAGCCTCAACGTGCTACCCGCCCGCCACAGGCTTGCCTCAAACGGTGCTCGCTAGAGCCGCCCAAGAGGGCCATTCACAGACTTTTTCGAAAGACGGCTTTTCGACATGACTGACGCCACGCCGCCCGCCGACACCAACGGCCAAAACCCGCCAGCCGATCAGGCCCAAGGTCAGCCGCAAGGTCCGGGCTTCCGCATCCTGACCCAATTCGTCCGCGACCTGTCGTTCGAAAACCCGAAGGCACCGGAAAGCCTGCGTATCGAAGGCAAACCGGCCATCGACATGGGCGTGGAAATGAACGCCGGTGGCCGTCCAGACGGCCTGTTCGAGGTGGACCTGAAGATTTCGGTCAAGGCTACCGCCGAAGACAAGACCCCGGTGTTCCACGTCGAGCTGGTCTATGGCGGTCTGTTCGCCCTGCACGGCGTGGCTCCGCAGGACATCGAGCCGATGCTGCTGATCGAGTGCCCGCGCTACCTGTTCCCGTTTGCCCGTCAGATCATCGCCCAGGCAACTGCTGACGGCGGCTTCTACCCGCCGTTCATGGTCGATCCGATCGACTTTGCGGCCATCTATGTGGCTCGCCAGCAGCAGATCGCTGGCTCGCCGGCAGAAACCGGCCAGGCCTGATCACGCTTTTTAGCGATACAAACTAAAAAGGCCCGTCGCGTTCGCGGCGGGCCTTTTGTCTTGGGATCAGGCGTCTTCCTTGGGGGCCGGATCCACACCAAAGCGGGTCCAGATCGGGTCCTTGACCCATTGCGCCAGAAACGCGCGATGTGCGGCATCTTCTTGCGGCGTAAGCAGCGAGGGCAGGGGACGCGGGCGGGCCCCGTACTGGACACGGCCCTGCACCGGCACCAGCCCATTAGCGGCCACCGCGCTGTGGGTCGTCAGATCGAAGGAGCGCTCCTTGCCGCCGCGCAGCTCCAGATAGACTTCGGCTAGCAGACGGGCGTCGATGAGGGCGCCGTGATACGTCCGGTCGGCCAGCGAAATCTTATAACGCTTACAGAGGGCATCCAGCGTGTTGGGCTGGCCCGGGAATTTCGACTTGGCGATGGCCAAGGTGTCGATCCAGCGTGCCTCGCCGGTCTGCGGCTTGTGTGCCAGCAGCAGTTCCCAGTCGATGAAGTTGCGGTCAAAGCTGGCATTGTGGGCCACCAGCGGCGCATCGCCGATGAACTCCAGCAGCTCGTCCGCCATCTTGGCAAAGATCGGCGCATCCTTGACCATGTCGTCGGTGATGCCGTGCACCTTGATGGCGTCTTCGGGGATCGACCGCTCGGGGTTCACATAGCGGTGGAAGGTCCGCCCCGTGGGCAACAGGTCGACAATCTCGATACAGCCCACTTCGATCAGGCGGTCTCCGGTCTTGGGGTCAAAGCCGGTGGTTTCGGTATCGAGGACGATTTCACGCATGACGGCTTATTGACCCGATCGGCGCGGCGATGTCCACGCCGGATCCAGCACGGTTTCGACAACCGCCAAAACCTGATCGCGGGCGTGGTCCACACCGACGCTGGTATCGATGATGAAATCGGCGCGGGCGCGTTTTTCAGCGTCCGGCATCTGACGCGCCAATATGGCGTCCAGCCGCTCCTGCGTCATTCCCTCACGCGTCAAGACACGCTGGCGCTGCACTTCGGCGGGTGCCGAGACCACCACCACCGCGTCGACAAAGGCATCGCCGCCCGTCTCGAACAGAAGGGGAATATCGACCACCGCCAGTTTCACGCCTCTTTCGCGCGCCTCGGCCAAGGCTTCGGCGCGGTCCATGCCCACGAGCGGATGGACAATGGCCTCCAGAGTTTTGAAGGCCGCCTCGTCCTGCCCCAAGGCCGCGGCCAGACGGGTGCGGTCTACCGCGCCGTCGACCACCACACCGTCAAAGACTTCGGCAATCGGGGCCACGGCAGGACCGCCAGCGGCATAGAGGCGGTGCACGGCCTCGTCGGCGTTCCAGATCACCGCCCCCGCTTCAGCAAAAAAGCCCGCGGTAGTGGATTTACCCATACCGATACTGCCTGTCAGTCCCAGCAGGATCATGCCGTCTCTCCCAGATGGGCCATGAGGGCCGCGCGCATATCCATATCCGGCGGACTTTGACCGAAGATGGCCTCGAAGCCGGCTCCGGCCTGACCGATCAGCATGGCCAGACCATCGACAATCGTCAGACCGCGCGCCTTGGCGGCTGCCAGAAAGGGCGTGACCACCGGACGATAGGTCATATCCATCACCACCGCCGAGGCGGGCAGGCGCAGCAGATCGATATGCGGCGGCACGCTCAGCGCATTGATGATCAGATCGGCGCTTTCCAGCACGCTTTCATCTGTCGCCACCGAGACACCGCTGCCCAGATCATCGGCGAGAGCTTGCGCCCGCTCAGGCGTCCGGTTCAGGATCGACAGACGCGCCCCTGCGGCCAGCAGTGCTCCAGAGGCCGCACGGCTGGCCCCGCCAGCGCCCAACATCACCACATGGGCATCTCTCAGGGTCAGGGCCGGTGCCTGCTGCGCCAAGGCATAGAGGACGCCTGCGCCATCAGAGCTGTCTGCGTGGATCTGCCCCTCGCGAAAGGCGAGGATATTGGCTGAAGACACCTGTTTGGCCGCCTCGGTCACCCGATCGGCACGGGCAAAGGCCTGTTCCTTGAATGGTGCCGTGACATTGACGCCCGCAATCAGCCCTGCGCGGCCTGCGGCCAACAGGGCATCGAACCCTTCGGCATCCTTGGGCGCAAAAGCCACATAGGCCCCGTCCAGCCCCGCCGTCTCAAGCCACAGATTATGAATGAACGGGCTGAGGCTATGGGCAACGGGCTGCCCCACCACGCCACCGACTTTTACGGCTCCGGTAATCCGGCTCATCGCGGCAAGACCTCGAAGCGGCGAAGTTGCTCCAGCACCAGCCACAAGGGCATGCCCAGCACGGTGAAATAGTCACCGTCAACCTTGTCGAACAGTTGCGAGCCCATACCCTCCAGACGGTACGAGCCGACGCAATAGAGCAGCTCTTCGCCCTCTGCCGCGATATAGGCATCCAAGAAGGCGCTGGAGAAATCACGCACCACCATATGGGCGGTGTCTGCACCGGACCAGATGATCTGGCCGCCCTTGGCCAATGCCACACCCGAGTGCAGCTGATGGGGCTTACCACGCATATCCGCCAGACGGGCTCGAGCCTGTTGCAGGTCAGGGGCCTTGGAAATCAGCCCACCGTCAAAGGCCAAGGTCTGATCGGCGCCCAGGACCACCGCCTCAGGGTGCTGGACCGACACGGCCAGAGCCTTGGCTTTGGCCAATTCGATCGCCAGTTCACGCGGATCAGCGCCGGGGACCTTCAGCGCATCCTCGTCCACGCCCGCGACCTGAACATCAAAGTTGACGCCCGCATTGGCCAGCACTTCGCGGCGCGCGGCACTTTTGGAGGCAAGGATCAGGCGGTTCAAACTCATGCGGGTACTCCCATGCGGCGGTTACGCCGTGCATTCACCAGATTGACGATGGCCGCCGCCGTCTCTTCCACCGAACGACGCGTCACATCGATGACCGGCCAGCCACGACGTTCAAAGTCACGGCGCGCCTTGATGATCTCGGCCCGCACCGCGTCATGGTCGACGTAATCGGTTTCCTGCATCTGGTTCAGACTATCCAGGCGGTTGCGGCGGATTTGCACCAGACGATCCGGAGAGACTGTCAGGCCGATCACCAGCGGATTTTGCAAACGTGTCAGGCGCTCGCCATCCTCACTGCCCGGTACCAGCGGCACATTGGCGGCGCGAATGCCGCGATGGGCCAGATAGATGCAGGTCGGGGTCTTGGACGTCCGGCTAACCCCGCAAAGGACCACATCGGCCAGTTCCAGTTCCTCTAATGTTCCTTGCCCGTCATCGTGGGCAATGGCGTAGTCCAGCGCGCTCATCCGGTTGAAATAGCCGGTATCCAGCGTGTGCTGGGCCCCGACGCGGGTCGAGATGTCGGCCCCCAGATAATGGGACAAAGCACGAACCAGCGGGTCCAGCGCGCCGATCTGGGGAATGCCCAAGGCTTTACAGCCCCGTTCCAGCTGTTCACGCAGCTCGGGATCCACCACCGTATGCAGCACCAGACCGGGCGCGTCGGCCACCTCGGCCAAAACCTCGTCCATCTGACGCGGCGAACGCACCAGCGCATAGATGTGCTCGATCGGAATGACCTTGTCGAAGCGCGCCACCACGGCCTTGGCCATGGCGTTCAGAGTCTCGCCGGTAGAATCCGACACCAGATGGACGTGGAAATAGGTCGCGAGACGCGACGGTCCGGCCGGACGGGCAGGGCTCATGACAGTTCCTTCTGTCGGGGGCTTGGCATCGCACGGTTCTAAACCCGTTTGGCGTGCCCAAGCCATAGGCACCGCAGAGGCTCTCGAAGAGGCTTCTGGCGCCACAGCGACGATCAGGGTGCCCCAACTGCGAATTCGGCGCCCAATTCGGCGCCCACACCCTCCCTTTCACTGTGGAAAAGCGGGGGCGCCGAATTCAGAACCATGGGCGCCGAATGGGCGCCCACGAGGGTCGGTCCTGAACCTTGGTGGAGACTGGGCGCCAAAGTTGTAAACGGCGCCCCCGCCCGTGAACTTGGGCGCCAGTTATTTTTCCCACTGTGTGGGTAAGACTCGTCATCCAATTTTGGCGCCCGTGGATTCACCCACAATGGCGCCCAAGGCCAAGTCCAATTAAACTGGATGTTTCACGGCTTTTCCACAAAACTCACAGGGCCGTTTCAAGCCCTCTGGAATCGTTCGTCGTCTCAAGGGGAGAAGTTCATCCCTCGGAGGGACAATCAAAAACTATCCCCGCGGTCCACTGCCCCTCTTCAAAGACTATTTTCTATAAATTCTATTATTTCGATTTGAGTTGAGGTTGGGGCTCGGGGACGGCTAAAACCTAGCCTCATGAGCACCCCACTTCTGATCCAGGCTCTTCAGGGCCAAACGACCGCCCGTCCTCCCGTATGGTTCATGCGTCAGGCTGGCCGTCATTTGCCGGAGTATCGCGAGCTGCGGGCCAAGGCGCCGGATTTCATTTCCTTCTGCCTGAACCCCGAAATGGCGGCCGAGGCGACGATGCAGCCGCTGCGTCGTTACGGCTTTGATGCAGCGATCATCTTCGCCGACATCCTGCTGATCCCGGGAGCTTTGGGTCAGAAGGTCTGGTTTGAAGGCGGAGAAGGTCCGCGTCTGGGTGCACTTCCGTCTATCGAACAGATGACGGAACTGGCTCCGTCTGCGGGCGAAGCCCTCAAGGCGGTGGGTCAGAGCCTGTCACTGGTGCGGGCGCAGATGGACCCGTCCAAGACGCTGATCGGCTTTGCGGGAGCACCCTGGACAGTCGCGACCTATATGCTGGACGGCGAAGCGCGCACCATCGGCAAAGGCGAACGGGCCGCGGCACGGGCCTATGCCTATGCCGATCCGGCGAAGGTCGAAGCGGTTCTTGATGTGCTGGTCGAAAGCACCGCCCATTATCTGAAGATGCAGCAGGATGCGGGCGCCATGGTGCTCAAGATCTTCGAAAGCTGGGCCGAGGGCCTGCCCGATGATCTTTTCGAGACCTTGGTGCTGAAGCCGCACCAGAAGCTGGTCGCCCGCGCCCGTGAGTTGGGAGTGACCGTACCGCTGATCGGTTTCCCGCGTGGCTCGGCAGCTCTGGCTGAACGTTATGCGCGCGAATGCGACGTTGATGCCGTGGCGTTGGACACGGCCTGTCCGCTGGAAGTAGGCAAGCGCGTTCAGGCTATCAAACCCATTCAAGGTGCCCTCGATCCGCTGCTGCTGCGTGCAGGCGGCGACGCGCTGGACCGCCGCGTCGATCAGTTGATGGAAGCCTGGGGGCAGGGGCCGTGGGTATTTAATCTCGGCCATGGCATTATGCCCGATGTACCGATCGCGCACGTCGAGCAAGTGTTGAAGCGCATAGGAGCGCAATAGTCATGTCGGTCACACCGCTGAAATCGGGATCGGGCCGCCGCATCGCGGTGGTCTTGGCCAATCTTGGCGGGCCCGATGGTCCTGACGCCGTCAAACCCTTCTTGTTCAACCTGTTCAATGATCCGGCGATCATCAACCTGCCGGGCATTGTGCGGACGCCACTGGCCAAGCTGATTTCGTCCCGCCGTGAAAAACCGGCGCAGGAGAACTATGCGCTGATGGGCGGTGGTTCGCCGCTGTTGCCAGAAACGCGCAAACAGGCCGAAGCCTTGGAGGCGCAGCTGAACGCCCGTCTGCCGCAGGACGAGACGCGCGTCTTCATCGCCATGCGCTATTGGCATCCGTTCACCGAAGAAACTGCCCGCGCCGTCGAGGCTTTCCGCCCCGATGAAGTGGTCTTACTGCCGCTCTATCCGCAATATTCGACCACCACGACGGCCAGCTCCCTCAAGCTGTGGCGCCAGACCTATAAGGGCACGGGCACCGAGCGCGTGATCTGCTGCTATCCGCAATCGGAAGGCTTTGTTGCCGCTCAGGCCGAGCTGATCCGTGACACTCTGGCCAAGGCCGGGGAGCAGCCGGTGCGTGTGCTGTTCTCGGCGCACGGCATTCCGTCCAAACTGGTCAAACAGGGCGATCCCTATCAGGCGCAGGTCGAGGCGACGGTGGCGGCTGTGGTCGCTAAACTGGGTCTGACAGACTGGGCCATCTGCTATCAGTCCAAGGTGGGGCCTCTGGAATGGTTGGGGCCAGCCACGCCGGACGCGATCAAACAAGCGGCGGCTGATGGCGTCGGCGCGGTGGTGGTGCCGATTGCCTTCGTGTCCGAACATATCGAGACACTGGTCGAACTGGATCACGAATACGGTGAACTGGCCCATGAGGTCGTTTGTGCGCCCTATCTGCGAGCACCGGCAGTCGGTGATCATGCCGAGTTCATCCGTACACTGACGGAAGAGACCTTGAGCAGTCTCGGAGCCCAGACCGAACGTTGCGGCAATGGTTCGTGCGCCTGCGATGGCCGGTTTCTGAACGCGCAAACCAAGGCTGACGCAGCCATCCATGTGGCATAAGCTACTGATCTAACGACGGGGATCACGATGAACGCCTATGATCTTGCCCGCGGCCTGCACATTCTGGCGGTGATCGCCTGGATGAGCGGCATGCTCTATCTGCCGCGCCTTTATGCCTATGACGCTGAACAGAACGCCAAGGCCGAGCCTCTGAAGTCGGAGATGCAGGGCCTGTTGCGCACGTGGCAGGCGCGCCTGCTCCGCATCATCATCAATCCGGCCATGATCCTATCGCTGATCTTTGGCGTGTTGCTGTTTTGGCTGCGAGCCCAGATGCTGGGCAGTTGGTCATTCGCGCACGAGCCATGGATGATGGTCAAACTGTTGGGTGTTGTGGCCCTGTTGGGCTGGCACGGCTTTCTGGCCGCCAGCCGCAAGAAAATCGCCAATGGCACCTCGACCCGTTCCAGCAAATTCTGGCGCATGAGCAATGAGGTGCCGTTCCTGATTGCCATCGTCATGGTGTTGTCGGTGACGCTGGAGTGGGGTGCCTAAGCGCCTCGCCCCATCACTTCTAAGCGGGCAGGGCCGCACGACACTTGACCCACAGGGGCGTTCCGTGGTTTCGCTTGGGCGAACCGTGGGGTCAAATGACAGCGCGGCACCTCTCTTTCGATGGTTTCCGGTCTTTCTGCTGACTGGAGGCAACCATCTCCCCTGATGCGGCTTGGCCGTTACAACCTGCGAAGTCTTGCCAACCGCCCGCCATCCGCGCGCGGCTGAGCGTATGAGCCTGTATTATGACCGACACGCCTGAAAACGAAGTCACTGAAAACACTCAGGAAACTCAAGGTGAGCGTCCGCGCCGTACCCTGACGCTGGGCGGTGTCAAACCGGCCGCCGCCGAGGCAGAGCAACCGGTTGAGTCTGACGAACCGGCTCAAAATGACTACAGCGGCATCGACACCTCGGCTGAGGAAGACGAGGATGATGACGGTGAGCCGATCGTCCCGAACGGTCGCATCACGCTTCAGGAACTGAACGAAAAGACGCCGGAAGATCTGGTCGCCTTTGCCGAAGGTCTGGACATCGAGAACGCCGGCAATCTGCGCAAGCAGGACCTGCTGTTCGCCATCCTGAAGACCCTCGCCGACGAAGAAGTCGAGATCATCGCTTCGGGCGTGCTGGAAATCCTGCCGGATGGCTTCGGCTTCCTGCGCAGCCCTGACGCCAACTATCTTCCGGGTCCGGACGATATCTATGTTTCCCCGTCGCAGATCCGCCGCTTCGGCCTGCGTTCGGGCGACACTGTCCACGGTGCCGTGCGCGGCCCGCGCGAGGGTGAGCGTTACTTCGCCCTGCTCAAGGTCGACACGATCAATTTCGAAGACCCTGAAACGGTCAAGACCAAGGTCCTGTTCGACAACCTGACGCCGCTCTATCCTGAAGAGCGTCTGCACATGGAAATCCAGGACCCGACGCTGAAAGACCGCTCGGGCCGCGTGATCGACATTGTCGCTCCGCTGGGCAAGGGCCAGCGCTGCCTGATCGTGGCACCGCCGCGCGTCGGTAAGACGGTGATGCTGCAGAACATCGCCAAGTCGATCGAAAAGAACCATCCGGAAGTCTTCCTGATCGTTCTGCTGATCGACGAACGCCCTGAAGAAGTGACAGACATGCAGCGCACCGTGAAGGGCGAAGTTGTGGCTTCGACCTTCGACGAGCCGGCTTCGCGTCACGTCGCCGTGGCTGAAATGGTGATCGAAAAGGCCAAGCGTCTGGTCGAGCACAAGAAGGACGTTGTGATCCTGTTGGACTCGATCACCCGTCTGGGCCGCGCCTATAACGCCACTGTACCGTCGTCGGGCAAGGTGCTGACCGGTGGTGTGGACGCCAACGCTCTGCAGCGTCCCAAGCGTTTCTTCGGTGCTGCCCGTAACGTGGAGCAGGGTGGTTCGCTGACCATCATCGCGACCGCCCTGATCGACACCGGCTCGCGCATGGACGAAGTGATCTTCGAAGAGTTCAAGGGTACTGGTAACTCGGAAATCGTTCTGGACCGCAAGGTTGCCGATAAGCGCATCTTCCCGGCCATCGACGTGCTCAAGTCGGGTACGCGTAAGGAAGACCTCATCACGCCGAAAGATCAGCTGGCCAAGACCTATGTCCTGCGCCGTATCCTCAACCCGATGGGCCCGCAGGATGCGATCGAGTTCCTGCTCGACAAGCTGCGCCAGTCGAAGAACAACGGCGACTTCTTCCAGTCGATGAACACCTAACAAGCTTAGCAGTAAGACCGGACATACCGGTGTTTCACGTGAAACAGAGGAGCCCAGTGCAATGAAGGTCACCATCGAGATCGACTGCACACCGGCGGAGGCGCGGGCCTTTATGGGCCTGCCCGACGTGGCTCCTCTGAATGATCGGCTTGTCGAAGAGATGCAAAAGCGCATGACGGCCAATATGGCGGCCATGCAACCCGAGGAACTGATGAAATCCTGGACGGCCTTTGGCGTTCAGGCTCAGGATCAGTTCCGTCGCCTGATGGAAGCGGCAGTAACCGGCCAGACCAAGGGCTGAGGCGTAATCCATGACTGACACCATCTTTGCGCTTGCCACCCCGCCGGGGCGCGGGGCGGTGGCGATCATCCGTGTTTCTGGCCCAGACACCGCCGAGGTTCTGGAACGCATTGGAGCAGGGGGCGTAAAGCCGCGTCTGGCGTCGGTGCGCAACATCACTCACGACGGACAACTGGTGGATCAGGCGCTGATCCTGCGTTTTGTGGGACCGAATTCCTATACGGGCGAAGACAGCGTCGAACTGCATCTGCATGGTGGTCGCGCCGTCATCGAAGCGGCCAGCAAGGCCTTGATCGCCGAAGGCCTGCGGCCGGCCGAAGCCGGTGAGTTCACCCGCCGCGCCTTCCAGAACGGCCGTATGGATTTGGCGCAGGCCGAGGCCGTGGCCGACCTGATCGACGCCGAAACCGAGGCCCAGAAGGCGCAGGCGCTGGGACAGCTGGACGGTGCGCTATCTGAAACCTACGCCCGTTTCCGCCGCGATCTGCTGAAAGCCCTGTCTCTGGTTGAGGCCGAAATCGACTTTCCGGATGAAGAGGTGCCGGACAATCTGGCGCGTACCGCAGGGCCGGTTCTGGACCAACTGGCGTCGGACCTGCGCAAGGGTTTGGAAGATTCCGATCGTGGCCGCCGTGTGCGCGAGGGCTATCGCATCGTCCTGATCGGCGAGACCAATGCGGGCAAGTCTTCGCTGTTTAACGCACTGACCGCGCGCGAAGCCGCCATTGTCACCCCGATTGCGGGCACCACACGCGATGTGCTGGATGCCGACATCATGATCGGCGGCTATGCGGTAACTCTGTCGGACACCGCGGGTCTTCGCGAGAGTGACGACCCTGTCGAAGCCGAAGGCATTCGTCGCGCGCGCGCGCGTGCCGAAAGTGCCGACCTTCGCCTGTGGGTCCGTTCCCCATCGCAGACCGAGGGCGACGATCCGGCGGCCAGTTTCGTCCGTTCGTCCGATCTTCAGATTTTGAATAAGGCTGACTTGGGCACCCTAGAGGCCGTTCCCGACATTGAAGCCCTGACGGTCAGCACCGCGACGGGACAGGGGCTAAGCCAACTTCACGACTGGATTTCGGCGCGTCTGGCCCGTGACCTATCGGGTGCTGACTTCCCTGCTGTAACGCGAGAACGCCACCGTCGCCGTCTGGTCGAGGCGCTGGCCGCGGTGGAGGCAGGACGTCGCGCACTGGATATTGCACCCGAAATGGCAGGCGACGATCTGCGCCGCGCCGCCGATGCCTTGGCTCGCGTCACGGGAGCCATTGGTGTCGAAGACATACTGGGGGAGGTCTTCTCCTCCTTCTGTATCGGTAAATAGGCGGTTTCACGTGAAACCGTGATGCTTCGGGCGGTAGAGATTTGCCGCCGGATGCACTATGTGAACCGCATGAGTTCGACCCCGGATTACCATTTCGACGTCATCGTCATCGGCGGTGGCCATGCTGGTTGTGAAGCCGCCACGGCAGCGGCTCGCTTTGGTGCGCGCACCGTGCTGTTGAGCCAGAAGCTCGAAACCATCGGCGAGATGAGCTGTAATCCGGCCATCGGCGGTCTGGGTAAGGGCCACCTCGTGCGCGAGATCGACGCCCTCGATGGCGTCATGGCGCGTCTCGGCGACAGGTCGGGCATCCAGTTCCGTCTGCTTAATCGTTCCAAGGGGGCGGCTGTGCGCGGCCCGCGCAGCCAGATCGACCGCAAGCTTTACCGCGAAGCTATGCAGGCTGAGTTGGCAGATTACCCGAACCTGACCCTGATGGCTGGCACGGCCGAAGGTCTGATCCTGAATGGTGACCGCGTGGTCGGCGTGACGACTGCCGCGGGTGAAACCCTTAGGGCAGGGGCCGTGGTTTTGACTACAGGCACCTTCCTGAATGGCGTAATCCATCGCGGTGACCTGCGCATTCCTGCGGGCCGCCACGGCGAGGAACCGTCAACCGGTCTGGCCGCTGATCTGCATGCGGCGGATCTAATGATGGGTCGCTTGAAGACCGGTACACCCGCGCGTTTGGATGGCCGTACGATTGCTTGGGACCGTTTGGAGATGCAGCAGGCTGACGATCAGCCGGTGCCGTTTTCCTTCCTGACCGACAAAATCGAAGTGCCGCAGATCGCGTGTGGCATTACCCACACGACCGAAGAGACCCATCGCATCATTGCCGACAACCTCGGCGAAAGCGCTGTCTATGGGGGTCGTTTGTCGGGTCGTGGTCCCCGCTATTGCCCGTCTATCGAAGACAAAGTCGTCCGGTTCGCCGACAAGACGAGCCATCAGGTCTTTCTCGAGCCGGAAGGTCTGGACGATCCGACGGTTTATCCGAATGGCATTTCGACCTCGGTTTCGGACGCCACGCAGATGGCGTTCCTGCGCACCATGCCGGGGCTTGAGAGCGTCGAAGTCTTCCGCTTCGGCTATGCCATTGAATATGACTATGTCGATCCGCGTGAACTGACCCCTGCGCTGGAAGTCAAGAAACGTCCGGGCCTCTATTTGGCGGGCCAGATCAATGGCACGACCGGTTATGAAGAAGCAGGAGCCCAAGGCCTGATTGCGGGCCTGAACGCTGCCCGTCATGCCGCAGGCAATGACGCCGTGATCTTTGGTCGCGACGAAGCCTATATCGGCGTGATGATCGATGATCTGGTGACCCGCGGGGTCACCGAACCGTATCGCATGTTCACCAGCCGCGCCGAATATCGTCTGACCCTGCGCGCCGACAATGCCGATATCCGCCTGACGCCGCTGGGTATCAAAGCCGGTGTTGTGGGTACCGATCGCGAGAAAGTATGGCTCGAGAAGGCTGACCGGTTATACTCGGCGAACCGTGTTTCACGTGAAACGCTGTTTACGCCCAAAGAGGCGGGTGCACTTGGCATCACTGTCAACGCCGATGGTCAGCGCCGCTCGATACGCGATTTGCTGTCCTTCCCCGACGTGTCTCTGGAACATTTCGTCAGCGTGGTGCCCGAGATAGCGGGCTGGACACCCGCCGTCCGCGAGCAGGTTGAGATTGACGCCGTCTATGCCGGCTATCTGGATCGTCAGGTGCAGGACGCCGAGGCCTTGCGTCGTGAAGAGGGGCTGAAACTGCCTGCCGATCTCGACTATTCGGCTATCGGAGCCCTGTCCAATGAAGTGCGCGAGAAGCTGTCGATGGTGCGCCCGCAGACCCTGGGGCAGGCGGGCCGTATCGAAGGCATGACGCCAGGGGCTTTGACGGCCTTGCTCGCGCACGTCAAAAAGGCAGCCTCGCTGCAAGCCGATCTGCAAACTGTCGTCGCCTAAGAGCGGAATCCTATGGACCCTATCGCCCAGTTCCGCGCGCAGACCGGCGCAACCGACACCCAGATCGCTGATCTGAAAACTTTCCTCGACATGCTGACCGAGGCCAATCAGGTGATGAATCTGGTGGGTCCGGACACAATTCCTGATTTTTGGAACCGGCATGCGTGGGACAGCGCCCAGCTGTTGTCCATTGAACCCGAAGCCAAGACCTGGGCTGATCTGGGGGCAGGCGCAGGCTTCCCCGGCGTCGTGCTGGCGATCATGCTAAAGGGACGGGAAGGGGCGCACGTCTGGCTGATCGACTCTCTGGGCAAGCGCTGCCGCTTCCTTCAGACGATCGTTGATGCGCTGGGTTTGCCTGCGACCGTCATCAATGGCCGTGCCGAGGAGCAGCAGGTGAAGGTCGAGATCGTTACCGCACGTGCTGTGGCGGCTATGGAGAAATTACTGGGTTATGCACAGCCCTACTTCCAACGCGGTGCAAAAGGCCTGTTCCTCAAGGGCGAGAAAGCCGAAGCTGAGTTGAAAGAAGCGGCCCGTGTCTGGCATTTTGACTCCAATCTGGAAGTCTCGCGCAGTGATCCGCGTGGCCGTATCGTCTCAGTGGGGAGTTTGCGTCGTGTCCGATAAACCGAAAACGACCCGCGTCCTTGCGGTATCGAACCAGAAGGGCGGCGTGGGTAAGACCACGACGGCCATCAATCTGGGTACAGCTTTGGCCGCGATCGGCGAAAAGGTGCTGATCGTGGATATGGACCCGCAGGGCAATGCCTCGACCGGTCTGGGTGTTCCACGTGAAACGCGTCGCGTGACCATCTATGACGTTATTGTCGATGGTCGCCCGATTGACGAAACTGCCGTCGAAACGGCCGTGCCAGGGCTCTACATCGTGACCTCGGACCCCGATATGTCGGGCGTAGAGATCGAACTCAGTCAGGCAGACCGCCGGTCATACCGACTGCGCGATGCACTGGAGGCGCAAGGATCGGGGGGCGAGAGCAAGTTCGATTATGTGCTGATCGACTGTCCGCCGTCTCTGAACTTGCTCACGCTGAATGCCATGGCGGCCGCCGATGCGGTTTTGGTCCCGTTGCAGTGCGAGTTTTTTGCGCTGGAAGGTCTGACACAACTGATGCGCACCATCGACATGGTGAAGCAGAACCTGAACCCGACGCTGGAAATTCAAGGTCTTGTTTTGACCATGTATGATCGCCGTAACGCCCTATCGGGGCAGGTGGCCGCCGATGTGCGCGCCCACTTTGGCGACAAGGTTTATGAAAGTGTGATCCCGCGCAATGTGCGCGTGTCTGAGGCACCGTCCTACGGCAAGCCTGCGCTGATCTACGATCTGAAATGTGCAGGCAGCCAGGCCTATTTGAAACTGGCGCGTGAAGTGGTGGCGCGTGAGCGCCAGCGCCGACAGGCCGTCGCGGCCTAACCGAGTAAAAACTGAAACGGAATCCGTATCTTGTCTGAACGTCAGCGCGGTTTGGGACGGGGCCTTTCGGCCCTTCTGGGTGAAAACGCTCAAGAGGCAGTGGCCGTTGACGCGACCTCGTCCGCGCCTGCGGGCGTTCAGCGTGTGCCGATCGAGAACCTGAAAGCCAACCCCGATCAGCCGCGTAAGGTGTTCCGCAAGGAAGATCTGGACGAGCTGACGGCCTCTATTCGCGACAAAGGCGTTCTGCTGCCTATCCTCGTGCGTCCGCAACCGGGCGAGAAGGGGGTCTATCAAATCATCGCCGGTGAGCGCCGCTGGCGCGCGGCGCAGGCCGCCCGCGTCACCCAGGTGCCGGTCGTTGTGCGCGAAATGGATGATGTCGAGGTGCTGGAAGTCGGCATCATCGAAAACGTTCAGCGCGCCGACCTGAACCCGATGGAAGAGGCCAACGCCTACGCCCAACTGATGGAAAAGTTCGGACGGACGCAAGATGCGGTAGCGGGCGTTGTCGGCAAAAGCCGCTCGCACGTGGCCAATACGCTGCGTTTGCTGCAACTGCCGCCCGCCGTGCGTGAACATGTGGTGCATGGCCGCCTGACGGCCGGTCACGCCCGCGCTCTGATCACGGCCCCGAACCCCGAAGAATTGGCCGAAGAGATCATCTCCAAGGGCCTGAATGTTCGTCAGACCGAAATGCTGGCCCGCAAGTCGGCAGAAGGCCCCAAACCGTCCAAACCGCAGGCGGCCTTCAATAATGAAGGCGCAGCCGATATCGCAGCCCTTGAGCAAGACCTTTCGGATGCTCTCGGCTTGAAGGTCGCTCTGCTGGACAAGGGCGGGAAGGGCGCATTGACCATCGGCTATCAGACGCTGGAACAGTTGGACGAGCTTTGCCGCCGTCTGATGCGCAACTGATGTGATCGCAGGCGGGCCTTTCGGGGCCCGTTATGCTATGGGGTCGTTCATGACTGACAACGCCCCCAAAACTCCCCTCGCTGAGTCCATGCGTCGTGCGCTGGAAGCCAAAAAGGCGGCCAAGGCCGGTGGCACGGGCGTGGGCAAGGGCATGGACGCAAAATCCCTTGAAAAACAGCTACAAAGAGAAGCGGCAGCACTGAATAAGCCAGCCTTCCGCCGCATGTCACACCGCGGCTAAAGCCCCATCCGGCGCGCGCGGGCGGAGATCTCCAGCAGCAGGCGCTCGGCAATCAAATGCTCGGGCATGCCGGTTGTCTTGGTAGCGACATCGGCCGTGTTGACGCTTTGCAGGACTTCGTCGAGCGCTTCCAGCTTCCAGCTCCGCGCCTGACGCAGCATTTCGGCTTCCTGTTTCCAGAACACGCCTGCGGCCTTGGCGGCCTCTTTGGCCCCTTGGCCAGCGGCCTGTAACACATTGATCCGGCGTAATTTTGCGAGGTGCATGGACACCATGCGCACGGCCATGACGGCGCTTTCGCCCTCGGCTAGAGCGCGCCTCAGGCCCGATTGCGCAGGCCCTGCGCGGCCTCCAAACGCCTGGAGAGCGGCGTCGGATAGGGAAGCGTCCGGTTCGACGCCCAGATGCTTTTCCAGCTCTTCCAGATCGATGGTGCGGCCTGAGCCCGGACCGATATAGAGGACCAGCCGCTCGATCTCCTGACGCATCAGGCCGCGTTCGCGGGGTAGGCGGGCGACAAACCGGTCCAGAGCATCCGAAGACAGGCTGACCTTTTCTGCGGCCAAGGCTTCTCGCGTCATGCGGGCCACGTCGCCGACCTCGTCCTCGTAACAGGCGATGGCAGCGGCCCCGCTGGCTTTTTCAGTGGCTTTTCGAAGCGTGGATTCACGGCCCAGAGCGCCCGCTTCGATGACCAGCAACGCGTCTGGATTATACTGGCCCTCGGCATGGGCGGTGGCGGCGGCGGCAACAGCCTTGTCCACGCTGGCCTTGGGATCGCCAAGACGCACGCGGATCAGGCGGCGATCACCCAGCATGGACAAGGCCGTCAGCGCCTCTTCCAGCTTGATCGGATCGGCTTCGATATCGGATTCCGTCAGCACAGTGACGTTGAACGGATCATTCAGATCCGGCGTCACTGTCTTGCACAGGGCCACGGCCCGCTCGGCCACGCCCGAACGGTCCTTGCCATGGATCAGGGCGACGCGGATGTGTGCGTCGGGGGCCTTCAGAAACCGTTCGATTTCAGGCCGCTTGGAGAGGATCACGCGGCGCTCTCCTTAAGGCTCAGCGGGCCGCCAGCACGCGCATCAGGTCCATCCGGATCAGACGGGCCAGATCGGCGGCGGCGCGGTCTTCGCCGTCCTGCTGGGCCGCAATAGCCGCATAGGGTTGGTCTGCGGAGGCATAGGTGGTGGTGGTGGTACGCTCGCCCTTGATGGGCTCTCCGCCCGCTACAGGGGTGAGCGACCATTTGGCCGTCACCGTCAGCTGATAGCGGGTGGCTGTATCGTCGATGCGGCGACCCAGCGGCAGACGCGACTGCTCCACCTCGGCCTGCAGACGGTATTGCACCGGCAGGGCCGGGTTGCGGCCAAAGGCATCCTCAAGCTGCTCGCGAAGACGATAGCCAAGGCGATCATCCGGGGTGCTGACAGCAATCTGTGCCAGTTGGCCACCGATGGCACCTTCCCCCGTCTGTCCATAGATGGGCGTGAACCCACAGGCAGACAGCATGACAGCCGAAGCCGCGAGGACAGACAGGGGGAAGATGCGCTTCATCAGTTGGCCACCAGGTTCACAATGCGGTCCGGCACCACAATCACCTTGCGGACCGTCAGGTTGTTGGTCTCAAGGTAGGCCTTAACGGTCGGATTGGCGAGCGCTGCCGCTTCCACATCCGCTTGATCGGCACCGCGCGGCATTTGCACTTCGCCGCGACGCTTGCCGCCGATCTGCACCGGCATGATGACCTGATTGTCCGCGGCCAGCTTGGCGTCATAGACCGGCCACTCGGCCTCAAGGACCATGCCGTCCATGCCCAGACGGGTCCAGCCCTCCTCGGCCAGGTGCGGCGTGAACGGTGCGACCAGACGAGCTAGTGCAGAAAGCGCGACCTTGCGGGCTTCGCCGCCGGCCTTGGCGTGGTCTTTCAGTACACCGAGGAAGGCATACAGCTTGGCGATGGCCGAGTTGAAGCGGAAGCTGTCGATGCCTTCGCTCACGGCCTTGATGGCCTTGTGCGTCTCGCGGATCAGGCTGGCGTCAACATCGGCATTGGCCGGAGCCGAGGCGTCATAGGCGTCAAATTCGTTCCAGACGCGCTGCACGAAGCGCGAAGCCCCTTCAACGCCGCCGGTCGACCATTGCACGTCACGCTCCGGCGGGCTGTCGGACAGGACGAACAGGCGACCTGCATCAACGCCGTAGGTCTCGATGATGTCGACAGGGGCGACGACGTTCTTCTTCGACTTAGACATCTTCTCGACTTCGCCGATGCTGATTTCAGCACCTGTCGAGAGACGGCGGGCGATGCGCTTGCCGTCAACATGCTCGATCTGGACGTCGGTCGGCTCGACCCATTTGGGCTTACCGCTTGGCTCGTGGCCGTCGAAATAGGTTTCGTGGACCACCATGCCCTGGGTGAACAGACCCGCGAACGGTTCCTTCACGTCCATCAGACCCGCATCCGACAGGGCGCGGGTGATGAAGCGGGCGTACAGCAGGTGCAGCACGGCGTGTTCGATGCCGCCGATATACTGGTCAACCGGCAGCCAGCGCTTGGCGGCATCCTTGTTGATCGGCGTCGAGGCCTTCGGATCGGTAAAGCGCGCGAAATACCAGCTGGAATCCACGAAGGTATCCAGCGTATCGGTCTCGCGGCGGGCGGGCTTGGCGCAGGTCGGGCAGTTGACGTGTTTCCACGTCGGGTGACGGTCCAGAGGGTTGCCCGGCACGTCGAACGTCACGTCCTTGGGCAGCTCGACCGGCAGCTGGTCGGCAGGCACCGGCACCACGCCACAGTCTTCACAGTGGATGACCGGGATCGGGCAGCCCCAATAGCGCTGGCGGCTGACGCCCCAGTCGCGCAGACGGTAGATGGTCGTGCCCTTGCCCGAACCGGCTTCTTCGATCTTGGCGATCGCAGCGGCCTTGGCCTCTTCGATCTCCATGCCATTCATGAAGTCCGAGTTGAACAGGACACCGGGGCTCGTATAGGCCTCGTCCTCGACGGCGAAGGTCTCGTCGGCATCGTGCGGGCGCACCACAGCCTTGACCGGAAGGCCGTATTTGCGGGCGAAGTCGAGGTCGCGCTGGTCGTGGGCGGGACAAGCGAAAATGGCACCCGTACCGTATTCCGACAGGATGAAGTTGGCGATCCACACCGGCACTTCCTCGCCGGTGAACGGGTGTACGCACTTCAGGCCGGTGTCCAAGCCAATCTTTTCAGCCTGCTCGATCTCGGCTTGCGAGGCCCCCCCCTTGCGGCACTCGGCGACGAAATCGGCGACCTTGGGGTCAGCGTCGGCCAGTTGCTTGGAAATGGGGTGGTCAGGGGCCAGACCCACGAAGGAGGCCCCATAGAAGGTGTCTGGACGGGTGGTGTAGATTTCCACCCCGTTTTCATAGCCAGCCGGTGCGGTGCCAGCGAAGGCCCAGGTCATTTGCAGACCCTTGGAGCGACCGATCCAGTTTTCCTGCATCAGGCGGACCTTGTCGGGCCAGCGGCCTTCCAGTTCCTTCAGGCCGTCGATCAGGTCATCAGCATAATCGGTGATGCGGATGAACCACTGGGTCAGCTTGCGCTTCTCGACCAGAGCGCCCGAACGCCAGCCGCGACCGTCGATCACCTGTTCATTGGCCAGAACGGTGTTGTCGACCGGATCCCAGTTGACGGTGCCTTCCTTGCGGTAGACGAGGCCACGCTTCATCAGCTCCAGGAACCACGCCTGTTGCTGGCCATAATATTCCGGATCACAGGTGGCGAATTCGCGCGACCAGTCCAGCGACAAGCCCAGCAGCTTCAGCTGCGAGCGCATGTTGTCGATGTTGGAATAGGTCCAGTCGCCCGGATGTACGCCGCGCTCCATGGCGGCGTTTTCCGCTGGCATGCCGAACGCGTCCCAGCCCATCGGGTGAAGCACGTCAAAGCCCTGCGCACGCTTCCAGCGGGCGATGACGTCGCCCATCACATAGTTGCGGGCGTGGCCCATGTGGATGTTGCCCGACGGATAGGGGAACATCTCGAGGACGTAGTATTTCGGGCGACCGGTATCCTCGTTGGGAGCCGTAAAGACGTTGGCGTCGGCCCAGCGGGCCTGTTGGCGAGGTTCGGTAACTTTGGGCTCGTAGCGGGCCACGGCTAATCCTAAGCGATGCCTCAGGCGGGAAGCGTGAGGCATGCCTGAGGTCTAGCGTTGAAACAAAAACGAGAGGGTAGGGCGGGCCTTTAGCGGCCTGTGCCGGCGAGGTTGAGCTGGCGTGCCTTGGTCAGGATGGCGTTTTCCAGATCGGTTTCGGTCTGAGCAGCCACCGGTGCGGTGACCCACTGGCCGCTACCGTCTTGCACTTCCTTGGTCACAGCCACGTTCAGCGCATCGGCGCGCAGGCGGCGGTCAAGGATGAAGACGGTGGCCTTGAAGCGCTCGTTCGGCGCTTGCGGGTTGATGTACCAGTCATAGTTGACCACGCCGCCCCATGGGTCGGCACTGGCTAGCGGCATGAAGGACAGGGTGTCGAGGGTCGCACGCCACAGGAAGGCGTTCACGCCAATGCCCAGACGATCTTCGACCGTCACAGCCTTGGTTTCTTTCTTACCGATGAGCGGAAGGCTGGAGCAGCCACTCACTAGCAGGCCGGTAGCGACCAGGGCGATTGCTGCGCCACGAACAAGAGCCATTCCGAGATCTCCAAATAGGTCATCGACGTGGCGCGCCGAACCCGCTGCCTTAGCAGCGAACCCGCGTCGCCGGATTCACGCTCTATAACACGCTGAAAAGGGGGCGTGACAAGCTGATCTACACTCTATGGAAGCGTTGTAAGGCCAACAGATGACCTTGTAATCGCAAATCAGGCATCAAACGGCCCGAACAGGTGTTTTCCCGATAAGTGGATTTCAGCGTAACTGACTCGGTTTGCACGCCAATTGCGTGACGTCAGTGACACAGGTGTCCACAGACTCGAAGCGGAACCGCAAGGATTGGCGTACGTTCATGCCGCAAGCGTTGACCCCAGCAAACGACGGTGTCTAATCGGGCAGTCCTGTGGATGAATGCAGGATTGATTGATTTGAGATGTCGCCCACATAGGGGCGACAGTCTTGGACGGACTTGGGAATGATGCGCACGAAAGTCGCAATGATGGCAGCAGTCGGTGCCCTGGCCTTGGCCGGGACGACCACGCACGCCTCGGCCCAGACCCGCGCCAACCAGGTCAATCTGGCCCAAGCCATCAACCAGCCGGTCTCCACCGCGACGGAACGCGGGGCTTCGCCCCAGCAGCCGCAGCGCCGTGGTCTACGCTGGTCGGAAAGCGGCCGTTGGGGCCTGAACTTCAACCTGAACCAGCCGGTAGGTCGCGAGTATGACCTCGGCGATGTTGAAGCCGGTGCCTACTATCGCCTCAGCCCGCGCCTGCGCGTGGGTGCAGCGGCCCAGCTGGCGACGCCGGAACGCGATCCGGCCCGCGCACAGGAAACCGACCGCCGCAGCCAACCGCGCGTGCGTCTGGAAACCATCTTCAAATTCTAATCAGCCAAAGGCGGCTGTAATCGCATCCACGGCGGCGAAACCGCAGGCGCGTGTCTGCAACAGGCTGTGCGCATTGCCCGGCGATATGCCGCCCAGCGCATAGACGGGGCAGGGGGCCTGTTCGGTCAGGGCCTGAAACCCGTCCAGCCTGAGCGCGGCCTTGGCGGCCGAAGCCCCACCCGCCGGAAACACCGGCGAGACAATGGCGGCATCCAGTGATTTCGCCAGCCGCCAGTTTTCGGCCTGATGCACAGCCCCTGTGACCAGCCAGTCGGGATGATCGGCTCTAACAGAGCCCGCACGGCCCAGCAGTCGCTCCGGTAGATGCAGGCCATCGGCCCGGATCGCCTCGGCCAGTTCCACATCGCGCCCCGCCAGCAACACCACGCCTGCGCGGTCACAGGCGGCGCGCAGTTTCAGTCCCTGTTCGACGGCATCCTCGGCGGCAAAAGCGCGAAACACCACACCCGCCCCGCGCGGCAGATTTTCAGCGGTGCGCCATGGCTCCGGCGTGCGGTCCGGATCGGTGAAGAACAACAGCGGCGGCAGGGCAGGACGGGCGGACGGGCTGACAGGGACGACCTGAAGGGCTAGAGCCTTCGCCGTGTCCCAAAGGGTCGTCGCTGCCTCGGAGAGGATCATGTCTGCCTCGCATCCATCGCCATCGATTGCTGAGCGTTTCGCAACCGTGCGCGCCCAGATCGACAAAGCCTGTCACGACGCACAACGCAAGACATCCGAAGTGGTGCTGACGGCGGTCAGCAAGACCCAGATTGCCGAGGCGCTGTCCGAAGCCTTGGCCACTGGCCAGACCGTCTTTGGCGAAAACCGCGTGCAGGAAGCCCAAACCCATTGGGCCCACCAACGCGACGGTTTGGAGTTGCGATTGATCGGCCCGCTTCAGACCAATAAGGCGCTGGATGCGGTGCGCCTGTTTGATGTGATCGAGACGCTGGACCGTGAAAAACTGGCCGTCGCCGTTGCCGAGGCCCAGCAAAAGACCGGTAGGTCGGTGCGACTTCTGGTTCAGGTCAATACCGGGGCGGAACCGCAAAAGGCTGGCGTTCTTCCGGATGACGTCGATGCGCTGATCAAGGTCGCGCGCGACACCTATGGGCTGAACATCGAGGGGCTGATGTGTATTCCGCCCGTCGATCAGGACCCGACGCCGCATTTCTTGCTGTTGCAAAGCTTGGCCAAGCGTAACGGGCTGACCGTGCTGTCCATGGGCATGAGTGGTGACTTCGAAACCGCTATTGCCTGCGGGGCGACCCATGTCCGCGTCGGCTCAGCTTTGTTTGGCGAACGAAAAGCGGCAAAAAGCGCCTGATTACGACGTATTACGGCCTCTCCCTGTTGGCTTTTGAGACGATGATCGCCATTGTCTTCCTATGCCGACGCCCAAGACGATCCTGATCATCGACGATGACGACGACCTGCGCGAAGCCCTCGCCGAGCAACTGGCTCTGCACGAGGAGTTTCGTCCGGTTCAGGCCCCCACAGCTACGGAGGGGGTAAAACAGGCCCGCGAAAGCCGCGCCGACCTGATCCTGCTGGACGTTGACCTGCCCGACATGGATGGCCGCGAGGCCTGCCGCCTGATCCGCAAGGCGGGTGTTTCGACACCGGTCATCATGCTGACCGGTCAGTCGTCGGACGCAGACGCCATCCTGGGTCTGGATTCCGGAGCCAATGACTATGTGACCAAGCCGTTCCGGTTTGCTGTCCTGCTGGCCCGTATCCGCGCCCATCTGCGCAGCCACGAACAGTCTGAAGACGCGGTCTTCCAGATCGGCCCGTACGAATTCCGCCCTGCCTCCAAGATGATGGTCGACGCCAGCGGCAAAAAGGTCCGCCTGACGGAGAAGGAAACCAACATCCTGAAGTATCTCTATCGTGCAGGCACCAAGCCGGTGTCGCGCGAAGAGCTGCTGACCGAGGTGTGGGGCTATAATGCCGGTGTGACCACCCACACGTTGGAAACCCACATCTATCGCCTGCGTCAAAAGATCGAGGCCGAGCCGGGTCAGGCCCGCCTGTTGCTGACCGACGCCGGTGGCTATCGTCTCCAGCCCTAAGGCCGGTATGACCAAATAGAGAAAAGGCCCGCTGTGTTCGCAGCGGGCCTTTTTGTTTCACGTGAAGCTTTAGCCGAGGCGAGGGGCCTTGAGACGGCGCTTGTTCGCGTGGGTCTCGGGGGCCTTGGCCATTTCCTCGGGAACTTCGCCCTTGAAGTAATACCGCTGCCACGCCTCCTTCACCGCTGCCGGATCGTGGTTGGCCAGACGGTTGTTGAAGTCGGTACGGGCGCGGTTCCACGCCTCGAACTGTTCGCGCATGCCGGGGTTGGAGTTCAGGTCGCGGATTACCGGCTGCATCGCCTCCACCTTGTGGTGCTCGATGGGCAGGATGAAGCAGAAGGGCTCGCCACGTTCGAACTTGATCTTGCCGGGGCGGGTGAAGATCCAGTTCATGGTGAAGGGGAAGGGCAGCCAGTCGGTCTCGATAATGCCTTCCAGCGGCTGGATGCCGTCCTTCACATGGTTCGGCGCGCCCTTGGCGATCAGGCCCCAGCCCGGCGGGGTGCGGAACAGATACTGCGGGTGCATGGTCAGCACGCCGCGCGAAAAGTGCGAGGTGACGAAATGGTTCAGGTCCGGCGTGTGGCGCTCGGGCGTGATCTTGATGTCATCCTGATGTGGGCCGCCGTTCCATTCGGCGGTAAAACCGATCGGGCACAGGATTTCCCAACCCGTCGTATTGGCCATATTCAACGGCAGACAACGATAGGGGTGGCGCGCCGCAAAGGCGTCCATCCAGTTACGGGATTGCCGCCCCGGCACCAGATCGCACGGGCGGGCGTGCATCGGATAGCATTCCAGTTCCAAGTCGCGGCTCCACGGGGTAACGATGAGACTTCCTCTTCCCCTAACGTCGCCATACCCCGCCCGACAAGGCCTATGAACATTCCAGTGACAGAACCTGCGTCCGATTTCGTCCCCGCCTATGATCGCGCCGCCCTGCTGGCCTATCTGGCCGAGCATGGCATTGATCAGACCACCTATGATCATCCCGCCGTTTTTCGGGTGGAGGAGGGGCTGGACCTCAAGGCGGACATGCCCGGGGCCCATACCAAAAACCTCTTCCTGAAGGACAAGAAGGGCCGGATCTGGCTGATCTCGGCCAAGCAGGACACGGTGATCGATCTGAAACGCGCCCATAAGGTGATGGGCTCTGACCGTCTGTCGTTCGGCAACGAGACCCTGCTTTGGGAATGTCTGGGCGTGCGCCCCGGATCGGTGACGGCGCTGGGCCTGATCAACGATCCTGACCAGCGTGTGACCTTCGTTCTGGACCGTGCCCTGTGGGAAGCCGACATCGTCAACTTCCACCCTCTGGTGAACACGGCGACGACGGGCCTGCGACAAAGCGACTTCCGCCGCTTTCTGGAAACCCTGAAACGCCCGCCTTTCGTGGTGGATTTCGAGACTCTGGAGCGCGTCACCGTCTAGCTGCCTCTTGAGTCTGGCAGCGGTCGGGACCACATGAACAGAAACGACCTATTTCCTTTTGCAGGACCCGACTTCTATGAGCCTTACCGACCCGTCCGCCGCACCGTCCGACCTGATCAAGGACGGCACCGACGCGACCTTCATGCAGGACGTGGTCGAGGCGTCGAAGACCCAGCCGGTCATCGTCGACTTCTGGGCCACGTGGTGCGGCCCGTGCCGTACGCTGGGCCCGCTGCTTGAGAAGAACGTCCGTGCTGCCGGTGGTGCAGTGAAGATGGTCAAGATCGATGTGGACGCCAATCCGGCCTATGCGGGCCAACTGCGCGTGCAGTCGATCCCGACTGTCTATGCCTTCGTCAACGGCCAGCCGGTCGATGGCTTCCAGGGCGCGGTTCCGGAAAGCCAGATCAAGGCCTTTATCGATCGCCTGACGGGCGGCACGGGCGCCAACACCGACATCGAACAACTGCTGGGTCTGGGCGAAGAAAGCCTGACCCTGAACGACATCGGCGGCGCCGCACAGGCCTTCGCTCAGGTCCTGACCATGGACCCGAAGAACGAAAAGGCCATTGCCGGTATGGCCCGCGTCTATATGGCTGATGGCGACGCCGAGCAGGCCGCGCAGACTCTGGCCATGGCTCCGGCGGACTCCAAAGAACCCGCGGTGCAAAGCCTGCGCGCGCAACTGGCTCTTGCGGCCAAGGGCGGCGAGGCCTCGGGCGCAACGGCCGAACTGGATGCAAAGCTGGCCGCCAATCCTGACGACCACCAGACCCGCTTTGAACTGGCACAGGCGCTCGCCGCCTCGGGCGATTTCAAGGGTGCCTCGGATCACCTGCTTGAGATCATCGCCAAGGACCGCGAATGGAACGAACAGGCGGCCCGTAAGGAGCTGCTGACCGTGTTTGAAGCCGCTGGCACCATGAGCGATGTCGCCAAGGACGGCCGCCGCCGTCTGTCGGCCATTCTGTTCACCTGATAATGAAAGGTCACAGGATGGCTCAGGGCTATGTCAGATCGTCGGATTTGCCGCAGGTTATCCCGGTCTTTCCCTTGCCCGGAACCATCCTGCTGGCCCGCGGCCAACTGCCGCTGAATGTGTTCGAGCCGCGCTATCTGAACATGGTGGATGACGCCATGGCAGGCGACCGTCTGATCGGCATGATCCAGACGGTCGGGCCGACGGGCGAACAGCCGCCGTTGATGCGGGTTGGCTGTGCAGGCCGCATTACCAGCTTCGCCGAGACCTCCGATGGACGCTATCTGATCACCCTGACGGGGATCAGCCGCTTCCGCATTGCCAACGAGCTTCAGGTCAAGACGCCCTATCGTCAGGTACGGGCCGACTTCGCGCCTTATGAAATGGATCTGGACGGGCCGGACGAGTTTCCGTCCTTCCAGCGCGATGCCTTTCTGGATGCCCTGCGCCCCTATCTGGGTCGTCGCGGCCTGGAGATCGACTGGGACACGGCAGAGGCCGCTCCGGTAGAGGCCCTGGTCAACAGTCTGGCCATGGGGCTGCCGTTCGAGCCCGCCGAGAAACAGGCTCTGATCGAGGCCATGACCCTCAACGAACGCAGCGAAGCCCTGAAGGCCTTGATGCAGATCGATGCGGCGGGCGACGAGGACATAAATCCCAGCGTCCAATAGGCTTTCGCGGCCCAAGGCTTTCACCCTGCGGCGATGAGGATTACAACACCCGCATGAGCGACGATTTCAACACGCCGGTAACGGTCGACCCCCGCCTTCTTGAAGTTCTGGTCTGCCCGGTCACCCGTGGCCGTCTGACCTATGACCGCGAACGCGGCGAACTGGTCTCCGCCAGCGCCAAACTGGCCTTCCCGATCCGCGAAGGCGTGCCGATCATGCTGGTTGAAGAGGCACGAAGCTTAGAAGACTAAGCTTCGTGCATTATGCTTTTCGCACAAAGGGCCGCAGCGTTGCTGCGGCCCTTTTGCGGTTTGGTCGCTATCGCTCGGCCCGCGGGGCCTCGATGCTTGAGCGACAAGGGGTGTGCTGACACGCGACCCTGCGGGCGCGTGGTGCAAAAGCGTGAGGTTGGCTATCTAGAGCTCAATCCGCTCAAGCCGTGAGCCGCCGCGCGGCGAACGTAGCGGAACGCCCGAGCCGCTACGCGGCTCGAGGCACCTAAAGACTCTCGCCTCGCAAGAGGCGAGGGAGGTCACCGGTGGCACCGCCGGCCTCGTGCATGAAGGCGCGGCGCAGCGGGCCGATGCGGTTGACCACGGCCATGCCGACATCGCGGGCCAGACGAACGGGCGGCAGGTCATTGGAGAACAGGCGTACAAAGCCGTCGAAACCGGCGGCCAGAACGGCATTGTCGAACCGGCGCCAGCGGGCATAGCGCTCCAGCACCAGTTCCGAGCCGATATCTTCACCCAGACGCAGGGCCTCGGTCAGCACCTCGGCCAAGGCCGCCGCATCCTTCAAACCCATGTTCAGGCCCTGACCGGCCACAGGGTGCACGCCGTGGGCAGCGTCGCCCAGAATGGCGATGCGCGGCGCGATCAGGTTCTCGGCCAGCTGCAGGCTCAGCGGATAGACAAACCGCGGGCCGACCACTTCGACACTGTCGAGGAATTCACCAAAGCGTCGGAACAGGTGGGCGCTGAACGCCTCGTCCGAACAGGTCTTCAGCGCTTCGGCACGGCGGGTGCTCTCGGTCCAGACCAGAGAGGCGCGCTGTTCGGTCAATGGCAGGATGGCGAACGGACCATCCGGCAGGAAATATTCGTGCGCCACATTGCCGTGATCGCGGCCCAGTTTCACCGTGCAGACGACGCCGGATTGTTTGTACTGCCAGCCCAGAGTATCGATCTTGGCTTCACGACGCACGGTTGATCCGCGGCCTTCGGCACCGACTACCAACGGGGCCTTCAGCGTGCGGCCGTCCTTTAGCGTCACCGTCGCCAGACCGGGGCCGACATCGACCGAGGCCACAGCGGCGGGGGCAATGATCTCTACGCCCGCCTTGGGCAGGGCTTCGGCCAGCGCCTGACGGATGCGGCGGTTCTCCAGCATATAGCCCAGAGGCTCGCCGCCATTGCGGTCGCCGATTTCCTCGGCGTCGAAACGGATAAAGGCGGGCGAAGGTTTGCGGCTGGACGCACTGGGGCGCTGGCCGTCGGTCACCAGAATATGGTCCATCCGGCACGCGTGCGGTCGAAGGCTTTGGCCCATGCCCAGCGCATCCAGCATACGGAAGGTCGAATAGGCGATAGCGGTCGAGCGACCATCAAAGGTTGCGGCCAGCTGGTTCTCGAACGGCTGGGGATCGACCACAGCCACCTTCGTTCCGCCTTGGGTCGCCGCAAGGGCAAAGGTCGCGCCGGCAAGCCCTGCGCCCGCAATAATGATGTCGTAATCGGTACCGCTCATAGCTCATGTGTCGCGCCTCTGGACCCGTTCGTCCAGCCCCGTGCGTCAAACCGCGTGCCGAAGCGTCAAACTCCGTCACAAAACACGCTGGTAAATGGGGCGTTAACCCTAGTGCGGCACAACCGAGGGGAGTTCGTGCCAGAGGTCCGCCTTCATGTCTGCTGCTGTCCTGGTTGATCGGGTCTGGAATACCGTCCGCGTAGTGTGGGGCGCGCCCTTTGCCGTGCGCCTTCGCGGTGTGGCCCAGGCGGTGATCGGCGGCTTGTTGCTGCTGTCACTCGTGTCGTGGAACCCCGCTGACCCCAGCTGGAACACGGCCTCGGCCATGGATGTGCGTAACTGGCTGGGTCACTCGGGCGCGGTGTTTTCCGATGTGATGATGCAGTCTCTGGGGCTGGCCGCATGGCCCGCGCTGTTGCTCTTCATCGCCTTTGGCGTCGGTGTCGCGCTGGGCGACACCATGCCCCACCGCCTGCACCTCAGCCGCCTGAAACTGGCCGCCAGCATTGGCGGCACTTTGATGCTGGCTGCGGCCCTGTCGGCGCCGGTCAAGCCCGCTGCATGGCCGCTGGCCAGTGGTCTTGGTGGCTTGTGGGGTGACAGCGTCATCGGTCTGATCGACATGGGGCTTAAGGCCATCCATGTGCCATTCGGCCGCTGGATTTTCGGCATTCTGTTTGTTTTTGCGGCTCTGTGGTGCCTCGGCTATGCCATCGGCCTGCGTATCGGTGACCTGACCGACACGGCGGGCTGGGCCGCTGAAAAGGGGGCCCGCGCCCGTGGCGGCAAACAGTCCAAGTCCGCCCGCGCGCCAAAGGCTGCCCGTGTCGGAAAATCGGCACAGGTGCGCAAGCCTCGTCATGTGCTGCCCGACGATGCCTATGAAGACGAAGGTGATCAGAGCGCGCCCATGGCCCCCTCGGCGGCTGTGTCGGCAGCGGCTGCGCGCGCCGCAGAGGCGGCGGCTCCGGTCAATGCGCCGGTTGCTCACACACCCGATCACATCGACGCCGATGACGACGGCGACTACGCCCCACCGTGGGAGGAGGCCGCACCTGTCGCTCCGCCTTCGGCCAAGCCGTCCCGCAATGCCGAGCCGCGCGTCTCGGCGGTCAAGGCGCCCAAGCCTGCCGTCGATGTCGACCAACAGGCCTTCCGCTTTGAAAGCGAGAACGGTTTTGAACTGCCGTCACTGGGTATTTTGGCCAAGCCTGCCCAGCGCGGTGGCAATGTCGATGAAGAGTCGCTGAAGGCCAACGCCAAGATGCTGGAAGGCGTGCTGAACGAGTTCGGCGTGCGCGGCACCATTGACCAGATCCGCCCCGGTCCGGTCGTCACCCTCTATGAACTGGTCCCCGCGCCGGGCGTAAAGCACGGTCGTGTTGTGGCGCTGGCCGACGATATCGCCCGCTCCATGTCGGCGCAGGCCTGCCGTATCTCGGTGGTTCAGGGCCGCAACGCCATCGGTATCGAACTGCCGAACGCCAAGCGCCAGACCGTCTTCCTGCGCGACCTGCTGGCGTCGGGCGAATACGACAAGAAGACCCACCTGCTGCCGCTGGCGCTGGGTGAAACCATCGGCGGAGAGCCCTATGTGGCCGACCTTGCCCGAATGCCCCACCTGCTGATTGCCGGTACCACGGGCTCGGGTAAGTCGGTGGGCGTCAATGCGATGATCCTGTCGATCCTTTATCGCTACAGCCCCGCCGACTGCCGCTTCATCATGATCGACCCCAAGATGCTGGAACTGTCGGTCTATGACGGCATCCCGCACCTGCTGGCGCCAGTGGTAACCGATCCGAAAAAGGCGGTGGTCGCGCTGAAGTGGACCGTGCGCGAGATGGAAGACCGCTATCGCC
Organism: Brevundimonas sp. UBA5713; assembly: GCF_002419815.1. Lineage (GTDB taxonomy): Bacteria > Pseudomonadota > Alphaproteobacteria > Caulobacterales > Caulobacteraceae > Brevundimonas. The sequence goes on along the minus strand of NZ_DIGV01000016.1, from coordinate 171,991 downwards.
GTATGTCCAAGCTCGGCGTGCGTAACGTGGCGGGCTACAACGCCCGTGCCGCCGAAGCGCAAGAAAAGGGCGAGCATTTCGAACGCACCGTCCAGACCGGCTTCGACGAGCAGGGCCGTCCGGTTTACGAGAGCGAGAAGATCCGCCCCGAGAAGATGCCCTACCTCGTCGTTGTGATGGACGAGATGGCCGACCTGATGCTGGTCGCGGGCAAGGAAGTGGAAGGTGCCGTCCAGCGTCTGGCCCAGATGGCGCGTGCTGCGGGTATCCACCTGATCATGGCCACCCAGCGCCCGTCGGTGGATGTCATCACCGGCACCATCAAGGCCAACTTCCCGACCCGTATTTCCTTCCAGGTCACCTCCAAGATCGACTCACGCACCATTCTGGGTGAGCAGGGCGGCGAGCAGCTGCTGGGTCAGGGCGACATGCTCTATATGGCCGGGGGTGGCCGCATCACCCGTCTGCACGGCCCGTTTGTGGGCGATCAGGAAGTCGAAGAAGTCTGTAAACACCTGCGCCTGCAGGCCGAGCCGGAATACCTCGACCTGATTACGGACGAGCCGGACGGCGACGGCGATGGCGGCTTTGACGACGGCGGTGGCGGTGGTTCGGGCGATGACCTGTACGACCGCGCCGTGGCCATCGTGACGCGTGACCGCAAGGCCTCGACCTCCTACGTCCAGCGTCGTCTGCAGATCGGCTATAACCGTGCCGCCACCCTGATCGAGCGCATGGAACAGGAAGGCGTCGTCACCCCCGCCAACCACGCCGGCAAGCGCGAGGTGTTGGCCGGGCCGCCGCCCATTGTCTGACGGATGTCAGACAATGGGTTTTTAGCGGGGGCGGCTTCGCCGACGCGCTAGCGTCGGCCCCCGCGGGGGCCGACTGCCTTGAGCGTAAAATAGGGAAGAGCGGTCAAAGGCTGGGCCTTTTGCGTCTGCACGGCGGTTGAAGGCGGAACAGCGCCATGATCTGTCCGTTTTGTTCAAGAACGTCCGTGACATGAACGGGCATAAATCTAGCTGAACACCCCTTCATTCTGTCGCCGGAATATGGTCTGCCTTGGGTCATGAGGACGCCAAGCCGCGCGGGCAGGGTGGGGGTCTCGATAATCCCGAATGGGAGTGAAGACATGATGCTTTCTCGACGCCTTTTTGGTCTCGGCGCTGCCGCTGCCGTAGCGCTGTCCGCTCCGGCCATGGCCCAATCCAGCCTGTCGGCGGATGATCAGGCTGTGCTGCGTCAGGCCCAGACCTATCTCAGCGGACTGACCGCTGCGCAGGGCACCTTCGTTGAGACCGGCCCGAACAACCAGCGCCGCGAAGGCCGTTTCTACCTGTCGCGTCCGGGCAAGATGCGCTTCGAATACACCAATCCGGCAGGTCTTCTGGTTGTGGCCGATGGCAATAACGTCAACCGCTATGATCCGCGCCTGAACACCTTCCGTCAGGTGCCGCTGGCGCAAACGCCGCTGTCGACCTTCCTCGCCCGCGAAGTCCGTCTGGACCAAGGCGTGCGTATCGACCGCGTGACGCGTATGGATTCCGGTGCCTATGCCATTACTGCGCGCGACGCCCGCCGTCCGAACGAAGGTTCGGTCATTCTGGCCTTTGCCGGCGGCCGTCTGCAGGAATGGACCATCACGGACGCGCAAGGGGCCCGCACCCGCGTGCAGCTGACCACGCTGCAACCGGCATCCGGTCTGGCCAGCAGCCTGTTCACCCTGCGCGACCCGACCCGTCGTCCTTCGCGCAACTGATTTGGCGCTCATCGCCTGAAAGAACGCCCGTGGCCCGCGCCGCGGGCGTTTCTTTTTGGACCGAGGAGGCCATGTCCTGCTAAGGCGAGGCCATGACCCTTCGCATTGTGACCTGGAACATTAATTCGGTGCGTCTGCGCATCGATCAGGTGGCCCGTTTCGTGGCCGAATACGCACCCGACGTGCTGTGCCTGCAAGAAATCAAATGCACCGAGGACCAGTTCCCTCGCCAAGCCTTCATCGACATGGGCCTGCCCTATATGAAGATCGGCGGGCAGAAGGGCTGGCACGGTGTAGCCATCGCCAGCCGCTTGCCAATCACCGAGGCCCCCGTTCTGGACGTCTGCCGCGAAAAGCACGCGCGCAATGTGGCCGTGATGGTCGAGGGCATCGAAATCCAGAACTTCTACATTCCGGCGGGTGGAGATATCCCAGACCGCACGATCAATCCGAAGTTCGATCACAAGATGGACTTCTACGAGCGTCTAACCGCCGAGGCCGCGCGCCGCGACCGTCAGGCTCCGCTGGTGCTGGCGGGTGACTTCAATATCGCGCCGGGCGAGTTCGATGTCTGGAACCACCGTCACATGCTGAAGGTGGTCAGCCATACGCCCATCGAGATCGAGACCCTGTATCGCTTTCAGGATGCCGGTGCCTTTACCGATGTGGTGCGCGACCAGCATCCCGAACCGATGAAGCTGGCCAGCTGGTGGAGCTATCGCGCCAAGGACTTCCGCGTGTCCAACCGTGGGCTGCGGCTGGACCACCTATGGACCTCGCCGGGCCTGACCCCGGCGGTGGTGAAGGGCAGTGCGCGCATTCTGGACACCGTGCGTGAATGGGAGCGCCCCAGCGACCACGCGCCGGTCATGATGGAACTGGACGTCTGATAAGGCGACGCCCCGGCTGCTGGCGGCAACCGGGGCGTTAAGCGCTCGCTTCCTTGAGGGAGAGGAGGCTCGGGGAGAAGCTGTTGTGCGGCCTTAGCTGACCGGACGGGTCACGCGGGCCGAAAGGTTCGAGATCACATCACGTGCATCGAACGCATTGGCGTCGTTGGACGGTTTCTGGCCGCGGCCCATGACGATTTCGGTGGTGGCCTCGTAGCGGTCGACCTGACGGACGTCCACATTGCGGCCCCAGTACGGATCCCACGGCGACCAGGCACCACGGTGATAGAAGCGCCAGCGCGGGCCCCAGAACGGGCTGTAGCGGTCATAGTAGAAGGGATCGGGCTGGGCGTAGAAACGGGTGTCGCGCTCGGTGGCGCGGTCCACGGTGGCGAACCAGTCAAAGCCGTTCTCGACGGTCAGTTCGGCGGCGCGCAGCAGCAGCGACATTTCCACCTGATCACGCGAGGTGACCGAGTTGCCAGCGAAGCTGACACGGAAGCGGTTCTGTTCCAGGCGCTGTTCGGCATAGCCGCCGCGTTGGCCGTTCAAACCGGCAGGCTGATACGGGGTCGCCGTCGAGGCACAGGCCGCAACGGTGAGCGCACCGGCAAGAGCCAGAAGCACGGGTGTTTTGCGAGCAATCTTCATAGACGTCACTCCTTGGTATGCGTTCTAGGCCTTTGCGTCTGAACGGCAGGTGAACACAGTAGTTCCTACGACTCAAAGGCGCGAGACGATCAGTCCTGCGGCAAGGAGAAGCAGCACCCCCACCGCAATGTCGAAACCACGACGGAAGGCGGGGCGCACCATCATCCGCGCAATTGCCGCGCCGCCCAAGCCATAGCAGCACATGGCGATAATATCGAAACCGATGGTGCCTGCCGCAAAAAGCGACAGCTGTGGGACCATCGGCTTGTCCAGCGCCAGAAACGGCGGAAGTACGGCGGTGAAGAACAGGATGGCCTTGGGGTTGGCAATCTGCACCATAAAGCCGTCGACGATGGCGCTGCGGCTGGTGGTGACCTCGGCCTCGGCCAGAGCAACCTCGGGCGCGGGTTTCCACGCCTTGATCAAGGCCTTGAGGCCCAGCCAGGCCACATAGAGGGCTCCGGCAACGGCAATCAGTTTGAACACCTGCGGAAAGGCTTTGACCAAGGCTCCAAGCCCCAGCGCCGCTGCCACGAACCATGTCAGAGTGGCGATGTTCATGCCTGCCACGGCCTGAATGACAGCGGCCTTGCCGCGCTGCATGCCCGTGGCAATGGCGAACACATTGGCCGGGCCGGGCGTAAAGGCCATGACGGCCATGGCACCAAGATAGGCCATGTACAGATGCGGATCGACGGGCAGGGCGTTCATGATCCTGCCTGTCGTCTTTCACGCTTCAACGGTCAAGGTAGCGTTTAAACGCCGATCTCAAATCGGGTTACGGATCGCATTCAAGTTGGTCAAAGAGAGAGGCCGCGACAGCCCCTCTCTATACAGGAGACCTGATAGGCAGGGCGCTTAGTTCGCGGCCTGATTGGCAATCGCCTGCTGGATGCTGTTGCGCAACTGATCAGGGATGGTGCGGATCACCGGCAGGGCCTTATCGGCATTACCACCTGAACCATCGAGAGCGGCTTGCAGCTCTTTGTTCATCTCGGCCATCCGGGCCTCGAAAGCCTGGGTCTTGGCTTCCATTTCCGCTTCGGTAACCGCCGCCACTTGGGCCGCTACAGTCATGGCGGGGACAGCCACCACGGGGGCCGACAGGACCAGAGCCGCCGAGGCAGCCAATATGAGACGAAGGGTCATTACTGTGTTCCGTAACAGCGGAGCACGCATGCCCCGAAAGGTTGGATCGCGAGATCGGTGTTCAACCTATAGGTCTGCATCAAGGTCTGCACCAAAAAAGAAAAGGCCGGACGGGGGTCCCCATCCGGCCTTTCAACCTTGGCGTCTTCAGGCTGGCCTTAGCCGGCGCGGTTGTCGCGCTTGGCCAGCACACGCAGGCGCAGGGCGTTTAGCTTGATGAAGCCTTCTGCATCCTTGTGATCATAGGCCACGGCACCTTCTTCGAAGGTCACCAGCTCTTGATCGTACAGGCTGTTCGGGCTTTCGCGGCCAATAACCGTGACATTGCCCTTGTAGAGTTTGACGCGGACGGTGCCCGAGACCTTCTCTTGCGACTTGTCGATGGCAGCTTGCAGCATTTCGCGTTCCGGCGAGAACCAGAAGCCGTTGTAAACCAGCGATGCGTATTTCGGCATCAGCTCGTCCTTCAGGTGCATGGCCCCACGATCCAGCGTGATGGACTCGATGCCGCGGTGGGCGGCCAGCATGATGGTGCCGCCCGGGGTCTCGTAAACGCCGCGCGATTTCATGCCGACGAAGCGGTTTTCAACCAGGTCCAGACGGCCGATGCCGTTGTCGTGGCCCAGCTGGTTCAGCTTGGTCAGGATTTCAGCCGGCGACATGGCTACGCCGTCGATGGCGACCGGATCACCCTTTTCATAGGAGATGGTGATCACGGTTGCGACGTCAGGCGCATCTTCCGGAGCGATGGTGCGCTGGTGGACGAACTCCGGAGCTTCGACTGCCGGATCTTCCAGAACCTTACCTTCCGACGAGGAGTGCAGCAGGTTGGCGTCAACCGAGAACGGGCTCTCGCCGCGTTTGTCCTTGGAGATCGGAATCTGGTGCTTTTCGGCAAAGGCCAGCAGGGCTTCACGCGACTTGAAGTCCCACTCGCGCCACGGTGCGATCACGCGGATGTCCGGTGCCAGGCCATAGTAGCCCAGCTCGAAACGCACCTGGTCGTTGCCCTTGCCGGTTGCGCCGTGGCAGACGGCGTCGGCGCCGAGCATCTTGGCAATCTCGATCTGGCGCTTGGCGATCAGCGGGCGCGCGATTGAAGTGCCCAGCAGATACTGGCCTTCATAGACGGTGTTGGCGCGGAACATCGGGAAAACGAAGTCGCGAACAAACTCTTCGCGCAGGTCGTCGATGAAGATGTTCTCTTCCTTGATGCCCAGCTTCAGGGCTTTTTCCTTGGCCGGCGCCAGCTCCTCGCCCTGACCGAGGTCAGCGGTAAAGGTGATGACTTCGGCACCGTACTCGGTCTGAAGCCACTTCAGGATGATGGAGGTGTCGAGGCCGCCCGAATAGGCGAGGACGACCTTTTTGGGAGCAGGGAGGCTCATCGGCAAATCCTTGAATCTGGAACGCCACTACGGGCGATTTGTCGCGCTTAAAAGACCTAAGACCCCGCGATGCAAGCGGATGTTACCCTTACCGCCTAAAAAAGAAGGCACAGCGCCGCAAAAACGCTGTGCCTTTCATTGTGTTGGCGCTGGGTACGACCTTAGGCGACCAATGCTTTCAGCTTGTCGACCAGATCGGTCTTCTCCCACGAGAAGCCGCCGTCGGCCTCGGGCGCGCGACCAAAGTGGCCGTATTTGGCGGTGCGCTCGTAGATCGGTTTGTTCAGGCCCAGATGCTGGCGGATCGAGCGCGGGGTGGCCCCGCCGATCATGGCCGGCAGTTCTTTTTCAAGGATCGCCGGATCGATCTTTCCGGTGTTGTGCAGGTCCACGTGAACCGACTGCGGCTGGGCCACGCCGATAGCGTAGGAGAGCTGGATGGTGCAGCGGTCGGCAAGGCCGGCGGCCACAACGTTCTTGGCCAGATAGCGGGCGGCATAGGCGGCCGAGCGGTCGACCTTGGTCGGGTCCTTACCCGAGAAGGCACCGCCGCCGTGTGGGGCGGCACCGCCGTAGGTGTCGACGATGATCTTGCGGCCGGTCAGGCCGGAGTCGCCGTCCGGGCCGCCGATTTCAAAGATGCCGGTGGGGTTGATGTGCCAGGCGGTGTCTTCGGTAATGAAGCCCTGCGGCAGGACGCCTTCAACGACCGGACGCACCACGGCGGCCACCTCGTCCTTTTTGCCCTTGGCGTGCTGGGTCGAGACGACGATCGAGGTCGCGCGCACCGGCTTGCCGTCCTGATAGTGCAGGGTGACCTGGGCCTTGGCGTCCGGCTCGAGGATCGAGCCACCGCCGTGGCGGATCTCGGACAGCTTCTTCAGAATGGCGTGGCTGTAGGCGAGGGTGGCCGGCATAAGTTCCGGCGTTTCATTGGCGGCATAGCCGAACATAATGCCCTGATCGCCTGCGCCCTCGTCCTTGTCTTCGGTCGAGTCGACGCCGACGGCGATGTCTGCCGACTGGCCGTGGAGATAGTTGGAGAAGGTGAAGCTTTCCCAGTGGAAACCGTCCTGCTCATAGCCGATCTCGCGCACGACGCGGCGCACGGTGGCTTCGATTTCGGCTTCGATCCCCGGAGCCCACTGATCGTTTTCCCAAATACCCTTGCCGCGGATCTCACCGGCCAGCACCACGCGCTGGGTGGTGGTCAGGGTTTCGCAGGCCACGCGGGCTTCGGGATCTTTCGACAGGAACAGGTCGACGATGGCGTCGGAAATCTGGTCCGCCACCTTGTCTGGGTGGCCTTCAGAGACGCTTTCGGACGTAAACTGGAAAGAGGTACGGGCCACGGGTCGGCTCCTGAATGATGCGATGCGCTTAGACATATAAAGATATGCTTATACGTGCAAGCGTTTGCCGACCCGTGTGCCGGCTTTGCCATTTTTAGTCGGCGGTCACCTTGGCGCGCGTCTCGCGACGGCCGTCGGGGTATTTGATGAAGCGGCCTTCGTCGCCGTGGGTGTGGGCGCGGGTGGGCCAGGGCCAGCGACCAAAGCCTTCGCTCTGATAGCGGGTGACGGTTTGGATCATTTCCTCGGCCGTGTTCAGGACGAAGGGACCGCGCGCAACCACCGGAGCCTCGATCGGCTTGGATTGAAGCAGCAGGATACGCACGCGCTGGTCGCCATCGTTGCTGATGGTGGTCACGCGCGAGGCATCCAGATTGACCAGATGGCTTTGTGGCTGGACCTGACCGTCAAAGGTGGCCGTGCCCTCATAGATATAGGCGCGGCGCAGAGCTTCCATCGAGGCGGTGGGCAGGGTGAGGCTGCCGCCCTTGTCGATGTCGATCAGCCAGATGGCCAGTTCGTGCGACGGGTCTGCGGCCCATGAATCCTTGGGCGGAGACAGCGGGCGCACATCACCGAACGGTCCGGCAATGACCGTAACCTTGGCACCGTCCTTCTCGACCACGGGGATGTCTTCGGCCCAGAACATGCCAAAGGCCGGCTCTGCGGATTTTCCTTCCGGCGGCAGGTTCAGCCAGATCTGGAACATCTCCATGGTGTTGGGCTTATCGGTGTTTACCAGCGGGAACATCTCGCCGTGCTCGACACCGCCACCGGTGGTGAGCCACTGGACATCGCCCTGACCATAGCGAGCCGCGCCACCCAGAGAGTCGGCGTGGTCGACATAGCCTTTCAGCACGATGGATACGGTTTCAAACCCGCGGTGAGGGTGTGCCGGAAACCCGGGCACATGGTCACCGTGGTACATACGCCAGCCTTGGCCTTCCTTGGCGCGGTCTTCGGGCTTGATACCCAGTCGGCCATCGCCTGCCGGATAGTTGTCCACGTGATGGACGGCGAACAGGAATGGGTCCAACCCCTGCCACGGACTTTCAAGCGGTTTGGTGCTGATCACACTGTTGGTCATGACGTGATCCTCCTTTACGCAATAGGTAATCAACACAGTTACGAATGCAAGGGCAGAAGCATCTTAGTCATAGGTCGAAGGGTGGCGTTCGCCGCTTGCGATTAAGGCATGAAAGTGGCAACTCATTGCGTTCTTCCCCGGAACACGTCCCGTTTCGTGCATCGCATGAGGCAGGATTTCCTGCGACTTGGAATAAATATGTCTAACCCGAATATCCTGCAGTCGGCTTTGACCCGCCTTGATGACGCCGCGCGCCACGTCCGTATCGACAGCGATGTGCTGGAGAAACTGAAGTTTGCACGTGAAACCATGAAGGTGCGTCTGTTGATCCGCATGGACGACGGGTCGCGCAAATCCTTCCTTGCCTGGCGCTGCCGTTATGACGATACGCGCGGTCCGACCAAGGGCGGCATCCGTTTCCATCCGGCGTCTACCGCCGAGGAAGTCGAGACGCTGGCGTTCTGGATGACGATTAAATGCGCCGTGACCAACCTGCCGTACGGGGGCGGGAAGGGGGGCATTCAGGTCGACCCCAAGACCCTGTCCAAGGCGGAACTGGAGCGTTTGTCGCGCGCCTATGTGCAGGCCTTTGCCAATATCATCGGTCCGGACCGCGATATTCCGGCTCCCGATGTCTATACCAACGCCATGATCATGGGCTGGATGGCCGATGAATATGCCAACATCCGTGGCGAGCCCCATCCGGGGGTGATCACGGGAAAGCCGATCGCACTGGGTGGTTCACTGGGCCGCGAGGATGCGACGGCGCGCGGGGGCTTTTACCTGACCTGCCACCTGACCGAGCGTTTGGGCCTGCCGACCGAGGGACTGCGCGTGGTGGTTCAGGGCTTTGGTAACGCAGGACAGCACGCTGCGCGTCTGTTTGCGTCGATCGGGGCCAAGATCATCGGCGTGTCGGACTCGCGCGGGGCTGTCTACGCCGCTGAAGGCCTCAATGTTGAAGCCTTGCTCAAGACAAAAGCTGACGGCGGTTCGGTCAATGACGCCAATCATGGTGGCAACGCGATCTCGCCCGCAGAACTTTTGGCGCTGGACACCGATGTACTGGTTCCTTCGGCCATGGAAGACATGATCGACGAAACCAATGCCGACAGCATCAAGGCCAAGGTGGTTCTGGAACTGGCCAATGGTCCGGTCACGCCCAGGGCAGATGAAATCCTTAATCAACGCGGTGTCATTGTGCTGCCTGATATTTTGGCCAACGCCGGTGGTGTGACCGTGTCCTATTTCGAATGGGTGCAGAACCGTCAGGGCTATTACTGGACGCTAGATGAAGTGCATCAGCGCCTGAAGACCATCATCGAACGCGAAGGCGACGCCGTGTGGGGTATTGCCAAGGACCGTACGGTTCCGCTGCGCACTGCGGCCTATATCCACGCCCTTGGCCGCATCGCCACAGCAGTCGAGGCCCACGGTACGCAGAACTATTTCAACAGCTGACCCCTTTGCGCTCAGGTATGAGTTCGCGAGCGCCCCCGACATTCTATGGGGGCGTTCGGGACTGGGCATGGCTAGGATCGGCGGATGTTGACGCTCGCAGAGTTGGGCCCGCGTATTTGCATTATGGGGCCGTCAAACAGCGGTAAATCAACGCTGGCTGTCGCGATTGGCGACGCCAAAGGATTGGAGGTCGTTCATCTGGACCGCCTGCGCCATTTGGAGGGTGAATAATGGGCACTGCGCCCTGATGACGAGTTTGCAGAACTGCATCAGGCGGCCATAGACCAAGACAAATGGGTCATGGAGGGAAACTATTCCCGCCTCTTGCCGCAGCGGCTGGCGCGCGCCACAGGATTTATTCTTATGGACGTGCCCGTCGCGACCAGCCTGTTTCGCTATATCGGGCGCACTCTGGGCTACACGGAACGGTACGGCGCACTCAGTGGGGTTCAAGACCGGCTGAGTGGCAAGATGATCTATCACCTGCTGACCACGGCTCAGAAAAATCGCCGCAGCTATAAAGACCGTTTTGCCCAGCTTGATATGCCCAAGGTCTTACTGGATCGTCCTTCGAAGCTAGACCGTTTTTACCAAGCCAACCAACTCCCTCGACGACCGCGAAAAGGCGTGCGTTGAGAATGCCGCACGTCGTTCCGCTCGGTTTCAGACGGGTTTGATGATGCGGAGGTCCAGGTCGTGGTTCACAGTAATACGGGCAAACTCTTCGCTTTCGCCGGTCCGTTCGAGAATAGTCGGCACCCGCACATAGTCGGTCTGGATCGTATCTCGTCTTAAGGTCACCAGCAGGAAGCCGTGTTCGTGGACGTGGGCAAACTGTACGTCCGGATTCTTGGCCACCAGTGCTTCTGAGGCGATGGTGAAAATGCGCGGGTCAGGGCTGATCCCTTCATAGCCGCCCGGCGATGTCACACTGGCGACGCCGAACTCGACGCCGACGGGGCTTTCGTCACGTGGATCATGCAGGCGGTTGCCCCAGAACATGTGGGTGTCGCCCGTCAGCACGGCCAAGCGTGCGCCAGTACGCTTGACGCTGTCATAGAGACGCAAGCGCGCCGCCGGATAGCCGTCCCAAGCGTCGAAATTGATCGGTAGCCCCAGACGGGTGCTTTCCAGCCAGCGGCGCGAGCCTGAGCGGCTCATTGCCTCGGCCTTGATGTCCTCGGGCAATATACTGAGGAAGTCGGGTGCGCGCATCCGTGCCACGATGGTCTGGTTGGCCAGCATCTGCCACGCCACGCCGCGGTCCTTGGACGCCTTTAGCTCTTCTTCCAGCCAGGCTTCCTGTTTGGGGCCCATCATGGAGCGCGAGGGATCATTCATAACCTCGGCTTCAAAGCGCGCCACATCCGGCTGGCCATTGGCATCAAGGACCATGTCGCGCGTGGCGCTCAGAGCCTTCATCCGGCCCGTCAGGCGCGTCTCGATCGCCATCAGGCTGGCGATGTCGCCAAAATCATAGGTGCGGTTCAGAACGTGCAACGGCTCGCCCGCCTTGGGGTCGCGCATCGGCATCCATTCGAAATAGGCCTTTAGCGCTGCGTCGCGGCGATCTTCCCAACGCCCTTCGGTTTCGGGATCGTGGATCGAAGCCCCGCCGACCCAGCTGTTATTGGCCGTTTCGTGATCGTCCCAGACCGTGATGAACGCTGCCCGCGCATGCAGCGCCTGCAGATCGGGATCAGAGCGGTACTGGGCAAAGCGCTGACGATAGTCGGCCAGAGTGACCAGTTCGTGCGCGGGCTGATGCTGGCGGCCAAGCTCTATGCTTTGCGGACCGCCATAGCCGTCGATGCCATATTCATAGATGTAGTCACCCAGATGGATGACCGCATCGAACGGTTGCTTACGCTCGGCCAAGGCGCGGTAGGCGTTGAAATAGCCAAAGCCGTAGTGCGAGCACGACAGCACGGCAAAGCGCACCTCTTCGATGCCCTTGTCCGGCAGGGTGCGGCCTTGGCCGACGTCGGAGACCGCCTCGCCCGCACGGAAGCGATAGAAATAGCTGACGCCGGCACGCAGGCCTTCGACCTCGACCTTTGCGGTGTAGTCGCGCGCAGACGTGGTCTGAACCTGACCATCGGCCACCACACGGTGGAAGGCCGGATCAACTGCGACCTGCCAATCCAGAACAGCCACCTCGCCGGTTTCGGGAACGGCGCGTGTCCAGATCACCAGACCGCTACGGGTCGGATCCCCACAGGCCACACCATGGGTAAAGCGCGCGGGCGTCGTCTGATTCTGCGTGTGGGCAGCCGCCTGACCAGCCGCTGCCGCACCACCGGCTCCCAGCAGTGCCAGCATACCGCGACGCGATACGGCACCCTTGGCCAACATATCCTTACCCACGCCCCAACTCCCCGAACTCGTGGCCTGAAAACAGATTGGCCGGCGACCGCCCTAAGACAATCGCCGGCCCGTCACAACTGTGACGCTTGATTAGAAGCGGTACGCCATATTGACGCGGAACATACGCGGCAGACCCGGCATCACAGCCACTTCCTTGTAAACCTCGGCCGACGGCGTGAAGTAACGCTCGTTGAACAGGTTATCGATATTGAGCGAAACGGTCAGGTCGCGGACCTTCACGAACGCCGCCGCCTTGGCCAGCGTATAGGCCGGCAGCTGGATGCTGTTTTCCAGAATACCGCCCGTTTCGGACACATAGGTAGCGCCTGCGGTCAGACCGGCCTTCAGCTCGACACCCTTCACCATGAACGGGTCGCTCTCATAGGTACCGAACAGGCTGAACACCGTGTCCGGCATGGTGCGGACCACATAGCCGTCGGCCAGTTCGGCGATATTGCCCGCATTGTTCTGGGCAAAAGTGCCGCCGTAGGAGGCCGCCGGATCAAGACCGAACTGCTCGGGGCGTAGTTCCAGATACTCGCCCTTGTCTCGGCCCGGCGCATCCACAACGGTTTCCTGAAGGGTCAGGGCCGTGGTGAAGCTCAGCTTGTCCGAGACCAGCCAGTTGGCTTCCAGCTCGAAGCCTTCCGAGGTGTTGCCGCTGACATTGCCCAGCAGGTCGGTCTGGCGACGGTATTGCTCGTAATAGGCCAGACCGCCGAACAGGTTGCCGTCCAGCAGCATGAATTTCACGCCCGCTTCCTTAAGTTCGGAAGGCGAGATGAACAGGTTGTTGGTAACCGTGCCCACGCCGACGCCGCCCGTCTGGGTCGACTCCAGCGAGCGAGGCTCGGCCACGGTCACATAGGGGGTCAGGCCCCACGGGGTTTCATAGCGCGCCGACAGCGACCAGGTAGTGGCGTCATTCGAGTTATGCGCCCACTTGTCGCGCAGACCAAAGACGGTGGCACCGGTGTTGATGGCCGAGACGTCGTAGTCATCCCAGCGCAGACCGGCCAGAACCGAGAAACGCTCGAACAGGGTGATGTCCGACATGGCGAACAGCGAGCGGCTGTCCCATTCCATATCCTGACGGGTGTCCCACATCTGTTCGCCGTTCACGACCAGTGGCGCCGCGATGCGGTCGGTTGCGGTCGAGCCGTGGTGCAGATCACGGCGGTTCAGGCCGATGTAGCCCGACAGGAAGCTTTCATACTGTTTGGCCTCATGGTCGCGATAGGCCGCGCCAATAACGGTGTCGGCCGACAGCTTGCCGTCCAGAGCCTTGAACGGGAAGCTGTAGGTGACACGTCCCTCAACGGCTTGCGCCTCATAGTCGGCGGCAAAACCGAAGCTGTTGAAGCGTTGGTTCTCGACCTTGTCCATAAAGGCCTTGAAGGCCAGCACGTGGCCGTTGGCGAACTCGCGCTGCAGGCCCGCATAGGCGGTGAAGGTCTCGGTCTCGTTATAGTCCACCTCATCAGCCATCACATCGCGGTGGCTGAGTTTGACCGTGCCGACACCTTCATCCAGCGCAAATTTCGGGTTCTGGCGACCGCCATATTCGCGGATCTGGCGAATGTTGGAGGTGTTGCCCGATTTGCCGAAGGCGGCGTCGATCTCGCCGTATTCAACCATGCCCGAGCCATCCAGATCAACGAGATCGGTATCGCGGCCGGTGATGTAGATGCCGTTGTCGATCAGGTTCTGGGTGACGCGGTTCCAGCCCGGCGACTGGATGCGGCCCGATTCCTCGAAATGCATAAGGTTCACTTCGCCCGACCAGCCGTTGCCGAGGTCAGTCACATAGGTGGCCTGAAGGTTCAGATGCTCGGGGTGGATATTGCGATAGTAGGAGTCTGAATCCTCGTGCTCGACATAGAGGGCCAGACCGCCATTACCCAGCGGCATGACCATGTCTGCCGAGACGTTTTGCTTGCCGTAGGAGCCGAGGGTCACATCAAAGCCGCCCGCCATATCCGTGGCAATACGACCGTCATTCCCGCGTGCCGACTTGGGCACGAAGTTCAGCAGACCACCGACCTTGCCCGGACCATAGATGGGCGACGACGGACCGCGCAAAACCTCGACGAACGAAGCCGCGCCAAGGTTGGACGAGAAGCTGCCGCGGTTCTCGATGCGCTTGAAGCCCTGGAAATAGGTGTCGGCCAGGGTGCCGCGCACATTCAGATTGCCCGGAACGCCAAAGAAGCTGGCCGTATAGGCACCCGGCACCGCAGCCACCAGATCGTCGACATTTTCCATGCCATAGCTGTCGATCGTATCCATCGATACGCGCGAGACCGAGCGCGGGGTCTCGTACATGGAGCGGTCCAGACCGGTGAAGCTGTCGGTGGCGCTCTTTTGCAGACGGCCCAGAGGATCATAGTGGGCGGTAACGACAATTTCGTCGACTTCAGCCGTTTGGTCCGTCTCCGCCGTCTGGGCCATGGCAGTGCCGGCACCGGACAGCAGGGCTATGGCCGCCGTGGTGGCCGTAAAAAAAGTCTTTGAAGTCAACGCACGCATGTTGGTCACACCTAAGCTAACCGTCCGCAGGAACCCTGCAAATCAGGCGCGCCTCAAACACCGCAAATGTGACAGAGGTATTATAGTAGATACCAATTCACAAAAGCTTAGCCATGGGGTGATCTTTGCTTCGCTAAAGCTTCACCTTGCGTCTCAGGATCGAGCCAAAACCCTCTAGGCTTCGACACGTCCGGTGGCGGAGGTGGCCGCCCATTCACACGCTACCGTGCGCTTTTAATGGGCCGCTTCCCAGGTCGGCTAGGCACCTGGAAAGCGGCCTCTTTGCTGTCCGCGCGTTTCGCAGACTTTTAACAAGAACCAGAGTGTCGATTTAGTTGGAGGTCCAGCCCCAGGCCTTCATCGCGACGTCGAAGAGGTGTGTATTGGGGAAATAGCCGCGCACTTGATCGGCACCTTGGCCGATGGCCAGAACGGGCACTTCCTCGCCGGTGTGCGTGCGATTGATCATGATGTTTTCCAGACGAACGACATCGGGACGTTCGCTGGAAGCCTTCCAGGCATCGTAGCCTTCCATGATGTCTTCACCGCGTTTGCCGCCATCGATCTGAACGCCGAAGGAGTGGTCGGCGGTGAAGATCAGCAGGGTCTCGTCCAGATCGACGCGCTGCGCGATGTCGGCCATCAGCAGGTCGAAATCGACAATGTTTTGCAGGCCCTTGCGCACGTCGTCGGTGTGGGCGTCCCACTCGACCACCAGCAGATAGCCGTTGTCCGAGGCTTCCAGCAGATCCAGAGCGCGGAGCGTCGAGGCGCGCACGTCGATGCTGTCGGCCACCACGATCGGGCGCAGGTTGCTGGCCGGAGCGTCTTCCAGAGACGCATAAACCGGACGATTGTTGGCCGCGGCCAGAGTCTCAAAGCTGGTGTTCAGCTCGGCCAGTTGGCCCCCGATACGCTCGCGACCCGCACCGATCAGCACATCCACGCCATTGCCGAAACGCGGGGTGAAAGCCTGCTGGAAGATTTCGCCTTGCTTGCCGCGATCATTCGAATGGGCATAGGCGGCAGCAGGCGTTGCATCGGCGATCGACTGCGACGAGACGACACCCGTGAGCAGGCCGCGCTCTTCGGCGTATTCCAGCAGGGTCTTGGTCGGGGTGCCGTCACGCTGGCCGCGCACAACGTCGGGATCCTGGCTGATGACGCCATTGCGGGTTTTGACGCCCGTCATGATCGCGCTCATGCCATTGGCCGAGTCCGATACGAAATTATCGACCGGTGAAGTCTCGCTGAGCCCCAGATGCGGCCACTGCTGGACCTTCAGTTTCAGCGGCTCGTTATAGGCCATGACGCTGGCGGCGTGCAGGGCGCTGACACCCATGGCATCGGCCAGAAAGATGATGACGTTCTTGGCGCGCGGAGCCTCGGCGGCGGCCGCAGGAGCCTGTGCGGTCTGCGCCATTACCGACAGTGGCGTGCAAACCAGAGCCGCAGCCATGGCGACAGATGACAAAAGGGTCTTGGCAGTCATTTTCATGGGTCTAGCCTTTGTTCTGAAAAGAGCCGGTTCGTTGCGGGACCGGCTGTGACGTTCCGTCAGAAAGAAGGGGAGGCCGCCGGCAAGGGGAGGGTTGAACACGCCGGCGGCCTGATGGGCTGGGTCAGAGTTTCCGTTAGAAATTCAGACGCACGCCCAACATGTAGCGGGCTCCAAAGCTTTCGTATTCGGACACCCGCATGCGGTCGCCCTGATAGCGGATACCCGGTTCGTTCAGCAGATTGTTGGCGTCGAAATAGACTTCGGCCTTGTCGTTGAAGGCATAGGAAATCTTGAAGTCCAGACGGCCTACTTCGTCCCAGAAGCTGTCGCCCAGAGCATCGCCGTCGCCCAGGCTGTCCAGCCATTCGGTGCGGTACTGCCAGCTGAGGCTGGTCGACAGGCCATAGCGCTCATAGGACAGGGCCGCGTTGTAGATGAAGTCCGACGAGCCGGGCAGGGCGACCTTGCGGCCATCCGGCGTTTCGGTCTCGGTCTTGTTGAAGGTCACGTTGCCGCGCACGCCGAAACCGGCGGCCCAGTCCGGCAGGCCCAGACGCTCTGCAAAAGGCTCAAGGGTTTGCGAGGCGGCAAACTCAAGCCCTGCCAGATAGCCTTCACCGCCGTTGTCGGTGGTGAAATAGGCATAGTCGGTGCGGTTCAATCCGCCGGAGTTCAGGTTGTCCTGACCATAGCGCGAATATTCGACGTCAAACAGCACGTCCTCGAGGTGCTTGTAGTATGCACCGACGGAGAAGAAGGCCCCCGACGGCATGTACCATTCGAGATAGGCGTCGCCGCCGATGGCCTTTTCAGGACCTGCCGAGGGGTTGCCACCGCTGATTTCCATGTCCTCGTCGTTCACTTCGAAGTTCGGGCGCAGCAGGGAATAGTCGGGGCGGGCCGCACCGGTATTCAGCGACAGACGCAGTTTCATCTGGTCGTTGATGTCCCAGTTCAGGTGAGCGCTGGGCAGGACCACGAAGCTGTCATCACCGACCGTGACCTGTTCAAAGCCATCGCCGAAATCGACCAGTGCCGTGCCTTCGTTTTCAACACGCTCGGCGCGGACGCCCAGCACCAGATTACCCCAGTCGAAATAGGTCGTGGTCATCGCATAGGCGGCGATGACGTCTTCGGAGACTTCATAGTTGTTGGTTTCCGAAACCCCGGGCTGGATGCGGCTCAGACCACGGCCATGCAGGTCGGCCCACAAGGCCTTGGCCTGCTTGTCCGAGAAGTAGCGGAACGCATAACCCAGCGGCATTTCACCGGCGTAAGGGTCATTGATTGCAAAGTCGTTGGGCGACGGATTGGCGACACCTGCATCGGACAACATGCCCGGGAGGATTTCCAGCGTGGTGCGGGTGTCTTCCTTGGTGCGGCTGTCGATCTGGCCGCCGAATTTCAGCTCGGTCGAGCGTCCGAACAGCTCCAGCTCGCGGCTGAGGTCGATACGTGCGCTGTACGAGATGCTGTCTTGCAGGCGGGTCGTCGAGCGCAGGTTGACGAATTCGTAGTCCTGCGGATCCAGCGAGCGTTTGTGGCCACCCATCGACAGGCTGCCATCATTGTTGACGATGGTGTCGTACAGGGTCACGCCATGCTGGGCGCGGTCGGTATAGTCATAAACCACAGTCGGGCGCAGGCTGTAATCAACCACACCGTTAGGACGGGGGCTGCGCCATGAGGAGTTAAACGACGGTCCAGATTCGGCTTGCGACTGGGTGTAGTTCAGGCGCCAGTTAATGTCCCAACCCTTGACGTAGTGGTTGCCGCCCAGAGTGTTGGTAAAGATGCTCTCGACCGTGTGGTTTACGTTCAGCGAGCTGTCTAACTCCACGCCATAGATGGTGCCCTGCATCGGCGTATTGCCGGTGCGAATGTCGGCATAGCCACGCGTAGCGCCCGCGTCAGTGCGGATGGCGCTGTCGTCAAAGTCGAACTCGTGCGCATTGCGCATCTCGTCGTCGGTGAACTCGGTATAAATGCTCGAGAAGAAGAAGCGATGGTCATCGCTGGGGCGATAGTCGAAACGACCGGCATAGGCGGTGTTCGAGCGCGTCAGGCGATACAGTTTATTCTGGTGGGCATCGGCCCAGAAACGGGTTTCTGATCCAGCTTCACGGTCTTCCGAAGCCGACTCCCAGTCGGTCTCGAAATTGTCGGTGACCATTTCGCGCTCATAGGTCGAGAACGAGAAGGCTGCGCCAAACTTGCCATCGGCAAACGTGTCGGCCAGGAAGGCGGCCACATCATGCTGTGCGCCACCACCCAGATCATTGTAGCCATAGCCCAGGTTCAAGGTCACGGCGCGGTCGGGGAAGTCGAAAGCGCCACGGGTCGAGATGTCGACATTACCAGCCAGCGTCTCGCCCGACATGTCTGCCGTCACCGCTTTGCGCACCGTCACAGCTTTGGCGATAGCTGCAGGAATGGTGTCGGTGCGGGCGCTTTTGCCGCCCGGTGAGACAACATTCAAACCGTCAAACGAAATGGTTGACCAGCGCGACGGGGCACCGCGCAGGCTGATGGCGCGCTCCTGACCCTGGTCACGCTCGACAGCCACGCCCGGCAGGCGAGCCAGAGCCGCGGCAATGTTCTGGTCCGGGAAGTTGCCGATACCGTCTGCCGAAACCACATTTACGAGGGAGGTCGACGAACGCTGGATCTGCAGGGCCGCGGCCTCGGACTCGGCCTGCGGGCGACGCCCGATGACGACGACATCGTCGACCGACGACGGCACATCCAGCGCCAGAGCGACAGTCACACGCGCCGCGCTGTCGGCGATGACCTGCACCGGCATACGCTGCGTCTGACGGCCGACATAGCTGATCACCAGCGTCTGCTGACCCACCGGCGCATTGTGCATTACAAAGCGGCCTTCGCGGTCGGTCACCGCAACTTGGCTATGCCCCTCGATACGCACCTCGGCTCCGACCAGAAAGCTGGTGCCCTCCGAGTTCGTTACAACACCCGTGACCTGAGTGGCCGCCGCCAAGGCCACTGCGGCCCCTTGCGCGCTGTCATTGTCGGCGTGCGCAGGTGAGGTCACCGCCACTACGCCTGCAACACTGCAAAGCAAGGCTAACTTAAAACGCGAATTCAACATGAAGGACGCCCCCGATAGATATCGGGCGTTCTTCTAGGTGCTCAGAAAAACATCGGGAAAAAGCTTTGAAGAAACAATGCTGATGAGTGAATGAAATACGATCCTTCAACGGATCTATTTTGGATTGGTTGTGCCGAAATTGTTTAAGGTCGACCGTAGGACCAAACGCTTCCATCAACTGGCGCAACTGGGCCCTCATCAAAGGCACGTTAGCCTCAGGCGAAGTTCATACACTGTCTGGAAGGGTGGTGCCGCTTACGTGACTCGAACACGTGACCCCCGCATTACGAATTAAGGGCGAGCGGCACGTAAAGTTTATATAATACAATGAACTGGTAAGAGTGATGGGCAGGGTTTGTGGACCGACCCATCAACGACCCACGCTGGCCTATAGGGGCTATTGGGACGCTTCCTAAGTTACGATCGATAGCTAGGAAGCGGCCCGAATTTCGACCCGCGCTATACCCTCAAACTTGAGCCAGAGAGGGTTGCCCGTTGGGCCCGTCTAACTTGTCATCTCTAAGCTAAGGTTTCGGTTCTCGTTAGCACGTTGGACGAGGTAGGCTCGCCAGAATGTAGCCTTTGAAAACATAATTAGTTCAGCGTGCTCGGGGGAACAGCCGAGATTATCCGCAACAGCCTCCACTAATCGATTAAATCTCGCGTATCGCTCTGGACTGTTTCTGGACGATACAATGAAGCCTCTAGGTCGCAAGATCCCATCTGGTTGAACTACTCTTTGTTCCGGGTTGAGGCGGATGAAGGTATTATCGTTAGTTAGGGCATTGGCCGAGCGGGCTGTCCATTGGTCCAGGATGTAGCCAGGGCTTTCCTCTCCAGCGGTGAAGAAAATGATCTTCGTGAAGAAGGCCGGCCCTAGACCGCGTAGAGAGCGCTCCTTAGTAGCCTTCAGGTAGTGTGTGTACTGAGCTTCGGAACGTTTTCCTTTCAAAGCGTGAAATGTCATGACCCAATCACTCCACGTTGAGGAGATATGATCCCGAGCACGATACCCGGTTCCTCCCCAAGCTAGGATGGCAGCAAGAGCGCGGTGAGGGTTGGGATCGCTCTGAAGATATTGGTGTAGTTCCGTGCGCGACATTGCCGCATCTGGCATGCCTGTTAGTTCAATTGGCGGGTCGTCCAGGAATATGTTGGATACCCAAGACTGCGGCGTTGCACCTCTCCAGTAATCGGCCACATTTGTAAGAACATTATTTGCGCTTTCCTCTCGTCGGTCTCGAAGTAGCAGGTAGTATGATTCGTTTAGCATTTTGAGCGCACTGGTATCGAATGAAAAATCCATTAATATATCCTGATATGACTTATGTGCTCGTCAAGAAGCATATTGTATAGATCTAAAGTGTGTCGATTGGATTCGATATTCTTCTAGGAAATTTATTCTTCATTTTAGTCGTAAGGCTTCACCTCGGACGATTGATAGGCGTCTAGACGAGCAGCCCATGGGGTATCGTAGTCAGTCTTTTTTGGGCACCAATTTTTATAATGCCGTGTTGCAGTAGTGGCAGCCCACGGTTCTGCAGCCTTCAAAATTGATAAGGCATATTGTTGTAAATCGTTGTCCATAATCCGCCCTTCCTGGTACTTTACATTATTGATAATTATGACTTCTTGTTCGAAAATCGTCTTTGATGATCTTCTAGTAGTGCCGAGTAGATTTTCGGAATGTGCTTGTTCGCTTGCACATTCATCCAGGACAACTCTTCATCAGTGTAGCCATTGGGCCGATTTTCGGACCTGTAGTGGATAGTGGCGAATAGAGCTGGAATCTGGTCGAATGAATCTGACAAAGCGGCCATCCTGATTTTTATTGCAAAACCATCAAATGTAACCTCGTTATGCCAATTTGCATAGGGTACTTCGATGTCTCAACAAACTTATGAAGCTAAGATCACGCCTGCTGCGGGTGGCTCACCCATAGTGGTTACTGTGCCGGCCAACGACCCTTTCCAAGCACGGCGAATGATTGAGGGGATGTATGGTCCGGTGAAGCTTTGGTGGCAAACCCCGTCACTCAGGCGGTGAGTTGAAGTAGTATGCAACTCATGTGCGTCATTATCGGACGCATGAGTGGTTGATCTTTTGGCAGAGACCTCAACGCAGGCAGTTGTCCACGCTGAGGCCTTGTTATCCCGGTTTACACCTTAAAAGCGTGCCTTAAGCTTTCCGCTGAAACGGCGCGTTGGCGACATTCCATTCTGGCCTATGAAGCCGGATCATGGGCGTCTTGAGCGCTTCCGCGAGGTTCTGACCGTCGAAGCTTGTGCCTGTGTAGATCACGTCAACCTCAAGGTTTTCGCGGTTCTCATATATCTTTCGCCCAGCGTAGTGGTTCCGGCCACTTGGGCTTTTACGGATGAAATCGTACAGACGTTTAGCTATGCCGGCGCGGCGATCAGCAGCAGTGCCGATATACATAACCCTGCCATTGAGCGTGCAACGGATCAGTCCCAGCTTTGAACGCAAATGACGTTGTTTAGCTTTGAGGCCATTGGGCACACGTACCCAGAGCCGATCCCATTCAAGCAGCGTCTTTTCGCCATATAGAGGCGCATCTGTAGTTGCCATGATTATTTCCTTATCAATGATGGTGAAGTGCCCCTGAGCCAGCCGTAGCCAGCCCAGAGGGCAGGGGTGTCACCAAGCCTTGTGCTTTGCCGCACCGGCTTCGACGGCCTTCAGCAGCGTATCGTTTGCCAAGTGGCTGTAGCGCTGAGTGGACTGGTAACTGGCGTGACCCAGCACCTTGCCGACCGCGAACAGATCGACACCGCTGTTGACCATGAAGGACGCCGCAGAGTGACGTAGGTCATGGATGCGAAGGCCCGGAAGGTTGGCTGCCTTGATCGCATAGGCCCAAGCGTTCTTGATCGAGACGAAGGGCTTGAGGGTGTCCGGGTTTGGCACCAACCACGGGCAGTCCTTGTACCGAGGCAGGCTCTCGATGATGTCGATAGCGGCTTGCGACAGGGGCACGTGACGAGGCTTGCCGGTCTTGGTCGTGGGTATGAACCACGAGCGACGGGCCAGATCGACGTGCTCCCATTTGGCGTCCAGGAGTTCGCGCTTACGGGCACCCGTCAGAAGCAGAAGTCCAACTATGTGCTGAAGCATCGGGTTGTTGGACACGATGCAGGCTTCACGCAGACGTTCGACTTCCTCTGCCGTCAGATAGCGATCACGGGCATTGTTCAAGGGCTTCCGGGCAATGCCACGTGTCGGGTTACGATCGGTGCCGGGAATGCCCCAGTTCTGGCCTAGCTGATAGGCTCGGCCCAGGATGACGCGGATCTTCTCGACGGTGGCCGGAGCGAGAGTCTTGCCCAGCTCCTGAAGCCATGAAGCGACAGCACGGTGCTCGATCTCATTGACCGGAACCTTGCCCCACTTGGGACGGATATGGACACGCACATACATCTCATTGGTGTCATGAGACTTCAGGCGGGCCTTAGAGTCCTCCAGATACATATCCAGTAGGACGGCACACAGAGGTATGGCCTTGATCTCCTCCTTCTTGGCTAGAGGGTCACCGCCCATGACCGTTTCGGCTCGAAGCTGTTGAGCCTTCTTGCGGGCTTGGGCGAAAGTGATGTCATTGACGCCACCGATCTTAATCTGACGCAGCTTCCCGCGAGGATCACGGTATCGCAGGGCATAGGTAGCGCTGCCGTTCTGACGGACTTCGACGATGAAGCCGATGATCTCTTCGCAGTAGTAGACGGTCTTCTGACCCGTGGGTTCAGCAGTCACACGGCGGATGAAGTCATGGCTGAGATGGGCTTTAGGCATAGGGTTTATCCTTGTGATGAGTTGGGTTCAGGCGTGCGCCATCACGCGGTGCCGGAGGGGCGCAGCGGGTGGCGGCGGTTAGGGTGTGGGAAGGGCGCGGTTGCCCCAGAGTGGCCCGCTCAGGCGGGGGGCTTTGACCCGGCGATGGTGTCCCATCCGGTTCCCCACTGAGCGCTCAGCGGGGCCGGTTTCTGGGCCGGGTTGAAGGCGGCAGGGCCGGGATCAAATGGGGTGAAAGAGGCGTCCCCCTTCTCCCCCTTTAGCGGCTGCCCTTGGCTGGGGCGGCGAGGGTCACTCGTCGTCAGTCAGGACACACCATGCCTTACGCTCACTGGACTTTCCGTCCTCGATGCGAAGGCCATTCACACGAACACCGCGATGGCGTTTGAGATAGTGGCCCATCATGTGAGGGTTCACACTTCCGCGCTCGGTGACGGGCAACTCCTGAATGATCTCCAGCAGCGGGGTCTTGGCATTCGAATGGGTGTGCGGCACCGAGATAAGCTCTCGGACCGTGACGGATTCCTCGTTGTAGACCTTGCGCCATTCCTGCAGGAACACGCCCAAGGCCTCGTTATCGGTGTTGTCCGTGACCTGACTAATCAGGCTCGAGGCAGGATCAGGTTCACCCAACCAGATGAGGGGTTCACGGCACAGTTCAGACCATTCCTCGTAGGAACCAATAGGCGTGATGGTCTGATCGCGTTTTCCATGACGCAGAAACGCTTGGACGATGGTGAGGGCGAAGCCGACGAAGGCGTTACGATAACGGGCAACTTGTTTGTACGGATCGTGTTCGAAGCTGCGCAGGCTTGCGGCATCAGACTTGGGTGCCAGTCGTATAGTTACGACGCGACGACGCATGTCCTTGATCGGTACGACGTTGTTCCCCGTGCCAAGGAACAGGCTGTTGGTGGAGGCCGTAGCGGTGCGGCTAGAGCCTAGAACACGCTCAGTCGTGGTTGGGCTGGTTAGAGCCTTGTTGATGGCACCAAAGGGCTTCCAGTCAGTCTGCATGTCATCGAACAGGATGACAGGTGGCTTCTCCAGCAACATAGCCAAGATGACCTTATTGGCCTCTTCAGCCTTGGTCGGATAGCTCGTCACATAGGGTGGTAGTGGTGTGGCAAATAGAGCGATAATCTTGGCCAGGTAACTCTTACCGCTGCCTGATACCGTAGCATTGATGTTGAAAGCAGGGGCTAAGGGCAGGCCTGGACGCAGAACCGCTGTCAAAATGGCAGCTAGTGCGGCTGATAAATCCTCTGGTTTCTCAAATTCGAACTCTGACAGTTCAGCCTTTAGCTGCATCAAACAGCGCTTGGCATCCTCAACGGTGACCTCCAGCAGCTTTTGGAAACGAGCGGTATCAAATGAGGCGTATATTCCTGTGTCAGGATTGAAGCCCGAAGTCGTAACCAGTTTGCGATCATTATCGAGATACGGATGGTGGGCGATGCCCTTCAGCGTCTTGAGGTGCTTGCGATCCTGATTGTGCAGCAGCGCGTTTACGATGCGTTGGGGCGGGTTGCAGGTTACCCAATCGCCTTTGTGATTTTTGATCTGCCATTCAAACAGCTCGCACAGCAGGACATAGAGTGTCTGGTTGTTGATCACTTCGCATTGGTAGGATGCGCCATGCGGTACTAGGCGAACGAGTTGGCCGCTGATGACATAGTACACACCGATAAGGGCAAGGATCCTTTCGGCCTCATACACAGCAACATTGTCTTGTCCCTGCACTAGCCTGTTGATG
The DNA here is from genome assembly GCF_002419815.1 of Brevundimonas sp. UBA5713. Taxonomy (GTDB): domain Bacteria; phylum Pseudomonadota; class Alphaproteobacteria; order Caulobacterales; family Caulobacteraceae; genus Brevundimonas. The sequence continues at coordinate 147,179 of NZ_DIGV01000016.1, read as the reverse complement.
TGCTTCGGTGGGATCAGCGCCTCTGTGTCGGTAGCGATGACGGCGAGGGCGCTGCTTTGCATCCCGGATGCAGAAGGGGTGAAAGGGGGTTGTGCGCCGTCGGAGGGCTCCCCCTTTACCTCTTTAGATGTCAGTGGCGGGGCCGGTGGAGGTACCCTTAGGCCCTTCGGCGGTGGGGTGGGATGAGAGCGACTAATCACGTTTTGATCCTCAAGGGTTGATAGGATCGACCTCGGGTTTGGTGCTTGTTGAGCCGTTGTTCCCTTGGTCGATGATCAAAGTTGAGCATCAAAAAACACGTTTGAAAACAGTATTTTATATCACCATATTCCAAAATGGAAAGGTCCTATCCAATGATAATTTGGTGCGCTTCATTCCTTTTTGGAATACGATTTGGCATTGGTGCACTGACATCAATTGGAGCGAATCAGTCGTGAGAAGTGATTCGAATCAGCGTTACGCGAGCTTGGACTTCGGTGACTTGCGTCTGGCTTGGCTAGAGACGTTTGTGTGCGTCGCTCGGCTTCGTAATCGATCAGCCGTAGGGAAGGAGCTGGGCCTATCTCAAGGCGCTGTGACTAAGCACATCCAAAGCTTAGAGGGGTGGTCGAGAAAGATACTGGTTGATGCTGACAGCGTGCCAGCAACACTCACAGATGATGGTTTGGAGCTCCTTGAGGTAGCCCAGCTCATAATCCAGACGCTGGCAGAAGTGCGCATGTCTGGCGTTGCGCCAACATCGTTGAGTTATGGACCTGTTTCAGGTGAGGGTCTGAAAATGCCTGATCGTCCAGGTAAAGTTGGAACATCGACAGCGCATTTGAGAGTTCCGCCTAGCGTCCCTAAGTCCGATAAGGACTGAGCTTTCTTCCTTCCCTGAAAATGGAAGGATATTTTCATTTTAAGGTTCTTCTGCTCTCGCAGAGAGAAGCCTTGATGGTGCTTCTGGAAGGCGGATAACAACGACTTGATGATTGCCGTGCCTGTGCGCTTCCAGAAGCGATCTCTTGGTTAGTTGTCCATAATCAACAGGGTTTGAACCTCTCTAGGTTTAGGCTTTGGTTTGGTGGCTATCAGCACAATGGTGATCACTGCGATCATGAGGATGCAAAGGCCCGGTTTGGCGTTTGCCAAGCATGTGATGGGTATCAGGGCTAAGGCCAGAAGGGTGGCTCTTGGCCTTACTGCGAGACAGCACAGCGTGAGCCCCAAGGCTGCCATCGCCAGGATGATCAGGAGGACTTTGGCAAGGCTCAGAACCAGCAGCACGATAAGCAGGGTGATTAGCTTACTGGTCATGGCTAGGTGATGGGGTGTTGGAAGGCATTGGGGACCTTTCAGGCATAGAAAATCCCTCGACGGCGAGACCGTGAGGGCGTTGTGGGCTGGGAGTTGTTGGTGTCGTCACATGTTGGCGAAGCACATGGTCAGAAGGTCCTGATCGGTGTCTGGATGGACCTCGATGAAGATGCGTTGGTGAGGGGCATCGTCTCTAGCGTAGGCCAGCTCAAACCACTGACCGCCATGGTCTTCGATGGACACGAAGGAGGGCGGCTCTGCATCTTCACCTGTGATGGCAAATCCAAGGGCGGCGTTGATGGTGTCGGCCTTATCGCCAGCCTGGATGACATGGATAAGGGCGTCTGTGCCTAGTTCTGCTTCATGCTCAACAACCATGTGCCAAGCGCGAAAGCCGAGAAGGGCGCGTAGGTGAACGTCTAAGCTGCCGTCCTCAAGGGTGGCGGACACCTCGAAGATGTCGGTGAGCGTGATCATGGGTGGTTTCCTTATCAGGCATAGAAAAACCCCCGCAGCGGATGGCCACGGGGGTCAGTTGGGTTTGGTGTAGTGAGCGGCGTCTAAGTCGAAGTCGGGTCACGCAACTCTCGCCGCAAAAGGGGGAAAGGGGAGGGGGTGAGGTGGTGTTCGACTTATGTATATCGTCGATATATATGACTCGCCGTAAAGCTTAATTCGTGGTTCTATGATGACGTTAGGTCAACGTACTGACCTAATGTAGCCCGACAGGGTGTTACGAGCGCCCCCCGAACGACCCCGTGACTTTCCTGTCGGGCACTTCTTATGTGGTGGTTACTGTGCTGACGGAACGCTCGGAGAGATGGCTGTAGCCGCCTCTGAAAGTCGTTCCGTCAAACGCTTTGAACGAGACATACCCGATAGAGGCATGGTACCGCTGTGGGTGACGTTGAAGGGTGCTGTCAGTCCAACGCCAACTTGTCTCCAGTTGACGCATTTGGGGCAGGGGCGTGTAGGCTATCCGGCAAGTGTCTTCCACTCGGCAAAGGCAGCCGATCGCCGGGCTTTGAAGTCGTCTCGGCTGATGAGGTGGCGGTCCTGGTTGAAGTGGTTGTGGAAGGCGGCGTGGACGGAGCTGAACTTCTGCAAGGTCTTCATCTGGCGGAAGCGGAGCATGGCGCGTTCTCGCCGTCGGAACGGCAGATGTGAGTTCTCACACCGGTTGTTGGCCCAACGGCCGATATGCTGCTTCTCCCCATTGCCGAGGTCGTTCATCGCGGCGCGATACGAGCGGAGGCCGTCGGTGACGATGGCCTTGGGGCGGCCGTGGCGCTTCATGGCTTTCTTGATGAAATTCAGTGCTGCGGCCTTGTCCCGGGTCTTGGTGACAAAGGATTCCAGCACCTCGCCCTCATGATCGACGGCGCGCCAGAGGTAATGCATTTCGCCGTTGATCTTCGCGTAGACCTCGTCCAGATGCCAGCGCCAGTGAGTGTAGGCGCGCATGTGATCGACCCGCTTCCTGCGGATCTCGGCGGCGAACATCGGGCCGAATCGGTTCCACCAAAGCCGCACCGTCTCATGGCAGATGTCGATGCCGCGCTCGGCCAGAAGGTCCTCGACGTTCCGCAGAGACAGCGGGTATTTCACGTACATCAGCACCACGAGGCGGATCACCTCGGGCGAGCTGTCAAACCAGCGGAACGGATTGGTCGATTTGGCCATGCCGCGAGGCTAGGCGCGAGGCTCGCGATCGGCAATCAAGTTTGGGCTGACAGAGCCCCGCCGCCGCCTATTCCGTCGTCGTCCCGTCGAAATGCTCTTCGGTTGCCTCGGCTTCAGCCTTCGTGGCGCGCACGATCCCGTCCTTGTGATCCGGCGGACCGTAGACGGTGTAGAGCTTCAGCTTCTTGTCGCCCGTGTTGATGACGTTGTGGCGGGCGCCCGCTGGGACGATGATCGCGTCATCGGCTTTGATCTTCGTCCGCTGACCATCGATGCAGACTTCGCCCTCGCCCTTCTCGATGCGGAAAAACTGGTCGTGGTCGTCGTGGACTTCCTCGCCGATTTCCTCGCCGGGCCGCAGTGCCATCAGCACCAACTGAAGGTGCTTGCCGGTGTATAGCACCCGGCGGAAGTCCTTGTTCTCGACCGTCAGCCGGTCGATGTCATCGACGAAGCCCTTCATCGCGCTCTCCTATAATGCGTCACGGCAACGCTACCATTATAATGCGTCACGGCAACGCTATCATTCCAGACGGTCGGCGACCATTGATCCGCGTCAATGTGAACCACCCTCTATAGAGCTTGGCTCCTGTCTCTGCCCTGCCCTCCCGTCGGGAGGGACATTCACACGGGCACGGCTCTGAAGATCTTGGGCTTGAGCGGGCTGATTTGGCTGGCCTTTCAGCCAAAGAGATCAGACGACACGGACGAACCATGAGGTCGTAAGCGATCTGCCGCGCGATGCTGGTAGCACGAGGGACGGGCCGTGATCAGATCATCGCGTCAGATGTGAGCGCCTTGTCGGTTTGCCTTGGCGTTCTCGTCTTCCAGCGCCTTCAGCCGCCGGGCCTCAGACACATCCATGCCGCCGAACTTGGCCTTCCACTTGTAGAAGGTCGGCGAGCTCAGTCCGTGCTTCCTGCACAGATCCGTCACCGGAACACCGGCCTCCTGCTCGCGCAGGATCCCGATGATCTGCTCTTCCGTAAACCGTGATCGCTTCATTCTGTCCGTCCTTTCGAGGGGCGGACTCTAGCTATTCCTGGAGGAGTTTCAGGGGGTCACGTCACCGACCACGACGTAGAAGGCTGCAATGGCGGCAAGCACCATGCGTTTGGTGTTGGTATTCATCTGGTGTTTTCTCATTGATATTGAGTGAGATGCGCCAGGATTTGCACATCATATAAGATGCCGAGTTTTGCGCTCGGCTTTACTCAGGCTGTGATCTTGATTGGTGCGTTCATACGCCGAGCGACAGCTGCCTCCCCCCAACCACGAATAACCCAATCTGGGATATCCCGATTTAGGATTTAGCGAAAGAGCCTCACCTCGGAGGGGCGCTCTTTGCCGTCATCGATATTCACGGACCGGCATCAGGCGTTCATCAGCTTCCTTGCCGCCACTCGAAAAGAGGCTGGCCTTACGCAAGTTGAGCTGGCGACGCGGCTGGGTAAGCCGCAAAGCTACGTTTCAAAGGTGGAGAGGGGCGAGCGCCGGATAGACGTGATCGAGTTCTGCCAGATCGCAGAGGCATTGGGACGTGATCCATCAAAGCTGCTTCAGGGCTTTATTGATTTATAGCAGTGGCTTCCCAAGGCACCATATGTCTGAATAGCGGCATACTGTTTAGCTGTGAGGGGCACCCTATGAAACTTACCGGATATCAAGCCCGCGCTGCTCGTGCGCTGGTGCAGTGGCCGCGTGAACATGTGGCGCGTAAAGCCGCTGTAGAGTTGGAAGCACTGGCGGCATTCGAGCGTGAGAATGTCGATCCCGGTGAGGAAGCCCGCGAACGTATCCAGTCCACGCTGGAAGAAGGTGGTGCAGTGTTCTTGACCGAAGCTGACGGTGGCATCGGTGTGCGTCTTAAGTTCACTAGACAGGAAGTTCGATCCATACGGCGTATGGAGAACGAGGGCGGTCCCGTCGGAGATGATGACGTCTAACATTCGAGGGTGGCTAAAGGCCTGACCCAAGAAGAACTGTCAGCACTATGTGACTTTGATCAGCGCTACATCAGCCAAGTCGAGACGGGGCAGCGCAATCTGACCGTGTTGAGCCTTTATGAACTGGCTCAAGAGCTTGGTACGTCACCCGTTGCTCTTATCACCCCTGTTGAAGGGGAGACAAAATAAGTTTGAATACTGGGCTGCTCCCTACTCAGGAATAAGCTTCTTGATTTCGCTTTCTGCCGAGTATGGATAACCGTCTGCTTCTAACTTCCTTGTGTCAGCGACGATGTTTTTCGCGCGTTGGAGGCGATCCTTTCGCCATTGGGCGGCGTAGAACGGTAGGCTAAGTTTGTCGATTATTGAGAAGAGATAATCACGTTGATTGTAACAACCTAAAAACCACTGGTCGGTGATCCATGTTTCAAGTTCGTAAGAGTCGTAGACGTAGCCTGCCTTAGCATTCCAAAACTTGATGAGCCTGATGGCGGGCTTGAGGTGATAACCCTCGGCTGCGTGCTTGGCAGAGAGCTTAGCATTGAAGTCATTGGGGTTAGTAGATTGCCAAGTATTTGTGTTATTCGGGATTTTATAGGCACTTCCCCAAGCTTCTTTTAACGCAGGAACTAACTCGAATTTGATGTGGTTTAGTTCGAGTACAATGGTCGGATTTGATTGCCGAATTTCCGATGTTGAGTACTTGGTGTCTACGAACCGACGCAGGCGATCAAGATAGGTTTGAGGCATGTAGCCACTTTCGGCGAACACCACCATGAAGTCGATGTCGGATAGCTCGTCCATCTTGCGCGGTAGGATAGTGTCTCGAGTATAAGAACCGAACGTGAAGCGTTCCGAGACCGATGTGCCAAAATAGCTATTTAAGCGTGAGATCAGCGTGCTAATCGAGGTTGCGATTGATGATTTTTCGAAAGTCGAGAGTACGGCATCGCTAGAGCGCGTTTGTAGGTAAGTCAGAACGGACATTATGATCTTCTATCAATTGCGTGGAGGGCTTCTCCCGCATCAATGCCCTTCTTTGCTTTCTTAAAATCGCTGTTCCCGAATTGCATGCTGGCCATATTCAGCTCACGGCGCCTTTTCGAGAATTCGTCTAAGCCGTCGATGGCAGCCTGATCGTCGCATATGTGGTCTAGCCGGACTTCACGAAACACACGGGCGTCATTGCGTAGACCTAAATATTGGTCTCCAGAAGCCTTGTGAGCGGCGGCGCGCTCTGAGGGCTTTAGAAACGTTTGTAGCGCCGTAAGAATGGCAACGGCTGCGGCAAACCAACCTGCAACCTCTGGAATATCGTTGAAAAAGGCCGTGCTGGCTAGGGCACTAAGAATTACGGCAGGGATGCCGAAGCCCATGTGATAACAGTTCCAGCGATCGGCAGCGTTGAAATGCGCTTTACCAGAGTGAGTGCAATCTTCTTCGATCCGTAACAACTCAGAACAGATCTTGGCTTTCATAGAAGCATCAGTTGTATCGACCATTACCTGTCCCCCAATCACATCGATGCGTCTGTGGCGTATTAAACAAGCTCTCAGCACAAAGGATATAGGCATTGTCTTGTTGTGAGAAATGGTCGTCGCACTGAATATATCCGCTCAAACGCGCTCCCACTAGGAACCCACGATGAACCCTTGCCAAAGGCAAGTTAGCCTTAGGCGAAGTTCATATACTGTCTGGAAGGGTGGTGCCGCTTACGTGACGCTGATTCAGGTTCCAGCGCTGCTCGATGGTATGAGTAAGAGAACAGACATAGATCAAAATCTGCGTTGCGTGTGATCAACAGGCTCACATTCACCTGTAAAGGGTGATCTGCCCCGCAATTCTAGTACCCCCGTCAGACGATCGATACGTAAGCTCTGTCGAGTGACCGGCCCAAGAGCAACCTTTCCTGTAATAAGGTCGTCTGTAACTACTAATTCAGTTATCGGTCTCCACCCGTCCTCGCTTCTTGACCTAAAGGGCCAATCGGGAAGCATTGAGGAGGGAGTTCTTATACGTGCCGAGCTTCCATCTATCGATACTCCCACACGCTCGTTGATCCTCGCTGTTCCTTGCGATGTAACAGAATTCGATGGATCACCGTAATTATTGCCGCTTGTTGTGACAGATGTAGGCACAGTGGCTGTGCCACGACAAACCAGTTCTAATCGGGTGTCAGTTGGATTGGTTAGAAGAAGCGTTGCAATGATAGCTAGCATTGATTTGTAGCCCCTCCTTTGATGAGGGATTATTAAATATCAGCGATACGCACGGTGTCTAGCCGCTCCCCTCGAATAAGAAGTTATAGCGCTAAAGCCCAAAGCTCTCCCACTAGGAACCCACGACGGACCCTAGCCAAAGGCACGTTACCCTTAGGCGAAGTTCATACATTGTTGGAAGGGTGGTGCCGCTTACGTGACTCGAACACGTGACCCCCGCATTACGAATGCGGTGCTCTACCAGCTGAGCTAAAGCGGCCCTGATCCGCGTCGGCGAATGCCTGACGGGGCGGAGAGGCGGGTTTCTTATACGGGAGTTGGCGACTTGCCAAGCGCTGTCAGCACACCTTCTTCATCTGGCGTGTGGGAGATGCGAATTTCTTTGAAGGGAAGGCCGTTGAGAGGCCTTGCGGCGGCTGCTGAAATGGTGATGGTGGTCAGGGTCCGGGCCCGATCGGGCGTTAAACGCTCGGAGAGGATTCGCGCAGCGCGAGGTGAGTGCAGCAGGACGGCGTCGATGTCGTGAGGAATCCGGGCGTCGGTCGGCAGGGTCTCATAGACCGGTAGGCGGATGACGGTGCGGTCTGGCAGGAGCGCGGGCAGGTCACCGGCGGGCTCGGCGGCACCGGGCGCGAAGACGATGCCCATCGGGGCTTTGGCTGCGATCAGGGTCGCGAGGGCGTGGATGTCGCCCTGTGCCGACAAGACATTTGCAAAACCGGCCGCCGCAGTGGCCTTGGCGGTCGTGTCACCCACGGCATAGGCGGGCAGGTGGGTGAAACGACCCCAGTCGCTTACAGCGTCCAGCGTATTGGGGCTGGTCAGGGCGAGGCAAGCGATTTGATCGGGCAGGGGCGCGTGCAGCATCGCATCGGCGATGGGCCGTACCTCAAGTAGCGGTGCCACCACGGCGTGCCAGCCCAGTGCTGACACGCGCGCGGCAGTGTGATCGGCCCCGGGGCGCGTGCGGGTAATCCAGACGCGTCGGGGCGTGGTCATGCTTAGATCTCGATCCGCTGGTCGCCGGCGGCGGCCTTGACCTTTTCGCCCAGTTCGCGGCCCAGCGCATAGACCTCGTCTTGAGAGGCATTGGCCGAGATAATGCCGCGCTCGGTCCAGCGGCTAGCACCGTCCGGCGACAGCATTTCAGTGCCGATGTGCAGGGTTTCGCCCTCGATATGGGCAAAGGCCCCGATGGCCGTGCGGCAGGAACCTTCCAGTGCCAGCATGGCACCGCGCTCGGCTGCGACGGTCAGGGCCGTGGGGGCGTGGCTCAGCGCGCGCGCCCAGTCGCTGTCTACGTCGCCTTCACGGGTCTGGAGGGCGAGGGCGCCCTGACCGGGGGCGGGCAGGAAGGCGTCCAGCGGCAGGCGTTCGGTAATCACGTCTGACAGGCCGAGACGGTTCAGTCCCGAACAGGCCAGCAGGATGGCGTCAAAGTCACCGTCGCGCAGGCGGCGCAGGCGGGTGTCGACATTGCCACGCAGCATTTCGATTTGCAGATCGGGGCGTAGAGACAGCAACTGGGCCTGACGGCGCAGCGAGGCTGTGCCTATCTTGGCACCTTCGGGCAGTTCGGCAAAAGCTTCATGGTTCACGCAGATAAAGGCATCGCGCGGATCTTCACGCTCGGGGATGGCAGCGATGGCCAAACCGGCGGGCTGTTCGGCCGGCACATCCTTCATGGAATGGACCGCCACATCCACGCGACCGTCCAGCAGGGCCTCTTCGATCTCCTTGGTGAACAGGGACTTGCCGCCCACTTCCAGCAGGCGACGGTCCTGAATGCGGTCGCCGGTGGTGACGATCTCCACCAAAGGTATGGCTTGCTCGATCTCGGCTTCGGGCACACCCAGAGCACGGCCGATCGCCCGTTGCATCATGCCCGATTGGGCCAGAGCAAGCTTGGAACGGCGGGTGCCGATGCGGAGAAGCGGAGTCATATGAGCGCGCCAGACATTGCGAAATGGAAGGGGGGTCGCTACCTCGACCCGATGCATACCGGCGCGAACTATATCAGCCAGCCAAGCGGAGCAAATCCGCAGGATGGGACCATGGTCGAAAACTTGGCCGAGAGTCTCGTGGTTTTGGGTCTGGAGACCAGCTGCGACGAGACCGCGGCCTCGGTCGTGCGCCTTGGTCCTGACGGCGCGACGGTCCTGTCCAGCGTCATACACAGCCAGATCGACGAGCATGCCGCCTATGGCGGGGTGGTGCCTGAAATCGCGGCCCGCAGCCACGTCGAAATGATCGATACCGTGACCCGTCAGGCCATGGAGCAGTCTGGTCTGGGGTGGGACGATTTGTCCGCCGTGGCGGCGACGGCCGGCCCCGGACTGGTTGGCGGGGTGATGGTGGGACTGTCCTATGGCAAGGCGGTGGCGCTGGCGCGTGATCTGCCGCTGTTGGCGGTGAACCATCTGGAAGGCCATGCGGTCTCGGCGCGTTTGGGGGCAGAGACGGCCTATCCTTTCCTGCTGCTGCTGGTTTCGGGCGGTCACTGCCAACTGCTGGAAGTGCGCGGCATCGGTGACATGAGCCGTCTGGGTACCACGATTGATGACGCGGCGGGCGAGGCCTTTGACAAGATCGCCAAGGCCATGGGTCTGGGCTATCCCGGTGGGCCTGCGCTGGAGAAGCTCGCGGCTAAGGGCGATGGATCGCGCTTTGACCTGCCGCGCGCCCTGCTGGGCCGCAAGGACTGCGACTTTTCCTTCTCGGGATTGAAGACGGCGGCGTCGCGACTGGCGGCGACCTGCGAGACCGAGCAGGACAAGGCCGATCTGGCCGATGCGGTCCAAAAGGCGATCGCGCGGCAGCTGAAAGAACGCACCGAGCGGGCGATGAAGGCCTATCTGGAAAGCCATCCGGAGCTGGTGCCGTACGACCCATCCTCCCTCAAGCAGCCGAGCCCCGCGGGCGAGAAGGTAGGGACCAAACAAAGACTATTTGTGGTCGCGGGCGGTGTGGCGGCCAACAAGACCATTCGCCAGACGTTGACCGATCTGGCGACCAAATACGGTTTCGGCTTCTTTGCGCCGCCTTTGGCTTTCTGCACTGACAATGCGGCCATGATCGCCTTGGCGGGGGCCGAGCGGCTGGAAAAAGGCTGGGTGTCGGACCTCGACGCGGTGGCTCGCCCGCGATGGCCTCTGGACGAGGCGCGCGCAATGGGTGACCCTGTGCACAAGAAACAAGGGCGCAAAGGCGCCAAGGCGTGAACCCCTGCGGGGACTTCACCGCCACCGGAGTGACTATGGAATTCAAAACGGCAGGGGTTATCGGTGCGGGGGCCTGGGGCACCGCACTGGCACAGAGCGCTGCAGCCGCAGGCCTTAAGGTCACGCTTCAGGCACGCGAGCCGGAGGTGGTCGAATCCATCCGCGAACGCCGCATAAACGAAGCCTTCCTTCCGGGCGTGGAACTGGATGCCTCGATCACGGTGACGCCGGATCTGGCCGATCTGGCGGGTTGCGACATCATTCTGGCCGTGCCGCCTGCCCAGCATATGCGTGCGACGCTGGGCGCCTTTGCACCCTATGCCCGTGAGGGCCTGCCAATTGTGCTGTGCTCCAAGGGGATCGAGCGCGGCTCGCTGAAGCTGATGGCCGAGGTGCTGGAAGAGACCATTCCCCACGCCATTACCGCCGTCCTGTCGGGCCCCAGCTTTGCGGGCGAAGTGGCGCGTGGCCTGCCCAGCGCGGTAACGCTGGCCTGCGCCGATATCGATATGGCCGAAAAACTGGCGGGCGCTTTGTCCGGTCCCGTGTTCCGTCCCTATTATGCGGAGGACATCATCGGGGCCGAGACGGGCGGAGCGCTGAAGAATGTGCTGGCCATCGCCTGCGGCATTGTCGAAGGCCGCGAAATGGGCCGCAGCGCCCACGCCGCCGTTATCACCCGTGGTTTTGCCGAAATCGTGCGCGTGACCGAGGCTCTAGGCGGCAAGGCCGAGACGGTGACCGGCCTGTGCGGTCTGGGCGATCTGGTTCTGACCTGCTCCAGCCCACAGTCGCGCAATATGAGCCTCGGTTTGGCTCTGGGACAGGGCCAGACGGTGGAGCAGGCGCTGGCGGGCAAGCGCTCGGTGGCCGAGGGCTATGAGAGCGCCCCGGCGGTGCGTGAGCTGTCGCGCAAACTGGGTGTGGACACGCCGATCATCGAGGCTGTCGCCGCTGTTCTGGCCGGTGAAACCACTGTGGATTCAGCCATCGAAAACTTGCTGAGCCGCCCGATCAAACCCGAGCGCGAATGACCGAAGCCGCCAATCCTACGCCCGAGGCGCAGCCGGAGCGCAAGCGCGTCTGGAAAACGCCGGCCAATGTCGCGCTGTGTCTGGAAACGGATCTGGCCGATCCCGGCTCGCGCGGCTTTGTGCTGCAAATAGGCGATGCCTTCTTCCACGGCTTTGTGGTGAAGAAGGACGGTGCCGTCGCGGGCTGGGTCGACCGCTGCCCGCATGCAGGCTTTCCCATTGCCATGGAGCTGGACCGCTATCTGTCCAGCGACGGCTCTTTGATCCTGTGCGGCTGGCACGGGGCGGTGTTCGAGCCGCTGACAGGAGCCTGCATCGGTGGTCCGTGCGCAGGCGGCAAGCTGACCCCTTGGTCGGTGCAGGTCGTGAACGGCGTGGTTCGGACGGCCTGACACGCCCTCAAGTAGCCCGAAGGGCGTTAGGGCAGGTAAAACAGCGCTCAAGTAGCCCGCAGGGCGTTAGGGCGGCTAACACAGCCCTCAAGTAGCCCGAGGGGCGATAGGGCAGGTAAAACCCCCTCAAGTAGCCCGAAGGGCGTTAGGCCTACTTAAGACGCTCGGCGTTTTGGGTCACGGCGGCGTGGACAGGAGCGATGATGTCGGCCTGTGCCTTCAGGCTCTGGCTCCACAGCTCGATGCTGTCGATCATGGCCTGTCCCCAAAACTGGGCGATCTGTTCGGTTTGCAGGGCCAGACGGCTGGCCTCGCTGGGTTCGCGCGATAGGGCATCCAGATTGGACTGGACGGTCTCGCTGTTGCGGCGGGCGATCTCCAGACAGGAGTCGCTCAGGTTCAGGGCGGCTTCGCCTGCAGCGTGGGCCGAGGCGCTGAACGCCTCGACCTTTTCGCTGCCCATCAGGCCGATTTCGCTGTGGTTCGCCCCCAGAGGGTCGACCGCAGCACCGGCCAGCATCTCCAGCCGTTTTTGCAATACAACCGCAGACGCCTCGGCCATTTCCTGGCCAAGGCGCACATTGTTTTCGGCATCACGCAGTACGGTACGGAGAGCTTTATCCATCAGGCGACCGGCAGAACTTCCGTGGCGAAGGCGTTGATGTCGGCGATCAGGGCGGGAATGGCCTTGTCGATGATCTGCTGACCCTTTTCAGGCGAGGCCTGCGCCGGATCCGAGCCGATACGGCCATCGGGGAAGCGGGCGCGATAGTCGTTGGCATCGCGGATCGGGCCGTTCGGAGCAATCTTCGGCTCATAGGTCGCGGTTTTCACGCGGTCCGGATAGGCGGCGTAGGTGACGGCGATTTCCGACGGCGTGGCGTGCGAGCCATGGCCGGTCGGGAACATGTCCTCGCAGAATTTTTGCACGCCCGGCAGGTCCCACCAGTTACGCAGCTTCAGCACGAAGGGCGGACGCTCGGCCCACGGCTCGGGCGTGAAGGACCACTCGGCATAGATTTCGGCAAAGGCGGCTTCGATGGTGGCGACATTGCCGCCGTGGCCGTTGAGGAAATAGATGCGCTCGAAGCCGTGGCGGGCCAGCGATGACACCCAGTCGGCAATCGCACCCATAAAGGTGGACGGGCGCAGGGTGATGGTGCCGGGGAAGGCGAGGTGGTGCTGGGCCATGCCGATATTGAAGGTCGGAGCCACCAGAATGGTCTCGTCGTTCTTTTCAGCGGCGTGAGCGATGATCTCGGGGCACATCCAGTCGGTGCCCAGCAGGCCGGTCGGGCCGTGTTGCTCGTTCGAACCGATAGGGACGATAACCGTCTTGGCCAGAACGTGGCCCGACTTCAGATGGGCATCGATTTCAGGCCAGGACGAGAATTGGATCAGCATATTGGGGCTCCACAAGGCCACACAGGCGGCCTCGAAAGGTTAGACCCTTCCCGTTTAGGCTGATCTTGGGATTAAGGCCAATGTCTAGAGGCCCGAAGGCCGGGCGTAGGCCATAACAAACCGGTGGGCGGCCTCGCGGGCATGGGCATTGAGGTCGCGGCCCGCCAAGGGGGGCATGTTCAGAACCAGACGCAGATAGGCATGGCCCTGCACCATGCCTATAAAAATCTCGGCCGCCTGCTGCGCATCTTCGATGTTCAGAACGCCGCGTTGATTCTGGATTTGGAGCCAGGCGGCCAACCGGTCCAGGCTTCTTCCCGGTCCTGCCTCGTAAACGGCGTTGGCCAGTTCGCTGTCTTCGCGCGAAACCAGCGCCAGTGCCCTAAGATGGTCTGTGCTTTGAGGAAGGTTGATCCTGTCCAGCAAGGCCTCGGCGACAGATGTCAGGGCGGTCACGGCATCAAGATCTGCATTCAGCGGCGCGGTGATGGCCATGGAGCGCATGGTCAGCAAAGCCCGCGCCAGATCGGATTTGGACGGATAGCGGTTGTACAGGGTTTGTTTCGAAACGCCGGCTTCACGCGCGATTTCGGCCATCGACGCCTTTGGTCCTTTTCGAGCGAAAAGGTCGATGGCGGCACGAAGAATGTCTTCGCTTTTCTGCTCGTCGATCTGGCCTAGGGCGCGGGGCATCTAATGCACCTCGGATGAGGGGGGTGATCCTCCCGGCTTGGCCGGGCGCGAGAACAGGGTGACGAAGGCGGCGAGCGCACAGGCACTGGCCAGCAGGGCAAAGGCATCGCCAAAAGCCAGCGTGGTGGCCTTCTTCTGCAGCATGCCATAGACCGCCTTTACGGCGGACCCGTGCGGGTCGACCGATCCGGCAAAACGCACACTCAGCGCCTCGATCATCTGTCGAACCTGCACATGGGTCTGATCTATGCGGCTGGTCAATTCGACCATGTGTCGCGCCGTGTTCTCGGTCAGGCTGGTGTTGAGGAAGGCCAGACCAAAGGCCCCGCCCACATTACGCGACAGGTTCACAAGGCCAGATGCATTCTTGACCATGTGCGGGGGCAGGGTGGTCATGGTCACCTGCTGCGAGGCGATCATGGCCAGCATGACGCCTGCACCGCGCATGGCCTGTACGCCGGCAAAATCCCAGAAGGCCCAGTCCTCTGTGACCAGACGGGCATCCCACATGCCCCATGAGGCCATGACGAAGCCGATGAACATCAGGATGCGGGCATCGACCTTGCGCACCAGCCGTCCGGCAATCGGCCCCATGGCGAACATGGACAGGCCCGACACCACCATGGTGGTGCCCACTTCGGCGGCCGAATATTCGCGCACCCGACCCAGAAATAGCGGGATCAGGAAGGAGCCGCCGAACAGGGCCGCGCCGACAATAAAGGTCATGATGACACCGACCACAAAGTTGCGGTTGGCAAAGGCCCGCAGCTCGACAATCGGATTTTTTGAGGTCAGCGAGCGCCAGATGAAGGCGGGCCCTGCCAAAGACGCGACGACCGTCAGCAACAGGATCATGTCATCGGCAAACCAGTCGTCCTTGGCACCTTCCTCCAGCACGAACTGCAGGCTCATCAGGAAGCTGGCCATCAGGATCAGGCCCAGCCAGTCGAACCCCTTGGCCAGAGACGGATCACCCTTGTCGAAATTGGCGTAGCGACCGACCAGAAACAGCACGATCATGCCGGGGAACACGTTGATGAAGAACAGCCAGCGCCAGCTGAGCCACTCCGTCAAATGCCCGCCCAGTGTCGGCCCGACGGTGGGAGCCAAGGTGACGATCAGGCCCATGATCACGCTGGCCGTCACGCGTCGTTCGGGTGGAAAGGCCGTAAAAGCGACGGCGAAGACGGTCGGGATCATGGCCCCGCCGACAAAGCCCTGAATGGCACGGAAAAAGATCATCATCTCGATGGATGTCGACATTCCGACCAGAATGCTGGTGATCAGAAACCCGATGCAGGAGGCCATGAAAACCTTTTGCGTGCCCCATAGCCGCGACAGGAAGCCCGACAGCGGGATCATGACCACCTCGGGGATCAGATAGGCCGTCTGGATCCAGCTGATCTCGTCAGCCGAGGCTCCGACACCCGCCTGAATCTGGGGCAGGGAGGCAGCGACGATCTGGATGTCCAGAATGGCCATGAACTGGCCAATGACCATGCCGGAAAAGCCCAGCATCAGGGCCTTCCAGTTAATCTCCGGTGCATCGCCCGTGGTGGTGGGCGCTGTCCCTGCGGCGGGGGCGGCGGCGGTCATGACCGATCCGCAGGCGTGCTCTTGAGATCGACCGTCACATGGACCGACAGGCCGGGACGAAGATTCAGGCTGGGCGCGTTTTCAACCGCAATGCGCACGGGCACGCGCTGGGTCACCTTGGTGAAATTGCCGGTGGCGTTTTCAACCGGAATAAGCGCGAACTCGGAACCGGTGGCGGGGGCAAAACTGTCGATGCGACCGGTAATCTTCAGATCAGGGAAGGCGTCGGCCTTGATGCTGACGCTCTGGCCCAGCTGCATGCGCGCCAGCTGGGTCTCCTTGAAGTTGGCAACCACATAGACGTCCTGCACCGGCACCAGGGTCATCATCTGGCTGCCGGCCTGCACGACCTGACCGGGGCGGACGCCGCGCGCGCCGACCGTACCGGCGATGGGGGCGCGGATGACCGTACGCTCCAGCGTCAGGCGGGCTTTTTCCACGGCGGCTTCGGCTTTTTGAACGGCGGCGGATGACTGGGCCCGCGATGACGTCAGAACGCCGAGCGTCCGCTGTTCCGCAGTCAGGGCCGCTTGGGCCTGACGGACGCTGGATCGGGCTGTGTCGGCCTGCGCGTGTTCGGCATCGATGCGCTGACCCGAGACCCAGCCCTGTTGGGCCAGACGATCGTAACGCTCGACCTGTTTCTGGGCCAGATTGGCTTGGGTGCGCGATTGTTCGACCGAGGCGGCGCGGGCGGCGATAGCGGCGCGCTGCTGCTCCACTTGTGCATCCACATTTCCAACGGCGGCACGCAGGGCAGCCAGATCGGCCTCGGCTTCGGCCAGCGCGGCGCGGGCGTCGGAATCGTCCAGACGCACCAAAATGTCTCCGGCCTCGACGTGCTGGTTATCGCGCACCAGCACCTCGACCACCTGACCGCTGATGCGCGGGGAGACCATGACCGAATCCGCCTCGACAAAGGCGTTGTCGGTCTTTTCCCAGCGCTGCTTGCCGACCCACCAGACCGTTCCCCCGATAATGAGGGCAAGGCCGACGACGACAGCAATGATCAGGGGCAGGCGTTTACGTGCAACTGAGGCCATGAGGAGGATCCGCGACAATTTGTCATCGAAAAATGGACCCATACGTCTAAAAATCAATAGACTTGTGCAGGTCACGCCTGAAACGGCGATCACTCTGTCTTTCAGGCAGGGCTTGCCTTGGCCCGAAATCGAAGCCAAGGCAGGGCCATGACCGACAGCAAACGTCCAGCCTCGCGTGTGGCCCGTGCCGCTCTGACGCCGACCACGCCTGTGCGCAAATCGCGACAACCCAAGAAGGCACCTGTCGGTGTGATCGTGCGCTGGCCGCCGAGCAGAACCAAGGTGGAGACGGTGTTTGAGCGCCTGTCGGCCATCATGCCCGAGCCCAAGACCGAGCTGGACTTTGTGAACCCCTATACGCTGGTGGTGGCGGTGGCCCTGTCGGCACAGGCGACCGACGTGGGGGTCAATAAGGCGACCAAGGCCCTGTTTGCCGTGGCCGATACGCCCGAAAAAATGCTGGCCTTGGGCGAGGAGGGGCTGATCCCCTACATCGCCTCCATCGGCCTTTATCGTACCAAGGCCAAGAATGTGATCGCGGCGGCCCGTATGCTGGTGAACCAGCACAGGGGCGAGGTACCCCTGAACCGCAAGGATCTACAGGCGCTGCCGGGCGTGGGTCGCAAGACCGCCAGTGTGGTTTTGAACGAACTGGGCATCGAGCCGGCCATTGCTGTCGACACCCATGTGTTCCGCGTCTCGCACCGGCTGGGGTTGGCCAATGGATCCACGCCGGACAAGGTGGAGGACCAACTGCATCAGGTGGTGCCTAGGAAATGGCTGGCCAAGGCCCATCACTGGCTGATCCTGCACGGGCGCTACACCTGTCTGGCCCAAAGGCCCAAATGCAGCGCCTGCGTGCTGGCGGACATTTGCCCTTCGCGGGCTAGCTTCGCCGGTTGATCCGCGCCTGTACGGCGGCGGCAAAGCGCGCTCCGGCTGCGGGATCGGCCGACAGGTAGAAATCAGGCTCCACCAGTTCGGCCTCCATCAACACCCAATCGCCTTCGGCGGTGCGGGTCATGTCGATGCGCGCATAGAGCAGGTCGTCATCGAACTGACCCAATACCTGTTCGGCCAGTGCCAGCGCGCCCTTGGGCGCTTGCGGCAGGGCCTGGTAGCGACCGCCATATTGAGACTGGATGCGGAACTCGCCCTCGCTGCCGGGGCGCTTGTTCACCACATGGCTGAGCGCGCCGCCAAAGAACAGAAGGGAAGTCTCGCCCTCGGTCTCGATGGACGGCAGATAGGCTTGGATCATCGCCGCGCCTTGCGGGGCGTCACTCAAGGCCGCGTTCAGATCATCACAGCGTTGCAGGCGCAGTGTGCGCCATGCCCCCGCCGATATGGTGGGTTTGACGATCACGGTGTCGGTGCCCAGACGATCAAACGCCTCGGCCAGATCATTGTGGGTCACCTGCTCGACAAACAGGGTTTCGGCCATGGGCACGCCCGCCTCGGCCAGTCCTTTCAAATAGGCCTTGTCGGAGTTCCATTTCAGCGTCTCGGCCGGATTGGCGACAGGCAGGCCCTTTGCGGCCCACAGGTCCAGCGCCGCCTGCCATGCCTCGTAATCTGTGTAGTATCCCCACACCAACAGCGGCAAAATCAGGTCATAGGATTCCAGCCCCTCGACCGAGGTCACATAGTCGGTCCATGGCGAGGCGGCGACCTGAAAGCCCGCGGGTTGCAGGGCTTCTTTCAGTCTTTCCAGTACCATAGGCCATTGCGACGCATAGGACGGATCATCGGGGGCGGGAGTCAGTACAAGAAGCTGGGCCATGGCCGCTTTATGATCTGGTGTTCAGGGAATTGAAAATTTCATTTTGCGCCTGTGGCGTGCCGCGAAACGTGCCGCTAAGGGACGTTCCATGACCCAATCTTCTTCTTCCGCCCGTTTCGACGTTCTGGCCGTCGGCAATGCCATTGTCGATGTGCTGGCACCGTGTGACGAGGCCTTCCTGACCCAGCGCGGTCTTGTCTCCGGCTCGATGCAGCTGGTGGACGAAGACCAGAGCGCAGCCCTGTATGCCGATATGGCACCGGGCGTCGAAGCCTCGGGCGGATCGGCCGGCAATACGGTGGCTGGCGTCGCCTCCTATGGTGGTCGCGCGGCCTATATCGGCAAAATCGCCAAGGACCAGTTGGGCGAGGTGTTCGCTCACGACATCCGCGCCGGCGGTGTGCATTTCGACACGCCGGAACTGGAGGGCGGTGCCGGTACCGGCCGTTGCCTGATCAACGTCACCGACGATGGCCAGCGCACCATGTGCACCTATCTGGGTGCCGCCAATCAGCTGACCGTAGACGATATCGACGCCGCCCTGATCGGTGACAGCGCTATTGTCTATCTGGAAGGCTATCTGTTCGATCCGGCTCCGGCCCGCGCGGCTTTCGAAGCTGCTGCCGCTGCCGCGCACAAGGCGGGCCGCAAGGTAGCCATCACCCTGTCGGACAGCTTTGTGGTGCACCGCTGGCGCGCCGAACTGCTGGACTTTATCAAGTCGTCTGCCGACATCGTTCTGGCTAATGAGGCTGAACTGGCCGCGCTGTTCGAAACCGAAGACTTTAACGCCGGTGCCGACCAACTGGCCGCCATCGTCGACATCGCCGCCGTGACCTGCGGTGAAAAGGGCTCGGTCGTCATTGCTGGCGAGCAGCGCGTCTCGATCCAGACCTATCCGGTTGAAAAGGTACTGGACACCACCGGTGCCGGTGACCAGTACGCCGCCGGTTTCCTGCTGGGTCTGGCCCGTGGTCTGTCGCTGGAAGACGCAGGCAAGCTGGGCTCTCTGGCTGCTTCCGAAGTGATTGCCCACTGGGGACCGCGCCCTCAGGTCAGGCTGTCCGATCTGGCCACGGAAAAGGGCCTGACGCTTTAAGATTTGAAAAGGCGGGTGTGATGAAACGCCCGCCTTTTTTGCGTCCTCTTGCTGTCTGGCTCAGGTCCGCGTAATCGGCGGACATGTTTGGTCTCGCCAATCCTGATCGTTTCATGCGCTTCACCGGCCCGATTGTGCCGGTGCTGTGGGTTCTGGCCCTCGGCGGTCTGGCCGTGGGGACAGCGCTCAGCTTTGCCGCGCCGCAGGACTATCAGCAGGGCGACACCGTCCGCATCATGTTCATCCATATCCCCGCGGCTATCTGGGGATTGGCAGCCTATGGCGCCTTGGGTGTGTCCAGCTTCTTTGCGCTGGTGTTTCGCCATGCGCTGGCCGATGCCGCCGCGCGTGCCGCGGCCCTGCCGGGAGCGGCTCTCACGGCGCTGGCCCTGATCACCGGATCGCTGTGGGGCAAGCCTATGTGGGGTACGTGGTGGGTGTGGGATGCGCGCCTGACCTCGGTGCTGGTGCTGTTCCTGTTCTACATTGGCTATATGGCTCTGCGCGCTTCGATCGATGACGAACAGAAGGCATCAAAAGCCGCAGCCGTGCTGGGCATGGTGGGCTTGATCAACCTGCCCATCGTGAAATTCTCGGTCGATTGGTGGAATACGCTGCATCAGCCTGCCTCGCTGATCCGCTCGGGCGGCACCAGTATTGATCCGGCCTTCCTGCCCGCGACCCTGACCATGCTGGCGGCCTATGGGTTTCTGTTCGGGGCCCTGTGGCTGACGGCTATCCGCACCGAAGTGCGTCGCCGCCGAGTTGTCGCCCTGCGCGCCCGAGCCGCTTTAAACGCCTGATTGGAGAGGACCGATGTTCGACTTCGATATGAGCCCGTATTCAGCCTTCATCTGGCCCGCGTGGGGTGTGACGGCGGTGGTGCTGGCCGGACTGTGCGTGCGCGCGGTGGCCTCGGGCCGCTATTGGAAGCGTGAACTGGCCCGCCTCGAGGCCGAGCGGGCCCGCAAATGAACCGCTGGTTCGCCATTTTGCCGATTGCGGCGCTGATTGTTCTGGCCGTGTTTCTGGCCGTGCAGATGAACCGCATGTCCTCGACGGGGCAGGGGGCGGAATATCGCCCTGACGCCATGGTCGGACAGGAACTGCCGCTGACCGTCCTGCCGCTGCTGGACGGCGACAAGGCTTCCGACAGCCAGCTTGATCTGAAGACTGCCGCCGTGGGCAAGCCCATGGTGCTGAACCTGTTTGCCAGCTGGTGCGCGCCGTGCCGTCTGGAGCACCCCCAGCTGTTGGCGCTCGAAGCACGCGGCATCAAAGTGCTGGGCGTGGCCTATAAGGATGATCCGGTCAAAACCCGCGCTTTTCTGGATGAGCTGGGTGATCCGTTCGATCTGGTGATGGTGGACCGCGAAGGGCGCGCCGGTCTGGATCTTGGCGTCTCGGGTGTGCCGGAAACCTTTGTCGTCGACGCCTATGGGGTGATCAAGGCCAAGATCAGCGGTCCGATCCTGAATGAGGATCAGGTTCAGACCATTCTGACCGCGCTGGAGGCCGACAGCCACTAAACCCGAAACAGGGTTTACGGCTGTTAACCATAATTTAGAGCCCTCCAGGCCAAGCTTGGCCCATGACGGCGATTGTCACAGATCGTCCGGTCTTTCCGCCAGCGCCTCAGGGTGCGGGAGCGAGGGGACCGGGACTGGCCACTCCGGCCAAGGCCCTGCGTGAAGCGCAGGCCGCCTTTTTCCGTCCGTCGTCATTGGCACCGGCTATCGGAACGGCACCCGAAGCGGTCGCCCAAGCCCCTGCAGAGCCGGTAGACCGTAGCCGCATGCGCCCCGGCAGCCTGCTGGACATTCGTATCTGACGAGGGGTCAGGCCGCCTTTTTCTTGGGGGCCTTTTTGATCTTCTTGGCTTCGGGATCGGCCAGCTTGCGGGCCAGTTTTTCGGCCCTGCGCGCTTCCTTGGCCGCTTTCTTGGCTGCCTTGGCTTCCAGCTTGGCCTGTTCGGGGGCCATGTCGGCGGTTTGGGCCAGAAGGCTCAGAATCTCGAGGAAGCTGTCGCGGCGTGACTTGGGCAAAAGGGCCAAAATCCGCTTGTCTGCTGCCGCCACACACGGACGGGCAGCTTCCAGCGCGGCCAGACCTTCTTCGGACACCTTGACCGTCATGGCGCGGGCATCCAGTACCGAACGCTCCCGCATCAACAGGCCCTTGGCCGTCATACGCGCGACGAGATCGGCCAGCGTAGAGCGGTCAATGCCGGTGGCCTTGACCAGATCGGTCTGTGTCAGGCCGGCATTATGAGAGGCGGCCTCGAGCACGGCGAACTGGCGTTGTGTCAGGCTAGAGGCAGCGGATTCTTCGTTATAGATATCCAGCGCCAACTGTAGGGCGCGGTGGATCAGATGGCTGGGCGAGCTTTGCAGTCCGCCTTGGTTTTTTGCCGCTTTACTCATGCGCGCTGTCTCCCCCTAGGGTGGATAACGGCGGTAACATTCGCCTTTTATGCTTTGACGACACAATGACGTCAGCTTTTATAAACTTGGCGCGTCGGCGGAAAAGAAAACGGCCCGGGCGGGGAAGCGCGGGCCGTTTGGATGTCAGGTAGCGGGTCCTTCCACTGGCGGGACTTCGTCTTCGTCCTTCACCAGATGCTTCATGATGAAGAAGACCTGCCAGATGCCAAAGGCGGCAGACGCCATCCACAGCCCGCCACGGAAGGCGACCCAGAAGTCATCGGTCTGGGTGCGCCAGATCACTTCATTGACGATAGCGACCGTCAGGAAGAACAGGCCATAACGCAGGGTCAGGCCGCGCCATCCGGCGTCGGTCAGGTTGAAGGCGCTGCCAAGCAGATATTTGAACGCCGCCTTGTTGAAGACCAGCGAGCCCAGAAGAATGGTGGCCAGCGCCAGATTCTGGACGGTGATCTTGATTTTCAGCAGGTTCGGATCGTGGAAGAAGATCGTCAGGGTGCCGAACACCAGCGCAAAGAGGCCGCTGAACAGCGGCAGCGGTGCCAGACGTTTCTCCAGCACCCAGCCCGCGATCAGGGCGATCAGCGAGGCCCCGACCAGAACCCATGTCGCCGAAATCAGGGCTTCGCTGCTTTCCTGTCCCTTGAAGAAACGCAGGAAGGCATAGGAGCCCATGAAGGCAATCAGGGCACCGAAATCGATCGCCTGACGCAGGTTGGAGGCTTTCTTGGTTTCAGCCATGGAAAATCAGTCCTCCAGACCGACGAGAGAGCGTGAGAAGGCGACAGCGTCGAAATCTTGCAGGTCTTCGATGCCTTCGCCTACGCCGATCAGTTTGATGGGGGCGTCAGAGGCCTGGGCCACGGGCACCAGCACGCCACCGCGCGCCGTGCCATCCAGCTTGGTCATCACCACGCCCGACACATAGGCCGTGCGGCCAAAAATCTTTTCCTGCTCCAGCGCGTTGCGGCCCACGGTGGCATCCAGCACCAGCAAGGTTTCGTGCGGCGCATCGGCATCCACCTTTTTCAGCACGCGCACGATCTTGAGCAGTTCGTCCATCAGGGCAGACTTGTTCTGAAGACGGCCTGCGGTGTCGATCAGCACCACGTCAAAGCCCTCGGCCTTGGCCTTGGTATAGGCATCGAAGGCGAGGCCAGCGGCATCGGCCCCGTCGCGGCGGCTCTCGAAAAGGGCCCCCGAACGGTCGGCCCAGACCTTGAGTTGTTCGCGGGCGGCCGCGCGGAAGGTATCACCTGCCACGATCATAACCTTGGCCCCTTTGGCCGTCAGGTCGGCGGCAATCTTGCCCAGCGTCGTGGTCTTGCCCGAGCCATTCACACCGACGAACAGAACCACATAGGGTTTGTCGCCCGACAGTGGATCAAACTTCGCCTGACGCGGCGACAGCTCGGCGGCGACCGCTTCGGCCAGCGCCTCCTTGATCTCGCGTTCATCCGACGTCTTGCCGAACCGCAGGGCGCGGAAACGCTCCACGATGCGAGCCGACGCGGCCGGCCCCAGATCGCTTTCGATCAGATGTTCCTCGAGTTGCTCGAGGTGGTCTTCGGACAGGGGTTCTTTGACAAAGGTCGAGATGACCTGATCGGTCATCTGTTTCGAGGAACGGGACAGACCCGCACTCAGTCGCTGGAACCAGCCTTTTTTTGGCGTATCGCTCATGCACTCTGCTCTAGCGGACAGCGGTTCTCAGGTCACGCCCGAACCTATATGGGTAGTCAGGATTGATTGGCACACCGGAAACCCGTCATGCCCCGATACGACCATCCCTTCTATCAGCCTGCCACCCATGGCTTCGTCCGCACGGCGGCGGCCACGCCTGTTGTCCATGTGGCCGATCCGGTGGCCAATGGCGATGAGCACGAGGCGCTGATCCTGAAGGCGGCAGAGCAGGGCGTGGACCTGCTGGTGTTTCCCGAACTGTCCTTGAGTGCCTATGCCATTGACGACCTGCACATGCAGGCCGCCTTGCTGGATGCGGTGGAAGACCAGATCGCGCGCCTTTCGGCCCTGACCGAGCAAGTCGATCTGGTGGCGGTGGTGGGCGCTCCCATCCGTCACGGTGACAGCCTGTTCAACTGTGCCGTGGTGATGGCAGGGGGCGAGGTGCTGGGCGTGGTGCCGAAAACCTATCTGCCCAACTACCGCGAATATTATGAAAAGCGCTGGTTCGCCCCCGCCGACAGCCGCACCGAAGACGCCATCACCCTGAACGGTGAACGGGTCGATTTCGCGCCGGGTCTGGTGTTCGAGGCGGTGAACCGTCCGGGCTTTATCTTCGCGGTCGAAATCTGCGAGGATTTCTGGGCACCGCAACCGCCGTCGACCCGTGCGGCGATGGCCGGTGCGCGTATCCTTTGCAATCTGTCCGCCTCCAACATCGTTATCGGCAAGGCCGAAGACCGCGCCCTGATGTGCGCCAGCCAGTCGGCCCGCACCCTGTCGGCCTATGTGTTTGCCGCCTCTGGCTGGGGCGAGAGCACGACCGATCTGGCTTGGGACGGTCAGGCCTCGATCCACGAACTGGGAGCCAAGCTGGCCGAGGGCGAGCGCTTCGCGCTGCACAGCCATCTGACAGTAGCCGATGTGGACGTGGACCGGATCGGCCTGGACCGCCTGCGCAACGGCACCTTTGCCGACTGCGCGCGGGTTGAGGGCCAGACCGCCACCATCGTGCCCTTTGAAGCGGGTGAGGGTCCGCAGGGCGATCTGCTGCGCCCGCTGGACCGTTTCCCCTTCGTGCCGGACGACGCCTCGCGCCTCGATCAGGACTGCTATGAGGCCTTCAATATTCAGGTGCAGGGCCTGATGCGCCGTATGACGGCCACAGGCTCAAAGACACTGGTGATCGGGGTGTCAGGCGGTCTGGATTCGACGCAGGCCCTGCTGGTGGCCTGCCGCGCCTTTGACCGGCTGGAGCTGCCGCGCGAGGGTATTTTGGCCTACACCATGCCGGGGTTCGCCACCTCTGACGGTACCAAATCCAACGCCTGGGCCCTGATGAAATCGCTAGGCGTTTCGGGCAGCGAGATCGACATCCGCCCCGCTGCCAGTGCCATGCTGGAAGGTATCGGCCACCCGTTCGCCAAGGGCGAGCCGGTCTATGACATCACGTTTGAAAATGTGCAGGCGGGCCTGCGCACCGACTATCTGTTCCGTCTGGCCAACCACAACAACGGCTTTGTGCTGGGCACGGGCGATCTGTCGGAGCTGGCGCTGGGTTGGGCCACCTATGGCGTGGGCGACCATATGAGCCACTACAACGTCAACGGTGGTGTGGCGAAGACTCTGATCCGCCACCTGATCCGCTGGGTAGCCGACAAACAGGTGGTGGGCGAGGCCGTTAGCCCGACGCTTTACGCCATCCTCGATACGGAGATCTCGCCCGAACTGGTACCCGCAGGGGCTGATGGCAAGATCCAGTCGACCGAGGGCACGGTGGGCCCCTATGCGCTGAACGACTTCTTTTTGTTCTACATCAGCCGATATGGACTGGTGCCGTCCAAGGTGGCCTATCTGGCCCATCAGGCTTGGTCGGATGCGGCGCGCGGCGAATGGCCCGCGGGCACGCCTGAAGATGAAAAGATCACCTTTGATCTGGACACCATCCGCTTCTGGCTGCGCAAATTCCTGATCCGCTTCTTCCAGACCAGCCAGTTCAAGCGCTCGGCGGTACCGAACGGGCCCAAGGTGGTCACGGGCGGGTCGCTGTCGCCGCGCGGTGACTGGCGCGCGCCTTCGGATTCCTCGGCCAAGGTCTGGCTGGAGGAGCTGGATCGCAACCTGCCGCCGGTGGTTCTGTCGCGGGTTCAGTAAAAATCCATACGTGAGGTGTGGTTTTTCGCGCTTCGGACCGTTAGAGGGGCTTTATGACCGACGAAATCACACGCGATAGCAACGGCGCAGAGCTGAAAGACGGCGACAGCGTCACCCTGATCAAAGACCTGAAGGTAAAAGGCTCCGGCGGCGTGACGCTGAAGCGCGGCACCAAGGTCGCCAAGATCCGCCTCACGGGCGATCCGGAAGAGATCGAAGCCAATGTCGATAAAGTCCGCGGGCTGGTGCTGCGGACCGAGTTCGTCAAAAAAGCCTGATCAGGCCTCGTTATCAAAAGATCAGGGCCACCTTTGCGGGTGGCCCTTTTTCGTGGGCTCAGCCCTGCTTGGACAGGAAGTCCAGAATGGCCGTTTGCGCCTGCGGCTCGTCCAGCATGGGCGCGTGGCCGATGCCGGCCACTTCGACGGCGGTGGCTTTATCACCGTCTTCCAGCATGCGCTCCAGAATGGCGGCGCTGAGCAGGTCGGAGTTCGCGCCCCGCACGATCAGGGTCGGGCGCTGGGCCAAGGTGCGGTACAGCGGCCATAGGTCGGGTACCAGGGCACCGGAGCCAGCGGCCTTGATGGGGGCAGAGATGTCGGGATCATAGGCCAGCTTGGGCACACCCGCCCCATCCTCTACGAACAGACGGCGGGCAAAGTCCGCCCACTGCGCATCGTTATAGTGGGGGAAGGCGACCTCGTTGATGCGTTTGGCATAGGCCGTCGCATCGTCCCAGTTGTTCACGACCACAGGCTGGCCGGTGTAGGCCGCGATGCGGGTCAGGCCTTCGATGGCCACTTCAGGTCCGACGTCATTGAGGATGGCCGCGGCAATGGCCTGGGGCTTGATTGCTGTCAGGGCCATAGTGATCAGTCCGCCCATGGAGGTGCCCAGAAACACCGCCCGCGTGATCGACTGGTCTTCCAGTAGGGCGGCGATATCGCCCGCATAGACCGGCGGCACATAGGTCATCGGATCAGACGCACATTGCGATTTGCCACGACCGCGCACGTCCACGGCGATGATGCGGCGACCGGCCTTTGCCAGCACGGGGGCGATGGCACCAAAGTCCGCGCTGTTGCGGGTCAGGCCATGGATGGCGATCACCGGCAACAGGCCACTTTCGGATACGGGGCGATAGTCGCGGGCGTAAAGTTTCAGCCCGTCGGGCGAGGTCCAGTACAGGTCCTGATAGGTCGCTTGGCTCATGATGGCATCTCCCCTGATCTTGTTATGCCAATCAGGTTATTCACCACCTGAGGAATTGTCATCCATTGGCGAGGATGCTGGCAACGAATTCGTCCAAATCGCCACCGTGGAAATGATAGCCGCGCACGCCCGCATTGGCCGCGGCCTGCACATCAGAGACATTGTCGCCGATCATCAGCGAGGCTTTGGACAGGTCCAGATCGTGGTCCTTGGCTGCGCGCAGCAGCATGCCGGGGTTGGGTTTGCGGTCCGGATGATCGGGATGCTCATAACGCGCTTCGACCGCCACCTTGTGGAAGGGGCAGAAATAGATGGCGTCCAGCTTGGCTCCGCCCTTGGCCAGTTCGGCCTGCATCAAATCGTGGAAGGCGTGCATTGTATTTTCGTCGAAATAGCCGCGCGCAATACCGGACTGGTTGGTGACCAGAACAATCACATAACCCGCGTCGCTCAGGCGTTTTACGGCGGCCGCTGCCCCCTCCATCATCTGTAGCTGGTCAGGGCGGTGCGGGTAGCCACAGTCGTGGATCAGCACGCCGTCACGGTCGAGAAAGGCTGCGGGGCGGGGCATGGGTGATCCTCTGGGCCGATGGTTCCAGCGGGCAGCGATAGGCCAGAAATGGACGATTTGCCAACCTTGTTCGACCTCACAATTGTTGCATCCGGCAACGCGAAGTGACCTTCTCGGGTTTTGAACCTTCAGCGTGTTTTGGTACGACGCCAACTGATTTTCCTGCGCCAAAGTCCGGCGCCGCCCCCGATCGACGTGGAGAGCGAAGCTTATGATCCCCTTTATCGACCTACAGGCCCAACGCGTCCGACTGGACGGCAAGATCGAGGCCGCTGTCGCCGAAGCCGTTACCGGCGGCGCATGGGTCATGGGCCCGCAGGTCCGTCAATTCGAGGCCGACCTTGCCGCTTTCGGCGAGGCCAAACACGCTCTGGGCTGTGCCAATGGCACCGACGCTTTGGCGCTGCCGCTGATGGCATGGGGTATTGGCGCGGGCGATGCCGTGTTCGTGCCCAGCTTTACCTTTGCCGCGACTGCCGAAGTGGTGCCGTGGTTCGGTGCCGAGCCGGTGTTCGTGGACGTCGATCCGGTCACTTACAATATGGACCCGGCCAAGCTGGCTGCGGCTATTGACGCCATCAAGGCTGAAGGCCGCCTGACCCCGCGCGTGGTCATTGCCGTGGACCTGTTCGGCCAACCGGCGGACTATCCGGCTATCAAGAAGATTGTCGACCAGCACGGTCTGAAACTTATTTCGGACTCGGCGCAGGGTTTCGGCTGCACCATCGATGGCAAGCATCCGCTGGAATGGGCCGATGTGACCACCACCAGCTTTTTCCCGGCCAAGCCGCTGGGTTGCTATGGCGACGGCGGTGCCGTGCTGACCAATGACGACGATCTGGCTCAACTGCTGGATTCGGTGCGCGTGCATGGCAAGGCCGTCGAGCTCGATCTGAAGGGCAAGACCTTCGAACACGATCCGAAATATCTGAACATGCGCATTGGCCGTAACAGCCGTCTGGACACGATCCAGGCTGCGGTTCTGATCGAAAAGCTGAAGGTGTTCGGCCAGGAGATCGAATGGCGTAACCGCATCGCCGCCCGCTATAACGAAGGCCTGCGCGCGCATGTCGCCAAAGTGCCGGACGTACCGGCGGGCAACCTCTCCAACTGGGCGCAATACACTATCGAGCATCCGAACCGCGACGCTCTGGCCGCCCATCTGAAAGAGCAGGGCATCCCGACGGCGGTCTATTATCCGATCCCGCTGCACATGCAGCCGGCGTATGAGATGTTCCCGCGCGGTGCCGGTGGTCTGCCGGAAACCGAGCGTCTGAAGGATGTGGTCATCAGCCTGCCGATGCACTCGGATCTGGACGAGGCCACCCAGGACAAGATCATCGCCGCCGTCGCTTCCTTCAAAGGCTAAAGACCAATGACTGCATTGAAACTGGGCGTCGCCGGTGTGGGCGTGATGGGCCGTAACCACGCCCGTGTTGCCGCCGACATGCGCGAGTTCGACCTGACCTCGGTGTTCGATCCGGATGGCGTCACCGCCGACGGCGTGGCCGCAGCCTATGAGGCGACGGCCTATACCGATCTGGATGCCTTTGCGGCCTCGGGTATCGATGCGGCCGTGGTGGCGACGCCGAACCGTTTCCACGCCGACACCGCCGTGGCCCTGCTGGAGCGCGGCATCCACGTTCTGGTCGAAAAGCCGATAGCCCCGACCGTCGAAGAGGCCCAGCGCATCATCGACGCCGCCCGCGCCAACAACCGCGTGCTGATGATCGGCCATGTCGAGCGTTTCAATCCGGCGGTCGAAACCGTCAAACGCGCCATTGCCGATGACGAAATCATCTCCATCCAGATCACTCGCGTGGGCCCTTTCCCGCCGCGCATGGGTGAGGTGGGCGTGGTCATTGATCTGGCCGTGCACGACATCGACATCATCCGCCACTTGACCGGTGCGGAAATGTCGGACGTGCAGTCGCTGCTGGGTCACACCCACGCTTCGCGCGAGGACTCGGCCCTGTTGCAGTTCCGCATGGACAATGGTGTGATCGCCCACATCACCACCAACTGGGTCACGCCCTATAAGACCCGTACCCTTCAAGTGGCGACCAAGTCGCGCTTTGTCGTGGCCGATCTGATCACCCGTCAGGTCACCGAATATTTTGGCCAGCAGCCGGACGGTTCCTATTCCACCCGCATGCTGAACAGCTGGCCGAACGAGCCGCTTAAGAAGGAACTGGAAGCCTTCGCCACCGCCATCGCTTCGGGGCAGACTCCGGCGGTGACGGGCGAAGACGGCCTGCGCAACCTTGAGGTGGCCCTGCGCTGTCTGGCGGAATAGTCTCTTTAGACATCACCGTTACAAAGAGCGGCGGACCGGAAACGGCCGCCG
This sequence comes from Brevundimonas sp. UBA5713, assembly GCF_002419815.1. GTDB lineage: Bacteria > Pseudomonadota > Alphaproteobacteria > Caulobacterales > Caulobacteraceae > Brevundimonas. The sequence continues at coordinate 117,356 of NZ_DIGV01000016.1, read as the reverse complement.
CTTTTTAATGGGAGGGGCAGGGTGCAGCGTTCCAAAACGCTCTGGATGTGGATCGCCCTGCTGCTGGTTTTCACTCTGATCGGCCCGGTCTTGGGTGGACTGATTTTCTGGGTCGGTAGTGGCGTCGTTTTCGGCGCAGTGAAAAGCGTGTCTGATCTTGGCAAGCTGGCGACGGGAGCATTGGCGGTCAGCATCGCCATGACCCCGCTTGGCATGGTTCAGGCGCTTATTACCGGGATTATCAGTGGCCTGGTTTCACGTGGAACGTCCAACCCCGCCCTCTGGCTGGCTGCCAGCTCAGTCATCGGCGGGATTGCTTCGGTTCTCTCTGTGCCCACGGCCTTGCTGGTGTACTCTACGGCACGCCATGAGGGCTTTGCCCACGCCTTGGCCTTTGGCACAGCCAGTATGTTTATCAGCGGCGCTGGCGCAGCCTTGCTCTGCGCCAGCCTGTGTGTGCGCTTTCGACCGCGCCGCCAGTTGGCCGATCAGTCGTCCTGACGCACCATTTGCATCGACAGCCAGTCGGCGATCAGGGCAGGTTTATCCTCGCCTTCAATCTCGACGGTCATTTCATGGGTCAGCAGCCAGCGGGTAATGCCACTGTCGCTGCCTTTGTTTTCGGCATTCTTGAGCACGAAACGGCCCCGCACCCGCTTTCCGGCTTTGACGGGCGCGAGGAAACGCAGGCGGTCAAAGCCATAGTTCACGCCCATCACCACGCCATCGATGGGTTTGACGGCGTCATAGCTCATGGCCGAGCCAAGGCTGAGGGTCAGGAAGCCGTGGGCGATGGTACCGCCAAACGGGGTGTGCCTGGCCATATCCGGATCGATATGGATGAACTGTTCATCCTCGGTCAGTTTGGCAAAGGCGTTGATCCGATCCTGATCGATTTCGATCCAGCGGCTGACACCGATTTCAGTGCCTATAAGCGACGCAAGTTCACTGGCTGACGGCATGACGCAAACCTCCCCGTGTTATATGAGGGGCAGGTTCGCGTCATATTTACATAAATACAAGCCCGGGTTTCAGCCGTTGAAGCGGCCGGAGATGATGTCGCTGAACTGATCAGGATCGACATTGCCGCCCGAAGCGATGATGGCTGTGGTCATGTCCTTGGCATTTATCTTGCTGGCCAACAGCGCGGCCAGAGAGACGGCACCGCCCGGCTCGATCACCAGCTTCAGCCAGCGGAAGGCAAAGCGCATGGCCTCTGCTACCTCGGCATCGGTGACGGTCAGGGCTCCACTGAGGCGTTGGTTGATAGGGAAGGTCAGCTCGCCCGGAATGGGGGCCATCAGGGCATCGCAGATGGACGGATTGCCCTTGGGGTGGGCGGTGCGTTCACCGGCTTCCAGCGAGCGGCGGGTGTCGTCAAAAGCTTCTGGCTCGACCACATAGACGGCGGTCTGCGGGCTGCGCTCGGCAAACACCAGATTGATGCCCGCCATCAGGCCTCCGCCCGACGCGCCGCACAGCAGCTGGTCGATAGGCCCGTCAGCGTCCTCCAGCAGTTCCAGAGCACAGGTGCCCTGGCCCTCGATGATGAAGGGATCATCGAAGGGCGGGACCAGAATGGCTCCGCGTTCAGAGGCGATCTGGGCCCCGATTTCCTCGCGGCTTTCGGTCCAGCGGTCGTACAGTCGCACCTCGCCGCCAAAGTGCCGGACGCCCTCAACCTTCACCGCAGGACTGTCCGATGGCATGACGATGACAGCCTTGGTGCCCATGGCTTGAGCGGCTGCCGCTACACCTTGAGCATGATTGCCGGAGGAAAATGCCACGACACCGCGTTTGCATTCTTCGGGGGTCAGACGGCTGATACGGTTGTAGGCCCCGCGGAATTTGAATGCGCCAGCGACCTGAAAATTCTCGGGTTTGATCAGCACTCGTCCTCCGACCGCCTCATTGAGGGCCGGATGTTCCATGGTGCAGGTTCGAACGATGGCGGGGGCAATCTGGCGGGCGGCGTCCAATACGCCGGAATAGGACGGAGTGCGCATAAAAAGCCCTTAACGGGTAACCGTGTCATCTGCATAACTGAAATGATGAAAAACGCGCTCATCCTGTCGATCGACCAAGGCACCACCTCGACCCGCGCTATCGCCTTCGAGGTGACGCCGGAAGGGGTCTTTTCGGTACAGGCGGTCAGCCAGCTGGAACTGACCCAGCATTTTCCCCAATCCGGATGGGTCGAGCACGATGCGGACGAGATCTGGCGCGCGGTGGTTCAGACCTGCCGCGAAGTCATCAAAAAGGTGGGCAGCGTCGAGCGTTTTGCGGCGGTAGGCATCACCAACCAGCGCGAGACCTCGGTGCTGTGGGACGCCGGGACGGGCCAGCCTCTGGGCCGCGCCATTGTCTGGCAGGATCGCCGGACCGCCGCGCAGATGGAGCGCCTGATCGATCAGGGGCATGAAGACAAGGTCCGCGAAACCTCCGGCTTGATCCTCGATCCCTATTTTTCCGCCTCGAAATTCTCATGGCTATTGGATCAGGTAGAGAACGGGCGCGAGCGGGCGCGTGCGGGGGAACTGAAACTCGGCACAATCGACAGCTGGATCATGTGGAAGCTGACCGGGGCACAGCGTCACGTCACCGACATCACCAATGCCGCACGCACCAATCTGATGGCACTGGACGAGGGCCAGTGGTCCAAGGCGCTGTGCGATCTGTTTGATGTACCGATGGAGGCGTTGCCACAGATACTGCCCAGCGATGCCCTGTTCGGGACCTGTGATGCCTCCATTCTGGGCAAGGCCCTGCCAATCCATGGCTCGGCAGGGGATCAGCAGGCGGCTCTGGTCGGTCATGGTGCTCTTGAGGCCGGTGACGCCAAGATCACCTATGGCACCGGAGCCTTTCTGATCGCCAATACGGGGCCCAAGGTGGTCCGCTCCGAGGCGCGTCTGCTGGGCACAATGGGATGGGCCGCAGGCGGTCAGGTCCGATACGCACTGGAAGGTTCTATCTTCTCTGCCGGTTCTGCGGTGCAGTGGCTACGTGACGGACTGAAGGCGATTTCGGATTCTCGACAATCGGAAGCGGTCGCCCATACCCTGAAAGACAATGGCGGGGTCTATCTGGTGCCGGGTTTCACCGGCCTGGGGGCTCCATGGTGGGAGCCGGATGTGCGCGGCACCGTCATTGGCCTGACCCGCGACGCCGGCCCCGCCCATCTGGTGCGGGCGGCATTGGAAAGCCTCGCCTATCAGACCTATGACCTGCTGGAGGCTCTTCAAAAGGACGGTGCGCCGCCAATGAAGCGTCTCAAGGTTGATGGCGGGGTGACGGCCAATGCCTTTGTCATGCAGTTCATCGCCGACATTTGCGACATCGAAGTCGAGCGTCCGGCCTTTCAGGAAATGACAGCACTCGGTGCCGCGCGGCTGGCGGCCTTTGGCGCGGGCGTGACGAGCGAGCTATGGGGACCGCCACAGACGGCTCCGGCCATCTGGAAGCCGGCCATGGAGCGTGATCAGCGCAACGCTTTGATCAAGGGCTGGCGCAGGGCCGTAAAAGCCGCCATCGTGGCTGCCAGCGACGACTAAGGATCACAACCAAGCCCGCCAGAGGCCGGATCAAGGGGAGGGGACATACCCATGGACGCGCAGGAAACCTTTTCAGGCACCCGTGAGGTGGACCCTCGCTATCGGTTGGACGAAGCGCAACTGGAGCGGTGGCTGGTGGAAAATGTCGAGGGCTATGCCGGCCCGCTGACGATCCGCCAGTTCAACGGAGGGCAGTCCAATCCCACCTATGAGCTGGTGACCCCTTCACGCGCCTATGTCCTGCGCCGCAAGCCGCCCGGCACTCTGCTGGCCAGTGCCCATGCGGTAGACCGCGAGTTTGCTGTGATTTCGGCGCTTCACGGGCAATCATTTCCTGTGGCGCGCGCCTATGCTCTGTGTACGGACGAAAGCGTTATCGGCTCGGTCTTCTATGTCATGGACAAGGTCGAGGGACGTATTTTCTGGGACCTGAAACTGCCGGGCCTGACCCCGACAGAGCGCCGCGATATCTGGATGGCACAGGTCGACACCCTGGCCGCTCTTCACAAACTCGAACCCGCAGCCATCGGTCTGGCCGACTATGGCAAGCCGGGCAACTATTTCGCCCGTCAGGTCGGGCGCTGGACCAAACAGTATCGGGCATCGGAAATCGATCCCATCGGGTCCATGGATCGCCTGATCGAATATCTGCCTGCGACCCTGCCGCCGGAAGGGCCGACCCGCATCGTTCACGGCGACTACCGCCTGGACAATATGATCCTGCATCCGAAAGAGCCGCGCGTGCTGGCGGTGCTGGACTGGGAACTGTCGACGCTGGGCGATCCGATGGCCGACTTCTCCTATCTGCTGATTGCCTACGCCATTTCTGCCGATGCGCGGAACGGGCTGAAGGGCGCGGACATCGCGGCGCTGGGCATTCCCTCGATAGATGAGCTGGCCGAGCGATACGGGGCCCAGACGGGGTGGGGCCGTCCCGACAATCTGGATTGGCTGATCGCCTATAATTTGTTCCGCTTGGCCGCCATCTGTCAGGGCATCGCCGGGCGGGTGCGGGACGGCACCGCAGCCAGCCCCCACGCCAAGGCCATGGCCGCACAGGTTGGACCTTTGTCGGACACAGCGTGGGAATATGCTGTAAAAGCAGGCGCTTAAATCACTGCTCAGCGAAAAGAAACAGATTCTGATGCTGATTGGTTTGTGAAAGCCCATCGGAAGCCCTACCTTAAGGGCCGGAGAGATATGCCTCATGTCTGACAGCCAAAAATTCCCGGTGGCCGCCCACGCCCTCGCCTATCTGGCCCACAAGGGGGCCTATGATGCCAAGGATGCCGAGCCGAGCGCCGTTCTGGCCGCTTCGGTGCCGACCAATCCGGTCGTCATCCGCCGCGTCACCGCCCTGCTGGCTAAGGCCGGTCTGATCGCTACCCGTCCGGGGGCGAGCGGCGGCTCATGGCTGCTGCGCCGCCCCGAGACCATCCATCTGGATGAGGTGCTAAAGGCCGTGAACGGCTGCGCCCATCTGGGGTCTACGCCTCTGGGTGCCCAAGGCTGTCCGGTTGGCCAGCATATTCCACGTCAGGTCGCCAAGGCGCTGACGGCGGCAGACCAAGCGGCCGCAGCGGCTCTGGCCAAGATCACCATTGCCGATCTGTTGGCCGAAGATCCGGAAAGCCTGCGCGGTCTGGCCCCGCACGCCTCTTGCCCACAGGCGGCCTGATCGCAAGCTAACAGCCGGGGAGGGGCCAAATGCAGACGCGTAAGACGATTGCCATCACGGGAGCCTCGGCCGGTATCGGCGCGGCCATGGCGCGGGTATGTGCCGCGCGCGGCTATGACCTCATCCTGATCGCCCGCCGCGAAGGGCCGCTGGCTGCGTTAGCTGCCGAACTGGAAGCGGCCCACGGTATCCGCGCCCATGTCGTCACCGCTGATCTGGCCGAGCCTGATGCGGCCAGAACCCTGGCCGCTGCGGTGGCGGAGCGCGGTCTTCAGGTCGATGGTCTGGTCAATAACGCAGGTTTCAGCAAGACGACCGGTTTTCTCGAAACCGATCCGGAGGCCCAACAAGCCATGATCCGCGTCATGCTGACCGTACCGGTCGAGCTGAGCCGGCTTTGGCTGCCGGGCATGAGGGCGCGCGACTGGGGCCGTGTGGTGAATGTCGCCTCAATGGCAGGCTTTCTTCAGGCCACGGGCGGCGACACCCTGTATGGTCCGATCAAAAGCTTTCTGATCAAATTCTCCCAGGGCCTCTGGGTGGAAAATCAGGGCACGGGCGTGAATGTGTCGGTGGTCTGCCCGGGCTATACCTATACCGAGTTCCACGACGTGAACGGCTCACGCGAGGCGGTGTCGGCGGCCTATCCCAAATGGATGTGGCTGGACGCAGAGCGTGTGGCACGCGAGGCGTGGGAGGCCGCAGAGGCCAACCGCCCGCGCTGCATTCCCGGCAAACGCTATCAGATCCTGTCGGTGGTCTCGAAACTCCTGCCCGATCAGATGGGGTTGAAGACGGCGGCCAGCCATGCACGCAAGCTGAAGCGCATTTAATCAAACGAAAAACGGCGGCCCGCAAAGGCCGCCGTTCTTGTTGGGCTAAAGGTGATCAGCCGCCGGACGGGTAGGGGGTGGTGACCCCCGTGCTGATCATGCCCGGCAGGGCCTCGCCCAGACCCATCAGGATGAACTGGATGGCCAGCGCACATAGGATCAGGCCCAGCACGCGCACAATAATGGCCATGCCCACTTCGCCCAGAATACGGCTGAGCCAGCCGGTCATCGAGAAGCAGATGAAGGACACAAAGGCTGCTGCGCCGATGGCGACAACCGATGCCATCGTGCCGACCGGGCCCAGCTTGGCCGCTTCACCCGCATTGATGATGACCGCCGAAATCGCACCCGGTCCAATCATCAGCGGAATGGCGAACGGCACCACCAGACGCTGGAAGCGGCGGCGGGCATAACCGCGCACATCCGCCTTGTCATGGGCGACATCGGTGTCGGCAAACATCTTCAGGAAGTCCTCGCGGGCCATGTCCAGACCGAGGAACAGCAGCAGAATACCGCCTGCGATGCGGAATGCGGCCAGCGAAATGCCGAAGAACTGGAGCAGCCACAGGCCCGTCGCGAGGAAGAACAGCAGGAACAGGAAGGCGAAGACGCAGATCAGCGCCGAAACCGACACCCGCTGTCGCAAGGTCGCGCCCACCGTGGCGGCGGCAAAAATCGGCAGGTTGCCGATCGGGTCCAGCAACGCAAACAACGTCACGAAAAGGTTGACACCCAGTTCGCTGGCGTTCATCGCCTCGCCTCACCAAAATCCAGCCGCGCCCACTGCGACCCCTGATAACATCCTATCGGGGAGTATGGCCGCGCCTGCAAGTCGCCGGGAGACGGAAAATGTCAGTCAACCTTGCTCACGACAGTGCCAATCGCCCGTTTGACCCGCGTGTGATCTGCGCTCTGGACGTGCCGACGGCGGACGAAGCCCGCGCTCTGGTCGAGAAAATCGGCGATGCGGTGGGCTTTTATAAGGTTGGCCTGCAACTGTTTGCCTCGGACGGCATGACACTGGCGCGAGAACTGAAGGCTTCGGGCGCGCAAATCTTCCTCGACTGGAAACTGCACGACATCGGGGCGACGGTGGAAAAGGCGACGGCGGTGCTGGCCGAATCCGGTTGTGACCTGCTGACCGTCCATGCCCGCCCGCAGGTCATGGCCGCCGCCGCACGCGGCGCAGCGGGCTCGGACCTGAAGATCCTCGGCGTCACTGTGCTGACCAGCCTGACCGACGATGATCTGAGAGCGGACGACCACAGCCTCTCGGCGGCGGAACTGGTGGAACTGCGCGTGCGTCAGGCGCTGGAGGCAGGCATCCACGGTGTGGTGTCCAGCCCGCACGAGGCCGCCCGTGTGCGCGACTGTGCACGCGAAGCGGGTCGCGATAAATTCCTGATCGTGACCCCCGGTGTGCGTCCCGCTGGCGCATCGCTGGACGATCAGGCCCGTGCGGCCACGCCCGCTGCGGCTTTGAGCCAAGGGGCCACCCATCTGGTGGTCGGGCGCCCGATCACGGCCTCCAGCGATCCGCGCGCGGCGGCTCAGGCCATTACCCGCGAAATCGCCGCGATCTGACGCGATTTCAACGGCTTCGCTTCACGTGAAACATTAAGCGGCCTTAGCCGCGCTCGCCCTGTTCCTGAACATAGGGGTGTTCGGTCTGCGACGGCGGTACCGCGTAATAGCCGCTGTCGCTGGCGACGGGCGCAGGTGGCGGCGGTATGACAGGAGCGGGTGGCAGCTCGGTCGGGACAGGCGTGTAAGTTGAGCCATAGGCGGCTCGCTGCCACGGATAGCGACCAAACCCGTCCACCACATAGCCAAATGGCATGGAGCGGGTGACCTGCGGACCGGTCCAGCGGCGTTCGCCATCTCTGATCGGCTCATGCGCAGGGGCGATCACAGTGGCCGGAGGATAGCCCGCACCGCCATAGCCGTAGCCATAACCATAGGGCTGCACAGCGTCATAGCCGGGTTGCCAACCCGTGTCGTGATACCACTGCTGCACGCGCGACTGGAGCGGCGCGCCATAGGGGACAGGGCCGCGCACGGGCGCGGTTGCGGCATTCTGGGCCACAGCCGTACCCGTCAGTGCTGTCAGGCCCATGGCCACAGCCGTGACGCTAACCGTGCGATAAAAAGACATGGGGCCTCTCCGTTCAGGAAGGCTCCATCATGGCGCGGCGGGCGGTACGGCGCTGCCGGTTTCGCCTGTCACGCGATCTGATCCAACCTTAGCGAAGAAGCGGCACCTAGAAATCGACCGCGATGCCCTTCTTCTCCCAATCGCCAAAGCGCGTGGGTTCGGGGCCGCGCGGACCCCCATGTTCAGTCGGGGCCTCGGCCTTGCCGAACTCGACCGCACGGCGCTCGGCGGCCTCCAGCAAGGCGCGGCGGGCGACGTCGCTCAGCGGACGCTCGCGCGTGGCATGCGGCACATCGTCATTATAGGCGGGGGCAGGGGCCGCTTCGGTGCCGTGATTATTGGATTCACAGCCTTCGGCGTGGCAGCCGCAAGCGGGGGTGGGATGTTCGGTCACAGGGGCACCGTCTTGAGAGCGGAGGGTTAGAGGGTCAAATAGGGGATACGGCACAGATCGCCACCCTAGAAACGTCGTAAGTCCCATGAATCATCTCAAGACCTTCGTCCTGCTGGCCGTGATGACCGCCCTGTTCATGGGGATCGGCTATCTGATCGGTGGTACCGGCGGCATGGCCATTGCCTTTGTGGTGGCCGCAGGGATGAACCTGATCTCCTACTGGAATGCCGACAAGATCGTGCTGCGCATGTATAAGGCCGAGGTGGTCGACGAGACCCACCCCAACGCCGTGGTGCGCGCCTATGTGGCCGATACCAAGCAGATGGCGCTGGATGCCGGCATGCCCCTGCCCAAGATCACCATCATTCCCAATCCCCAGCCGAACGCCTTTGCGACGGGGCGCAATCCCCAGAATGCTGCCGTGGCCGCTACGACCGGATTGCTGGATATGCTGAGCCGCGACGAAATCCGCGGCGTCATGGCCCACGAGCTGGCCCATGTGAAAAACCGTGACACCCTGACCATGACCGTCACCGCCACCATCGCCGGTGCCATCGGCATGTTGGCCAACTTTGCCCTGTTGTTCGGCGGCAACGACCGTGAGCGTCCGGGGGGCATGATCGGTACCATTGCTCTGATGATTTTGGCCCCGATGGCCGCAGGTCTGGTGCAGATGGCCATCAGCCGCGCCCGCGAATATGAGGCGGACCGTGTCGGGGCCGAGATCGCCAATGATCCGGACGCGCTGGCCCGCGCCCTGCAAAAGATCGAGGCCTATGCGCGCGGCAATATGAATCCGCAGGCCGAGCGCAATCCGGCCACGGCGCATATGTTCATCATCAACCCGCTGAACGGGAAGGGAGCGGACAATCTGTTCTCGACCCACCCGGCCACGCACAACCGCGTGCGTGCGCTGATGGAGTTGGGCGTCAAAATGGGTGGTCGCAAGCCGTCCGCTCCCCGTCCAGCGCAGGCCTATTCGGCGGTCCCAACGACCGGTGCGCCGTCGCATACGGGTGTGCCGACCACGCCCGACGAACAGCCGACCCAGCCGCCACGCGGGCCGTGGGGCTAAAGCCGCCCTTTGCGTGTGCGCGCTTAATCGGCTAGGGGCGCGCACATGACCGATACGCCTGACACCCCCGATCACAACGAAGACCGTCCCGACTGGGCCAAGCCCAATGGACCGCTGCGCTCTTTCGGGCGCATCAAGTCGCGCCCGATCAAGAACCGTCAGGCGGCCCTGTTCGATACGCTGATGCCGCAGATCGCAGTGCCGGACCCCAAGCTCGGCCCGATCGATCCCAAGGCTATGATGCCCGAGGCGACCTCGGCATGGCTGGAAATCGGCTTTGGCGGTGGTGAGCATCTGGCCCATCAGGCGGCGCAAAATCCCGACGCCCTTATGATCGGCTGCGAGCCCTTCCTGAACGGCGTGGCCTCGGCCCTTCGTCACGTGGAAGAGGGCGGCCTGAAAAATGTGCGCCTGCATGCCGATGATGCGCGCGCCGTCATGGCGGCTCTGCCGGATGCCTCGCTGGATCGCGTGATGATCCTGTTCCCCGATCCGTGGCACAAGGCCCGCCACAACAAGCGCCGCTTCTTGCAGGATGAGACGGCTCAGGAAATCACCCGCCTGTTGAAGCCGGGCGGTATGGTGCGTTTTGTGACGGACTGGTTCGACTATGCCGAATGGGCGCTGGAGCGGCTGGCCCGCACCGAGGGTCTGGAGCGGATCGAGGTTGAGGGCGAAGACTGGTTCGTCCCGCCCGTCGATCACTTTGTGACCCGTTACGAGGAAAAGAAGCTGGGCGACACAGACCCCATCTTTATCCAGTTCCGCAAGGTCTGATTTTGGACCCGTTCTTGTCACGTGCCGTTTGAGGGCTGACAAGGACGGGTCTTTGCCTTATATGGCACCTCACATCGTTAGACCGGCGTCCAACGGCGTCGTTTCCAGCGGCGGCCCGGACGGACCGTCGCTTTTGTTTTTCCGGAGGTTCCGCGTGCGGGCCAAAACCGCAGAAGACCGTGCTCTTCTCGAGATGATCGACCCGATCGCCGAGGCCCAAGGCCTGGCGATTGTTCGCGTGCGCCTGATGGGCGGCACCCTGCGTCGTCGTCTGCAAATCATGGCCGAGCGTAAGTCCGACAACGACATTTCGGTTGAGGAATGCGCCCGCCTGTCGCGCGCCGTCTCCGAAGTGTTCGACGCTGCCGACCCGATTTCGGGCGAATACCTGCTTGAGGTTTCCTCGCCGGGTATCGACCGCCCGCTGACCCGCCTGATGGACTTTGACCTGTTCGAAGGTTTTGAAGCCCGTCTGGAAACCGACCGCATGGTCGAGGGGCGCAAGCGCTTCAAGGGCATTCTGGCCGGTATTGAAGGCGAAGACATCGCCATCGATCTGGACGGCGAAGACGAAACCGCTCTGATCCCGTTCGCCTGGCTGGCCGATGCCAAGCTGGTGCTGACCGACGAACTGCTCAAACGCGGTGCCGCCCTGCGCGCAGCCCGTGGCGAACCCGAAGATGACGGCCTGCCGGAAGGCGCGCCCGATAACCAAAACCCTGACCTGTCCAAGGACGAAGCCTGATGGCCGTGACCGGAATTTCCGCAAACCGTCTGGAACTGCTCTCGATCGCCGACGCTGTCGCGCGTGAAAAGAACATCGACCGCGAGATCGTGATCGATGCCATCGAAGAAGCGATCCAGAAAGGCGCCAAGTCGCGTTACGGCGCGCACCACGACATCCGCGCCAAGATCGATCACAAGACCGGTGAACTGACCCTGACCCGTCACACCACGGTGGTGGCTGACGACTGGGCACCGGAAGACGAGCTGGAAGAGTTTAACGACAGCGCCATGGTGCGCCTGCGTGACGCCTCCAAGCGCGATCCTGAAGCCTTCGTCGGCAAGGAATACATCGAAAACCTGCCGCCGTTCGAGTTTGGCCGCGTCCAGACCCAGATGGCCCGTCAGGTCGTGACCGGTAAGGTGCGCGAAGCCGAGCGCGCCAACCAGTACGAAGAGTTCAAGGACCGCGTGGGCGAAATCGTCAACGGCACGGTCAAGCGCGTCGAATATGGCAACACCATCGTCGATCTGGGCCGTGGCGAAGGCATCATGCGCCGCGACCAGTCGATCCCGCGTGAAGTGTTCAACGTCGGCGACCGCGTCCGCACCTACATCTACGACGTCCGTCCCGAGGCCAAGGGCCCGCAGGTCATGCTGTCGCGCGCCCATCCGGGCTTCATGGCCAAGCTGTTCTCGCAGGAAGTGCCGGAAGTCTATGACGGCGTGATCGAAATCCGCGCCGCCGCCCGTGACGCTGGTTCGCGTGCCAAGATGGCTGTGCTGTCGAACGACTCTTCGATCGATCCGGTCGGTGCCTGCGTGGGTATGCGCGGTTCGCGCGTTCAGGCTGTCGTGGCCGAACTGCAAGGCGAAAAGATCGACATCATTCCGTGGGTCGACGACGAGCCGACCTTCATCGTGAACGCTCTGGCTCCGGCCGAAGTGTCCAAGGTGGTTCTGGACGAAGACGCCGACCGCGTTGAAGTCGTGGTGCCTGACGATCAACTGTCGCTGGCCATCGGTCGTCGCGGCCAGAACGTGCGTCTGGCCTCGCAGCTGACCGGTTGGCAGATCGACATCATCACCGAGGCGCAAGACTCCGAGCGTCGCCAGAAGGAATTCGCCGAGCGCACCGCCCTGTTCCAGGAAGCGCTGGACGTCGATGAGACCATCGCCCAGCTGCTGGTGACCGAAGGCTTCGCCACCGTTGAAGACCTCGCCTATGTCGAGGCTTACGAAGTGTCGGAAATCGAAGGCTTCGACGAAGAAACCGCCGAAGAACTGCAAACCCGCGCCCGCGAGTATCTGGACCGTCAGGTTGCAGAGCTGGACGAGAAGCGTAAGGCCCTGGGCGTCGAAGACGGCGTTCTGGCCGTTCCGGGCGTGACCGCGCAGATGGCTGTGGCCCTCGGCGAAGGTGGCGTGAAGACCGTTGAAGATCTGGCTGATCTGGCCACCGACGAAATCCGTGGCGGCTATGAAGTCCGCGGCGGCGAGCGTGTGAAGATCGCCGGTGTTCTGGAAAGCTTTGCCCTGACCCAGGAAGCTGCCGAAATGCTGATCCTGCAAGCCCGCGTGGCTGCTGGCTGGATCGACGCTTCGGAACTGCCGCAGGTCGAGCCGGAATATGAAGAGGCCGAAGAAGGTTTCGAAGGTGAATACGACGTGGCTGACAGCGAAGAGGCCGAAGGCGACGTCGAAGAGGCTGCACCGGAAGGTGACGCCGACCAACCCCAAGACGCGTGATGAGGCCCGCATCCATCCATGACTATGTCCGAGGTGCTGATCGATAGAGAGCGTCAGGATCTGGTGTCCCGCCAGGTTCTCGATGAGTCTCGCCTGATCCGCTTCGTGGCTGGTCCGGATGGTGCGGTCTATCCCGATCTGGCGCGCAAACTGCCCGGTCGCGGCCTTTGGGTCGCGGCCGACCGCGCCTCTGTCGATGCGGCAGTAAAGAAAAATATGTTCGCGCGGGCCGCCAAGGCCCCGCTGAAACCGGCAGCTGATCTGTCAGATATGGTCGAAAAGCTGCTGTTTAAGCGCTGTTTGGACCAACTGGGCCTTGCCCGACGCGAAGGCGTGCTTATCTCTGGCTTTGAAAAAAGTGCGGCTGCCATCAAGGGCGGACGCGTTGCGTGGATGGTTGAGGCCGCCGACGGTGCAGCCGACGGACGCAACAAGCTGATCGCCAATGCGCGCCATGTGTCTCCGGCGCCGAAAATTTGCGGCATTTTCAGCGTAGACGATTTGAGTTTGGCCCTTGGGCTGGAAAATGCGATACACGCCGTCCTGCTGAAAGGCGGACGGGCTGATCGTTGGACCGAAGAGGTCGAGCGTTTGGCAGGTTTTAGGCCTCTATGTCCTCAGGACTGGCGCCGGATTACTCCGGCAGACGGTGATGATGACAGCCGGGGAGTTTCCCCGGATCATGAGACCTGACGGTTTTGGCGGGTGCGGGCCGGTTCTCTTAGGAGGGCGGGGCCGCATTCGTGTATGGGTATGAAGGACGAGGCGGAATTCTCCGCCACAAGTAAAGCGACCGGATGAGCGACGAAAACGACAAGACCAACGACGGCAAGACCCCTGGCAATGCGCCTTCGCAAGGTGGAGCACGCGCTCCTCTCACGCTGAAGCCGCGGGCCGCAGGCTCGGTCTCGACCGGCACGGTGAAGCAAAGCTTCAGCCATGGCCGTTCGAAGACGGTTGTTGTCGAGACCAAGCGCCGCCCGGGCGCTGGTGGCGGCCATCAACGCCCGCAAGGCTTCGATGTGGCTCGTCCGCGTCAGGAAGGCGGTAATCCGCGTTCCAACGCCCCGCGCGCCCAGAACACTCCGGGTGGCCTGTCCGCCGAGGAGATGGAGGCACGCCGCCGCGCGATCGCCCTGGCCACTCAGGCCCAGGCCGAGAAGGAGCGCCGCGCCGCTGCCGAGAAGGCTGCGGCTGAAAAGGCTGCCAAGGAGCAGGCCGCAGCTGCCGAGAAGGCTGCTGAAGCTGCTCGCGCCGAAGCGGCCGCTGCCAAGGCCGCTGCCGATGCGGCCCGCGCAGAAGCTTCCAAGCTGGGCGCTGAACCGGCCAAGCCTGTTGAGGCTCCCAAGGTCGAGGCTCCCAAGCCTGCTGCCGAACCGGTGAAGGCTGCCGAACC
>NZ_DIGV01000016.1:102000-102920 GCF_002419815.1 Brevundimonas sp. UBA5713 | reverse complement strand
GCCCCGTCCGCAAGTGAATTTCGGCCAACGTGCGCCCAAGATCCCGACCGGTCGTGCACCGGCTCAAGGTGGTCTGGGTGGTCGTTCGGCCCGCGAACAAGCCATGGGCGGCGGTGAGCGTCCGCAAGGCGATCGTCCCGAGCGTTCGGAACGTCCCGAGCGTCCGCAAGGTGCCCGTCCGCAGGGTGGCCGCCCGCAGGGTCAGAACCGTGGCGCAGAGGGCGGTGACCGTCCGAACCGTCCGGCTCAGACCGTTCGCTATTCGGCTCTGAACCCGCGTCCGGCTCCGGGTGCGGCCAAGGGTCCGCGTACCGGCCCGGGTGCCCGTCCGGCTCCGAACCAACCGCCGGCACAGCCGGAAGTGGCCCGTCCCGCCCGTACCGGCGCTGGTTTCAGCCGTCCGGACCGTGGTGGTGACGACCGCGAGAAGCGTTTCGGTGAAAATGCTCCGGGCAAGGCTGTCAGCCGCACCCGTGGTGAGCCGAAGCGTCGCGAAGGCCGCCTGACCATTCATTCGGTTGCCGGTGGCGACGAGGATGCCGTCGAACGTATGCGTTCGCTGGCTTCGGTCCGCCGCGCCCGTGAACGTGAAAAAGAAAAGCGTAAAGGCTCGTCGACCGACGCGCCGAACCGTCCGCGTGAAGTCGTCATCCCTGACGTCATCACCGTGGGCGAACTGGCCAACCGTATGGCTGTGCGCGGCGTCGACATCATCAAATTCCTGATGCGTCAGGGCCTGATGATGAAGATCAACGATGTGATCGATTCCGATACCGCCGAACTGGTGGCCTCGGAATACGGCATGGCCGTCAAGCGCGTGTCGGACTCCGACGTTGAAGAAGGCTTCCTGTCGGAAACCGACGACAGCGACGCGACCGAAGCCCGTGCACCGGTTGTGGCCATCATGGGCCACGTCGACC
>NZ_DIGV01000016.1:0-101992 GCF_002419815.1 Brevundimonas sp. UBA5713 | reverse complement strand
ATCACCCAGCACATCGGTGCCTATCAGGTTCGTCTGGAAGGCGGTCAACGCATCACCTTCCTCGATACCCCGGGTCACGCCGCCTTCTCGGCCATGCGTGCTCGCGGTGCGACCGTGACCGACATCGTGGTTCTGGTTGTGGCTGCCGACGACGGCGTGATGCCGCAGACGGTTGAAGCGATCCAGCACGCCAAGGCTGCCGGTTCGCCGATCATCGTGGCCGTGAACAAGATCGATAAGCCCGGTGCTGACCCGCAAAAGGTCATCAATGAGCTGCTGCAACACGAAATCGTGGCCGAAGCCTACGGCGGCGACACCATGATCGTGGAGCTGTCGGCCAAGGAACGCACCAACCTGAACGGCCTGACCGACGCCATCCTGCTTCAAGCCGAAGTGATGGACCTGCGCGCTAATCCGGACCGTTCGGCCGAAGGCGTTGTCATCGAAGCCCAGCTCGACAAGGGCCGTGGCGCGGTGGCGACCGTTCTGGTCAAGCGCGGTACGCTGAAGCGTGGCGACATCGTCGTGGCCGGTTCGGCATGGGGCAAGGTTCGCGCCCTGCTGAACGAGCGCAACGAACAGCTTTCCGAAGCCGGTCCGGCCCTGCCGGTCGAAATCCTCGGCCTGTCCGAGGCTCCGACTCCGGGCGACGTGTTCGCTGTGGTGGAATCCGAAGCCCGCGCCCGCGAGCTGGTGGAATACCGTCAGCGCAGCAAGCGCGAGAAGTCTCAGGTGTCGGGCGGCGCTCTGTCACTGGCTGACATGATGGCCAAGCTGGGCTCGAAGAAGATCAGCGAACTGCCGGTTGTCATCAAGTCGGACGTGCAAGGCACCGCCGAAGCGATTTCGGCTTCGCTGGACAAGATGGGCACGGACGAAGTCCGCGCGCGTATCGTGCTGAGCCAAGCGGGTGGTATCACCGAGAGCGACGTGAACCTGGCCAAGTCGGCCGGTGCTCCGATCCTCGGCTTCAACGTCCGTGCTTCCAAGCAGGCACGTGATCTGGCCGAGCGTGAAGGCGTCGAGATCCGCTACTACTCGATCATCTACGACCTGCTGGATGACATTAAGGGCGTGCTGTCGGGCATGCTGGCACCGATCCAACGCGAAACCTTCCTGGGTAACGCCAAGGTGCTGCAAGCCTTCGACATCACCAAGGTTGGCCGTATCGCCGGCTGCCGTGTCACCGAAGGCGTGGTCCGCAAGGGCGCTCGCGTCCGTATCATCCGCGACGACGTGGTGGTGCTGGAACTGGGCGTGCTCAACACCCTCAAGCGCTTCAAGGACGAGGTCAACGAAGTGCCGTCGGGTCAAGAGTGCGGCATGCAGTTCGCCGGCTTCCAGGACATCAAGGAAGGCGACTACATCGAGTGCTTCACCGTGGAAGAGATCAAGCGCACCCTCGACTAGGATGCGATCTGATCCGCACGGCGGACGTTCAGGACAAGAGGCGCGGTTCACACGAACCGCGCCTTTTTCTTTGGCCTTCACCGCTGCAGGCCATCACGCTAGGGTGGTACGACGCGGGGGTGTCGGGAGAGATTGTGTATGCGACGTATGAGGATGGCTTACAGCCTCATGGCTCCGGTGTCGGGTCTGCTGGCTATGGCGTTCGCCTTGCCAGCTGCGGCTGATGTGCGCTTTTATAGCTATGACGCCGCTGACCGCCTGACCCAGTCGCTGACGCGCGGTATTACGCTGGAGGTGGATCGCGGGATGTTTGGCGCGACCGCGCTGCGGGGCCTGTTTTCGACCACGGCGCGGGGCTCGGCCCGTTTTGTGCGCGGAGGCCCGTCACAGGTGCTGGGCCAACTGCCGGAAGGCTCGACCGCCAACCAGATCTACAGCCTCGGCCCGCAAGGTGACGGCCCAGCTCTGGGCCGCGCCCTGTGTCCGGGGGCCGATCAGACCTGGATCATCGCCAGCCGCCTTCGCACCGGTACGCCCACCACATTACACGCGGTCGGACTATGGGCGGACGGCAAGTATCGCCATTGCGCCGCGCTCAGCTATCGCTATCGCGGCGAATGGGCCCAGCCACCGGGTGCCGTCAGCGAACTGCCTGCGGATCGGTAAAGGTGAAAGTCCGTTGGATCACCCTTCTGTCCCTGCTGGCCGTCGCGGCAGGGCTGGCGGGATGGTGGACTGCTGACTGGAAGGGCCGCTTGCCATCAGGCCCAATCAGTCATACCGTCTACTTGCTGGACAACGGCTATCACACGGATCTGGCCGTACCGCGCGCCTTGATGCTGGCCAAGGATGATGCCTTGGCGGAAGCCGTCAGGCAGACCTCGACACGCAGCGGGCAGGGGGAATGGGTCCTGATAGGCTGGGGTGATCAGACCTTTTACCAGTCCCGCGAACCTATCCGAGATCGCCTGCTGGACGGTGCTCGGGCGCTGTTTTCCCCGGGCGGCTCAGCGGCTGTGCTGCAACTGATTGCGATTGACCGCACGCCTGTGCAGATGTGGGGCGACGAAGCCTATGCCGCCCCGCTGACCGATGAGGGGGCCTTGGCTCTACGCGCACGTATTGCCCGATCCGTCGCCGTATCACCCGAAGGCCAACCGATACTGACCGGCCATCGGGATGCCTATACCCCTGAAGACACCCGATATTTCGCCAGCCGCGAACGGTTCTCGGTGTTCAAGCTTTGCAATCACTGGATGGCGGCGGTGCTGCACGCAGGCGGGCTGGATATGCCTGTCGGTCGCGCGCTTTTGTCGTCCGAAGTGGCCCGGTCTGTCCGACAGTTACCTCCAAGGTCTGACCCTTCGTCCCAAGGGGTCTAACTGGACTTGCGCGCTCAAGATGACTAGACCGCCCCCTTCGCGTTGGTCAGCCGGCGTCCGATCCCCGGCGGCGCGAAGATGAAGGAGGCAGGTCCCATGGCCCGCAAACAACACACCCGCAACGCCACCGGCCCGCAAGGCCCCAGCCAGCGCCAGCTGCGCGCAGGCGAGCTGATCCGTCACGCGCTGGTCGATGTGCTGCGTGAAAACGAAATCCACGACGAAGTCCTGACCGGCGTCTCGCTGACCGTCACCGAAGTGCGCATGAGCCCCGATCTGCGCCACGCTACGGTCTTTGTCGAACCGCTGGGCGCAGGCGTCACGACCGCTGACACCAATGGCCTCGAAGACGACGTCGAAAAGGCGCTGAACGAACACGCCAAATTCGTGCGCGGCCTGCTGGGTCGCCGCATCGATATGAAATACACGCCTGAACTTCGCTTCTTGCACGACAAGAGCTTCAATGCCGCGCACGCCATGGACCAGTTGTTCAGCGATCCGCGCATTCAGGCCGACCTGCAACGCAAAGACGAGCCGCAGGAAGACTGATGGCGCGTCGCAAGAAGGGCGATATCGTCAACGGCTGGGTCTGTCTGGATAAGCCTTACGAAATGGGCTCGACCGAGGCGGTGACCAAGGTACGCCGCCTGTTCAATGCGCAAAAGGCAGGTCATGCCGGTACGCTCGACCCACTAGCCTCGGGCATTCTGCCGATCGCGCTGGGCGAGGCGACCAAGACTGTGCCCTTTATGATGGAGGCGCAGAAAATTTATCGCTTCGTCATCCACTGGGGCATTTCAACCGACAGCATCGACCGTGAAGGCCAGGTGATTGGTCGCTCGGACGTGCGCCCCAGTGTGGACGCGGTGGAAGCTGCCCTGCCTCAGTTCGTCGGCGACATCGATCAGGTGCCTCCTGCCTTCTCGGCGATCCGCGTCAATGGCGAACGCGCCTATGATCTGGCCCGCGAAGGTGTTGAAGTTGAACTGCAATCGCGTCGTGTCACCATCCACGAGGCGGCGGTGACGAATGCGCCGGATGAAGACCATGTCGAAATCACCATGCGCACGGGCAAGGGCGTTTATGTCCGCTCGCTGGCGCGCGATCTTGCCTCGGTACTGGGGGCAGAGGGGCACGTTTCGGTCCTGAGACGCGAAATGGTGGGGCCGTTCAACGTGCAGAACGCCGTCACACTGGATTTTCTCGAGGATTTGGCGCATAAGGGCAGCGCCTCGGATGGCTTACTGCCCGTCTCGACCGCTCTGGACGACATCCCGGATTTGGCCGTGACGGAACAGGACGCCTTCTCTTTGAGGCAGGGACGACCCATTGTTTTGCTTCCCCGACAGGTTGAGCAGCTTGAGGCCCGGCTAAACACCGGATCGCAACTGGTCTCGGCTTTCGAGGGCGAAACACTGGTGGCGCTCTGCAGTCTCAAGGCCGGTCGATTAGAACCCGACCGCGTTTTTAACCTCCCTTAATGGAGTTACACGATGTCGATTACTGCTGCCCGCAAGGCTGAGGTCATCGCTGAAAACGCTCGCTCGCAAGGCGACACCGGTTCGGCCGAAGTGCAAGTTGCAATCCTCTCGGAGCGCATTGCCAACCTGACCGAGCACTTCAAGACCCACAAAAAAGACAACCACTCGCGTCGCGGCCTGCTGAAGCTGGTCTCGCAGCGTCGTCGTCTGCTCGACCACCTGAACAAGGTGGACAGCGCCCGTTACCAGGCGCTGATCGCCAAGCTGGGCCTGCGTCGTTAAGGCGCCCCGGTTGCAGATCGGATAAGATCCACGAGGCGCGGACGGTCACGTCCGCGCCTCGTTCTGCACCTAGTATCTAGTTTCCCGAGCGCCGCGGGACGTCACGGCGCAACCACGCGAGGGCCGAGAGAAAAGGGTCCTCATTCACCGATCTGGAGGCAAGTCGTGCCCTCAGGTTTTCGGGGACCGAAGGACTGAACGGCCTGAAGCTCCGCACACCCCCGACGGGAATACGCCCGCGGGAGACGAAAGAAGAAGAATGTTCGATATCAAACGCAAGACGATCGAGTGGGCGGGTCGCCCGCTGACGCTGGAAACCGGTCGCATCGCCCGTCAGGCTGACGGCGCTGTGCTGGCCACCTACGGCGAGACCGTGGTTCTGGCCACCGTCGTCTATGGTCGTGCACCGAAGCCGGGAATGGATTTCTTCCCGCTGACCGTGAACTACCAAGAAAAGACTTTCGCAGCCGGCAAGATCCCGGGTGGCTACTTCAAGCGTGAAGGCCGTCCGACCGAGAAGGAGACGCTGGTTTCGCGTCTGATCGACCGTCCGATCCGCCCGCTGTTCGTCAAGGGCTTCAAGAACGAGACGCAAGTCATCGTCACCGTTCTGCAGCACGATCTGGAAAATGATCCGGACATCCTGGGTATGGTCGCCGCTTCGGCTGCCCTGACCATCTCGGGCGTTCCGTTCATGGGTCCGATCGGTGCCGCGCGCGTCGGTCTGATCGACGGCGAGCTGGTGCTGAACCCGACCATCGAGCAAGTCGAGACATCGGATCTGGATCTGGTCGTCGCCGGTACGGCCGACGCCCTGATGATGGTTGAATCGGAAGCCAAGGAGCTCTCCGAAGAGAAAATGCTCGAGGCTCTGATGTTCGCTCATGCGGGCATGCAGCCGGTGATCGACGCCATCATCGAACTGGCCGAGCACGCTGCCAAGGAGCCGTTCGACTTCCAGGCCGAAGACCATTCGGACGTTGTCGCTTCGATCAAGGCTCTGGTCGGCGAAGAGATCAAGGCGGCCTACGCCCATCCGGGCAAGTACGACCGTCGCTCGGGCGTTGAAGCCGCCAAGAAGAAGGCTGCCGAAGCCCTCGTGAAGACCGAAGAGAACCCGGACGGCGTTGACTCGTCGAAGTTCTCGGCGGCCTTCAAGGAATGTGAAGCGGACGTCTTGCGTCGCGACATCATCGAAAACGCCCACCGCGTTGACGGTCGTGCGCTCGACAAGGTCCGCGCTATCGTGTCGGAAGTCGGCGTCCTGCCGCGCACCCACGGTTCGGCCCTGTTCACCCGCGGTGAAACCCAGGCTCTGGTCGTTGCAACGCTGGGTACCGGTGAGGACGAGCAGTACATCGACAGCCTGACCGGCACCTACAAGGAAAACTTCCTGCTGCACTACAACTTCCCGCCGTACTCGGTCGGTGAAGCTGGCCGCATGGGTTCGCCGGGTCGCCGCGAAATCGGTCACGGCAAGCTGGCATGGCGCGCCATCCGTCCGATGCTGCCGGCCAAGGAAGACTTCCCGTACACCATCCGTCTGGTGTCGGAGATCACCGAGTCGAATGGCTCGTCCTCGATGGCAACCGTTTGCGGTTCGTCGCTGGCTCTGATGGACGCCGGTGTTCCGCTGATCCGTCCGGTGTCGGGTATCGCCATGGGTCTGATCCTGGAGCCGTCGGGCGAGTTCGCCATTCTGTCGGACATCCTGGGTGACGAAGACCACCTCGGCGACATGGACTTCAAGGTGGCCGGTACGTCGGAAGGCATCACCAGCCTTCAGATGGACATCAAGGTCGCCGGCATCACCAAGGAGATCATGGAGCAGGCTCTGAGCCAGGCTTCGGCAGGCCGTCTGCACATCCTGGGTGAAATGGCCAAGGCCATGGACGCACCGCGTACCGAGCTGGGCGAGTTCGCTCCGAAGATCGAGTCGATCAAGATCGCTGTCGACAAGATCCGCGAAGTCATCGGTTCGGGCGGCAAGGTCATCCGCGAGATCGTGGAAAAGACCGGTGCCAAGATCGACATCGCCGACGACGGCACGATCAAGATCGCTGCCAACGAGCAAGAAAAGATCGACGCGGCGCGCGACTGGATCAACTCCATCGCCGCCGAGCCGGAAGTGGGCACCATCTACACCGGCAAGGTTGTGAAGGTTGTCGACTTCGGCGCGTTCGTGAACTTCTTCGGTGCCCGTGACGGTCTGGTTCACGTGTCGCAAATGGCTCTGGAACGCGTGGCCAACCCGGCTGACGTTGTTTCGGAAGGCCAAGAGGTCAAGGTCAAATTCCTGGGCTTCGACGATCGCGGCAAGACCAAGCTGTCGATGAAGGTTGTTGATCAAACCACGGGTGAAGACCTGACGGACAAGATCAACGCCGAGCGCGCCGAGCGTGGCGAAGCCCCGCTGTCGGAAGACACCGGTGGCCGTCCGAAGCGCGAAGGTGGTGACCGTGGTGGTCGTCGCCCGCGTCGCGACTAAGACTTTCTAAGTCACAAAGAGAAAACCCGTCGGACATTCGTCCGGCGGGTTTTTTCTTTGTTGTGACAGAAGGCGAAGTCTCCTGTCAGGCGCTATCGCTCGCTTCGCGGGAGCTCGCTACTTGAGCGCATATTAGGGCGCTATCGCTCGCTTCGCGGGAGCTCGCTACTTGAGCGCATATTAGGGCGCTATCGCTCGCTCCACGGGAGCTCGCTACTTGAGCGCATGATTGGGCACCATCGCTCGCTCTACTGGAGGTCGCGTTTAAGCGGCGCATTCTGCGGGCTTGGTGCCATCGGCGGGCCAGCTGTCGCAGTTGCGCGTGATCTCGTTTTCCATCATCGCGCAGGGGTTCTGAACATTACATGGCGGGCGCGTGGCACCGCTGACAGCGAGACAACGCTCGACCAGACGATCGGCGGCCACCTTGCCGCGTTCGCTCAGACACGATTGGGGGCTATCGGCTACGGCAGCCGATGCGGTCGGTGCCACGGGCGGCGCCGGCGTTTCGGGCGCGGCAATGGCTGGACTTTCCGGTGCAGACTGCGGTGGCGTGCCTTCATTGCTGCAGGCGGCCAATGGCAGGACCATCAACGACAGACCGGCCATGAGGGTCGTCTTGATAAACATGGAGTGTCCTTTCCCTTCCTTGATTATGGAATGGGAAGCCTCAGGCCGCGTTACTGTTCATTTTTGTGAGCCACAAAATGAAAAAGGGCGGAGATGTCTCTCCGCCCCTTGATGGTTTTTATGCCTCCTCGACGGCCTCTTTCTGCAAGGCAAACAGCTCGGTGCAGCCCTTTTCAGCCAAGGCGAACAACTGGTCGAACTCGGCGCGGCTGAAGCCACGCTTTTCGCCGGTGGCTTGAATCTCGACGATATTGCCATCGCCAGTCAGCACATAGTTGCTGTCGGCCTCGGCGGTGGAATCCTCGTCGTAATCGAGGTCCAGCACGGCCACGTCATTGTAGATGCCGCACGACACCGCCGCGACTTGGTCAAGGATGGGGCTCTTGGTCAGGGTGCCGGCCTCGACCATCTTTTTGAAGGCGATGGCCATGGCCACCCACGCGCCGGTGATCGAGGCGGTACGGGTGCCGCCATCGGCCTGAATGACGTCACAGTCCACGACCACCTGACGCTCGCCTAGAGCTTCCAGATCGACCACGGCGCGCAAGGAGCGACCGATCAGGCGCTGGATTTCCTGTGTGCGGCCCGACTGTTTGCCCGCAGCGGCTTCACGGCGGCCACGGGTGTGTGTCGCGCGCGGCAGCATGCCGTATTCAGCGGTCACCCAGCCTTTGCCGGTGTTGCGCATCCAGCCGGGCACCTTTTCCTCGACGGAGGCGGTGACCAGCACCTTGGTATGGCCAAAGCTGACCATGCACGAACCTTCGGCATAGCGGGTCACACCCGTTTCCAGCGTGACAGTGCGGAGTTGGTCGGGGGTGCGGTTGGAGGGGCGCATAGGGTATCCTTGGAAACAGCTTCAGCGGTGCTTATCTCGAAACCGGCAGCCTGTCCCCCCTTTCCACGCTCCGACAGTTGTCAGGGCTTGATGGACCGAGGCGGGTGACCCACAGCTATGTTTGAGGTGTGGGCTTTATCCCTGCGGGGTGCAGGCTATTTGATAGAGAAGATCGCCTTGGCCGTGCTGGACGGCAAGGCATGGCTGGAACGGAGGAGGATTTATGAGTTTGATCCATCCGACACCGGGTCTGTCCACGCTGGATGCGCGGGCCCGCGATATTTTCCGGCGTGTGGTCGAAACCTATCTGGAAACGGGTGAGCCGGTCGGCTCCCACACCATCCAGCGCGGCGGGGTGACCCTGTCGTCCGCTTCGATCCGCAATACCATGCAGCAGCTCACCCAGGCGGGTCTGCTGCTGTCACCCCATACGTCGGCAGGGCGTGCGCCCACCCATGCGGGTTTGCGCCTGTTTGTTGACGGCCTGATGGAGGTCGGGGACATCGGGCTGGAAGAGCGCCGCGAGATCGACGCCCGTCTGGGTGATGTCGCGCACAAGGGCCGCTCCAACAATGTCGAAGAAGCGCTGGAAGCGGCCTCGGCCCTGTTGTCGGGTTTGGCGGGCGGGGCAGGGATCGTTGCCACCCCGATCAGCGAGTCAGGCGTTCGCCACGTCGAGTTTGTGAAGCTGGCACAAGATCAGGCGCTGGCGGTTCTGGTGGCCGAGGACGGCACGATTGAAAACCGCCTGATGCCGCTCAGCGCAGGGGTGACCCCTTCTGTACTCCAAGAAGCCTCCAACTTCCTTAGCCAGCGCCTGAAAGGCCGCCCGTTGGCCGATGCGCGTCAGGAAATGAAGGCCGAGGTCGAGGTGGCCCGCCGCGAGCTGGATGCTGCGGCAGCGCGTCTGGTCGAGCAGGGGCTGGCCGCCTGGACAGGGCAGGGCGAACGTGACCGCAGCCTGATCGTGCGCGGCCGCGCCAATCTGCTGCAGGACAACAGCGCCGCCGAAGACATCGAGCGGGTCAAGGTGCTGTTCGATGATCTGGAGCAGAAGGAACAGCTGATCGGCCTGCTGGACGATGTTGGTGCGGCACAGGGGGTGCGCATCTATATCGGCGCAGAAACCAGACTATTTTCGCTTTCGGGTTCCGCAGTGATTGCGGCTCCCTATATGTCGGGCAGACAGCGTGTCCTTGGCGCGATTGGCGTGATAGGACCCGCCCGATTGAACTATGCCCGTGTCATCCCGTTGGTGGACTATACCGCCCGGGTGCTGGGCCGGATTCTGGACGGACAGGAAACGTGACGGACCATAACGAAGAGACCCGGGATCAACTCGAGCAAGACCTCCAAGAGTCGATCGATACCCCCGAGACGGAACAGGACGACGACGGCCTTGATGCGCTGGACGCCCTGATCGCCGAGCGCGACCAGTGGCGCGACCGCGCCCTGCGCGCCGCCGCCGAGGCTGAAAACACCAAGCGCCGCAGCGAGACCCAGCTGAACGATGCGCGTGCCTATGCCATTCAGCGCTTCTCCAAGGATCTGCTGGGCGTGGCCGACAGCCTTGAACGCGCTCTGCAAGCGGCGCCCAAGGATTCCGAAGGCGCAACCGCCAGCCTGGTGACCGGCCTTGAGCTGGTGCAAAAATCGCTGCTGTCGGCTTTCGAGGCCAATGGTCTGAAGAAGGTCGCGCCGGAAGCGGGCGATGTCTTCGATCCGAACCTGCATCAAGCCATGATGGAGCAGCCGTCCGAGACGGTGCAGGGCGGCAAGGTCATCCAGACCCTGCAACCGGGCTATGCCCTGTTTGACCGGACCGTGCGTGCCGCCATGGTTGTCGTCGCCGCCAAGGGTTCGGGTGCGGCTGCCGGTGGCTATGGTGCCGATGCCGAAGTGGGCAAGAACCTCGACGAAAAGGCCTAATCGGTTTTAGCGTCGGAGAAAACAAAGCCCGCCGATCTGTCCGGATCGGCGGGCTTTTGCATTATTGGCCCTTGGCGTTAGCTGCCTTTCACGAAGGTGGCGAAATGGACGAACATACGCTGTTCGGCCTCGGCTGCGGCGGCGGGGTTGTACATGGGGCGATAGTCGGCATGGAAGCCATGCTGTGCCCCTTCATAAAGGGTAATGTGGCTGTCGGTTTTGCCCGCCTCTCCCAGCGCCTTGTTCATGGCGGCGACTGTATCGTTGGGAATACCGCTGTCTTGATCGCCATAAAGGCCGATGACGGGGGCACCCAGTTCGCTGGCCAGATCGATCGGCCACGGCTTGCCGGCCTCGATCTGCTCGGGCGTGGCATTGGCAGCAGGCGACAGGCGGCCATACCACGCCACGCCGGCCTTGAGTTGCTGCGGGAAGCGCGCCACGGCCTGCCACACCACCTTGCCGCCCCAGCAAAAGCCGGTAATCCCCGCGCGGCTGGCGTCTGCAAACGGCTGGGCCTCGGCCCAGGCCAGCGCACCGGCCACATCGCCCATCACCTGCTCGTATCCGGCCTGATTGACGATAGCGATCACCTGCTGGAAGTCGCTCAGAGGGGCCGGATCGGCCACTCGCACGAAAAAGGCCGGCGCAATGGCCACATAGCCCTGATGGGCCAGACGGCGGGCGACGTCGCGGATATATTCGTGCACGCCGAAGATCTCGGACACGACGATGACCACAGGATGCGGCCCATCGCCTTGTGGCCGCGCCACATAGGCGGGCAGTTCAAACCTGCCCGATGCCGGATAGGTAATCTCGGCCTCGATCAGGCCGTCGGTCGATGTGCGCACCGGCGTTGCTGATTGGGCGAAGGCGGCGGGAGCATAGGCGGCGAACATGGCCCCGCCAGCGGCTACCACGCCCAATCCGCGTCGGGTGGGCGCGATCTGGTCGGGTGTGCGGCCTTCGGGCGTCGTCAGAATGGTCATCGGCGTGTCCTGCTGCGGGTGAAGTGCCGATGAAAAGGCCACGCTGGCCGAATGTCAAAACGCAGTTTTGTCAAACTGTGCGATCTAGAGTGCCTTGCGCAGCGTCAGATTAATGCGCCCGCCCTGAGGCACCAAGGTCGATGATCCGACCAGCAGGCGATCAATACCGTGCCGTGCCAGTCTCGCTGGCCCTGTCAGGGCGCACACATCGCCGGACGCCAGTTTGACGGACCTCGTGCCGCCACCCTCGGCCGGACCAAAGCGGAACACCGCCGTGTCGCCTAAAGAGATCGACAGCACCGGCGCGCCCAGATCGGCCTCGTCCTTGTCTTGATGCAGACCCATGCGGGCGGTGTCATGATATAGGTTTACCAGACAGGCATCGGGCGGTTCGGGCCATCCGGTCAGGTCGCGCCACAGATCCAGCAATAACGGCGGGATGTCCGGCCACGGTTGGTGCATCACCGGATGGGTGCGCTGATAGCGATAGCCCTGTTTGTCCGACACCCAGCCCAGCGGGCCGAAATTGGTCATCCGTACCGAAAAGGGCCGTCCACCGGGTGTGGCAGGCTGATAGAAAGGGGCGCGGGCCACGCGCGTCTGAACATCGTGGAGCAAGGCCTTCTGGGTGTCGGTGTCCAAAAGCCCCGGCCACAGACGAAAGCCGTCCAGTCCGGTGTCCGTTTCGGTCCAGGGCTTTGCGGGATAGGCCATGGAGTCCAGATAGGCACGAATGCCACTACGGTCGAGCTTTGCAGTAAGGATTGCAAAAAACTCTCGTTGGGAGCCGCATATGGCGTTTCAAGCCCTTGCAGGGACGAGGGACTTTCCCATATCCGGAGCCAAGCGGTGATAACCCCAAATGTGATGGGGGTTTGAACCGAAACAATTTCTGCCGATCCGGCTTGCCGGGGAGGCGTCTCAAGCCCAACTGGGGGCGGTCAAGCGCGGCGCTTTTCAAGGCCGCCGCATCGCCCGCCGCAAGGAGTGAAAAAGACAAGGCCATGGCCAAGATTATCGGCATCGACCTCGGTACCACCAACTCGTGCGTCGCCGTCATGGACGGCACCAACCCCAAGGTGATCGAAAACGCCGAGGGCGCTCGCACCACCCCGTCGGTGGTCGCCATCCAAGACGGTGGTGAAGTTCTGGTGGGTCAGCCCGCAAAGCGTCAGGCTGTCACCAATCCGGCCAACACCTTCTTCGCCATCAAGCGCCTGATCGGCCGCACCTTTGGCGATC
The DNA here is from genome assembly GCF_002419815.1 of Brevundimonas sp. UBA5713. Taxonomy (GTDB): domain Bacteria; phylum Pseudomonadota; class Alphaproteobacteria; order Caulobacterales; family Caulobacteraceae; genus Brevundimonas. Next base: position 89,321 of record NZ_DIGV01000016.1, on the reverse strand, counting down.
CGGTTGTGGCCAAGGACAAAGACATGGTTCCCTTCGAAATCTCGAAGGGCCCGAACGGCGACGCCTGGGTCAAGGCCCACGGCAAGGACTACTCGCCGCAACAGATTTCGGCCTTCACCCTCACCAAGATGAAGGAAGCGGCCGAGGCCTATCTGGGTGAAACCGTCACCCAGGCCGTCATCACGGTTCCGGCCTACTTCAACGACGCCCAGCGTCAGGCCACCAAGGACGCCGGCAAGATCGCCGGCCTCGAAGTCCTGCGCATCATCAACGAGCCGACCGCTGCCGCTCTGGCCTATGGTCTGGACAAGAACGACGGTCAGAAGATCGCCGTTTACGACCTCGGCGGTGGTACCTTCGACGTCTCGATCCTCGAGATCGGCGATGGCGTGTTCGAAGTGAAGTCGACCAACGGCGACACCTTCCTTGGCGGTGAAGACTTCGACATGCGTCTGGTCGACTACCTGGCCGACGAGTTCAAGAAGGAGCAGGGCGTTGACCTGCGTTCGGACAAACTCGCCCTTCAGCGCCTGAAGGAAGAGGCTGAAAAGGCCAAGAAGGAACTGTCCTCGACCACCCAGTACGAGGTCAACCTGCCGTTCATCACCATGAACGCCTCGGGCCCGCTGCACCTGAACATCAAGCTGTCGCGCGCCAAGCTGGAAGCTTTGGTCGAAGACCTGATCGCCCGCACCATCGAGCCGTGCAAGAAGGCTCTGGCCGACGCCGGTTTGAAGGCTTCGGACATCGACGAAGTGGTGCTGGTCGGTGGTATGACCCGCATGCCTGCGGTTCAGGAAGCCGTGAAGAAATACTTCGGCAAGGAGCCGCACAAGGGTGTGAACCCTGACGAAGTCGTGGCTCTGGGCGCTGCTGTTCAGGCTGGCGTTCTGCAAGGCGACGTCAAGGACGTGCTGCTGCTGGACGTGACCCCGCTGACCCTGGGTATCGAGACCCTGGGCGGTGTGTTCACCCCGCTGATCGAGCGCAACACCACCATCCCGACCAAGAAGGCTCAGGTCTTCTCGACCGCCGAGGACAACCAGTCGGCTGTGACCATCCGCGTGTTCCAAGGCGAGCGTCCGATGGCTGCGGACAACAAGATCCTGGGTCAGTTCGACCTGATGGGTATTCCGCCGGCACCGCGCGGCATGCCGCAGATCGAGGTGGCCTTCGATATCGACGCCAACGGCATCGTGCACGTGACCGCCAAGGACAAGGCGACCAACAAGGAGCACTCGATCCGTATTCAGGCCAACGGTGGCCTGTCGGATGCGGATATCGAGAACATGGTCAAGGAAGCCGAAGCCAATGCGGCCGCTGACAAGGCCCGCAAGGAACTGGTCGAAGCCGTCAACTCGGCAGATGCCCTGATCCACTCGACCGAGAAGGCTCTGGCCGAACACGGCGATAAGGTTGGCGAAGCTGAAAAGACCGCCATCCAGACCGCCATCGACGACCTGAAGACGGCCAAGGACGGCACCGATCCGGAAGCTATCCGCGAAAAGACCAACACCCTGGCCCAAGCCTCGATGAAGCTGGGTGAAGCCATGTATGCCGCCCAACAAGGCGGTGACGCTGGCACCGCCGAGCAACCGGCGGAAGAGGGTGTGGTCGATGCCGAGTTCGAGGAAGTCTCGGACGACGCCGACAAGAAGTCCTGATCCTTCGGGGCTAAATCCTGAGATGGCCCCGCTTGCCACATGGTAGGCGGGGTCTTTCTTAAGTCGTCCTACCGCCCTTCGGGCGACTTGAGGGCGGCTTTGTTCAGTTGTCCTACCGCCCTATCGGGCTATTTGAGGACAGTTTAGTTCAGTTGTTCTGCGGGCCGTCGGCCTGATCTCGAGACAGCTTTAAACTTGCATCATTCGATCCCGCACCCAATCTCTGCTGGATCAATCCGCATCCTGAAGGCCTGACACAGACGGGCTACAGAGCGGCGGGGAAGGTAAGAGGACGAACGCCTGATGGCGCAGCGTGACTATTACGAAATCCTGGGCGTAGAGCGGACGATTGACGCCGCCGGCCTCAAGAGTGCGTATCGCAAACTGGCGATGCAGCATCACCCGGACCGTAACGGCGGGTCCGAAGAGTCTGTCGCCAAATTCAAGGAAATTTCGGAAGCCTATTCGGTCCTTTCCGACGAGCAGAAACGCGCGGCCTATGACCGCTATGGCCACGCGGGCGTCAATGGCGGCGCAGGTGGCGGCGGCAATCCGTTCGGTCAGGGCGGTGCCGGCTTCCACGACATCAACGACATCTTCAGCCAGGTCTTCGGCGATGCCTTTGGCGACGCCTTCGGCATGGGCGGGCGCGGTGGCCGTGGCAACCACGGCCCGCGCCGTGGCTCGGACCTGCGCTATGACATGGAGATCACCCTCGAGCAGGCCTATCAGGGCTCCGAGGTCGAGATCGCCATCCCCACCATGATGACCTGCGAGCCGTGCGACGGCTCGGGGGCCAAGGCTGGTACCAAGCCGACCATCTGCACCACCTGTGGCGGTGCCGGTCGCGTGCGTCAGGCCAATGGCTTCTTCCAGGTCGAGCGCACCTGTCCGCACTGCGGCGGCTCGGGCGAGATGATTTCCGACCCGTGCCCGGACTGCCGTGGCCAAGGTCAGGTCCGCAAGACCCGTCGTCTGTCGCTCAAGATCCCTGCGGGCGTCGATGACGGCTCGCGTATCCGACTGACGGGCGAGGGCGAGGCCGGTCAGCGCGGTGGCCCGCGCGGCGACCTCTATGTCTTCCTGTCGGTCAAACCCCACGAACTGTTCGAGCGCGACAACCTCGACCTGCTGGTCACCGTACCGGTGCCGATGATTGTCGCAGCGCTAGGTGGTGTGGTCGAAGCGCCCTGTCTGGTGTCCACCGCTTGCGACGGTGCCTGCCGTCAATCGGTCGAGGTGCCCGCAGGTTCCCAGACCGGCAAGACCGTGCGCATCAAGGGCAAGGGCATGCCCCACCTGAACGGTCGCACGCGCGGCGATCTGGTGGTGGAACTGTTTGTCGAGACCCCCACCGATCTGACCGCCCGCCAGAAGGAACTTCTGGAAGAGCTGGCCGCTTCCTTGGGCGAAAAGCAGACGCCGCGTAACACCAGCTTTGCTGGCAAGGCCAAGCGTTTCTGGGCGGACATTATGGGCGGGGACGCCGACAATTCGAAAGAAGACGCTGCGTGAGTGATTTCTTCCACGCCGGTATTTCCGGTGCCCGGGGCCGCATGGGCCGTGCTGTGTCCAAGGTGCTGGATGATCGGGCCGATGTTGTGGTGGCGGCCCGTTTCGACCGTGGAGAAACGGTCGATCTGTCGATTTGCGATGTGATCATCGACTTCTCGACGCCCGAAGCCTCTGTGGCTTTGGCACAGGCCTGCGCCGAGGCGGGCGGTCCGGCATTGGTCATCGGCTCCACCGGCTTTACCGATGAACAGGAAGCCGCGATCGAGGCCGCTGCCGAAAAGGTCGCCATCGTCAAAAGCGGCAACTTCTCGCTCGGCGTGAACATGCTGATCGGTCTGGTCCGCAATGCCGCCCAGCGTCTGAACGCCAAGGACTGGGACATCGAGATCACCGAGGCCCATCACCGCCGCAAGGTCGACAGCCCGTCGGGCACCGCCCTGATGCTGGGCGATGCTGCTGCCGATGGTCGCCGCGTTGATCTGGCCGAAGTGCGCACCGCCCCTTACGATGGCGTGCAGGGCCCGCGCGAAGAAGGCAAGATCGGCTTCTCCGTCATTCGTGGCGGTGGCATCATCGGCGAGCATTCGGTGATGTTTGCGTCGGACGACGAAGTGCTGACCCTGTCGCACTCGGCCATCGACCGCAGCCTGTTTGCCAAGGGGGCCGTGGCCGCCGCAGCATGGGTGCGCACCCGCCCGGCCGGACTTTACGACATGCAGGACGTTCTGGGTTTCCGTCAGGCCTGATTAGGCCTACACCCCAGACATGATCCGGCAAGGCACCAGCTACGGCATGGCGCTGCGGGCCTGTTCGGCCCTCAGCTTTTCCCTGATGTATGCCCTGATGAAATGGGCGGCGTCTCTGGAGCCGGTTTCGGCGGGGGAGATGGTCTTCTACCGCTCCCTGTTCGGCCTGCCGGTTGTGCTGATCTGGATACTGAGCCAGCACAGCGGTCTGGATGCTATCAAGACCAAACGCCCCATGGTTCACGTCTGGCGTTGCGCGTTGGGCGTGTCGGGCATTCTGCTGATCTTCCAAGGCCTGCGCCTTCTGCCTTTGGCCGATGCGACCACGATCAGCTTCACCTCGCCCATCTTCGCTACCCTGCTGTCGATCGTGGTGCTGAAGGAACAGGTGGGCAAGCATCGTTGGGCCGCTATCGCGCTGGGCTTTCTCGGGGTTCTGGTCGTGTTGAGGCCGGGGCTTGAGGGGGCACCGCCTCTGGGTGGACTGCTGTTTGCGCTGGGCGGTGCCTTTGTGGCGGCGTCTGTCACCGTCACCCTGCGTCAGCTGGGCAAGACCGAAAGCGCGACCTCCATCGTCTTCTGGTTCTTCATCGCCTGCGCTGTGGTGGGCGGGCTGTTCACTCTGTTCGACAGCCATAGCCACAGTCTGAGCGTACTGGCTATTCTGGCGGCGGGCGGACTGGCAGGCGGGTTGGCGCAAATGCTGATGACCACCTCGCTGCAACACGCGCCGGTCTCGGCCTTGGCTCCGCTGGACTATCTGCAAATGGTCGGCGCGGTGATACTGGGCTGGCTGCTGCTTAGCGACGTGCCCACGGTGTTCACCCTGTGCGGAGCCGCGCTGATCGCGGGCAGCGGGCTTTATACAGCTTGGCGGGAGCAGGTGCGCCGCCGCGAGGTCAGTGCCTCTGCGCCGTCTTCCAACCTCTAGGCAGGATCGGCAACCAGTTCGAGCAGAGCGGCCCGCCACGGCGCGATACTTGCCGACGGGTTCGCCAGAAGCTTCGACAACTGGCTATGCGGCTCTCTATTCGCTGGTGGCGCGATCATGGCCCATCCAACGGTCTGTTTGCGCGAAATACGCTCACGCGCCACGACCACGATATCCTCGTGCCGCTCGTCAAAATGCAGATGAATCATCAATAGATCGAGGGCTGCAGGAGCGCCCTCCAACATTTGCACGAAATAGCCGTCCTGAAGGGTCAAAATGCCGGTAATCGACGCCTGAGCATTAAGAAAAGCAGACACCTTTACGATGTCTGCCAGTTCTTGTGCAGAGATCTCTTGCGTTAGCTTCGATCGGCTTATGTAAACCAGGCAGTCCAGCGTGTTCATGACAGTGAGTGTGGAATAGGATTATCGTCCTGTCGAGCCAAACCCGCCTTCACCACGCTCTGTTTTGTCCAAATTTTCAACACATTCTATAAAGGCTTGTTCGTGGCGGGCGATGACCATTTGCGCAATGCGCTCGCCGCGACGGATTTCGAACGGCACCTGACCGTGATTGATCAGGATAACACCCAGTTCGCCACGATAGTCGCTGTCGATGGTGCCCGGCGAGTTCAGCGTCGTGACGCCATGCTTCAGGGCCAGCCCGGAGCGCGGTCGCACCTGCGCCTCATAGCCCGGCTCCAGCGCAATTTTCAGGCCGGTCGGCACCAGTGCGCGGGCCCCCGGCTCCAGTATCATCACCTCATCGGCACCGATGGCGGCGCGCAGGTCCATGCCCGCCGAGCCGGGGGTCTCATAAGCGGGAAGGGCCAGTCCCTCTGCGTGCGGCAGGGGCAGGATACGAAGCGTGGTCATTGAGGAAACTCAGGCCTTGAAATGGTCGGCGATGCGCTGGGCCAGCTTGCGGGCGACGTCGGTCTTGGACTGACGCTCCCAGGTCTCGCTGCCTTGGCGGGTGAACAGGGTGACGGCATTGCCGTCCGATCCAAAAACGTCGTCGGACACATCATTGCCCACGATCCAGTCACAGCCCTTGCGCGACAGCTTGGCGCGGGCGTTGTCTTCCAGGTCCGACGTCTCGGCGGCAAAGCCGACCACCAGTTTGGGGCGCACCGATCCGGACTTGGATACCGATGCCAGAATGTCGGGGTTTTCGATCAAATGCAGGGCAGGCGGCCCGCCGGGAGCCTTTTTGATCTTTCCGGTGGCCACGCCGTCCACGCGCCAGTCGGCGACGGCGGCGCTCATCACGGCAATGTCGACGGGCGATGCATTCAGCTCGGTCTCGACGGCGGCTTTCATTTCGGTCGCGGCCTCGACCTCGACGCGGCGCACGCCCTGCGGAGTGTTGAGGAAAACGGGCCCTGACACCAAAACCACCTCGGCACCCAGATCGGCCAGGGCGGCGGCGATCGCATAGCCCTGCTTGCCGCTGGATCGGTTGGTCAGGCCGCGCACCGGATCGATCGGCTCGAATGTCGGGCCTGCTGTCACGACGGCGCGACGGCCAGCCAGCGGGCGCGATCCCGCCCCGATCAGACGGTCAATGGCCTGAAGTATAACGGCAGGCTCGGCCATACGGCCAAAGCCATACTCGCCGCACGCCATCTCGCCCTCATCGGGACCGACAAAGGCACCCTGATGAAAGCCGGTAAAACTCTTGAGTGTCGCCACATTGGCCTGAACAGCCGGATGCTCCCACATCCGCACATTCATCGCCGGTGCCCAAAGGGTCTTTTTATCGGTGGCCAACAGGGTCGTGGAAGCCAGATCGTCGGCCATGCCATTGGCGGCCTTAGCGATCAGGCCTGCCGTGGCCGGAGCCACCACCACAAGATCGGCCCAGCGTGACAGCTCGATATGGCCCATGGCGGTCTCGTCCTCGGGCATGAACAGGTCTTGCCGGACAGGGTGACCGCTCAGCGCTGCCAGCGACATGGGCGTAACAAACTCTGCGCCGGACTTGGTCAGCAGGGTCATGACCTCGCCCCCTGCCTTGCGGATCAGGCGGACAAGTTCAAGGGCCTTATAGGCGGCAATGCCCCCGCCAATGATCAGCAGGACGCGACGGCCGGAGAGGTGAGCGGTGGTCATGGTGCATCTGTACCGTTCGACATGGCCGCCGTCGAGATGACCCCCGCGCGCTTGTCAGCCCGTCCGAACAAATATAACTGCGTTATGTAAATAACACCGGGGGTGACATGAGGCGTTTTGTGGGGCGAACTGTCACGGGCCTGTTGATGGCGGGGGTGCTGCTGGCAGGGTGCGGTAACGGCGGATCAGCGGTCGAGACCCGCTCGCGCGATGCCGAGCCTGTCTCGCTGCCCTCGGCTGAAAGTACGGCCCCGATCGAGGTCGCGCCGACTGAAACCCTGAAGGCTCCCGCCAAGGCTGCCACGGTTCTCACCGGCAACCGGCGCGAGACGGCCAGCGACAAGGCCATCCGCCTGTTTGAGCGCAATGGTGCCGACTTCGGAGCCAAGGACCCCGAGGACTTTCTCAGAAAGGTCGAGGCCTTCACCAAGGCGCCCCCGCCGGACGCCGAAATTGTCCAGCGTCCCAATGGCGATGTGCTGATCTATCAGGCCAGCTCCAACACCTTTGCGGTGCTCGATCGGAAAGGCGTGGTGCGCACCATGTTCAAGCCGTCCAGCGGACAGGACTACTGGCAAAACCAGAAGGCCCTTATCCGCTAGGCGTTAAGCGGCGTCGAAGGTCAGCGGCGCGCCCCAGAAGCGGGCGATCAGGTCCGACTGCGGCCCCGGCTGGCCGGTGGTCAGGAAGGTGCGGCGCCCACTGTTGCCCAGATCATATTCCGGATGGCGCTTGAAATAGCGCTCCAGACTGTCGGCCACGGCGGCGGGCTGGCTGATCACCTGAACCCCTTCGGGCAGGGCCTCGGCAAACAGGTCGGCGACGATTTCATAGTGGGTGCAGCCCAAAATGGCTTTGTCGGGGTGGCGGCCAATACGGCGGCGCAGGGCATCGACGTGGTCGCCGACCACCACGCGCAGCTCTTCTTCCGGCGCACCCAGCTCGATCAGACCGGCCAGACCGGGGCAGGGCTCGGTGAAGACCGCCAGATCTTCGCGGCGCTTGTCGATTTCGATTTCGTAGACGCGGCTCATAGCCGTCGCGGCCGTGCAAAACACGCCGGTGATGTCGATGGCTTCTTTCTTCTCGCCTTCCAGACGGCCCTCGCGCTCGGCCTCGAACGACCACGGCAGGCCGGTGGCCGCTTCGATGGTGGGCACAATAATGCCCAGCACATTGACCGGACGACCCAGCTCTTCGCGCAAGGTCGGGATCCATGTTTGCTGCAGGCGACGCAGGGCAATGGCCGAGGCGGTGTTACATGCCAGCACGACAACGGACGCGCCTGCGCGGAACAGGGTCTCGCATCCGGCACGCGTCAGTTCGACGATATCCTCGCCGCCGCGCCCACCATACGGCGCATGGGCCTGATCGCCCAAATAGATGAAGTCCTGTGCCGGAAAGCGCGACACAAGTTCACGGTGGACCGTCAGTCCGCCCACGCCGGAGTCAAAAACACCAATAGCCATACTGTCGCGTTTAGACCCCAAGGGTTTCGCCGTCCATCACTTCGCATTACACCTCTGGGAAGAAACGTCGAAGTTGTAGGCTTCGACGGGCGAAACAACCAAGGCTGGGAGAAACCGGATGCATAGACGCCATCTTCTTATCGGGGGCGCGAGCCTGTTTGCACTGGGGGGCTGCGCTGCAGCTGGTGCCGATATGGGCGGGGCTATCAGCCAAGCCGCTTCGGCCAATGAAATCGCAGTCGCCCGCGATGTCCTGCCGAACACGGCACCGCGCGCCGAACTGCTGCAGGCCTGGACCGGCCCGTACGAAGGCGTGCCGCCGTGGGATAAGGTGACCCCGGCCAAGCTGCGCGAAGCCATCCTTGAAGGCATCGAACTGCGCCGCGCCGAAATCAACGCCATCGCAAACAATCCCGAACCGGCGACCTTCGCCAACACCTCGGTGGCCATGCAGCTGGCAGGCGAGCCGCTTGGCCGCGCCATGGCCCTGTTCGGCGTAATGACCGGAAACATCGGCACGCCGGAATACCGCGCCCTGCAAAGCGAGCTGTCGCCCCTGCTGTCGGCAGCCAGCGACGAAACCACCTTTAACGAAGCTCTTTTCGCACGCATCAAGCATGTCCACGACACGGCCGCCTCTGCCGGTCTGAGTGCCGAGCAGGCCCGCATTGCCGAGCGTTCCTACAACAGCTTCGTGCGTAACGGCGCGGCGCTGGATGCGGCAGGCAAGGCCGAACTGGGTCGCATCAACACGGCCCTGTCGAACGCCTTTACCAGCTTCGGCCAAAAGGTGGTCGAAGACGAAAAAACCTACATCCACATCTCTGACGAAGCCCAATTGGCGGGCCTGTCGGCAGGTGACAAGGCCGCCGCAGCGGCGGCTGCGCGCGCCAACAACCTGACGGGTTGGGCGATCACCAACACCCGCTCCAGCGTCGATCCGTTCCTGTCGTTCGGCGATGACCGCGCCATGCGCGAAAAGGTCTGGCGTGCGTTTGTGAACCGCGGTGACAACGGCGATGCCAATGACACCAACGCCACCATCGCCGAGATCGTGTCGCTGCGTCAGCAGCGTGCCCGCCTGCTGGGCTTCACCAACCACGCCGAATGGCGCATGCAGGACACCATGGCCAAGACCCCTGCGGCGGCTATGGAGCTGATGGAGCGCGTCTGGGCACCGGCTAAGGCCCGCGTGGCCGAGGAAGTCGCCGACATGAAGGCGATTGCCGGTCACGACATCGAGCCGTGGGACTATCTGTACTACGCCGAGAAGGTCCGTAAGGCGAAGTACGACCTCGACCAGAACGAGATCAAACCCTACCTCGAACTGAACAACGTCAAGCGCGGCGCCTTCTACATGGCCGAACGCCTGTACGGCTTCACCTTCCACAAGATCACCGACGGTTCGGTGCCGGTGTTCCATCCGGACGTCGAGGTGTTCGAGGTCAAGAACAAGTCTGACGGCTCGCATGTCGGCCTGTTCTATTCGGACGACTTCGCCCGTCCGGGCAAGCGTTCGGGCGCATGGGCGACCACCTACCGTTCCTATTCGTCGTTTGACGGCGAGAAGAACGTTCTGGCCTCGAACAACAACAACTTCATCAAGGCCCCGTCAGGCCCGCTGCTGATCTCGCTGGACGACGCCGAGACCCTGTTCCACGAGTTCGGCCACGCGCTGCACTCGCTGTCGTCCCAGGTCCGTTATCCGGCGCTGGCCGGTACCCCGCGCGACTATGTGGAATATCCGTCGCAGGTGCACGAGCACTGGGTGCTGACCCGTCCGATCATTGAAGGCTTCCTGAAGCACGTCGAGACCGGCCAGCCCATGCCGCAGGCTCTGGTCGAGAAGATCGAGTCCGCTTCGACCTTCAATCAGGGCTATGCCACGGTGTCCTATCTGTCTTCGGCCCTGGTCGATATGGATCTGCACACCCAGGCCACCCCGCCGACCGACATCGACGCCTTCGAGCGTGAATCTCTGGCACGCTTTGGCATGCCCAAGGAGATTGTGATGCGTCACCGTCTGCCGCACTTCAATCACCTGTTCACCTCGGACGCCTATTCGGCAGGCTATTACTCCTACCTGTGGTCCGAAGTGATGGACGCCGATACCTGGGCCTATTTCGAAGAGTCCGGTGACGTGTTCAATCCGGAGATCGGTGCCAAATACAAGGCCATCATCCTGGCCGAGGGCAACTCGACCGACCGCGCCGAGGCCTATCGTCGCTTCCGCGGCCGCAACCCGGATGTGACGGCCCTGCTCAAGGTCCGCGGCTTCCCGACCAACTGATCGGACGGCTAAAAGCCAGACCTAAAAGAAGCGCCGCATTCCTTGATGGAATGCGGCGCTTTGCACTTGGGGGTTCAACATCAGAACTCTACGCAACGCCTACTCTCACTGGGTACGCCGACTAAAAGTATAGGGGGGCTTAGCCCTCGTTCAGGCCGTGGGCTACTGCTGCCTGGCGTACCTCTGTGGCAGGCTCAATGGCCTTGGCGTCTTGATAAGCCAGGCGGACCGGCTCGGGCAGTCGTTCCATAGCCTCGGCGTACACCGCATTGCGGCACTGGCTTTGCTGAATGCCGCGCAAGCCAGCGCACAGGGTGCGGGCGGCGCGGTTGACGCGGGCGTCAAAACGGGCGGCCCCCGCTTCGGTATGGATATTTTCGACCTTGATGGCCACGGGCGCCTGGGCGTGGGCAGCACCGGCGATAGCCATGATGGCGGCCGAGAGGCAAAGCGTTCTCAACATTTCGGATTGTCCTTCGAGCGGCTGATGCGATCAGCGCGTGTGTGGGGTGAAGGCGGCGCGGCTCAGCGCGCTTGACGCGACTGTTTCCAGCGGGTGAAGGCGGCGCGGTCATCGTCTGACAGCTGGTTGACCGCCTCAGCCATGATTTCAGAGCGGCAGCCCGGTTGCTGGGCCGGTGTCAAGCCGCGGCACAGACGCAGCGAGGCAGTGCGCACGTCACGATCGAATTTCATCTTGCCAGCGGGCGATTGCAGATCGCCGACAATGATAACGGAGGAGGTATGGGCTTGGGCCGCACCTGCCGTCAGGCAGAGTGCGACAAGGGCGCAGGCAACTTTCTTCATTTGAATGGCCTTCAGGCTGATAAGGATTGGAGGAGCACTGAGGGCAATACTGCGCAGCTCAATCTGGAAAACTGTCGTTCGGTCAGTGTCCGAAATCGGGCAAAGCAATAATTTTTCTTATGTTTTCAGTTATTTAGTGAACACCCTGTAACCTTCCTGTGTGTGGCGGTAATGTGGGCATTGATAAGCGATACGGTCATGCGAAGGTGCCGCTCGACCCGCCGTGCAAGAGCGTCGACACCCTGAGTCGACATTTGCTTGCAGATGAGGCATAAGCCCCCACTTCCGGCGCAAGTGAAACTCGCGTCTCCACCTGCACGACAGCTTTGTCGAGTGTGCTACCGCGCTTTGCGCTACTTGAGCACGGCCCTTCGGGCACTCAAGATCCGCAAGCGCCGCTTGTCCCTTCGGGGCTCAAGTAGGCCGACCGGCCGATAGCCCCACTCAATAAAGAACGAGGCAGGCGAGAACCCTCTGTCGACGTGTTACGTCCACAGAGGCCGTTGTCGTATGGAGCCGATCTCGCTGTCCCGCCATGGATTTGAGGTTTTGAATGTTTGATGCTCTGAACGAGCGGCTGTCAGGCGTATTCGACCGGATCACCGGTCGTGGCGCCCTGTCCGAAAAGGACGTCGAAGAAGCCCTGCGCGAAGTCCGCGTAGCCCTTCTCGAGGCCGACGTTGCTCTGCCGGTCGTCAAGGACTTCATCAGCCGCGCCAAGGCCCAAGCCACCGGCGAAGAAGTGATCCGCTCGGTGAAGCCGGCCGATCAGGTCATCAAGATCGTCTATGACGGCCTTGTGGAAATGCTGGGCGGCGAAGAGCCGGTCCCGCTGAACACCAATGCCACCCCGCCTGCGGTCATCCTGATGGCCGGTCTGCAAGGCTCGGGTAAGACCACCACCTCGGCCAAGCTGGCCCTGCGTCTGACCAAGTTCGACCGCAAAAAGGTGATGATGGCCTCGCTGGACACCCGTCGTCCGGCCGCCATGGAACAATTGGCCACTCTGGGCCAACAGATCGAAGTCGCGACCCTGCCGATCGTGGCCGGTGAAAGCGCCGTCCAGATCACCCGCCGCGCCTTGCAATCGGCAAAGCTGCAGGGCTTTGACGTTCTGATCCTCGACACCGCCGGCCGTATCACGCTTGACGAAGCGCTGATGAACGAAGTCGCCGAAGTGGCCGACATCGCCAAGCCGATCGAAACCCTGCTGGTGGCCGACAGCCTGACCGGTCAGGATGCCGTGCGTACCGCATCGGCCTTTAACGAGCGTCTGCCGCTGACGGGTCTGGTTCTGACCCGTGCCGACGGTGACGGTCGTGGCGGTGCCATGCTGTCCATGCGCGCCGTGACCGGCCTGCCGATCAAATATCTCGGTGCCGGTGAAAAGGTCGACGAGCTGGACGTCTTTGACGCCCGTCGTGTGGCTGGCCGTATCCTCGGCCAAGGCGACATCGTCGCCCTGGTGGAAAAGGCCGCGGGCGAGCTGGATCAGGCCAAGGCCGAGAAGATGGCCCGCAAGCTGGCCAAGGGTCAGTTTGACCTCGACGATCTGGCGGCCCAACTGGGCCAGATGAAGAAGATGGGCGGTCTGCAGGGCATTATGGGCCTGCTGCCGGGCGTGGCCAAACTCAAGAACCAGATGGCCGAGAGCAATGTCTCGGACAAGCTGATCGATCGCCAGCTGGCCGTCATCTCCTCGATGACCAAGGCCGAGCGCAAAAAACCCGACATCCTCAACGCCAGCCGCAAGAAGCGTATCGCTGCGGGTGCCGGCGTCGAGGTTCAGGACATCAACCGTCTGCTGAAACAGCACCGGCAGATGGCCGACATGGTCAAGTCGCTGTCCAAGGGCGGTGGCAAGAACCTGCAAAAGATGGCTGCCATGATGGGCGGTCTGCCCGGCATGGGCGGCGGCGGTCCGGATATGGCCCGCCTGAAAGCACTGGGCGGCGGCAAGATGCCCGAACCCAGCGCAGACGAATTGAAAGCCCTTCAGGACCGCATGGCCGGCCTGGGTGGCGGACAACTTCCGGGGGGGCTTCCGGGTCTACCGGGCTTCCCCAAAAAATAACTGACTTTCCTAGAAAGAGACTAAAATGCTGAAGATCCGTCTGGCCCGTGGTGGCTCCAAGAAGCGTCCTTACTACCACATCGTCATCGCCGACGCCCGTTCGCCGCGCGACGGTAAGTTCCTCGAGAAGGTTGGCTCGTACAACCCGATGCTGCCGAAGGACGGCGCGACCCCGCGCGTCTCGCTGAAGGTCGAGCGCATCGCTGAATGGCTGGGCAAGGGCGCTCAGCCGACCGACCGCGTCGCTCGCTTCCTGTCGCAAGACGAAGTGCTGGGCGAAAAGGTCAAGTGGGTCCAGGGCAACAACCCGAACAAGGGCACCCCGGGCAAGAAGGCTCAAGAGCGCGCTGCTGAACGTGCTCAACGCGAAGCTGACCGTCTGGAAGCCGAAGCTGCTGCCAAGGCTGAAGCCGCTGCTGCTGCTGAAGCTGCCGCTGCTCCGGCTGAAGAAGCTCCGGCTGCCGAGGCTGCTGCTGAAGAAGCCACCGAAGCCTAAGTCTTTCACAGTTCACACTGTGTCTGAGGGAAGGGCAGCGTCCGCAAGGGCGCTGCTTTTCTGCTATGAGGGCCACAGTTTGATGAGGAGCCCACGTTGAGCGGCGACAACTATATTCTGGTGGCCCAGATCGGCGGCGCCTTTGGCGTGCGCGGCGAGGTCAAGATCACGGCCTACACGGCGGATGCCCAGTCCCTGCTGGACTATTCCCCTCTGCTGGATGCCAAGGGGCAACCCGCGCTGACCATCATCTCGGCGCGTCCGGACAAACACGGTCTGGTCGCCAAGGTGAAAGAGCTGACGACCAAGGAGGAGGCTGATGCCGCCCGTGGGCGCAAACTCTACATCCACCGTGACCAGTTGCCCGAACCGGATGAAGACGAGTTTTACCTGACCGACCTGATCGGACTGGAAGGCCGCGATCCGGACGGTACTGTGATCGGCAAGGTCAAGTCGGTGCAAAACTTCGGTGCCGACGACATGCTGGAAATCACGCCTGCCGAGGGTGGACCGACCTGGTATCTGCCCTTCACCAAGGCGGCCACGCCCGAGATCCACGTCAGCGAAGGCTGGCTGCGCATCGTCAAGCCGACCGAAGTCAGCGAACGCGACGAAGACTGATCGTCGCCAAGCTTTGAGATATGAAAAGGGCGCGTGACCGGCCGGTCGCGCGCCCTTCGTCTTGAAATGGGTGTCGCAGAGCGATCCTGCGCTCAGACCTCTTCGGTCGGCGCATCGACCACATATTTCTTGATCGATTCAATAGCGCGCTTGGCTCCGGACTTGTCCGAATAGCCCTCGGTCGAGAAAATGACCTCGGAATTGTATTTGAAACGGACGCGGTATTCGCCGGCCTTGTCCTGATAGACTTCGAATTTGTGAGCCATGTTTGCCTCGCAGAAAGGGCCGCCATCCGGCCAAGGCAAAGCTGCCACGCGGGGCCGTGATTTGAAAACCGCGTAAATGTAAAATTGTTGTCAGGGCCTGATTTTCAGGTCCGACGCAAAATAACCAGCGCGGCAAAGCCTGCCAGCAAGCCCCAGAATGCGGACCCGATACCCGCGAGGGCCAGCCCCGAGGCCGTGACGCAGAAGGTGAGCACGCCGGCTTCGCGGCCTGACTGATCGTCCATCATGGAGCTGAGGGCTCCGATGAGAGGGGCCAGCAGGGCAATCCCTGTCACAGCCGCCAGCACGTGGGTGGGCATGCCGATGAACAGACCGGCCAGCGGCGCAGCAAACACCGCCACCAGCAGATAAAGCAGGCCATAGATCACCCCGACCCGCCATCGCTGGCTATGGTCCGGATGGGCCTCGGGGTTGGTGCATATGGCGGCAGTGATGGCGGCCAGATTGATCCCGTGGCTTCCGAACGGCGCGGCCATGGTGCTGGCGGCACCGGTCCAGAAGATCAGGCGGTTCGCGGGCGGCTCATATCCCGCAGCCCTCAGTACGACGAGACCGGGGAGGTTCTGCGAGGCGAGCGTGACAAGATACAGAGGTATGGCCAATCCTATGACCGCCTTCATGTCAAAGACGGGCATTACCGGAGCGAGTTGGCCAAGCAGAAGCCCGCCTTCGGGCAGGGTCAGTTGGCCGCGCCATATCAGCACGCCGAAAGCCAACACCAGTACGGCGGGCAGTGCCCATCTGGCTGCGTATCGGCGCATCACGAAATAGGAGCCAACCAGCCCGCCAATCAGGGGCAAGTCCGTCGGTGCCGCTGCAAACAGTTTCAGACAGAAAGGCAGAAGAACGCCCGCCAGCATCCCCGAGGCAATACCGGGCGGAATACGCGCCGCCAGCCTGCCCAGAACCGGCACCATGCCGGTGATGACCATAAGAATCGCAGCCACGACGAAGGCACCGATAGCGGAGGGCCAGTCATACCCCGCCTGTGCCGCCGCCAGCAGGGCGGCGCCGGGTGTCGACCACGCCAGAACAACGGGTATCTTCAAACGCCAGCTTAGCACGGCACCGGGGATACCGATGCCGAGCGCGAGGGCGGCCAACATGGAGATGATCTGGGACGGCGTTGCCCCCAGGGTTTGTCCAGACTGAACGACGAGAGCGACGGTCCCGCCAAATCCGATAGCGACCGCAACGAGGGCCGCGGCAAAGGAGGCGGGAGGAGCAAACCTAGGCACGAACAGGCGACCGCCTCTTGATCAGATGATCCAATGAAACCCGCCCTGCGCCGCCCGAGGCAAGGCTTAGGCCGATAAAGATCAAGATGGCGGGTGGGAAAAGCTGTCGGAAATCCTGACCCACACCCAGTAAAAGCACGACGGCTACGGTGAAGTTTATAGCCAGCACCAGTCCGGCCCATCGGGTCCACAAGCCCGGTATCAACAGTGCCCCGATGGCGAACTGTGCCCACACCGACAGGGGCGCGGCCAAGGCGGGCATAGGACAACGGATGCCGGTCAGAAACTGTTCGAACTCGTCCATCCGAGCGCTTGAAACGATATTGTCCCACACGCCGTAAATCAGGAACGCCCCGAGGAAGAGCCGCAGCGCCAGCAGCGTCAGATCGTGAAAACCGGACCATCTACCTTGCACTGAAACCTCCCTCCCCGGGGCGGGGTCTGATTTAGACCTCCATGTCGTCCGGAAGACCCACAGCGTGGAAGCCGGCATCGACGTGAACCACTTCACCGGTGGTGGAGCGGCCCAGATCGGAGGTCAGCCACAGGGCAGCGCCCGCGACGCCTTCCATCGAGGTCTCTTCCTTGATCAGCGAGAACTGGGCCGACTTGGAGTGCAGGCCACGGCCACCCGAGATACCGGCCAGCGACAGGGTGCGCATGGCACCCGCCGAGATGGCGTTGACGCGGATGTTCTTCGGACCGAGGTCACGGGCGATGTAGCGGGTGGCGGCTTCGAGGCCAGCCTTGGCGACGCCCATGGTGTTGTAGTTCGGGATCACGCGTTCCGAACCCAGATAGGTCAGGGTGATCATCGAGCCGCCGTTCGGCATCAGCTCTGCCGAGCGACGGGCCACGTCCACGAAGCTGTAGACCGAGATGTTCATGGCCAGCAGGAAGCTGTCGCGGGTGGTGTTGTCGACGAACGAGCCTTGCAGTTCGTTCTTGTTGGCGAAGGCGACCGAGTGGACGACGAAGTCGATCTCGCCGAAGGTTTCCTTCAGAGCGGCAAAGGCGGCGTCCATCGAGGCATCGTCGGACACGTCGCACGGGATGATGGCCTTGGCACCCACGCTTTCGGCCAGCGGACGCACGCGGCGCTCCAGGCTTTCGCCCAGATAGGTGAAGGCCAGTTCCGCACCCTGAGCCGCCAGCTGCGAGGCGATGCCCCAGGCGATCGAGTTGGAGTTGGCAACGCCCATGATCAGGCCCTTCTTGCCCTTCATCAGCTCGCCCTTAGGCATATCCCAGCCGTCAGCCATGGTGTGTCTCCTAGAAACCAAATCTGTTGTCCGTCTTTTGGACGCGCCCGCCCGCACTGACAAGACGCAGGGTCAAGATTGCCATGATGTCCTTGAAACAACCGCGGGGCTGGTTTGCGGGCCAAGGGGCACTAGATTGAAAATATGACCTTTGATCTTTCAGCCGAGACGTCGCTGGCCGGCCCCGTCTTCTGGGACCGGCGCGAACTGGACCAGTTGCTGCGCGTCTATGGCCGCATGGTCTCTCAGGGCGAGTGGCGCGACTATTCTATGGCGGGCCTTAAGGATGTGGCCGAGTTCGCCGTCTTTCGTCGCCACGGCGATGCGCCCGTCTATCGCGTGGAAAAGCGCCCGTCCTTACGCCTGAAACAGGGCCAGTATGCGGTGATCGGCGAGGGTGGCCTTGTGCTGAAACGCGGTCGCGAACTGGCGCAGGTCCTGAAGGTCTTCGACAGTCGCAAGTTCACCGTCGTGGAATGAAAAAAGCCCCCGCCATCCGGCGGGGGCTTTCTCGCATCAGGATCTCAGCGCGCTCAAGTCGGCGGCGACCGTGTCGCCGCCATAGCGCACTAGGATGCCTCTACTATTCACGCTGGCCCATGAAGGCGAGCAGGAACTGGAACAGGTTGATGAAGTTGATGAACAGGCTCAGGGCACCGAAGCCGGTGGCCACGCCCAGCGCTTGCTGGTCGCCGCCCAGAGCGTAGTAGGTCATCTTCAGGCGCTGGGTGTCATAGGCGATCAGACCCGAGAAGATCAGTACGCCTGCACCCGAGATGATCAGGTACATGATGCCCGACTGCATGAAGATGTTCACGACCGAGGCAATGATCAGGCCGATCACACCCATGATCAGGAAGGTACCCATGCCGGTCAGGTCCTTCTTGGTGGTGTAGCCGAACAGGCTCAGACCACCGAAGGCAGCGGCCGTCACGAAGAAGGTCGAAGCCAGCGAACCGCCGGTATAGCGCAGGAACAGAACGCCCAGACCGGCACCGATGGTGGCGACCACCGCCCAGTACAGAATGTTCACGCCGCGCGCGGTCGGGTTCTTCATGAAGAACATGGAACCGAACAGCATCACCAGCGGCGAGAACTGGATGATCATACCCAGCAGGGTCATGCCGATGCGGCCGTCCGGCATGCGGGTGAAGAGCAGTTGCTGAACCGCCGGCACATTGCCAGTGATGTAGGCTAGGGCACCTGCAACAACCAGACCGATGGCCAGCTTGTTATAGACGCCGAGCATAAAGGCGCGCAGGCCGGCATCGACGGACATGTCCGCCGACTGCGGGACAGGGCGCGCATAGCCGTTGTTGAAGTCGCTCATCGCGAAATTCGTCTCCCAAATGGTCGGAGTATGCCGACCTTGCCCGAAATATCGGGTCAGCCAGCCTCCTATGCAAGGAAAACCCGTCTTTAAGTCGTGCGTTCCAGCCGCTACCAACAGTCGCATGCTCAGATTGTTCACCGCACTGCACGTCCCCGAACACATCGCCGATACGCTGGCACGCCGTCAGACCGGACTGCCGGGTGCCAAATGGCGTCCGCTGGAACAGTTGCACATCACCCTGGCTTTTTACGGCGAGGCTACCGAGCGTCAGGCCGATGATCTGGCCTCGGAGTTGGTACGAGCCGAAGGCCGCGGCGCGTTTGATGTGGAACTGAACGGGGTAGGGGCCTTTGGCGACAACCACCAGAGCCAGACCCTGTGGGCGGGGGTTAAGCCCAATGAGGCGCTGAGCCAGCTGGCTGCGCGGTGCAAGTCGGCGGGCGCGCGCGCGGGCCTGCCGCCCGAGCGGCGCGAATACCGCCCGCATGTGACCCTGGCCTATCTGAAACCCCATACCGACACGAACAGGATCGGGGCTTGGATGACAGGGCACAACCTGCTCCAGTCGCCACCCATCAGGTTCGATACGTTTGGCCTCTATTCCAGCGTCCTGACCCGCGACGGCAGCGTCTATACTCTGGAGAGGGAATATTATCTGTGACGCCTTGGACCGGAACCACTGAAACCCGCGTCGGGCCCACCCTCGAGACCGGACGACTGATCCTGCGTCCGCCGACACTGGAAGACTTTCCGCGCTGGTGCGAACTGCTGGCTGACGAAGAGGCCAGCCAATTCATCGGTGGTGTCCAGTCCAAACACCAGGTCTGGCGCACAATGGCGACGGTCGTCGGTATGTGGGCGCTTCACGGCGAGGGCATGTTCTCGGTGCTGGACAAGCAGACAGGCCTGTGGCTGGGCCGGATCGGGCCGCTGCACCCTTATGGATGGCCCGGCCGCGAGGTAGGCTGGAGCCTGCACCCCGACGCCCATGGCAAGGGCTATGCGCTCGAAGCCGCCATCGCCACCATCGACTATGCTTTTGACGTGCTGGGTTGGAGTGATGTGATCCACTGCATCGATCCCCGAAACACACCGTCCGAAAAGGTCGCTGAAAAGCTGGGCTCCTATAATCAGGGGCCAAAGCCGCTGCCGGTCCCTTTCCATGAGCTGACCTGCAACATCTGGGGTCAGACCAAGGCCGAATGGCAGATCAACCGCGCGCGTCTTGTAACCGGAACATAGGCGGAACATAATGCGGGCATGGCGTCCGCATCCGTCCCTGCAATCGAACTCGGCTTCACCCGCCCCGAAGTGACGCACGCGGTCACGCGCGGCGCGGCCAAGCTGTTGGCCGACATGGGCTATGCGCCGTTGATGGAGGTGCGGCTGCCCAACGGACGGCGCGCCGATGTGCTAGCGCTGGGCCGTAAGGGCGAGATCATCATTGTGGAGGTGAAGTCCGGCATCGACGACTATCGCGTCGATCGCAAATGGCACGAGTACGCGCCCTATTGCGATGCCTTCTATTTCGCTGTCGCCCCTGAATTTCCCGAAGGCGTGCTGCCGCAAGAACCGGGACTGATCTATGCCGACCGTTTCGGTGGGGCCGTCATACGCGACGCGGCACCAGAGCCTCTGGCTGCTGCCCGCCGAAAAGCCATGCTGATCGCCTTCGGCAGGCTAAGCGCCTTCAGGATGGCGCGGGCTGAGGTGTAGGGATCGCAGGAAAGGCTTTAAGCCCTCAAGCAGCGAGTGTCCGTGACGTGAGCGTTAGGGCGTAAAGCCTCGTTCGACGCTATATGCGTCGAACCAGATCAACGAGGCGCGCGCTTGGCCAGAATCCGTTGCAGCGTACGGCGGTGCATGCCGAGGCGACGCGCGGTCTCTGAAACGTTCTGGTCGCACAGTTCGAACACGCGCTGGATATGCTCCCAACGCACGCGGTCGGCGCTCATGGGGTTTTCGGGCGGCTCGGGCGCTTCGCCGGACGACAGCAGGGCCTTGACCACGTCGTCTGCATCGGCGGGCTTTTGCAGATAGTCCACCGCACCAGCCTTTACAGCGGCCACGGCGGTGGCAATCGCGCCATAGCCGGTCAGCATGACGATGCGGGCATCGTCGCGACGGTCGCGGATGGCCTCCACAATCTTCAGTCCGTTACCGTCTTCCAGTCTCATGTCCAGCACGGCGAAGGCCGGCAGGTTCTGGCGCAGAGCCTCCATGGCCTCGGCCAGAGACGCTGCGAGGGTCACCTGAAATCCGCGGCTTTCCAGAGCGCGGCCCAAACGGGTCCGCAGCGCCTGATCGTCGTCTAACAACAGCAGGCTCTTGTCGGACAGGGCAGCGATCTGGATCTCGAGTTCGGACATATACGGTTCTCCTGAGCCTCAGGTCGGGTTTTGATCGGTCAAGGTCAAGGCGTTAGCCCCTGACTGCGACATTGGGTTCCACCTTGTCGCCCTCATAGTGGCCGGGGACTTCCAGCCGCTGGCGCGGCCAGCGGACGGAAACACGCGCGCCACGGTTTTGGCCTTTATCGGCAGGGCCGGCATCACCGATCGACACCTTTGCACCGGTCCGCTCCAACAGGGTGCGGGCAATAAAGAAGCCCAGCCCCATGCCGCCCTGACTGGGGGCAATGGCGGGGGCGGTCGATGGTGCCTGAGAACGTTTCGTGGCCTGCGTCAGCTGGGCCGCCAGGGCGCGGCGGGCTTTGCTTTGGGGGCGGGTAGTCACGTAGGGCTCACCCAAGCGCGGGATGACATCCGAGGCAAAGCCCGGCCCGTCGTCGATAATGTCGATGGCGATCCAGCCTGCATCCACCGTCGCCGACAGGGTCACGCGGCTGGACGCGAAATCCGCCGCGTTCTCCACCAGAGCCGACAGGCCATGGATCACCTCGGGCAGGCGGCGGATACGCGGTACGGGCTGGTTGCCCGCCGATTGCACCGAAAGATCGAACGTCAGGTCGAAGCCCTCGTGCGGGCTGGCCACCTCTTGCAGCATGGACTTCAACTCGATGTCCGCAAACAGGGCATCGCCTTCGTCGGGCGAGTTGGACAACTGGTTGAGGATGTCGCGGCACCGCTCGGCCTGTTGCAGGATCAGGGCGGCATCCTCGGCCTCGGGCGAGCCTTCGGGCGCGTTCCTCAGCATCTCGCGCGCCACCACTTGAATAGTCGCCAAGGGGGTGCCCAGTTCGTGGGCGGCGGCGGCGGCCAAGCCGCCGATGGCGGCAAGGCTCTGCTCGCGTTGCAGAACGTCCTGCGTTGTAGCCAGTGCCAGCTCCAGCTTGTCAGCGTCGGCGGCGACCTTCCACGTATAGCCGGAGATGAACAGCATGCCCGTCATCAGGGCCAGGCCCAGCTCCTGACGGTACAGACCTGGCAAGTGCAGTTCCTCGTGTACCAGCCACGGCAGGGGCAGGGACCAGTGGTAAAGTACGATCACACAGGCCACACCCAGCAGGCCCAGACCGACCGTGTGCCGGATCGGCAGGCTGGAGGCGGCAATGGTCAGAGGGGCCACCAGCAACAGGCAGAAGGGATTGGCCAATCCGCCCGTCAGCGCCAGCAGCAGGGCCAGTTGCATCAGGTCAAAGGCCAGCTGCACGGTGGTCCGCATGGGATCGGGCTGGCTGAGGCCGATGTGGCGCGAGCGGGCCATGGCGATGATGTTCATCACTATGGCGGCACCGATGACGGACAGAGCCTGCTGGATCGGCAAGGCGAAGTGCAGGACGAAATAGGCGGTCAACACCGCAATCAGCTGCCCCATGATGGACAGCCAGCGCAGGATGATCAGGGTACGAAGCGGAAGGCCACGACCGCGACGCGGACCCTCGGTCAGACCCAGCAGTCCGGACGCACTACCGGCGGCAGCGGCGACAGCCTGCGACAGGGAGGGGGCTTCTTTAGCGTTCACGCCTCTTCTATAGACCCTGTCGGTCCTTCAAGCACTGTGGTGCGTCGTCCTGATTGAAAGTTTGCGAGAAGCCATGCCCCGTCGTTCGATCATCATTCTGGCCGCCAGCTGTCTGGTGATTGCCATTGCACTGGCTCTGGTAACCATGGTGGTCGTCAATGGCCGTAGTCAGGGACAGGGCGGTACCGCCGTTGCCAGTGGCCAACCTCTGGTGGGCGGGGACTTCACGCTGGTCAATCAGGAGGGCCAGACGGTCGATCAGTCGATCCTCGAGGGCAAGTGGAGCCTGGTCTTCTTTGGCTTCACCTATTGCCCGGACTATTGCCCGACCACGCTGGGCGTTCTGGAACGCGTTCAGACCGAACTGGGTGAAGACGCCAAGGATCTGCAAATCGTCTTCATCAGCGTCGATCCCGAGCGCGATACGCCGCAGATGCTAAAGGACTATCTGTCCTCCGACGGCTTCCCGAAGGGCGTTATCGGCCTGACCGGCACGGATGAGCAGATCCAGCAGGCCTCCAAAGCTTACCGCGCCTACTATCAAAAGGTGGGCGAGGGTGAGGGCTACACCATGAACCACTCGCTGACCGTCTATCTGATGGGTCCCGACGGCAAGTTCCGCACAGCGGTGACGCACGATCTGGGACCGGACCGCACGGTCAAGCTGGTGCGTGACACCATGGCTGCGGGCTAAGGTTTACATCCTCAAGCTTCCCTTTGGCGAAAGAGCATGGTTCATTGTGCGTTGCAGCATAACTGTAACCCTCGCCCGTAACCGGGTGTCTTGACCGGACGTCCATGCTCTACGCCCTGCACGAGCTTGCCTATAACTCTGCCGCCCCCTTTCGTTTCGGGGCTCAAATGGCCCGCCAGTTCTGGAGTTCGCCGCTGAACCCCGCCGCCGAGACGGCGCTGGGGCGTACGGCCTTTGCTTCGGCAGAACTGTTCGAAAGCCTGACCCGTCGCTATGGCAAACCCGAATGGCGACTGGATGTGGTGGACGTTGATGGCGTGCCGGTTGCCACCGAGATCGAGGTGGCGTGGCGCTCGCCGTGGTGCCGTCTGCTGCGTTTTTCGCGCCATGCCGAAGACGTGAAGGCTGCGGGCCGCACGCTGGATGCGCCCAAGGTTATTATCGTGGCACCGTTGTCGGGCCATTATGCCACCCTGCTGCGCGGCACGGTCGACGCCTTCATCGCCGACCATGATGTCTATGTGACCGACTGGAGCAACGCCCGTCAGGTCCCCATGCTGGAAGGCCGTTTCGACTTCTACGACTATATCGACCATGTGCGCGAAATGATCGCCGCTGTCGGTGGTCGCCCGCACGTCGTGGCCGTGTGTCAGCCCGGACCCCCGGTTCTGGCCGCCTGTGCCCTGATGGCCGAGGAAGACCATCCGAACCGTCCGGCTTCCATGTCCTTTATGGGTTCGCCCATTGACGCGCGCCTGTCACCGACAGTGACCAACCAGCTGGCCGAGGAAAAGCCGTTCACCTGGTTCAAGTCCAACATGATCCACACGGTGCCGTGGCCCTATCCGGGTCTGGGGCGCCGCGTCTATCCGGGCTTTGTGCAGCTCTACAGCTTCATGTCGATGAACGAGGAAAAGCACATCGACGCCCACCGCCGCTATTTCGGCGATCTGGTGGCCGGAGACGGTGACGGGGTCGAGAAACACGAGGAATTCTACGACGAATACCTGTCGGTGCTGGATCTGACCGAAGAGTTCTACCTGCAAACCATTGACATCGTCTTCCAGCAGCACCTGCTGGCGCGCGGCTTGTTGGAGCATCGCGGACACAAGGTGGACTTGAGCCAAATCCGTGACATTGCCCTGGCTACCATCGAAGGCGAGAAGGACGACATTTCCGGCGTGGGCCAGACCCAGGCCGCCCACGTGCTGACGCCCAATATTCCCGACAGCCATCGCCTGCTTTATGTCCAGCCGGACGTAGGCCATTATGGCGTCTTCAACGGTCGCCGTTTCCGCGAGGAAATCTATCCGCGGCTACGGGATTTCATCGCCAAGCATGAAGCTGTTTCAGCCGAAATATAGTGACGGACAGCGACTGACCCTCAGCAACGGGCAGACGCTCAGGCTTTCGGTAAACCGGCGGGCGCGCAGACTGTCTGTGCGCATCGATGCGCGGGCAGGCGAGGCGGTGGCGATTGCCCCCACGCCGAACACGCTGGCGCAGGCGGTGGCCTTCGCCCGGTCGCGCGCCGACTGGATTGCCGAGTGCCTGCAAGCCCAGCCCGATGCGGTGCCGCTGATCCCCGGACAGGTGATTACCTATCTGGGCCGTACTTTACGGCTGGAAGCTACGGGCGGTGCGGGCGCGGCGCGTCTGTATGAAACCCCCGAAGGTCCTGTCCTGCGATCGGGCGGCGAGGGCGAGGCTTTTGCCCGCCGCATCGAGAACTGGTTCAAGCGCGAGGCCCGCCGTTTTCTGGAAACGCGCACGGCGGTCCATCTGAATACGCTGGGCCAAGGACCGGTGCGGATTTCCATTGTCGATACGCGCTCGCGCTGGGGCTCTTGCAGCCCGCACAACCGCTCGATCCGTTACAGCTGGCGGGTCATCATGGCCCCCGAGGCCGTGGCAGACTATCTAGCCGCGCACGAGGTCGCGCATCTGGTGCGCGCCGATCACAGCCCCGAATACTGGGCCGTGGTCACCCGACTGATCGGGGATCACAGACCCATGCGGCGCTGGCTCAAGGACCACGGCAATGCGCTGCATGCCGTGGGCACCTGAAACCCTGCCCTAGAAGAAGACCGCGTCAGGCTGACGCTCGGCCTGCGGGGCCTTCTTGGGCGCGGGTTGACCTTCCGGAGCCATCTGGACCGGCGGCGGGGCCTGTGCGGGCGCTTGATCCGGCTGGGCGGACGGCGGCGGGCCAAAGCTGGCGACGCCATTTTCGTCATAATAGATCTGGTTCGGGTCATAGGGATCCTCGACCTGACCCATCAGATCGCCAATCGGATCGGGCGGCACCCAGCCTTCCGGTAGGGGCGGACCGTTCGGAATGGACTGGACGGCCAGACGGTTCATGGCCGACTGCATGAAGGCGGCCCAGATCGCTGTCGGTGCCGCGCCCCCGCCTACGCCGCGCATGGCCGTATTGTCGTCCTTGCCGACCCAGACGGCAGCGGTAAAGCCGCCGGTATAGCCGACGAACCACGCGTCCTTATAGTCAGAGGTCGTACCGGTCTTACCGGCGATATCGCGGCCACCGATGTTGGCGGCGCGGCCCGTACCCGAGGTCACCACACCGCGCAGCATCTGGTTCAGATAGTAAAGCGACGGATTGTGAATGGCCTGCTGGCCTTCCGATCCGGCGTGTTGATAGATGACGCGGCCGTCCTTGGTACGGATACGGTCGATGCCATAGGCTTTGACGCGACGACCGCCATTGGCGAAGGCATCATAGGCCTGCGCCATCTCCAGCGGGCTGACTTCGACCGCACCCAGAGCCATGGACGGCTGGACCCCGATATTGCCCGAGATACCCAGACGGCGGGCCACGCTGGCGACATTGTCACGGCCCACCTTGTCGGCCACGTCTGCGGCCACGGTGTTGGTCGACTGGGCCACAGCCTGTGCCAGCGTCATGGGGCCGTTAAAGCGGCCCGAATAGTTGCGCGGCTTCCAGTTGCCGATGGTGACTTCCTGATCCACCACAGGCGTATCGGGGGTGTAGCCCGCTTCCAGAGCGGCCAGATAAACAAATGGCTTCCATGCCGAACCGGCCTGACGGCGGGCATCGACCGCGCGGTTGAACTGGCTGTCAGGGTAGGAGGCTCCGCCGATCATGGCGCGAACGCGACCTTCACCATCCAGAGCGACCAGTGCGGCCTGTTCGACGCCCTTGCCCTTGTCGCGGTCAAGGATACGGCGCACAGCGCGCTCGGCGTCGGTCTGCACGGCCAGATCAAGGGTGGTTTCCACGATCAGGTCCTCGGTCTGGTCACCGACCATGCCGCGAACCTGTTTGTCCAGCCAGTCCACGAAATACTGGGCATGCTGGCTGGCCAGGGTCCGCGACACGCGCACCGGCTCGGCCACAGCGGCGTCGCGCTGGGCGGCCGTGATGGTGCCGGTCTCGACCATGGAGTTCAGCACAACAGTGGCGCGGCCAGCAGCCCGTTCGCTTTCGCTGACCGGCGAATAGCGCGACGGGGCTTTCAGCAGGCCGGCCAAAAGGGCGGCCTCGCCCACGGTCAGGCGCTCGGCGGGCTTGTCGAAATAGCGTTGCGAGGCCGCCTCGATGCCATAGGCCCCCGCGCCGAAATAGACGCGGTTCAGATACAGGGCCAGAATCTCTTCCTTGCTGAACTTTACCTCCAGCCAGACAGCCAGCATCAGCTCCTGAACCTTGCGCTTCAGGTTCTGGTCCGGCGTCAGGAACAGGTTCTTGGCCAGCTGTTGGGTGATGGTCGAGCCACCCTGCACCACGCGACCGGCGCGCAGGTTCGAGGCCATGGCGCGGCTCATACCGATGGGGTCAAAGCCCGGGTGCACCCAGTAGCGACGATCCTCGATGGCCACAAAGGCGGCAGGCACGTAGTCGGGAAGGGCGTCCAGATCGACCGGCGGGGCCATCTGCGACCCGCGCACAGCGATCAGCGCGCCCGATCGGTCCAGATAGGTGACCGACGGCTGTCGCTCGACATTATACAGGCTGGACGTGTCGGGCAGATCGCGCGCGAAGACCGCGAAGAAGACGACCGCAAAGATCAGCCCCCATACGGCCAATACAGCGGCCCAGTAAAACAACCGCCCCAGCAAAGAACGGCGGGGCTTGGCAGGAGCCTGATCGGAGCGGTCTTTACGCGCCATAGAAGTCCTCATGGTATGACGTTCCCGAACCTAATGGCTCGGGAACGCTCGTAACAGCCCATAAACTGTCACCATGAGGATGGCGACTTAATTGGACGTCAGAAAGGCGTCCACTTCTGCCGCAAACACCTCGGGTTGGTCGAACATGATGAAGTGGGCGCTGTCGTCGATACGCTTCAGCGTGATGGCCGGCTGGCTGGCAAAAGACGTGCGATAAATCAGGTCCGTGACCTCGTCGGTCATGCGCGCGTCGTTGAATTTGACGTACAGCACCGTGGTCGGAGCGGTAATGTTCGGCAGCTCTGCGCGCAGATCGGTCAGCATCAACTCGCGGTAGGCCGCGGCGGAGACGGCCTGATCGCTGGCGCGCATGTGCGACAGGGCCTCTTCGCGGCGCTCGGAGGCATTGATCATGCCATTGATGGTCTGGGTGGCGGCAGCCTGATAGGCCTCGGCGGGCATGTTCTTTTGCAACGCCCACATCTGGTCGGCGACCGGTGTGACGGTTTCTACAGTCGCGCCGGGGGCACCGAACATCGCACCGACAAACGGCACCATGTCCACCACCATCAGCTTGCCGATCTGATCGGGATGGCGGGCGGCCACCATCATCCCAAGGGTCCCGCCCAGAGAGTGGCCGATGACCGCAGGCTTGTTCAGTCCGTTCTCGCGGATGTAGCGGGCGATGTCCTCGGCGACAGGTGCAATCAGGGGGCTGGGGGTGTCGCCCTCTTGCGCATTACCCTTGGCAGGGGCTCCGGCAAAGCCCTGCACATGGATGCGGTGAATACGGTGGGTGGCTGCCAACCGGTCGACAGTTTGCTGCCAGATGGCGGGCGAGGAGGACAGGCCCGGGATCAGGACGACATCCGGTGCGCCTTCCGCGCCATCGACGCGAACATGGATGCGATCGGATTGAAACGCGGCGTGCTGGTGTGCGTGGGCGGCGTGGCCATCCTGAGCCACAGCAGCCGGTGCGGCGAGGGCCAGCGGCAGGGCAAGCGGCAGGGCCAACAGAGCTGAAAGCAGGAAATGGGCAGACATGGGCGGTTCCTCTTCGTTCAGTCGACCTTGGCGTTACGGCGACCCTAATTTCAAGACTCCCTAGCATCTCTAGAGAGACAGCCGCCGACCGGATTGGTATGGATCGCCCTATGAGCATCCAAACTCCCGAAGCTAAGCCGGTGGCATCGGCTACACCCCAAACCGCGTTTGGCAAAGGCTTTGTGACCGACGCCTGGTATTTTGTCGCTCTGTCGCGTCAGGTGGCTCCGGCGGGCCTGACCCGCTACGAAATCATGAATGAGCCGGTGCTGGTGGGCCGCACCCGCGCGGGCGAGATCTATGCTTTGCGCGACATCTGCCCGCACCGCGCTGCGCCTCTCTCGGCAGGACGCTTGGTCGAGCGCGAGGGAGAAGGGGAGACAATCGAGTGTCCCTACCACGGCTGGCGCTTCCGTCCGGATGGCGTGTGTGCGGCTATTCCGTCGCTGGTCGAGGATCAGGACTACGACCCCGAGCGGATCAAGGTGCGCGCCTATCCGGTGCGTGAATCCCAGGGCATGGTCTTCGTCTGGATGTCGGCTGATCCGCGCCGCCCGACGGAGCCCGATCACGAGCCACCGTTATTCCCCGGTGCCGACGGTGATGCCAAACTGGTCGAGTGGATGGATTTCGACAGCCACATTGACCACGCGGTTGTCGGCCTGATGGACCCCGCCCATGGCCCCTATGTGCATAAACAGTGGTGGTGGCGTTCCGAAAAATCGATGCACGAAAAGGCCAAGACCTTTGCGCCGCGCGACTATGGCTGGGCCATGGTGCGGCACGCCCCGTCATCGAACAGCCGACTGTACAAGATATTGGGCGGCGCTCCGGCCACGGAGATCACCTTCCGCCTGCCGGGCTATCGCTGGGAGCACATTCAGGTCGGCGAGAAACAGGTTCTGGCGCTGACCTTCCTGACGCCGGTCAATGACACCAAGACCCGCATTACCCAGATTTTCTGGTCGGACCACTGGGTGTTCAATCTGGCTAAACCCTTCCTGCGCGCGGGCGTGGTCGCCTTCCTGCAACAGGACGGGGGCATGGTGAACCTGCAGAACGAAGGGCTGAAATACGATCCCGCCCTGATCTGGATCGATGATGCCGACAAACAGGCGAAATGGTACCAGCAGCTCAAGAAGGAATGGCTGAAGAGCCGCGCCGAGGGCCGCAGCTTCGTCAACCCGATCAAGGAAACCGTGCTGCGCTGGAAGAGCTGAGGCGCTATTCGGTTATTGGGCATAGAAAAAGCCGGAAGGGGTGTCCCTTCCGGCTTTTCTTTTGGACGGTAAGGTCCGGGCTTACTTGGCCAGTTGGCCGGCAACCAGAATGTCCATCTGCTTGCGAGCCAGCGGGGTCAGCTCTTCGATGCCGGCGTTCTGATAGGCGGCGCGGCGGAAGTTCGACAGGTAGATGTCCCAGATCATGCGGGTCATCAGAGCTACGTCGGTGTCCTGACGCAGTTCGCCCTTGGCGATACCGGCTTGCAGGGTGTCCGAGATGGTTTCGGTGATCGGTGCCAGGAACTCACGGATGCGTTGGTCGACATCTTCCGGCTGGAACCACGAACGGGCCACCATGGCCTGCATCAGCGGCAGGTGGTCCAGAGCGCGGTGGTAGCCAGCGGTCAGGCCACCGGCCAGACGGGCCGCAGTCACGTCGTCGATGGCAACGCCTTTAGAAAAGTCCTCGGCCATAGCGGCCATTTCCTCGGCGAAGACGGCTTCGAACAGCTCGGCCTTGTCCTGGAAGTTGGCGAAGACCGCACCGGTCGACATGCCAGCGCCCTTGGCGATGTCACGGATGGTGGCAGCATCATAGCCGCGCTCTGCGAACAGGTTACGGGCAGCTTCCAGCACCTTCAGACGGGTGCGGGCCTTGGCAACCTGACGGCGGTTCACGCGCGGCTTGGCTTCACCCTCGACGGTCGATTGGGCAACAACGACGGACTCGGTCATCGGATTTTCTACTCTTAACTAAACACGGAAAAGCGGGGGGAGGCCCGCGTACAGCCACCGAGCCGGAGGGACCATCGATCAAGAACGCTGACCGACGAACACCGGTATGGTGTGAAATCAAGGGCGAACTATCATCATCGAACAGTGACCAAAATGGGTCTAAAATCCGACAAAACCCCAACCTGCGGGGCAAATCTACGGCGCGCATTTACGTGGAAATACGTATGACGCGAAATAAGATTTCTATTTGAAGTTTAATCTGCGACTTCGCGCATTGTTTCTGCGCAAAACAGCTAAATTCGGTAAGATTTAACTGCAAAAATTTTTAGAGATTGCTGTTTTCGACCAATGTCTTGATTGGGAATGGCAATAGGTGGACGACGGTGATCGTTGTCACAGACGATGAGCCGATAATGTCCGGCGACGGATTTGGTTCCGGTTCGCGTTGAAGTGGCACAACTGAGGGACTTATCTCATGAAGAAATTTCTAGTCGGGGCTGCTTTTGCGGCCTTCCTGCTTCCGGCCAGCGCCCAGGCGCACTCGGGCCACGATCACGCCTGCCTGGACGAGGTGTGCGAGACTGTCAGCCTGTTCTCGACCCCGATGGCCGAAGCCGCCAACGGCGGATGGAAGGGCACAGATGCACCGCGCTATGGCACGTGGGGCTTTGACCTGTCGGGCCGCGACACCTCGGTACGTCCGGGCGAGGATTTCTTCCGCCACGCCAATGGCGCGGCTCTGGACCAACTGGTGATTCCTTCGGACCGCACCTCGTACGGTTCTTTCCCGCTGCTGCGCGAGCTGTCGGACAACCGCATGAAGGAACTGGTGCTGGGTCTGGCGGCCCGTACCGATCTCACGCCGGGCTCGGACGAGCAAAAGATCGCTGACGCCTACCGCGCCTATATGGATGAAGCCCGCATCGAGGCGCTGGATGCCCAGCCGCTGGCTCCGTATCTGGCCAAGATCCGCGCCATCGACAGCCATGAGGCCATGGCCACCTATATGGGTGCCCATAACGGCGACTATGGCGCAGCCTTCTTCGGAGCCGGCGTCTCGGCCGATGCCAAGAACCCGACCCGCCACGTGGTCTCGACCGGCCACAGCGGCATCGGCCTGCCGAACCGTGACTACTATCTGGATGCTCGCTTTGCCGAGAAGAAAGAAAAGTATCAGGCCTATGTCGCCGACATGCTGACCCAGATCGGCTGGGAAAACCCCGCCGAAACCGCCGCGCAGATCGTGGCTCTGGAAAACCGCATTGCAGAGGCTCACTGGAGCCCCGCGGAAAACCGCAACCGCGACCGCACCTATAACGAGTTCACCATCCAGCGCCTGATGACCGAAGCGCCGGGCTTTGACTGGCAGGCCTTCTATACGGCTGCGGGTCTGGGTCATGCGGACCGCGTGATCGTGCGTCAGGACACGGCCATGCCGAAGATGGCAGCCATCTATGCCGAGACGCCGGTCGAGTTGCTGCAAGCGTGGCAGGCCTTCCACACCGCCGACCAGATGGCCCCGCTGCTGTCCAAGCGCTTTGCCGACCTGCGCTGGGCTTTCCGCGACCGTGACCTGTCGGGCCAGCCCGAACAGCGCACCCGCGAGAAGCGCGCCATCTCGTTCGCCGAGGGCGCTCTGGGTGAAGCTGCTGGCCGCCTTTACGTGGCGCAGTACTTCCCGCCGGAATACAAGGCCAAGATGGAAGAGCTGGTCGCCAACCTGCGTCTGGCACAGGCCGAGCGCATCCAGAACCTGACCTGGATGGGCGACGAGACCAAGGCTGCGGCTTTGGACAAGCTGAACAAGTTCACTGTCAAGATCGGCTATCCGGACAAGTGGAAAGACTATTCCGCTCTGGAAATCCGCGGCGACGATCTGGTCGGCAATGCCGTGCGAATGCGTCAGTGGAGCTATGCCGACCGCGTGTCGCGTCTGGACAAGCCGGTCGACAAGACCGAGTGGGGCATGACCCCGCAAACGGTCAACGCCTACTACAACTCGGTCAACAACGAGATCGTCTTCCCCGCCGCCATCCTGCAGCCGCCGTTCTTCGATCCGAACGGCGATCCGGCTGTGAACTACGGCGGCATTGGCGGCGTGATCGGTCACGAAATCGGCCACGGCTTCGACGATCAGGGCTCCAAGTCCGACGGTGATGGCGTGCTGCGTGACTGGTGGACGCCGGAAGACCGCGCCAACTTCGTGGCTCTGACCACCCGTCTGGGCGAGCAATACGCCAAGTTTGAGCCGGTAGCTGGCTATACCATCAACCCGAACCTGACCATGGGCGAGAACATCGGTGACGCCTCGGGCGTGGCCGTGGGCCTACACGCCTACCGCCTGTCGCTGAAGGGCCAACCGGCTCCGGTCATCGACGGCACCACGGGCGAGCAGCGCTTCTTCTATGGCTGGGCACAGGTGTGGCAGTCGAAGTACCGCGAACAGGCCCTGATCCAGCAGGTCGCTACCGACCCGCACTCCGCAGCCCAGTTCCGCGTCATTGGCCCGCTGCGCAATGTGGACGAGTGGTACACCGCATTCGACGTCCAGCCGGGCGATGCCTATTACATCGCACCGGAAGACCGCGTACGTCTCTGGTAAGCAAAGTCGAAAGACTTTCAAGAATGGACAAGGCTGGTGCTTCGGCACCGGCCTTTTTCATGTCCGGTAGGCGCTGCGCGCCATTAGCGACCGTTCTGATTGTGGGGCTAAGCTACCGTGCAGGCATGAAAAAGCCCGCTGCGGGGGATACATCGCAGCGGGCCTTCTCGCTCTCTAATGGAGCGGACGTTTCCTCCCCGAAACGCCTCCAAGTGACTACTACGCGTCCGCGCCGTGTCTCTCGAGTGAGATCAATTGGCCCGAACGGTGCCCCTGCGTCAATCGAGGGGTGAAGGCAAAATCGAAGCTTTTATAAGTAATCGCTGATAACTAACGATTTCAGGGTCAGTTTTCTCGAAGCTTATTCGATAATGCCTTTTATGGTGGTGACCAGATCGGCGCGGGCCACCTTCACCTGTCCGGGACGTGCGGCTTTCCACTCTTCGTTGTTGGCAATCGAGGCAGCTTGGGCGCGACCGGCGTCCAGATCCTTGATGGTCACTTCACCGGCGGCGATTTCGTCACCGCCGAGGATAACCGCAGCCGGGGCACCGCGGCGGTCTGCATATTTGAACTGGGCCTTCATGCCTGCACGGCCGAGGTAAAGCTCGGCGGCAATGCCCGCGTTGCGCAGCTCCGATACCGCATCCAGATAGTGCTGCATGTCATCGTCCGAAAAGACGATCACCACGACCGGACCGCGCAGGGCAGGACCGCCACGGCCCGCCGCGCGCAACGCAGCAGCCAGACGCGACACCCCGAACGAGAATCCCGTCGCCGGAACCGGCTGGCCGGTAAAGCGTGCGACCAGATCGTCATAGCGGCCACCGCCACCAATGGAGCCAAAGCGGATCGGACGACCCTTTTCGTCCTTGGTCTCCATCAGCAATTCCGCTTCGAAAACGGTGCCGGTGTAGTATTCCAGACCGCGCACGATGGTCGGGTCGAACTTCACCGCATCCTGCGACACGCCCATGGCGTTCAGGGCGCGGTCGATGGCGGCCAATTCCTTCAAAGCCGCATCGCCGGCGGCACCCAGACCCGAGCCCAGACCCGCGATGGTGTCCAGCACTTCCGAACGACTGGCCTCGGCATTGCTGACCGAGGCGAGGAAGGTTTCCACCGCGCCGATTAGGGCGTTCGGCAGATTGGCCCCCTTGGTATAGTCGCCCGAGTCATCCAGACGGCCCTCGCCCAGCAGCAGGCGCACGCCCTCGATGCCCAGACGATCGAATTTGTCGATGGCGCGCAAAGCGGTCAGGCGCTGGTTGGCATCGGTGATACCGCCCGCATCGAACAGGCCGTCAAACAGCTTACGGTTGGACACGCGGATGACAGCTTGATCCGCCGTCAGGCCGGTGGCCAGCAGACCCTCGACGCCCATGGCGAGGATCTCGGCATCGGCTTCAGGACGGTCCGAACCCACAGTGTCGGCATCGCACTGCCAGAACTGGCGCAGGCGGCCCGGACCCGGCTTTTCATTGCGCCACACCGGACCATAGGCATAGCGGCGATAGGGCTTGGGCAGGGTTTCCCAGTTCTGGGCTGCAAAGCGGGCTAGCGGTGCCGTGTGGTCATAGCGCAGGGCGATCCACTGTTCGTCGTCATCCTCCAGCGCCAGCACGCCCTCGTTCGGACGGTCGGTGTCCGGCAGGAATTTGCCCAGCGCATCGACATATTCAAACGCAGGCGTTTCCAACCCTTCAAAGCCCCAGCGCTCGTACACTTCGGACACGCGCGCGATCAGGCGGCGTTCGGCGCTCAGGTCGCCGCCACGGCGATCCTGAAATCCACGGGGAGAGCGGGCTTCGGGGCGTTGGATGTCGGTCATGCGCAGGCGATTAAGCCAACACAGCCCGCGCTGCAATGCGGCTTAGGCCTTGGACAGCCGGTTTGGCAGGCGGCGACCCTCGGTGAGAGAGCGCCATAGCCATTCCAGCGGGCCCCAGCGGAAGGCTTTCAGCCACAGATGGGCAAAGGCGATTTGCGCGATCCAGAGGGTGCCGATGATGGGCCAGAACACTGCGGGCGACAGCAGGCCATACCAGTGCGGGCCCCATGGCAGGGTGAACAGGCAGAACATAATCAGGCTCTGGCTCAGATAGGTGGTGAAGGCCATCCGGCCTACAGGCGTGGCCCAATGGAACACCGCCGGCAGTTTGATGATGATCGTCGCATAGGCCAACGACACCAACAGCGACAGGGATGACGCCGCCATGTTCAGCCCCATGGACGGCATCTGCGCGATCGGCGCGTTCAGTTCGGTCCACGATGACCACGCTTTGAATATCAAAGCCAACCCGCCCAATACCAACAGGATGAGATAGACGCGCGGCCTGGCCTCTCCGTGGAAAAATCTGGCCTTGTACAGGCCCATGCCCAGCACCATCAGGCCGAAGGTCGGTATCAGATAGACGGTCAGGGATGCCCCCTGAAGAATCGCCCATGACCGCAGGTTGTTCAGAAACGCTCCGCCCATGCCCGCACGTACCTGCTCGACCGTAGCCAGTAGGGACGAAGTGGTGACTTCGGCGTGGCCCTCGAACGCAGCGGCCAGTTCGGTCGGCATCATAGGCATCAGCAGGCCAAGACATGCCTGCATCAGCGACAGCGTGCCCATGATCGCGACGCCCACCCAGATCAGCACCTTGGCCGGTGCCGAGCGGATCAGCATGGCGAATAAGCCCGTCCACGCATAGAGCAGCAGAATATCGCCGTACCACAGCGCCAGACCATGCAGCACGCCAAACACGGCCAGCCAACCCAGCCGTCGTTTCATCAGTCTGCTTCGGACAGTATCGTGCCGCTCCCCGCCGACCAGATAGACAGACACGCCAAATAAAATGCCGAACAGGGTACGGAATTTGTCGAGAAAGAAGGTCTCGGTCACCCATGCCGCCACGCGGTCAGAACCGACTAGCATGGTATCGACCGCCATAGGCAGATGGCCCAATGCCATCATGGCCTCCATCGGCCAGCCATAGGTAAGGGCGTTCACCGCCAATATGCCCAGCACGGCTATGCCACGCACGGCGTCTAGATTCTGAATGCGCGTCGGTACCACGGCTGTCCCTCCCGCTGGTAGCGGCTTTCCCCCAAGCCAGCCGTGCCCGGATCAGAACGGGCGACGGATCTTGGCCGGAGCCTTCTGATAAGCGATGAACGCCATGCACAACCCGCCCCACAGGGCATAGCTGATACCGACCATCAGGGCCACGGGCACACCCGCGACGCCAAAGATCAGCAGAACCGTTTCTACGGAGCCCAGGGCCTGAATAAAGCTTTGCCCCGCCAAGCCATAGGTGACGGCCAGCACCAAAGCGATCGCCACTTGCAAGACAGCGGCCAGCAGTCCGCCATAGATCACAAAGCGGGCCACCACGGCGCGACGCGTCCACGGCGCGTCATTGGGACGGCGCGCTTTTTCCAGACGCAGCAGGCCCAAAGGTGCCGCCACAAGACCGACGATCAGCAACACGATGCGCCAGTCGGTATCCAGCCCCGAAAACCAGTTGTGCGGCGGCCAGACAAACAGGGTCAAAATGATCGGCGGCCACGCCGCTGCGGCCAGCGAGGCCAGCGCACGGGCCTGCGGCGTGCGCCGCGGCACCACCTGCTCGCCACCGGGAAAGCGGTCAAGAACGCTGGGGCGTGAAGCAGGGGGATGAATATCGGTCATTAGCGTGTCGGTACCGGAGTCTCGCCCGAATAGTCATAGAAGCCGCGGCCGCTCTTGCGACCCAGCCAGCCGGCTTCGACATATTTTACCAGTAGCGGGCAGGGGCGGTATTTGGTGTCGGCCAGACCGTCATGAAGCACGTTCATGATCGCCAGCACAACATCCAGCCCCATGAAGTCGGCCAGTTCCAGAGGCCCCATCGGGTGGTTGGCCCCCAGTTTCAGGGCGCGGTCGATTGAGCTGACGTTCCCTACGCCCTCATACAGGGTATAGATGGCCTCGTTCATCATTGGTACCAGAATGCGGTTCACGATGAAGGCGGGGAAATCTTCGGACTCGGTGGTTTCCTTGCCGAGGCTCTCGGCAAAGGTCACGGCGGCATCATAGGTGGCCGCCGAGGTAGCGATACCGCGCACGATCTCGACCAGACGCATCACCGGTGCGGGCTTCATAAAGTGAAAGCCGATGAAACGGTCCGGACGGTCGGTCACCGACGCCAGACGCGTAATCGAAATCGAAGAGGTGTTGGACGCCAGAATGGCGCTATCGGACAGGAAGGGGACGATGTCGGCCCAGACCTGTTTCTTGACGGCTTCGTCTTCGGTGGCGGCTTCAATGATGAAGTCTACACCATCGACAGCCGATTGCAGGGTGTCGGACACCTGAATACGCGCCAGCGACTGCTGGCTGTCATCGACCGAAATCAGGCCGCGTCCGGCACGGCGGGCCAGGCTGGCACCGATCTCGCCCATGGCCAGGGTCGCGCGATCGCTGGCCGCGTCGAACAGCCTGACCTGATAGCCGCCGACCGCTACGGTTTGTGCGATGCCGGAACCCATTTGTCCGGCACCGATCACAGCGACTGTCTTAAATCCGCTCATAAGGCTCTACAGTTTCACAGCCACAGTGGGTGGGTCCGCTAG
Source organism: Brevundimonas sp. UBA5713 (assembly GCF_002419815.1). Lineage (GTDB taxonomy): Bacteria > Pseudomonadota > Alphaproteobacteria > Caulobacterales > Caulobacteraceae > Brevundimonas. The sequence goes on along the minus strand of NZ_DIGV01000016.1, from coordinate 51,498 downwards.
CTTAGGAGGGCCATGGCGCGGCGCAAGCACCGAATGGCGATACCCTGCCGAAATCGCCATGCCGTGTCTTAATATCAACGGACCCCGCGCTTAGCCGATCAGGTTCAGCGAGGTCAGGTGCAGATAGGGGATCAGGTACAGTTGCAGGCCGCGAATGATCAGCAGCGCCACGACCGGCGTCAGATCGATCCCGCCCAGCGGCGGAATAAAACGGCGCAGCGGGGCTAGAATAGGCGAGGTCAGCCGGTCCAGCATGGTCGCCAGCTGATAGACGAAACGGTTGCGATAGTTGATCACATCAAAAGCGAACAGCCAGCTCAGGATCGCATTGGCAATGATCGCGATCAGCAGCAGCTGCAGTACAGCGCCGATGATGAAAAACAGAAAGCCGACGAGGGTGGCGGCAAAGGTCATAGTCGGTGTCTTCCGCTTGAGGTTCGCAACGCTTCTACCTGTCGCGACCGCCCGCGCCAAGGCCGTGTGGGGTACCCATTGACAGCCCGCTCTGCGACCTTTTATCTCCCAGCCCTGCCTGTCGGTCGGGGCCGTAGCTCAGTTGGTAGAGCGCGTCGTTCGCAATGACGAGGTCAGGGGTTCGATTCCCCTCGGCTCCACCAAGACAGAAAAATCAGACACTTAGGGCGAACCCAGCGGCGTTGTTACACGCAACTGCTACACACGGGCCCAAAATGTCTCTCGCCACGAACATCGTAAGGCGTTCAGCAACCTACTATTACCGGACGCGCATCCCCCGTCATTTGGAGGTGGTGGTTAGGTCTAAAGAGCTCTGCATGAGCTTGCGTACCAATGTTCCCTCAGAAGCCCGCCATAGGGCTGCGCAACTCTCTGTATTGACAAAGAAAATGTGGTCGTCTCTTGAGCGGATCATGTCGCTTAAAAAAGGTACGACGCTCGGCGTCGATATGGCTCTGGATCACCTGAGAATGTTCCAGGACGAAAAGCAGCGCTTCCAACGAGAGGCCCGCGCTATTCTACATGGCGCAGCACCACCGGAAGTGCGTCGCCAAGCTGCTTCTGTACTAGACCTCGATGCGATGACTGTAGCCCCTGCCGAGCCCGAGGCTCTAGCCGGGACTGCGGTCCTTAGCTTTACAGAAGCGGTTGAAATCGCCGTGCCAGAGATAGCTCGTGCTCAGAGCCTGAAGCCTAAGCGCGTTAAGGATTATAGAGTCGCCGCTCGATGCTTCGTTGAATGGTGTGGCCGCGATCTTGATCTGAACGAAATCACGCCTGAGTTGGCCGCGTCCTACAAAACGGACCTGACCTATTACCCAGCGAACGGCGTCAAACGTCCTCAGTACCGCGAGCTGTCTTTCAAAGACCGCATAGGAAAGGCCCGTGATGAAGGCGAGGAAGACGTGCTTGATGCGGGTACGATCAACACGAAATACCTCGCGCCTCTTCGCCGGGTATACGAGTACCATATCAAGAATGGTTTGAAGGCTAAGCTGCCAACCAATCCGTTTGATGGGATCGCTGCGGAGAAGCGCAGAAAGGCCGATCTCTCGACCAAGCGGCGGGAGTTCAACGCCAGTGAGGTTGCTGCGCTTTTTGAGTTACCTCTCTTTGTAGGCTCCAAGGCGCTTAGCCAAAAAGGCTTGTACCAAGTGGGTGACAAGCGCGTCTCAGACTACCGCTACTGGGTGCCGCTGATTGCACTTTTCACCGGAGCGCGCCTCAACGAGATTTGTGCTCTGGCGGTTTCCGACTTCGGTGAGGAAGACGGCATCCCGTACCTAGTGATCCGCGAAGGTGGCGAGGGGCAAAGCCTGAAGTCCCAAGCGGCATTGCGCCGCGTGCCACTGCACGAGCAACTGATAGAGCTGGGGCTTTCCAAGTTTGTCGAGCATCAGTCCGCGCGGGGGCGTACCCGATTGTTCGATGAGCTGGAGCTTGATGCCGATGGATACGTATCGTCGGATGCGTCCAAGTTCCTGAACAGGCTTGTCGACAGGATTGAGAAACCGGGGGTCATGGATGTCGGTAAGCTCGTTTTTTACTGCACACGGCACACCGTTGTAGGGCAGTTACGCTCGAACGATGTTCGGGAAGATGTCTCCATGGAGATTGTGGGTCACGAACTCGATAGCGTTCATTCTGGCTATGGAAGCGTCAAGCTGTCGGCTCTGAAAGAAGCTGTAGATCGCATTTCCTATCAGGGTGTCGACTGGAAGCGGGTGCGATTACCTCACGATTTTTTGGATTTGTCAGAGTCGGTGGTCGGCCAGTGAGGGCGAGAAAACCGAAGTCTTAGAAAATGCAGAGGGCCTATAGAGACGGGGTCCTCTGTGTTTTTGCGGTCTGAAATAATGAAAGTCTTATAGTTTAGTCCGCTAATCTCTATATGGAGCGTCATGGACGAATAGTTTTTGGATGAAAGTTGTACGGTTCTTGCAGCTTTTTATCTGTAGACGATATAATCAAAATACTGAAACTTATACTATTTTCTCTTGATTTTGCCTTCTCTTATTGATATCCTGTTGTCATTCTGGTCCGGCAATGCGGACTGATGGCTTCCTATGGCATGGGAAGTGACATTTGCGCGCGGAGAGTTCATTTGCTCTTCACTTATAACGAGCCGTGTCGGGACTTAGACCGATAGGCAGAGCGGCGCACTCGAAAGGATGATCCATGCGGTCGGCTAGATGCCTTGCCCCGCCTCTGGGTTTGAGCCTGTACTGCTCTCAGGGCGTACAAAATCAGCTCAAAATGATGAGGGTGACAACCCTCTGTCTCGTTGCGTTGAGGTTTGAAGCAAAACGAGATGCTTTCGCCTAATGGCGAATAACCGAACTGACATTAGTCAGGGATCGGAGCGTAGCGCAGGTAATGGGTTCCGCCTCGCGCATTTGGCACGCCAAAACCAAAGTCGCTCTTTCAAACTACGTTGACGGAATGGTCGCGATTAATCCCCTCTGCGTGAGCAGGGTTCCGAGCTAGCAACTCCTGCGCTCTTGGTGAGTAGCGGGAGTTTTAGTGCTGCCCGGAACCCTTAACTCATGCAGGGGGGGATTAACGTATTCTAGAATGATCAATCCAATAGGGCCTTGAGCCGGTAGCGAAGCGAAGGGTTCAAGAGCCCATTAGCGCGAAGCGCTAATCCCAAGGATCACTATATTGATCTGATTATCTGACCTTCCAACCATAGTGATCCGCAACGATCTCAATGAAGGCAGCGATGCGTTCGGCGTTCATCAGAGGCCAGTTTTTGGTGCCTATATGCTGGATGTAGCTGAGAGTGCCTAACGGAGTTTCGAGGTCTGTTAGAGGGATTTGATTGTCACGTCCGTCCCAATAGACATGACAGATGCCCTTGAGGGCATCGAGTTCCACATAGTGCTGCGAGGGGGCGCGACGGCTAGACCAGAACTCCATTCCAGTTTCGCCTCGAGTGGATAGGTCTAGATGGAGGCTTTCTATTTCCTTTTGAGCTTCCACAAGCATAGGAGATTTCATAGGTTTACGTCCGGTGTGAGGGATTTGTTCTCCCTTTGACCGAGCCTCGCCGATTCTGAAAGTTCGCTATCGGATTGGATTAGCTCTGGAGGGACCAGCGCTCCTTCAGGCGTTCGACGGTGGTTCTCCACTTAGGCGTGGTAGGCTTGCAGACGGTGTTCTGATTTCCGAACAGGCCAATCTCATCGACGGCTTCATTTAGTGCGACTGTGTGCAGCCAGCGAACCGGAATGAAGTACTCAGCCCTTTCCGGGTCATCTTCAAACATGCGGTGGTAGTGCGCCCCTGTTAGGACGTCAGCAGCGGCTCTTTCGCCTTCCGGCGTTTGTATTACGAGCTCTGAGATTGATAGGCGGGGGCCAGTGACTTCTCCGACACCTATAAAGCCCTGTTTTGGGGCTCGAACCCATATCCGGTCGCCCTGTTCGAGAAGGTTGAGCGTATTGCTATACCACGCACCACCGCCAGCACTGATGAAGCCGTATTTGCGAGCTTCATCCCATGAGCGGGCGGAGCCTTCACCGAAGGAAGCATAGAACTCTCCATTCCAAGGCTCGCTCTCACGGGTTCCACGGCTCTTGGGGGTGGATGTAGCGCTGACCTGTGTGTGGACCGGATCGAGAAGCCAGGCGCGGCTCAAGAGCTGTTGTCCGCCCAAGTCGAAGACTTGGAAGCAGAGCACGTTGATCGCGATGTCTCGCTTGTTCAGATACGAGACAATACGCTCACTGCTGTCATCCAGAGACGCGGCGACGATCACGATCTGATGGCTGCTGTTGAGGGTTTCTTCGTCCAGCGATTGCCCAAATCGGGATTGGAAGTCTTCGGCTAGATCACGACCGGGGGCGAAGCGTTTGTAGATCGAAACGATATCCTGTGACTCTAGACCTTCTACCCAAACAGCGTAGTCGATGGCTTGAGCGACAACCTCGCGAGGGGTTCGATCGCGCTTGAGCTCAATGAGGACAAGGGCGCCGTCTGGGGCGATCGCCAGAAGGTCAATGTAACCACCGGAGAGGGTGCGCTCTTGCCTGCCAATCAGCATCCATTCGTCAGACAGCATTCGAGGGGAAGCGACGATCATATCCTCAAGCGTGCGCTCGTTGGGTAGGCGTCCCTCAGTGAGTTGCTGAGGGTTGGTTCCTACGGTCCAGATGGCATTCCTGATGGGCATGTGTCGCTCCCCCTTAAAGCGATCAGATGTCGAGCGGTGGTAGTGACTTGACGATCTTCATCGTTTCCAAGCTCACCGTGATTACCCGACGTAGCAGATCGTAGGGATAGCGCGGATCGCCGATGGTTTCGTTGGCATAGTCGTTGGCGTCGTTGATGATGCCGCTGACTTTATCTTGTTTGACCGTTTGGCGTTCCATAACCCAGTCGATCGCGGACTTGCCGTTGACGACGTACTCATAGGCTTCCAACGGAACATCAACCAATGTGATGTTCGGGTTATAGTGGATGACCGAACGGTTCTTGCCCTTGCCGTAAGACATCTTCTCGACCCGGAAGAACTTGACCGGGTCGTCAATCGACGCGAGCTCCAAGTCGCCTTCTTTGAGCTGCACGCGATACGGCTCTACGGTTTCATAGTTGACGTGCAAATCGCCCAACGCGCGACCAGCCTTAACGAACGCCCAGAAATCATCAGCCTTCTTTACGCAAGGAATGCGAGGGAGCTCTTTGGTCAAGTTCTCCGCAAAGCGACGGCGGTAATCTTCGGAGTGGAGTAGGCCATAGGTGTAATAAAAGATGTCATCTTTGGTGATGGCGTCGCCCGGATATGCATCGTTAAAATGTTTTAGCCCAATATCAGTTATGCCGTGGCGCATCCCGTATTGAGGTGCAGACACAGAAAACAGATCATTGGCTTCATTGTTGTGCTCGCATTCGTAGAGCGTTTGGGCGAAGCACTGAGAACCATCCATCGCCGCAACGTGCAGGCTTGGCACATTGTCCATCATTATGACGGATAAACCTGCCCGTCCGCCAGTGCCTGAAAGAGCTATCACTCGGTTGGTGGTTAAAGCGCTTGGGAAGAAGGTCGACATTTGACCAACAACATTATTCAAGCGTCGGCTGAAGTAGAGATGTTGTTTGAAAAATGGTCGGTATGTTGAAGATACAATGCGACCTTCATCGTAATCTAGAGGCTTTAGTCGTGCAAAGTCAGCACGAAGCGATCGTGACCAAGAAATATCACGAGGAGAGTCTTTAACGAAATCATCTATGTTTTGACGATTTCCATTATTAATAAAAATAGCTAGTTTTTCGTTATAATAATCTATGCAATGTTCTATTTTTGAAGTTAATGCAGATTTTGATGAGTTAAAGGTCCATGCGTCTCGGGCTGTTTCAAGGCCGCGTGAATAAGTTTCGAACAGAGCGTGTGAAGATTTTTCTTTTTTGGCACCAATGATGATATGACTGTTCAGGCTGTCATCGCGCTGCGTAAGCCAATCGCCGTGGGCATCTGGGATGATTTCTTGCCAACCAGATTTCTCGCCAATGCCACGGATAGACCTGAAATCTTTGACGATTTTCAGCTTATCTTCGCGTGAGAGATAATCACCGATGTCGTGGAAGAACACCTGACCCTGTTTTGTCGCATTTGGGTTCTTGATGAAGAGCGTAATAACGATAGGAGCTCGGCTACCCGACCCGAAGGTTTGACCGCCCTCGCGTTTTGAAGTTTCGCCTGACGTGCGTTGATTGCCTCGCAAGTGGAAGATGTAGATCGAAGTGAACTCTTCCACCATGCACATACGCATGCCGTTGGCAGTGTTTGAATCAACCCACCCCCCATTTGTGACGTAGGCCATCACCCCGCAATCACCTAGACGATCAGCGCCCCAGCGGATCGCGCGAATGTAGCTATCGTACAATGCGTTCTTGTTAGTCGCGGTTGAGCGGGCGGCATAGGTTTCCGCGATGCGCCCATCGAGGTGCGGGTAAGCAACGCCTTGAGCCACAGCATAGGGTGGGTTGCCCATGATCACGCGGATATCGAGTTCCTGCTGACGACGACGGCGCTCGGAGTTGTCAGGTAGAACAAAAGCAAGCTCGTCCTTACCTTCCCCCATGGCGAAAGTGTCGGTAAGCAAGATGCCATTGAAGGGGCTGTACTCGCCGCCTTGCAGGCTACTGTAGACGCTCTCGATGTTGATGGCGGCGATATAGTAGGCCAGCAGCACGATTTCGTTGGCGTGCAGTTCGTACCGGAACTTGTTCTCCAACTGATCGCGCTCGATCAGGCCAGACTGTAGAAGGCGTGTGATGAAGGTCCCGGTTCCTGTGAACGGGTCTATGATGTGAACGCCTTTTGAGCCCAACGTCTGACCGAACTCGTCTTTGAGCACGTCATTGACCGAGTGGATGATGAAATCCACGATCTCGATCGGGGTATAGACGATGCCCAGCTTGTCGCGGGTGTCTTTGAACGCCACGCCAAAGAAGTTGTCATAAAGCTGACGAACGAGCTCTTGCTTGGCTGCGGGGTTGGTTATGCCCTCAGCCTTCAGTCGAACGCTGGCGTAAAAGTCGTCTAGGTCCTTACTTTCCTTTTCTAGGTGCTCGCTCTCCAGAGCGTCGAGAACGCCCTGTATGGCTTTAGAAACAGGGTTTTCTTGGGTGAAGGCGTGGCCTTCAAACAGGGCGTCGAAGACCGGGCGGGTGATGATGTGCTGAGCCAGCATTTCAACCGCTTCGGCTTCAGTGATGCCGCTGTTCAGGTCATCACGCAGTTCTGCAAGGAAGCTGTCGAATGCAAGGCGAGCCTCACTACTCTCAACCGAGAGGATGCCGTTCAGGCGGGTGATGTGAGCGAGAGCAATGTCACGCAGGCTGGCAGCCCAGCGATCCCAGTACTCGCGATCACCGCATTTCTTGACGATCTTGGCTTTGATAGCGCGGCTGAAATCGTCGAGGATCAGGCCGTATTGCTCGTCTTCGACCTCACCACCGATGTCGATGTCTTCATCGCCCTTGTCGAAGCCATCAGCCCCAATGCTGGAGCGCTTCTTTTTCTTGGCGCTAGGCAGGTTCTCGACAGTTGCCGTGACAGAGCTCAGTTCCTTGCTGTCGAGGCCCAGGATTTCAAACCGATCAGAAACATCCTGACCAAGAGACATCTGGTTGATGGTCGCGTCGAAACGCTCATCGTGAGCGCGCAAGGCGTTCAGGATTTGCCAGATGACCTTGTACTTCTCGTTGTTGTTCAAGGCCTCTTCGGCGTTCATTCCAGCGGGGATGCCGACGGGGAGAATGACATAGCCCATGCGCTTGTTAGGCGCGCGGCGCATGACGCGACCGACCGACTGCACAACGTCAATCTGGCTCTTGCGCGGGTGCAGGAACATGATGGCGTCCAGAGCCGGAACGTCCACGCCTTCAGAAAGACAGCGGGCGTTAGTCAGGATACGACAAGTGTTGTCGTCGCTTTCGGCTTTCAGCCAATCGAGCAGTTCGCCACGGGTCTTGGCGTTGAAGGTGCCGTCAACGTGGTTGATCTCGCATTTGAGCTGATGCTCTGCGATGTCTGCTTCGTGGGTCTTCACCTCTGAGGAGGCTAGGTAGTCATCGACCACCGCCGAGAACTCATCCTGAACGAGTTTGGAGGATTTGATATCCCGGCAAAAGGCGAGGGCGCGGCGCATAGGCTGGGTATCGGCGCCCAGTTCGGACGCTATATCGACCTTTGTAAGCGCCTTGTAGCAGCCAAGAATGCGTGTGGCGTCGTCGAGTACCAGACCATTTTCAGGGTCAGCCATACGTGCCTGAAGAGTGCGCGCAACGCGCCCCTCATCCATGGCGAGGACAATGACCTTGTAGTCCGTGAGCAGCCCTTCCTGTACTGCCCAGCCAAACCCCCGATAGAAGAGTGTGGGGCCGAATAGCTCTACGTCGTCCATGGTCGCGAGCGTGACGCCCATATCGACGGCCTTGCTCTTTGCGCTGTCGCCGTAGATGCGAGGGGTAGCGGTCATGTATAGACGCTTCTCGCCTGCCACGACTTCGTTTCGGTGGATACGAACGAAGTTGCTTTCCTCATCCCCAAGGGTCGCCCCGGTGGTGCGGTGAGCCTCATCGCAGATGATGAGGTTGAACGCGCCCATGCCGTGGATGTTCTGAGCATCTGACACGACTTGGATAGATTGGTAGGTGGCGAACACCACCGTCATCTTGCCCGGTGCAGGCTCGGAAACGCCCTTTGCTAGAAGTGCGGCGTTGGTAGTCGCCGGGAAGGCAAGATCGAGCGTGCTGATCTCAGCGACATCATCCTTAGAGATGCGACGTTTGCCGACTTGGCTGTCTGAGCAGACCGCGAATGAGCGAAGAGGGGTCTTGGTGTCGTTCGTCCATTCCCGGACAGTCTGAGCCATAAGAGCCAACGACGGGACAAGGAACAGGACAGTACCGTTTGCGCCTACGAGGTCTTCGGCGATCTTCAGGCCCGTAAAGGTCTTACCCGTGCCGCAGGCCATGATGATCTTGCCGCGATCATGCTCTGAGAGGCCTTTGCGAACAGCGTCTAGGGCGTCCTGTTGGTGAGGCCGAAGTTCTTTCTTTTCTTCTAGGACGATCTCTTCGTTGGCTGCGAAACGGCTCCACACGATCGGAGAAGCTCGCATATCGCCAAGGCCGATACGAAGGACAGGGATCGTCTGGCCTTCCAGCATGGTTTCGGCGTTGGATGACCACTCAACTTCAGTGGAGTCCATCACCACGCGGCGGGTGAATGGGGCTTTGGAAGATGCCGCTAGGAAGGAGTCGATGTCAGCCTTGGCGATCTTGTGCTTGGGGCTGAAGAACTTGCACTGGATGGCGGCGTAGCCTTCCTCGTCCCGTAGTTTGGCTACAAGGTCTATCCCAGTGTCGTTGGCTTGAAACCCGTGATGAGGTGCCCAATCAGACCACATCCACGCTTCTGAGTATTGTTCGGCTTGGACCGGATCGTGCAGCAGGAACGCCTTACACAGGCGCTCGTAGTATGTTCCTTTGTCTCGTTCCGTACCGGCGGCGTCGCGATAGGACTGCAACAGTTCGTCGATCGTCAGAGACATAGGCTTCCCCCAAGAATAGGCATTCCATGAGGGTTTACGATCGTTCGGAGGTGCGAGCAATCAGACCTAGTCCGTCAGCGGTGGTGTCGGGTGCATACGCGGCCTTGTCACGCACAACTGTTACACATAAACTCAAATCGTCGCTCATTCGCCCGTAGCGCACTGTTAATCCGTAAGGATTATTGTCTTGGGTTCGCCTCCCCTCGGCTCCACCAGGCGCATCTTCAAATGCCTACGAGCGGAAGAGCCCCAGCAGCCATTGCGGATTTTGATTGGCGATGGACAGGGACTGCGTCGCCAGTTGCTGGCGGATTTGCCGGGCGGTGAGCTCGGAGGCGGCCTTGGCGAGATCGGCATCCACCAAATGGCCAATGCCGCTTTCCAGCACGTCACTGGACTGGCTTGAAAAGCGCGTCACCTGATCGATCGCCTTGGAGCGTGTCCCGAAATAGCTGGCCGCGTTGATGGATGTGTTCAACGCCCGTGAAATGCGGTCCAGCACGACCAGTGGATTGTCAAAATTGAGATCGTCCAGACCCAGGCCGCTGGCAGTCATGTCGCGCGAGGTCACACGCAGAGTGTCGCGAGCCGGCGAGATAAAGGTATCGACGATGATCGGTCCAAAGCCCTCTTCTTGGGAAGATGACGTCTGGCTTGTCACCGATGACGGCCGCGGGCTGGCCGGATCGGCAAGCGCTATGGCACCCACAGCCCAAGCACTGTCGCTGTGGTTGCCGTTGGTATTGAAGCGAAATTCCAAAGCGCCTTGGGCCGGATCGTAGTCAAAGGACAGAATCTGCGCACCTGCCACGGCTGTCGCGGCACCAACCTGAGCCCCGCCGCTGGCATAGGCCTGTCCGGTCGCCGCCACGCGCACGCCATTCTGCCAGATTTCCAGAGTGTCCGGTGTATCGAAGGCGTCGAACGCCACATCGATGCGACCGGTGATGGGGCCCGCATTCACGGTATGGTTTGCAGTCACGCCCTCGGGCAGTTCGTCACGCGCGCGGGCCGCCTGTTCCGGATCGGCAAAATCGGGCGGAGGATCGAAAACAGCCGTCGTCGTCAGTGATCCCGTGGGCTGATAGCGTGGCTGATAGGAGGGAAAGGGCTCGTCCGGAGCCTGCATGATCAGGCCGTTTACGGTCCAGGCCGTACCTGTGACCGTCAGATTTTCGTTAAAACGGAACTCGAGGTCGCGACCGTTGGCTGGGTCATAGTCAAAGGTCAGCATGTTCAGGTGGGTGACAGCCGTGCCCGGACCGACCGGTGCGCCGTCTGGCCTATAATCTTGGCCCGAGGCGGCGACGCGCACACCGTTTTGCCAAATCTCGAAGACATCAGGTGCCCCGAACGCGTCCAGCATCAAGCTGACGCGGCCCGGCGTCGCGCCCGCGTCCACGGTAATGGTCTGGGAGTTGTTGCCGTTCAACGATTGCACGGCCTGTGCAAAGGACGCCGGCGTGAGAGATCCGGTGACGACCGGGGCAATGACGGTATGGCTGGTGCCCGCGAAAGAGCCGGGGGGTAGGGCGGCCATGGCCGGAAAATAGGGCTGTGGCAGGCGGCTTTCCGGCAGACGATAGGATTTGCGACTGGTGGTGGTGATCACCGGCTGGCCGGTCAGCAGATTGATGCCGTCAAACGTACTGGTACGCGCGACCATATCGACTTCGCGAATGAGCGCTTGGATGTGGTCGATCACGGCCTGACGCGAGGTACCGGACAGTCCATCCTGAAGGCTGACGGCGTGCTGTTTCAGTTCAATCAGCAGGTCGCTGATCCGTTCTGCCCCCATAGACGCCACGTCCACCACCGACGCCATGCGATTGAGGCCGTTGCGCACAGCCTCCCATCCGCCGACATCGCTGCGCATCTGGGTTGCGATGTTGAAAACGGCGACATTGTCCCTGTGGCTCGCGATTTTATAGCCGGTCGAAACGCGGCTTTGCGCATCCTTCATGTCGCGCGTGGCGGACGCAGCCGACTGCAGGGCCTGAAGGGCGGCGCGGTTCGTATTCAGCGTGTTCAGCGACATATTGCACTGATGATGCCGACTTTCGGAGCGGATGTGAAGCTGGATGAACGGTGGTCATCGTGCAAACGCCGACGGCTTTGCCGTGTGACGTCCTGACCCGACACCATGCGCATGTGGCAACGCTTTACAGTGCTGTTGTGGCAGGGTCATCGTAGGATGCGAGATCATTCGATCCGGCGGCCATCGGTGATGGCGCGCCTGCATCCTTCAGGAGGTGACTTTGCCCACACTCTATTATGCCGTCGGCGCCTGCTCTTTGGCCCCGCACATCGTTCTGGAATGGATTGGCGCGCCCTATGAGGCGGTCAAGGTCCAGTACGGCTCGCCGGAGCTGCTGGCAGTCAACCCTGCCGGTGCCGTGCCCACCTTGCGTGAAGACGACGGCTGGTTGCTGAACCAGGCCGGTGCCATTCTCGACTATCTGGCGCACAAACACCCCGAAGCGGGCCTGACCGGCGGCGACAGCCTGCGCCAAAAGGCCGAGGCCCATCGCTGGTCGGCCTTTTTGACCAGCGACATGCACGCGTCGTTCTGGCCGATCTTCATGCCGTATCGCTATACGACCGATGAAAGCGAAGAGGCCCGCGCCAAGGTGGTCAAGGCTGGCCATGCTCTGGCCCACAAACAGTTCGCCACCCTCGATAAGCATCTGGAAGGCCGCGAATGGATCCTCGACGGGCGATCCGTCATCGATGCCTATGCTTTCCCGATGATCCGCTGGGGCAAGAAGCTGTTGGACGGCCATCTGGCGCAATATCCCAATGTGCTGGCTCTGCATGACCGTCTGGCTGCCGATCCGGCTGTCCAGAAGGTTCTGGACCGTGAAGCCGGTAAATAATCCGGTTTAGACTTCCCGCGCCCTGCCATCAGGCAGGGCGCACCGTTTGATTGAGAGGCGCGCCGTGAAAACCGGTATCCATCACGTCACCAGCATCACGGCTGATGTTCAGGCCAATGTCGACTTCTACATGGGCTTTCTGGGGCTCAGCCTCGTCAAACAGACGGGCGGCTATGAAGATGCCGAACAGCTGCATTTGTTCTATGGCGATCCGGAAGGCCGACCGGGCACACTGGTCAGCTTTCTGGTGTGGCCGTCGACGGGACGGGGCCGTACCGGGCTCGGGCAGGTGTCGGAGATCGCCTTTGCGGTGCCGATGAACAGTCTGGGTGAATGGATGACCCGCGCCATTTCGGCCAACATTCCCGTCGAGGGCCCGATGAAAGAATTCGGCGAGTCGGTGCTTCGTCTGAAAGATCCTGACGGCCTGATCATTAAACTGGTCGCCAGCGAAGCCGCCCTTGGCTCGGGTTCTGTGACGGCACCGTGCTACATCCGTGGTATTACCGTGCTGAGCGACCGCGCCGAACAGACTTGCGATTTCATCGGACGGTTCGGCTATGAAAAGCAGTCGGTTGAAGACGCCATCACCCGTCTGAAGTCGGACACCGATGTGGTCGATGTGCATGCCGTGACCGGCTATCCGGAATCCATCAAGGGCGCAGGCGTGCCTGACCATGTGGCCTTCCGCGCGCCGGATATCGATGCCGTGCGCCAGATGCGTCTGGACCTGAAAGACCACGGCCCGACCAATGTGCATGACCGCCAGTATTTCGTGTCTCTCTATGTGCGCGATGTCAGCGGTCTGTTGATCGAATATGCCACCGATGCGCCGGGTATGGCCGTCGATGAAGCGCCTGACCAACTGGGACAGACCCTGAAGTTTCCGCCTGAAATCCTGCCGCATCTGGCGCAGGAGTTGGCGATCAAACTGCCCCAATTTTCGCGACCCGGCGAACTGCGCAGCCCGCGCCGCGAACTGCCGTTTGTGCATCGCTTCTATTGGCCAGAGGACCCCGATGGCAGCACCATCGTCCTGCTGCACGGAACCGGCGCGGACGAGGCTTCCCTGATGCCACTGGCGAACCGCATCAATCCGCGCGCGGCTCTACTGGGCGTACGTGGTCGTGCCACCGAAGAAAGCAGTCTGCGCTGGTTCCGTCGTTTAGGTCAGGACAGCTTTGACCAAGACGATATCCGGCAAGAAGCGGCGGCTTTTAATGCCTTCCTCGCAGGGGCCATCCGTGGCTATGCGCTGGATGCCGACAAGCTGCTGCTGCTGGGCTATTCGAACGGTGCCAATATGATCGGCGCTGTGGCGGCGCTCTATCCCGACAGTGTGCGTCAGGCGGTGCTGTTGCGCCCGATGAAGGTTCTCGATGAGGCCAACCCGTCGGGTGCCAAGGGCCGCATCCTGATGGTCAGCGCGACCGGAGACAGCCTGATCGTTCAGGATCGCGATACGGCTCTCGAGGCTGACCTTTCAGGCGCAGGCTATCAGGTCACGCACAAACGTATTCAAGCTGGCCATTGGCTGACCACCAATGACGAGCAGGAAATCATCGACTGGCAGTTGATGGGCGTCGCCTGACTTAGCCCCGTATAGCGGGGCGCTCTTACTGATCTTCGTCGAAGCGGCGGGCGACCAGATCGCTCAGGGCAGCCAGAGCATGTTCGGCCTGCTCGCCGCTGGCGGAGACCTCGATGGTCGAGCCGATACCGGCCCCCAACATCAGCAGCCCCATGATAGAGCGGGCATCGACGGTGGTGCCGTCCTTGCTGACCAGAACCTCGGCCTCATATTCCGACGCTGTCTTGACGAATTTGGCCGAGGCGCGGGCATGCAGGCCGCGCTGGTTACAGATCGACAGGGTGGCGCGGTGGGTCTCGCTCATTTGTCGCCTGCTAGCACCCATGACGCGACAGAGATATATTTGCGACCGGCATCCTGAGCATGGGCCACACAGGCCTCAAGGCTCTCGCGGCTGCGCACGCTGGCCAGCTTGATCAGCATGGGCAGGTTCAGACCGGCGATGACTTCGGCCTTGGTCTGTTCCATGACGGAGATGGCCAGATTGGACGGGGTACCGCCGAACATGTCGGTCAACAGGATCACGCCGTCGCCATCGTCCACGGCGGCCGCCGCGTCGAGAATATCGCGACGACGACGCTCCATGTCGTCGTCGGGCCCGATGCAGATGGCGGCGACACCGCGTTGCGGCCCCACCACGTGCTCCATGGCCGAGATAAATTCGGAGGCGAGGCCCCCGTGTGTGACGATCACCAGACCGATCATGAAGGCATAACCAAACAGCCCAAACGCGCCTGCTCTGCGAAGACCGCTGTGATGCGATGGTGCCGAACAGGCTTCCGAACCTGCTTTCTTAGGACAAAGACCGCAGTGTTCAAAGGGCCTCTAGAGCAGATGCGACCACATGGGGCGCCGAAGGGTGTAGCAGGCGCAATCCCATTGACGGTACACGCACCCCTTCTAGTTCGGTAAACTGTTGATCCGGCAGGCGTTCCGGCGTTTCCAGCTGAGCCTGAACAATCAAGCTGAGGCGTACAAAGGCCAGCGGCGATGCAGGCAAAATTCCCACACCCCGCACCTCGATCTTGCCCGAAATCGTCTGGGGCGCGCGGGCATAGATGCAGCCGTTGTTGGCCCAGACGATGGCCTGATCATCGACCACCAGACGCGCGCCCATGGTCATAAGCCGCAGGGCCAGATCGCTTTTTCCAGCCCCGCTTGGCCCGCAGATCATCACGCCGCGCCACTGCCCCTTGCAGCGCAGGGCCACGACAGTGCCGTGCAAGGGCTGGCGCACGCGCGTCAGTTCCGCTTGGCGGCGTTGGGCAGGCGCACGGTGAAGGTCGCGCCGGTCACATTGCCCTCGGCATCGATACGGTTGGCCGCAACCACAGTGCCCTCATGCGCCTTGATAATCTGGCGCACGATAGACAGGCCAAGGCCCGAGTTATTGCCAAACGCCGTGCCCTTGGGCCGCGAGGTGTAGAAACGCTCGAACACGGTTTCGAGGTTTTCTGCGGGGATACCGGGGCCATCGTCCTCGACGCGCACCCGCCAGAAGTCGGGCGCGTCGTCCTTTTCCAGAAAGACGCGCACCTCGGCCCCTGCGGGGCTGAATGAGCGGGCGTTGTCGATCAGATTGCGGAACACCTGACCCAGTGGCGTGTCGCGGCCCATCACCTTGACCGGATCGCTCAGGCTGGTGATCAGGCGCACCGGAATCTCGCCCTCGCGCAGATTGCCCTCATAGACATTGATGATGTCGCGCAGAAGCTCGCCAAGCTCGATCTGGCGCGGACGGTCGCGCGACAGCTCGGCATCCAGCCGCGAGGCGTTGGAAATATCCGTGATCAGACGATCCAGCCGACGCACGTCCTGCTGCAGCAGATTGGTCAGACGCGCACGCTGCTCGTCGGTTTTGACCAGCGGCAGGGTCTCCAGCGCCGAGCGGATAGAGGTCAGCGGGTTTTTGATCTCGTGTGACACATCGGCGGCAAAGCGCTCGATGGCGTCCATGCGCTGGGACAAGGTGTCGGTCATCTGTTCCAGAGCGCGGGCCAGGCCGCCCACTTCGTCCTTGCGGGCGGTCAGATCGGGCAGGGAGATGGCGCGGGCGCGCTGCAGGCGCACCTGATCGGCGGCTGCCGACAGCCGCAACACCGGACGGGCCACGAATAGATGGAGAATCAGAGAGGCAAACAGGTTCACCGCCAGCGCCACCAGTGCAAACGGCATCAGGGCGCGGCGTTGGGCCGCCAGCGTCTCGTTCACATCGCCCGCTTCCAGCGTCAGGACCCCCAGAACCTGACGCACATGGCGCACGGGCAGGGACACAGACACCACGCGCTCGCCCTCTTCGTTCTGGCGCAAGCCCGCTTGCGGCGTGCCTTGCAGGGCGCGCTCGACCTCGGCGGCCAGTTCGGCGTCGGCCTTGGCGTTACGGGGGGCTTGATCAGGTTGGGGTTCGACGGCGGTACCGGACGGTGCGGCAGGCGGCAACGGCTCACCGGGGATCATGTCCGAGACGTTATAGGAGTCCGATACGGGCAGACCGTCCATGTCGAACAGGCGGGCGCGCTGGCCCACCGGAATAAAATTGTCCCGCAGCCAGAAGGCGGCGGCACGGTCGTCCAGCATGGGATAGGGATCGCCCTGGGTAATACCCAGCTCCCCCAACACGTTGGACAACAGCTCTGCCTGCACCGTCAGTGATTCCTGACGTGCCTGAATCAGCCCGCGGCTCCATTCGTTCAAGGCCAAGGCCCCGCCGAGCAGGATCAGCAGGCTGAGCAGATTGAGGCTGAGCATGAAACCGCCCAGACGCGATCCGCCAAAGCGGAACCGCCGTCTGGGCGGGGTTTCGTTATCAGCTTTCGCGGTAACGGTAGCCGACGCCATACAGGGTCTCGATTGCGTCGAACTCGGGGTCAACCATGCGGAACTTCTTACGCATGCGCTTTACGTGGCTGTCGATGGTGCGGTCATCGACGTAAACCTGATCGTCGTAGGCGGCGTCCATCAGATTGTCGCGGCTCTTCACGAAACCGGGACGCTGGGCCAGCGCCTGCAACAGCAGGAATTCGGTCACGGTCAGCTTCACCGGCTTGCCGTCCCAGGTGCATTCGTGACGGGCAGGGTCCATCGACAGCTGGCCGCGCTTGATGGCCTTGCCGGCCTCATTGGCGCTGTCGCTGGCGGCCATGTCGAGGCCTTCGACACCGGCGCGACGCAAAAGGGCCTTCACACGCTCGATCAGCAGACGCTGGCTGAACGGCTTGTGCATATAGTCGTCAGCACCGAGGTTGAAGCCGAGAATCTCGTCGATTTCCTCGTCCTTCGAGGTCAGCATAATGACCGGCAGGTTCGAGGTCTGGCGCAGACGACGCAGCACTTCCATGCCGTCCATGCGCGGCATTTTCACGTCGAGGATCGCCAGATCCGGCGGCGTGTTCTCCAGCGCTTCCAAGCCAGAAGCGCCGTCGTGGTAAGCCGTCACCTTGTGCCCGTGGCTCTCCAGAGCCAAGGAAACGGAGGCGACGATGTTTTCGTCGTCATCGACCAGGGTGATGTTAGCCAAGGGCTTCTCCTTGCGAGCGGGTGCGACCGTCGGCGGCCGGCTGGGGTTGTGTTCACAACGCACGGCCAGCGTAACCGTTCGCCACGAGCGCGTTCAGATTAAGGCCACAGGAAATGGGTCGCTAGTGCTTTCGCTTCAAGTAGGGCCACAATTTCCGTTTGAAACGGGACTTTAAGCACCTGCTCCTATAGCGGCACCATAATATCGCGTCTCGAAGGGCACTATGGCCGGTCCGGTTCACTACGAAATCTATGTCCGCAAGACTGCGGCGGCGGGCTGGACGCTGTTGATGGCCCATGAAAATCGCAAACATGCCATCGAGACGGCAGAAGAGGTGTTGCGGGACAAACAGGCGGTTTCGGTCAAAGTGACCAAGGAGACCCTTGATCCGGCGTCTATGGAATTCAGCAGCGTGAGTGTGTTGCGGTTGGGGGCCCCCGACCCTGTACGCAAGGCGGCCAAGACCGACACCGCATCACTGAGCCCACTGTGCCGCGCTCCGGCGGACCTTTACACCGTCCATGCGCGCGAGCGGCTGGGCCATGTGCTCGAAGACTGGCTGCGTCGTCAGGGGGCGACCGCGTTTGAGCTTTTGCACTCACCGGTTCTGGCCGAGCGGCTGGACGCCTCGGGCGTCGAGGTACAGCACGCCATTCAAAAGATCGCCGTGCCCGAGGCCCAAGGCTCCGGTCAGGACCTGCACAGCCTGATCCGCACCTATCAGAAGCTGTCCGACGAGGCAGTGGAGCGGGTGGTCAAGGCAGGGCGGCGGGGCGACTTTGCCGATCCGGCCAAGACCCCGTTGGTCCGGATCGCCGAAGGCCTTCAGGGCGTACCTGATCGCGCCTTTCGCATGGGGGGTACGATTGCCGCCGCCTTTAACGGCGCACGCGGCGCCCGCGAACGTCTCGGCATATTGATGGGCTTGGCGGATCAGGCACCGCTCGAGGGGCCTCTGCGCGCCATGGTTATGGTGCCGATCGAGCAAATCCTGTGTGAAATGCTGGCCGCGCGCTGGAACCTGCCGGACCTGTTTGGCCCCGCGCTGGATCAAGGCTCCATTCTGGCGGCGGTCGTGCGGATGGTGGCTCCCGATGAAGTGGCCGCTATCGTGGCGCATGATCCGCGCCTGATGGTTTTGGTGCCGCCTGTGGACGGTCCCGCTGCCAAGCTGGGCGAGCGTCTGGCAGCGGGGGATTTTCCGCTAGTGGCTTCGGCTCTGGCCAAGATGGTCCTGCGCGAACTGACGAGCCAGCGCCGTTTGCGTCCGGGGGATCCCGAGGGCGAGATCAACATCCTGCGCGCTCTGGCGATGTCTTTGACGGCCACCGCGGGTCGTCTGCTGACCTTGGAAGAGGTCCAACATGCCTTTATTGAACGCTCCCGCCTGTTGGTGACGGCCGATTTCGTGGGGGCCTATGTGAAGGACTGCACCACGGTATTGGCCGAGGTCGAGCGTCTGGTTCGCCTCAGTGACAATGTCACCGGCGGGGCCAGCAAGCGCGCGGCGGCCCGCTGGCTGGAAGCCTGCGTGTCATCCTTGCGTTTCGAGACCGAAATGCGGGCTCCCGGGCAGGCCCCTACGCAGAAGCTACTGGCGCTGCGCCGCGTGCAAAGGGCCGTAGAGTCCGCGGGCCTGACGGGAAAGGATGCAGAAAAGACGCTGGAAGTCTTGGGCACGCTCGGGCTCAAGATCGCCGAAGAAACCCGTCTTTTGGCGCAGATATCCAAGGCTCCCGTGCCGGTGGGCCAGCGTCTGACCATTTTGCTCAAACTGGCTGTAGGCGATGCCGCGCCGCTCGGGCCCATCACCGAAAAAGCCAAGGCCGACGCCTTGCGCCTGCTGCGCTCGCCCGAAGGCCGAGAAGTCTTGCAGGGTCAGCCGGACGTGCTTCAGTCGCTGGTGCCGCTTATGCGACAGGTCGGGCTGACCCTGTAAAATTCAGCCGGACTCAGTCGAAGATATCAAAGATGTCGAGGCGCTTTTTCTTTTTGTAATAGCGCTCGTCGTCCTTGTGACGGCGATAGTCATCGTCGCGGCTGCGGTATGGCTCGGACGGGCGCTGATGGCCCCACGGTGCCTGCGAGGCCTGCGGGGGGGCCATCGGCTGGCTGGCCTGAACAGAGGCGCGGCCATCGTTGGTGGCGCTTTCCATCAGCTTTTCCAACTCGCCGCGGTCCAGCCACACGCCACGGCAGTTCGGGCACATGTCAAACTGCACGCCGTTGCGATCCAGCGTCTGCATGGGGGCATTATCGTTGGGGCACATCAATAGAGGCATCGGGGTCCTTTCGCCTTGATGCGGGCCGACATCGTCCGGCACCTGCCGGACCAGAGGGGCCCGTCCCGCAAGGCTCAGCTAAGGAAGACGGGGCCTGCGGACAACGTGCCAACAGGTCGCAGGTTCAGACGGACTGGCCTGCTGCCCAGCCCGAAGACCATGCCCACTGGAAATTATAGCCGCCCAGCCAGCCGGTAATGTCGACCGCCTCGCCGATGAAATACAGACCCTTGGCCGTCTTGGCCTCCATGGTCTGCTGGTCCAGCTGGGTCGTATCCACGCCGCCCAATGTGACCTCGGCAGTACGATAGCCTTCGGAGCCGACGGGCTTGACGCTCCACGCATTGGCGCTCTCGGCCAAGGCGCGCAGCTTCTTGTCGCCCTGTTCGGCCAGCTTGCCCTTTAGCCCTGCGCGTTCGCACAGCACCTCGGCCAGACGGCGAGGCACGATGTGGCCCAGCGCCGTATGCACCATCTGCTTGCCGTTTTCATTCTTGGTGGCCAGCAGGGCAGCGGCCACATCGGTGTCGGGGCACATGTCGATGGTGATCGCCTCGCCCTCGCGCCAGTAGGAACTGATCTGCAGGATGGACGGACCGGACAGACCGCGGTGCGTAAACAGCAGGCCTTCGCGGAACTCGGTCGGTTTGGTCGGGCGACCGGCGGCGGCATCCTTGGGTGCCTTGTGACGCACCACAGCATCTACCGACACGCCGGCCAGCGGTTTCAGGCTTTCCAGCAGGGTCGGCTCGAACGTCAGCGGCACAAGGCCGGGGCGGGTGTCCGTGACCCGCAGTCCGAATTGTCGGGCCACATCATAGGCCCAACCCGTCGCCCCCATTTTCGGGATGGATTTGGCACCGGTGGCAATCACAACCGAAGAGGCCTGCACGCGTGATCCATCGTCCAGGTCGACGGTGTAGAGATCACCATCATGGCTGATCGATTTGACGCCGAGGTTCAGCGACAGGGTCACGCCCGCCGCCCTCATTTCATCGGTCAGCATTTTGATGATGTCCTTGGCGCTGTCGTCGCAGAACAGCTGGCCAAGGGTTTTTTCGTGATAGGCTATGCGGTGCCGCTCGACCATTTTGATAAAGTCGTGCTGGGTAAACCGCTTCAGCGCCGACAGCGCAAAGCGCGGATTTTCGCCAAGATAGGCGGCCGGATGGATGCCCAGATTCGTGAAGTTACAGCGCCCGCCGCCCGAAATGCGGATCTTTTCGCCGGGGGCCTTGGCGTGATCGATCACCAGTACGCGGCGACCGCGCTTTCCGGCTTCGATGGCGCACATCATACCGGCGGCACCGGCACCAGCGATCAGGACATCCAGAGTCTGTAGCTTCATGTGCCTGCCCTAGCAGGCGAAGGGCGCGAAAGCGAACCCGCCCTTCGTCCTGTCAGGGGCTTAGAGGCCCAGCACAGCCTTATAACCGTCATGCACCAGATCGCGGTACTGGTCCGGATGCTTCTGGATATAGGCCGCAAAGAAGGTGCAGGTCGGCAAAATCTTGAGACCCTTGTCGCGGATATCCTGCAGCACATGCTTGGCCAGACGCGACGCAATCCCGCGCCCTTCGAGCTCTTGCGGCACCAGCGTCTTGGAGACCAGGCGGCCGCCCTCGACATTGTTGTACTCGACATAGGCCACATGGCCGTCGACGTGCAGCTCGTAACGCTTCTCGTTTTCGAGGTCTTTGATTTCGGGGTCGAGGCTCATTGGGGGGGCTCCTGCATTGCGCCTTTCGCGCAACGTTGATCCCATACAATGGGTTTTACGCGCCGTATCCGCAATGGCCCGGGCATCGGGCCGGCAGGCTGGTCGAAAGGCGTCCGGCAGAGCGGACGCCTTGTCGGTATGCCTAGTGGGCCTGATCCCAGTTGGCGGCGGCCTTGGCTTCGACTTCCAGCGGGACGGTCAGGGCGACGACGGGTTCGGCGGCCCGTTCCATGGTTGTCTTGATGACTTCGAGGGCGCGCTCGGCCTCGGCTTCGGGGGCCTCGAACACCAGTTCATCGTGCACTTGCAGCAGCATGCGCGTCTTCAGGCCCGCATCGGCCAGCGCCTGGGGCATCTGGATCATGGCGCGGCGGATGATGTCGGCAGCGGCCCCCTGAATGGGGGCATTGATGGCAGCCCGCTCGCCAAACTGGCGCTCGGCACCGGATTTGGAGTGGATGGCCGGAATGTGGATACGGCGACCAAAAATGGTCGAGACATAGCCGTCGCGTTTCACCGCCTCCTTGATCCGGTCCATATAGTCCCGGATGCCGGGGAAGCGTTCGAAATAGGTCCTGATATAGGCCCCGGCCTCGCCCTGATCGATGCCCAGCTGGTTCGCCAAGCCAAAGGCCGAGATGCCATAGACAATGCCGAAGTTAATCGCCTTGGCGCGGCGGCGCGTCTCCGACGGCATGCCCTCGATCGGCACGCCGAACATTTCCGATGCCGTGGCCGCGTGAATGTCCAGCCCTGCCTTAAAGGCCTTCTTCAGTTCCGGAATGTCGCCGATGTGGGCCAGCAGGCGCAGTTCGATCTGGCTGTAGTCGGCTGAAATCAGCACATGGCCATCACGCGCGATGAAGGCCTGACGGATTTCGCGGCCGGTCTCGGTGCGGATCGGAATGTTCTGCAGGTTCGGATCGGAGGAGGCGAGGCGGCCCGTAGAGGCGGCGGCCAGCTGATAGCTGGTGTGCACGCGCTCGGTCCTAGCATCCATCGCTTCCAGCAGAGCGTCCGTATAGGTGCTCTTCAGCTTGGACAGCTGGCGCCAGTCGAGGATCAGGCGCGGCAGTTCATGGTTCAGCGCCAACTCTTCCAGCACCGAGGCATCGGTGCCCCATTGGCCGGAAGCGGTCTTCTTGCCGCCCGGCAGGTTCATATCGCCAAAGAGGATTTCCCCGATCTGGCGCGGGCTGCCGATGTTGAACGGACGGCCGGCGACCTCGTGGGCCTTTTCCTCCAGCTTGACCATGCGCATGCCAAAGTCGCTGGACAGGCGGCGCAGGATGGCCGGATCGATGCGCACGCCCGCGCGCTCCATGTCGGACAGCACGGCGGGCATCGGACGCTCCAGCGTCTCATAGACGGTTAGCAGGCCCTCTTCGGCCAGCTTCGGCTTTTGCAGCTGCCACAGGCGCAGGGTCACATCGGCGTCTTCGGCCGCGTATTCGGTCGCCGCTTTCAGTTCGACGTGTTTGAAGGATTTCTGGCTCTTACCCGTACCGGCCACCTGTTTGAACGGGATGCATTCGTGGCCCAGCAGGCGACGGGCCTGTTCGTCCATGCCGTGCGCGTGCAGACCGCCGCCCAGTACATAGGAAATCAGCAGAGTGTCATCGACCGGCGCGACGGCGATGCCCTGATTGGCCATGACCGTCAGATCATATTTGCCGTTCTGCATCACCTTCAGAACCTTGGGGTTCTCCAGCAAAGGTTTCAGAGCGGCCAAGGCCTGATCGCGTGGAATCTGGATGATGGCAGGCGCGTCCGACGGCTCATCGCCAAACAGGCCACCGCCCGAGGTCGAGGACTCGCCCTCATGGGCCAGCGGCACATAGCAGGCCTGATTGGGTCCGACGGCCAGCGACAGGCCTACCAGTTCGCCATGCACCGAGGACAGGCGGTCGGTTTCGGTATCAAAGCCGATGACGCCTGCGCTCTCGGCGCGCGAAATCCATGCGTGCAGAGCCTCGATCGTGGTCACGCACTCGTAGGCGCTGCGGTCAAAGGTTTGCGGCGCGTCCGGCTCTGCGGTGTCGGTATTGCCATAGCGGGGCGTGGCGATGGGGGCGCTGATGGCGCGGCGCGGCGCAAAGGCCGAAGTGCCGTTGTCGGTTGTCTTTCCGTCGCCGACGCGGCGCAGCAGGGAACGGAACTCCATCGTCTCGAGGAAGTCCGCCAGCACGGCCGGATCAGGATCGCGCAGGACAAAGTCCTCGATCGGCTCGGGCGCAGGCGCGTCACAGGTCAGTTTGACCAGCTCGCGCGACATGCGGATCTGGTCCGCAAAATTGATCAGGGTCTCGCGGCGCTTGGGCTGTTTGATCTCGCCCGCGCGCTCCAATAGGGTGTCGAGGTCGCCGTATTCGCCAATCAACTGGGCGGCGGTCTTGGGGCCGATACCGGGGGCACCCGGCACATTATCGACGCTGTCGCCGATCAGGGCCTGAACATCGACCACGCGGTTCGGGGCCACGCCGAACTTTTCCATCACGGCGTCCTCGGCCAGCACGCGGTCCTTCATCGGGTCCCACATGACCACGCCATCGCCGATCAGCTGCATCAGGTCCTTGTCGGACGAGACGATCACGGCCTCGCCGCCCGCATCGCGCGCCTTGCAGGCATAGGTGGCGATCAGGTCATCGGCCTCATAGCCCGCCAGTTCCACGCAGGGCACGCCAAAGGCACGCGTGGCCTCGCGCACCAGCGGGAATTGCGGCACCAGATCTTCGGGGGCAGGGGGGCGGTGGGCCTTGTATTGATCGTACAGATCATTGCGGAAGGTCTTTTCCGAATGGTCGAAGATGGCCACCAAATGGGTCGGGCCGTCTTCGCCCTTGGTGTCCTTCAACAGCTTCCACAGCATGTTGCAGTAACCCTGAACGGCACCGACCGGCAGGCCGTCCGACTTGCGCGTCAGGGGCGGCAGGGCATGATAGGCCCGAAAGATATAGGCCGAGGCATCGATCATCCAAAGCCGCACGGGCTTGTCCGTGGCAGGGGTCTCAGGTGCGGCGGGGGTGTCGGTGGTCGCTTCGGTCATGGGCACACAATAGGGGGCAGCAGGGCCGCCGTCATCACGGCAAAAACAAAACCCCGTCCCGCCTCGCGGCTGAACGGGGTTTGATTGGCGGGCGCTTGGTCTCGCGTTATAGCGGCGACCAGCCGCCCGGGGTTTCATAGACGGTGTCGTCTTCTTCCTCGACGACCACATCACGGTCACCGCGCAGCTTGCGCACCTCGGCATAGGCCGCGCGCAGCAGTTCGGTGACGCCTTCACCCGACACGCCCGACACCAGCAGCGGACGACGACCGGCGACAGCTTCGAGCGCATCGGCCTTTTCGGCGCGCTCTTCTTCGCTCAGCGAGTCGATCTTGTTCAGGGCCAGAATCTCGGCCTTGTCGGCAAGACCGTCGCCATAGGCTTCCAGCTCGCCACGGATGATGTTGTAGGCACCTACAACGTCTTCCTGTGTGCCGTCGATCAGGTGGATCAGGCTGGCCGAACGCTCGACGTGGCCGAGGAAGCGGGTGCCAAGGCCTGCGCCTTCGCTGGCCCCTTCGATCAGGCCCGGAATGTCGGCAATCACGAAACGCTCGGTGGGCGACAGGTCCACCACGCCAAGGTTCGGCACCAGAGTGGTGAACGGATAGTCCGCCACCTTGGGCTTGGCCGAGGACACTGCCGACAGGAAGGTCGACTTGCCCGCATTGGGCAGACCCGCCAGACCGATGTCGGCGATCAGCTTCAGGCGCAGCCACACCCATTTTTCCTCGCCCGGTTGGCCGGGGTTGGCATGGGTAGGGGCCTGATTGACCGGACCCTTGAAGCGGGTGTTGCCCCAGCCGCCGTTGCCGCCGGCCAGTAGGCGCACGCGCTTGCCCGCCTTGTCCATGTCGACGAGGACCGTTTCCTTATCTTCGTCCAGCACCTGGGTGCCGACCGGAACGCGCAGTTCGATATCGTTGCCCTTGGCCCCGTGCATCTGGCGACCTTGGCCGTGATGGCCGGTCTGCGCCTTGAAGTGCTGCTGATAGCGATAGTCGATCAGGGTGTTCAGGCCGTCCACGGCTTCGATCCACACGTCGCCGCCCCTACCGCCGTCGCCGCCGTCCGGGCCGCCGTTAGGAATAAATTTCTCGCGTCGGAATGACACCGAGCCCGCGCCACCATTACCGGAGCGGATGTAAATCTTGGCCTGATCGAGGAACTTCATGCGGGCCTTATGGCCGAAATTAGTGGCTTTTTACAGGTCTAGCCGGATTTTGGCGCGCGCCGTGCCTTTCGCGCACGAAAAAGGCCCCGTCCCTTGCGGGACGGAGCCCTCAAATCTCGACGAACTAAGAGGCTTAGTTCTTGGCGTCGCGAGCGGCGTCCGAAACAGCTTCACCAGCAGCTTGGGTGTCGCGGCCGAGGCCTTGGACAGTGTTGCAGGCGGCGGTGGTCAGAGCGGCGGCGGCAACAGCCAGGATGAGCAGCTTGCGCATGGCGTTCTCCTAAGGGGGATAAAAGCAAGGCGTGTTCGCCTTGACGTTGAAACGTCAGCGCCTCTTCGAGGTTCCTTGATGAAGGTGGAAGAGAATTGTCCGCAACAGAGCGTGCTCAGTCGGTCACATCAGGCGTCAGGAAGGTAAGGCGCGCAATCGACCCGCCGCTGGGCGCTTCGACCAGTTCTGCCTTGCCCCGCAGTTGTTTGGCAAAGGCCGTCATGAGGGTCAGGCCCACACCGGGGGATGTGACTTCGACGCCGGGGCCGTCGTCTTCCACCTCCAGCACACTGGTTTCGCCATTGACCTTGAAGCGGACCTTCAGATCACCGCCGCGTTCAGCAAAGGCATGCTTCTGTGCGTTGGAAATGGCTTCGACCAGCCACAGCGCCATGGGGGCCAGTTTTTCCGGATCGATCTGCAGGCTGTCGGCTTCTACCGAACTGCTGACCAGCGGGCCCCTGATGGATTCAGAGGCCACCAGATGGCCGACCAGTTCGTTCAGGAACATTTCTGCATCAGCGCGCCGTACGTCCGTGCCTTGGTACAGCGTGCGATAAATCAGCGCCAAGGCCGAGATACGCTGACGCGTATCGCCCAATGCCGCCCGCGCGGCCGGATCGCTGACCGCGCGCTGCTGCATCGACAGCAGAGACGAAATGATCTGCAGATTGTTTTTCACCCGATGGTGAATCTCGCGCAGCAGGGCGTCTTTCTCGTCCAGCGCCTCGGTCAGTGCCGCATCGCGATGGGTGATGTTGTCGCCCAGCTCATCCATGGTCTGGGCCAGACGCCGGATCTCCAGCGGCGCATTCTCGGCCTGTACCGGACGCACCGTATAGCGGCCCCGCGCATAGATGGCGGCAATCCGGTCCAGATAGTCCAACCAGCGGATCACGATCCGTTCGGAGGCAAACATCACCGCGGCAAACGCGGTCAGACAGGCTGCCAGCGGCATCATCAGGAAGCGGATAGGATTGGTCGCCCAGAACCATGGCGAGGCTGCCGGCGCGGCCATCACCGCATAGGCATTCAGTTCGGTCACGGGCGCCCGGGCATAGACCCGTCGGATGCCGTCTGTGCCGACGGCTTCGATCAAGTCGGCATCGCGTGATGGATCACGCATCCAGTCGCTCACGCTCTCGATCTGCGGATCGAAAGCCGGATTGCGCTCGACGGTAAGCGGCTGCCCCATCGTATTGAAAAGGGCCGAATAGGAATTTTCCGGAAGACCCTGCACCGTGGGATCGATCTCCAGATCGTCCAAATGCAAAACAGCGACCATCACGCCGTCAAAGCCACCCAGCGGGCGGGTGACGCGTTGGGCCTGAATGACAAACGGCTCGCCCCGCGCCTGTTGGATGCGCTCGGGGACATCGGCATTGATGTCGTGCAGTTGCTGGAACCACGGCGACTGGGCCGGGTCGCCCAAAAGGTCATGGCCCCGATCATCGGATTGGCAGACGATCTTGCCGGATTGGTCGATGCGATAGAGGGCCTGAATATCGTCAAGGCGCTGGGCCAGTATGCTCAGGCGGGCCGAACAATAGGATGAAGTCGCTTCAGGTCCCAACACCATCAACATGGTATCGGTGCGGCCGAGCAGTCCCGTGGCATTGCTGACGCTCTGTTGCGCGGCCAACTGCAGATCGGCTCTCAGGTCGGCGCTCTGGCGTTGGTATTCGCCCCGCGCCTGTGCAAGTCCCAACAAGATAAACGGCAGCAACGCCAAGGCCATGGCTAAACCAAGACGGGCGCGAATGCCTTCAATGCGCCTGCCGCGCGGATGGGGTCTGTCGCCGGAACGGAACACACGTTCCAGCGCATCCCGAATGCGTTTCAAAGGCTTGCCCCCGGGCCGCTGCATCGCGGCCTCAAGACTGGTGGCTGCCGCTCAGCCGATCGGCATCGGCCAAAATGGAGCGCATGGCATCGCCTGCAGCCTTGCCGTCGCGGTCATAACCGCCGCGCTCCAGCGCCGCCTGCAAGGCCTTGCGGGCGCGCGAGACGCGACTTTTGACTGTGCCCACCGCGCATTGACAGATCGCAGCGGCCTCTTCGTAAGCAAAACCGCCTGCGCCCACCAGAATGAGGGCTTCACGCTGTTCTTCCGGCAGGGTCTTGAGAGCCTGGCGCAGTTCGTCCAACGCCACGGGTGCCTCGGGATCGTCCACTGCGATCAGGGTCCGCTCGGCAGCTTCCTGATCCAGCTGGGTCGAACGCCACGAGCGGCGCTTTTCAGAATAAAACTGATTGCGCAGGATCATGAAGGTCCAGGCCTTCATGTTCGTGCCCATCTGATAGGAGGCACGGGCATCCCAAGCCTTCATCAAGGCTTCCTGGGCCAGATCGTCCGCAGCGGTAGCGTCACCGGTCAGGGTGCGCGCAAAAGCGCGAATATGGGGGATCAGCGCGACCAACTCTTTCTTGAAGGCGTTGTCGTCGGCCGACGGCGGCTTAGGAGCCGCGCCGTTTGAAGTCATGCCCCACCTTCGTTCGTGCCGAGATCTGCGCGTCTCAGAATGTCAAGGAACTCGTCCGGGACAGGCTCGTTCACAACCTCGTCAAACAGGTGACGAAGCTTTACGCCGATGGCTTGCTGGCGGAGGCGGGCTTCATCCAAGTCCATGTCTTCCACCGCCAGATCGTCGTCCAAAAGTCTAGATTTTTCAGTCATTAATGGTTTGACCATCCCCCGAACCGGCGGTGTCGCCGGGTTCACACGCAAAATGTAACGCTGGACTGTAGCGACAGTTCCTTAAGCTTGACCAAATAATGTAAATTTGGACCATGGGGGCGGGAACTGGGGTGATCATCAAACGTTTTGCAGACAAGCGGCGCTGTTTCGAAACAAGCCGTGTCATGACAGTCGGGGAATATCTTTAATGAGTCTTTTGGCCAGGCTTGCGCCGCATCTGCCTTATGTCCGTCGTTATGCCCGCGCGTTGACGGGCGATCAGGCGACGGGCGACCAATATGTCCGTGTTGCCCTCGAAGCCTTGGCGGCCGGTGAGCGCCAGCTTCCAGCCGACATGACGCCGCGCGTAGCCCTGTATCATGTGTTTCACACCATCTGGTCTTCGACGGGAGCGCGCCTCGAGGACACCCATGACGGTGACAGCGGCGTGGCCGATCTGGCCGCCAAGCGTCTGATGAAGATCTCGCCGCGCTCGCGTCAGGCCTTTTTGCTGACCTCGCTCGAAGGCTTTACCCCTTCCGAGGCGGCTCAGGTTCTGGGCACCGACCCGCGCACGGTCGACCAGCTGATCGGAGAGGCGCAGTCCGACATCGACGCCGAGCTGGCTACTGACGTTCTCATCATTGAAGATGAGGCGATCATCGCCGCCGACATTGAAAGTCTGGTGCGCGAACTGGGTCACGATGTCACGGGCACTGCCACCACCCACACTGAAGCAGTGGAAGCGGTGCGCCAGCATAAGCCGGGTCTGGTGCTGGCCGATATCCAATTGGCCGACGGTTCGTCGGGCATCGACGCGGTGCGCGATATCCTCAAGGACATCAATGTGCCGGTCATCTTCATTACGGCCTTCCCCGAACGTTTGCTGACGGGTGAGCGTCCGGAACCGACCTTCCTGATCACCAAGCCTTTCCAGCCCGAAACGGTAAAGGCAGCGATCTCGCAGGCTCTGTTCTTCCACCCTTCACGCCGCGCCTGATCGCGCGCCGGGCCAAGGAACCGCATGACGGCGGGGGCGTTTTGGGATTGTGGACCGCAACAGCGGTCGGTCCCCTCCCGACCTCGGCCCACCTCATTTCTCGATGATGCGAACTCTAGGGCGGCTCCGATTTTTCGGAGCCGCCCGATCTTTATGGCCCCTCGACATCCCCGTTTTCTGACGCCAGTGTGCCGCCAGCCTTCCACGGCGCAGCAAGAGGGCCGCCACGCGTGACCGGTAGTCTCAGCGTCCATTTCGAAGAGTTGGAAATAGGTCAGGTCATCGCCATGGGCGTGTGCGCGATAGATGAGACGGGCCTTGGCCTGTTTTCCGAGCGTTTCCTGCCGGGCTGGGATGCAGCCTATGGCGCGCCTGACCCTATGCTTTACACGCTCTGGAGCCGCCTGTTCGGCGATGTTTCCTCCCATTGGGCGGGGTTCAAGGTGCTGGCCGTGGACGGGGTGCGGTTCCTGCGAAATCCGCCGGCGGGTGAGCTTTTGCGCGGTCGGTTGACCATCGTCGGCAAGGATCCGGTGGGCGACACCAAGGGTGTGATCATGACCCAGCAGGATTTGCTGGATGAGGCAGGGCGTCTGGTCTTTTCCTGCATGACGCGCGGACTGGTCGCGCGCCGCTAATCCCAACAAAACGCCCCGCCGGTGAGACCGACGGGGCGTTTGTTGTCTTGAAAAGACGTCGCCGGTTAGGCGTTGGCAGCCGCCGGTTGGGCCGACTGGCGGGTGATGGCCATGGCGATCAGACGATCCCAGCCGCCCAGCGACACCAGATGGGCGTAAATTTGGCCCAGAGCGCCGTTGTCGCGCAGTTCAACCAGCTTCTCGGCCGGCAGAGCTTTCAGCTTGTCTTCCGAGATAGCGAAATACTCGGCCAGCTTCTGGGTTTGGCCCGCGGTGCCGTCCGGATTGCGCGGGGTGAAGTTGGCTTCCTTGACTTCGAACAGGTCCAGATCGGTCAGCAGCTTGACGAACGACTCGGTGCGCAGGCGCTCTTGTTCGAAATTGTTGCAGAACTCCATGGCGTTTTTGACGTAGGCGCTCGGCTCATTGCCTTCGAACAGCGGGGTTTCGCCGCCTTCGACGAAGTACGGTGCGGCGCGGTCGATGCACAGGATCATGCGCTGTTGTGCGTCGTCGTTGGCAAAGACGAACGGATAGCGACGGGCATAGGCCGGGATGTAGGCGTCCGGACGGAACTCGCCGTCGGTCACGAACAGGTTGTCGTTGGCCGACAGACCCATGGCCACGACCGGCTGCTTGGTGTCACCCACGAAGATGATCGGGTACGACAGGGCGGCCGGAGCAAACTCGGTCACGGTCAGCGGAACGACATTGGTCTGGCCGATGAAGGCATACGGCTTGTCGACCGCCTTCACGCCCAGTTTGCCGTGAGCTTCGACCGACAGGGGTTCCGGCTGGCTGTAGAAAAGAACGGTACCGGTCAGGCCGCCGGCGTTTTGTGCAGTGGTGTCGGTCATTGAAGTTTCTGAGGTTCTGGACAGAAAAGAGGCGTCTTCTAGCCTAAGCCAAGGCCGTCGGCAAACGACCTGCGATATGAACAGTGTAAAGCTGCATCACAGATGCCAAGTTGACCCTGCAGGTTGCGAGAAGGCGCGCGAACCCTTAGCTGTGATCACATGGTAGCTGCCTGTCAACATGAACACAGTGGCCACGGCCTCACTGCCCCCGAAGTGGACCGCGCTATGGCGGCCATTGAGGCGGCATGCGTGGCCGAGGGTGAGCGCATGACGGCCCCGCGCCGTCGCGTGCTGGAACTGCTGTTGACGGCAGGCGAGCCGGTAAAGGCTTATGACCTGATCGCGCGCTATGGCATCGATGGACAGGCGGCCAAGCCGCCGACGGTCTATCGCGCTCTGGAATTTCTTGAACGGCGCGGGGTGGTCCATCGCATTGCCTCGATCAGCGCCTATGTAGCCTGTAGCGCCCAAGAGGACGAGGTGGGCAGCCATGCCGCTGCTTTCCTGATCTGCGACTGCTGTGGGGCCACTGCTGAAGTGGCCATTCCCTCCAGCAGTCTCGGCATCGATGTCGCCGCATCTGCAGTCGGCTATGAGATCGAGCGTACGACGATCGAAGGCCATGGCCGCTGCGCCAACTGCAAGGTGGCCGCCTGATGGACGCCGTGGCGTTGGAAGAGCCGCGCCGTCGCTCCATCCCGATTTCCAACCGGTGGGGCGAGGGCACCTTGTCGGTGTTGGACTTTGGCGACCCCAACCGTCCGGTCGATCTGGTGTTCGTGCACGCCAACGGCTTCAACGCCTATACCTATAAACGCCTGCTACAGCCGCTGTCGGCGGGCCTGCGCATCTGGGCACCGGACCTGCGCGGTCACGGCCAGACCCGGCTGCCGCTGCACATTGCAACGCGCCGAAACTGGCACGATCACCGCGATGATCTGATTTCACTGCTGATGAGCATGGACGGCCCGCCTGTCGCCATGGCCGGTCACTCCATCGGCGGTGTCAGCAGCCTGCTGGCTGCCGCCGAGGTGCCGCAGCGCGTATCCAAGCTTTTGCTGCTCGATCCGGTGATCTGGGGCCGCCTGACGGTGGGCTTGTTCGGATTGCCGTTACTGGGTCGCATGCCCAGCAAGGTGCCGATCGTCAAATCCACGCTGCGTCGCCGCTCGGTCTTTGAAAGCCGTGAACAGGCGTTCCAGTCGTGGCGGGGCAGGGGGGCGTTTAAGGGCTGGCCCGACGCTGTCCTGTCGGACTATGTAAGCGGCGGTCTAATCGAGACCGACAAGGGCTTTGAGCTGGCCTGCTCGCCCGCGTGGGAGGCCTCCAACTACGCCAGCCAGGGGCACAACCCGTGGCGGGCCATGCGACGTTTTCGCGGCGACATCCATCTGATGAAGGCAGGCGTGGGGAGCCTGTGCGTGCCGGGGAAAAATACCGTCCCGTCCCATGTTCGGGTTGAGACGGTGGAGGGGGGCGGCCATCTGTTTCCGATGACACATGCGGAACGGGTGAGGGACGCTCTATACGATCTTGCTGTCTAGGTGCCTTTGGGCAGGCCTCGCTGCGGGCGCGGGCCTTGGCCTGTTGCTGGCGGGAGCGTCGATTGGCGCATGGTGGATGCTGGACGGGCGCCATCGCCCCGTACAGATCACCGGCGACGCCGCCGCGGCCCAAGCCGCCATCGAAGCCGCGCCCTATGTGGTGCTGAACTCTGGCGTGCGGCCCGTCATCCTGATCGGTCCGCGCGACAATGCGGTTTTTGACCAGTGGGCGCGCCAAGAGGCCGTGCAACTGGCCGCACAGGGCCGCCAGGTGCGCGTCATCACCATACCGTCGGGCTATGGTGGTGCCGCAGAAGAGGCGACCGTGGCCCAGATGTGGCTGGAGCCCAGCAAGACCCTGTTTGACGAATGGATGGGCCGCCGTGCCGAGCTTTGGACGGCTGCGGGCCTGACGCCGGTCGGCCGCGATCCCCTGCGTCAGGAAGCCTTGGCGCGGGCCAAAGGCTTTGCCGCCGAGATCAGCGATTTGGTCGGGGCGCAGAACCGCTGGCCCCTGGTCTTCTGGCATGATCCCGCAGGCGCTCTTGCCCTCTGCGTGTGCGACACTCAACAATCGCAGGCCAAGGCGCGCCTGACCTTGGGACTAGGCGGACAGGCCGAACGGGTCGCCTCGCCGCAGGAAGCCGTAGCTGTGGCCGCGCCGGTCGAGGCGCAGCCCGTGTCCTATCCCTACCCGCAAGGGCTGACCCCGCCGATCGAGGCAGTGACCGAGGCCTATAATGTGCCGGTGTCGGAACTGTATGAACCGGCCCCCGCACTTACGCCGTCTCCGCGCTTGCCGGGTGATCCCTTGCCGGTGGTGACCGCACCCACCGCCACAGCGCCCGTCACGCGGGTGCCAGCAGCCCCCACTGCGCCCCGTCAGCGCCCGACCCCGCGTCAGGTCGACACGGCCCCGCCCGTCGCGCGCAAGGACGCCGAGGCCCTGTTCTACTAGGTCACATTTCCAGACATGTGGCGATCAGCCGGTCCACATCGGCCTCGTCCTGATAGGGGCCAAAGCCGAAGCGGATCACATCATCGCGCACATCGACGATGATGCCGCGCTCGGCCAGCGCCTCTTTCAAGGCCGCCGCCTTTTCAAGCCTCAGAGCCAAAAAACGCGCGTGGGGTTGGCCATCCACTACAGGGTTTAGCCATTCGGCATGGGCAAAGGCGTGGTC
Source organism: Brevundimonas sp. UBA5713 (assembly GCF_002419815.1). GTDB lineage: Bacteria > Pseudomonadota > Alphaproteobacteria > Caulobacterales > Caulobacteraceae > Brevundimonas. The sequence continues at coordinate 17,582 of NZ_DIGV01000016.1, read as the reverse complement.
TTGGCTGGTCTGCAATGCGGTCTGAAAGCGCTTTTGCAGGCCAAGGCTGTGGGCGTTCAGATCGGCGACGCCAAGGCCTTCCTCGGTCAGCATGTCCTGCACGGCATTGAAGCGGTAAAGCGCGCTGACATCGAAGGTCGCGCCCCAAAAACGCCCGCCGTCGGTGCGGTACTGCACCCCGCCCGCAGGGCCTTCCAGATCGCCGAATTCGGCAAACCATCCGGTGATAGCGGGCCGCGCGCCAAAGCCGTCCGGCGCGTGCAGGAAACAGGCTCCTTCGCCCGCCATGGCGTATTTATAGCCGCCCGCCAGATAGAAGACGCGGTCGTGAATGGCCGACAGATCGGTCGGCACCGACATGAAGCCGTGATAGCCGTCAATGACCACCCACGGCCCTTCGGGCTTGGACAGGCGGGCCAGTGCCTCCAGATCACCGGCCAGACGACCGGTGCGGAAAAACACCTGACTGACAAAGATCAGATCATGGCCGCCCGCCTCGGCGGCGACGCGGAAACGCTCTTCAAAGGTGTCGGCGGGTTCCACGGAAACCTGCGTGAGCACCACCTCGCCCGCTTCTTCCCAGCGCTGGCTCTGGCGGCGGAAGGAGTGGAATTCGCCATCGGTGGTCAGAATCCGTACGGGCTTGGTCTCTACCGCCGAGACGATACGCAGCAACAGGTCATGGGTATTGGAGCTGAACACCACACTGTCGGGACCTGGCAACCCCAACTGCCGCGCCACATGGCCTTGGGCTTGCGGGATCACCTCGCTAAAGATCAGATCCCATTTGCGGTCGGCGAATTTGTTGGCCTCGGCCCATGCACGGACCTGAGCATCGAAGGTCACGTCCGGCCACAGATGATGGCTGTGCGCCGCAAAATGCAGGCGCTGGGGATCAAGTGACAGGGCGCATTCAAAACGGTGCTTTAACATGGGCACCACCTTACCGTGTTCTGGGAGCCGCCCAATAGAAAAGGGCGACACCGAAGCGTCGCCCTGATCAAGAATAGTTTTGCGGCTCAAGCCGCGAACATCCGCGAGGTGAGCGTAGCCGCAGCGGGCAAAGCCCGCCTTAAACTAAGCCGCTCAAGCAGCGACCGACCGCGTACGTCGCGTTAGCGGCGGCGGGCTGTGCCCGCCATTCCAAGATTAACCCGCGGTCAAAAGGCTCCGCCTTTTCGACCCGACGCGGGTTAGACCAATCTACCGTGGCAGTGCTTGAACTTGCGGCCCGATCCGCACGGGCAGTCGCCGTTGCGGTTGGTGCGCTCCCAGCCTTCCGGCAGGGCTTCGACCGGCAGCGCCGCGCGGTCATCGCCTTGCAGCAAGCCTTCGGGGTTTTGGGCGGCCGGATTGTCCATCTGGTTCTCGCCCGTGCCCGGGTTCAGGTGGATTTCCTCGAACTCCGGCATTTCCATCGCGGGCGGCGGCTGGAAGCGGAACTCGACCGTCATCAGCCAGCGCGTTACATCGTGGCGCAGGTCGTGCAGCAGGTTTTCAAACAGGTTGAAGGCTTCGGTCTTGTACTCGTTCAGCGGATCACGCTGACCATAGCCCCGCAGACCGATGACGCCGCGCAGATGGTCCAGATGGACCAGATGCTCGCGCCACTTCATGTCGATCATTTGCAGCATGAACTGCTTTTCAAGCCCGCGGGTCTGTTCGACACCGATCAGCTCCAGACGCTCGGCGGCGCGGGCATCGGCGGCGGCGTTCAGACGCTCTTCGATCTCTTCGTTCGACACGCCTTCCTCGGCGGCCCAGTCATGCAGCGGCAATTCCAGACCGAGGGTGTGCTTCACCTTCTCGTCCAGACCGTTGATGTCCCACTGCTCGGCATAAGCCTTCGGCGGCATGTAGCGTTCGACCAGATCGGACACCACGTCGCGGCGGAAATCCTCGACCAGTTCGGACAGATCGTCGGAGTCCATGAACTCCTGACGCTGTTCGAAGACGGCCTTGCGCTGGTCGTTTACGACGTCGTCGTACTTCAGCACGTTCTTGCGCATATCGTAGTTGCGGGCCTCGACACGCTTCTGGGCGGTCTCCACGGCGCGGTTCAGCCACGGGTGGCTGATGGCTTCGCCCTCGGCGACGCCAAACCGGCTCATGATCGCATCCAGACGGTCGCCGGCGAAAATGCGCAGCAGGTCGTCTTCGCACGACAGGTAGAATTTCGAGGTGCCGGGGTCACCCTGACGACCGGTACGACCGCGCAGCTGGTTGTCGATACGGCGGCTTTCGTGGCGCTCGGTACCCAGAACGAACAGACCGCCTGCGGCCAGTGCCTGTTCCTTGGCAACGGCGATCTCGGCCTTGAACTCGGCTTCCTTGGCAGCGACCATTTCGTCGGTCACTTCGATCGCCATGTTGCGCTGTTCCTGACGCCAGCGCTGGATGCGCATTTCCAGGTTACCACCCAGCTGGATGTCGGTACCGCGACCGGCCATGTTGGTGGCGATGGTCACTGCGCCCGGCAGACCGGCGTCGGCAACAATATAGGCTTCCTGCTCGTGCTGGCGCGCGTTCAGGACGGCGTGCGGAATGCCGCGACCGGTTTTGTAGGTGATGTTGTAGGCGTCATCACCGACCTTTTGGGCTTCCTTTTCGCGACCGGCATACTCCGGCTTCAGCTCGCGGCTGACCTCGACCTTGTAGTCGCAGGTCTTCAGCAGCTCGGACAGCTCTTCGGACTTTTCGATCGACACGGTGCCGACGAGGATCGGCTGACCCTTCACGTGGCATTCGGCGATCTGTTTGACGATGGCGGCGTTCTTTTCCTTGAAGGTGCGATAGACCTCGTCGTCATAATCCTTGCGTTGGATCGGACGGTTGGTCGGGACCTCAAGGACGTCCATCTTGTAGATGTCGAGGAATTCTTGCGCCTCGGTGGCGGCCGTACCGGTCATACCAGACAGCTTTTCATAAAGGCGGAAGTAGTTCTGGATCGTCACCGAGGCCAGTGTCTGGTTCTCGGGCTGGATCTTGACGTCTTCCTTGGCTTCCAGCGCCTGGTGCAGGCCTTCGGACAGACGGCGGCCCTGCATCATACGGCCGGTGTATTCATCGATCAGGATGATCTCGCCACCCTTGATGATGTAGTCCTTGTCGCGCTGATACAGGGTATTGGCGCGCAGGGCCTGGTTCACGTGGTGGACCAGCGAGACGTTCAGCGGGTCGTACAGGTCGTCGGTGCCATCCGCGAAGTGACCGGCTTCCTTCAGCATGTCCTCGATGCGTTCCGAGCCCAGCTCGGTTAGCAGAGCCTGACGCTGCTTTTCGTCAAGGTCATAGGTGGCCTTGTCCTTGACCAGCTCTTTCACCAGCGTGTCGACGATCTTGTAGAAGTCCGAACGGTCTTCGGTGGGACCCGAGATGATCAGCGGGGTGCGGGCTTCGTCGATCAGGATGGAGTCGACTTCGTCGACGATGGCGAAGTGGTGCTCGCGCTGCACCATCTCGCGACGGTCATAGACCAGGTTGTCGCGCAGATAGTCGAAGCCGAATTCGTTGTTGGTGCCGTANNCGAACTCGTTGTTGGTGCCGTAGGTGATGTCGGCCTGATAGGCCATCTGGCGCTGGCCTTGCGACAGGCCGTTGACGATCACGCCCACTTCCAGACCTAGGAAGCGATAGACCCTGCCCATGGTCTCGGCATCGCGTCGGGCCAGATAGTCGTTCACGGTGATGACGTGCACGCCCTTGCCCAGCAGGGCGTTCAAGTACACCGGAGCCACAGCCACCAGCGTCTTGCCTTCACCGGTACGCATTTCGGCGATGCCGCCTTCGTGCAGGATCATGCCGCCGACCAGCTGCACATCATACTGGCGCTGGCCCAGAACGCGCTTGGACGCTTCACGCGCCACGGCGAAGGCTTCGTTCAGAATCTTATCCAGAGACTCCCCGCCTTCGATCCGGTCCTTGAAGGTCTGCGTCATCATGCGCAGTTCGTCGTCGGACAGGGCCGCGAACTTGGTTTCAAGGGCGTTGATCTTCTGAACTTGGGCCGTGAAGGCCTTGACCTTGCGGTCGTTCGAAGAACCGAGGAATTTCTTGGCGAAGCCGAGCATGGGCGTTCCGGATCGGTCGAGCGGTTAAGGGCTCAGAAAATAGGGTCTTGGGCCTAAATCGCGGGTTTCCATCGCAGCCGTTTACGGCATCCCTGAGAACTAGGGCGCGCGAAGGGCCGCGCATACGATCGAAAACCCCTCGACTTGGGCGCAGGCCGGACTTAAGCACCGCCCTATGACCTGTCAACGCGAGCGCTGTTTTGGCGACGCTTGCGCAGGGCATCTCCTCCGTAGGCTGCCGCCTCTCCATAGACCCGTTTCAGGAGCGCCCGATGACTGCATCGCGCCCTTCCTTTTCTGGATTTCGTCCCGTCATGGCGGGCATTTGCGCCTGTTTGGCGTTGTCTTTGGCTGCCTGCGGAGATCGCAAGGACGCCAGCCACCCCGACGCAGGTGACCGGATTGTCGCGCGTGTAGAAAAACATGAAATCTGGGCATCCGATGTTCGCCGTGAAGCTGTCGCCCAAGGTCTGATTGGCGATGCCGAGCCGCTGGATGTGCGCTCCGAACTGTTCCGACGCGTACTGGACGAGGTGATCGACCAGACCCTGCTGGCCGCCGAGGCCGAGCGTCGCGGACTGGCTGACAGTCCCGCCGCCCAGCGCCGCCTCGAAGCCGTGCGCCAACGCATTCTCGGTGACATGCTGGTGGAGACGGTGGTGGACCGCGCCGTTTCCGATGAGGCGGTCGAGCGCCTCTATGCCGAACAACAGCGCCGTGCCCAGAAATCCGAAGAGGTGCGCCTGCGCCTGATCCTCAGCCAGTCGAAAGAACAGGCCGAGGCGGTGATGGCGCTGCTGGGGCAGGGGGCGGCGTTCGAAGCCGTGGCCGCCCAGCGCTCCATCGACGAGGCCTCACGCTTCTCCGGCGGTGATCTGGGCTATGCCACGCCCGACCTGCTGCCAGCGCCCTATGCCAGCGCCATCGTCGGTCAGGACACCGGCGCTGTGGTCGGTCCGGTTCAGGCCCCCAATGGCTGGGCGGTGCTGCGTGTCGAGGACCGCCGCGCCGAGACCCCGCCGACGCTGGAGCAGGCCCGCCCCGTCATCGTTCGCTATCTGACCTACGAAGGGGTGCGCCAGCTGCTGGAACAGCTGCGTGGCAAGGCCGAGGTCCAGATTGAGATTGACCCGCCCAAATCCGTCACGCAAACGCCGCCCCCTGCTTCGGCATCCCCCAACGCTGCCTCCACCGGAACCGCCTCATGAGCCGCCCTCCTGCTTCCAAGTCCTCCTCGACCGGACAAAAGATTGAATCCGCTATCGAAAAGGCTCTGGATCCGTTGACCTCGGTCATCAAGCGCGCGACGCAGCCCTCGGCCAAGGCCGCTGAAACCCCTGCTGCGGGCAAGCCGGGCCTGATGATCTCGCCGTTGGCCGTGCCGTTTCCGGTGATGCCGCCGGTCGGCGGGGTAGAGATCGCCACGGCGCGCGCAGGCTTCTACAAGCACCAGCGCGACGATCTGGTGGTCTTCCACTTCCCCGAAGGTGCCAACTGCGCAGGCGTGTTCACCCGCCACAAGGTGGGCTCGGCTCCGGTGGACTGGTGCAAGCGACAGCTGGGCGCGGAAAAGGGTGGCGAGGGCGTCAAACTGTTGGTGGTCAACGCCGGCTGCGCCAACGCCTTTACCGGCAAGGCCGGTGCCGATGCCGCGCGTCGCACGGCCGGTGAGGCCGCCAAACGCTTCGGCTGCCGCCAACGTGACGTCATGCTGGCCTCGACCGGCGTGATCGGCGTAGTGCTGGACGACACCAAGATTGCCGCGCGTCTGCCGGACATCGAAAACGGTCTCGGTGCAGACAACTGGGCCAAGGCCGGTCAGGGCATTATGACCACCGACACCTTCCCCAAGGGCTCGACCGCCGAGTGCGAGATCGAGGGCGTGAAGGTGCGCGTGTCGGGCATTGCCAAGGGTTCAGGCATGATCGCGCCGGACATGGCGACCATGCTGGCCTTCATCGTCACCGATGCCGATATCGCCCCGCCGGTGCTCAAGGCCCTGCTGAACCTGCACGTGCGCACGACCTTCAACTCGGTGACCGTGGACGGCGACACCTCGACCAATGACACGGCGCTGATCTTTGCCACCGGCACCTCCGGCGCACCGCGCATCGGCCGCGTCGGTGACCGCCGCCTGAAGGATTTCTCGCGCGCGCTGGAACAGGTCATGCTCGACCTTGCCCACCAGCTGGTGAAGGACGGCGAGGGCGCGACCAAATTCGTGAAGATCACCGTGGACGGTGCCGCATCGCCCGCTTCGGCCCGCAAGCTGGCCAAGTCGATTGCCGACAGCCCGCTGGTCAAGACCGCCATCGCCGGCGAAGATGCCAACTGGGGGCGTATCGTCATGGCCGTCGGCAAGACCGAGGAAGACGTCGATCGTGATCGCCTCGCCATCTATTTCGGCCCGCACACGGCGGCCATCGATGGCGCGCCGGCCCCCGACTACGACGAGGCCAAGATGAGCGCCTATATGAAGAACCCCGAGATCGACATCACGGTGAACGTCGCCTCGGGCCGCGCTTCGGCGACCGTCTGGACCTGCGATCTGACCAAACGCTACATCGAGATCAACGGGGACTATCGTTCGTGACCGAGGCCGTTGCCGAAGCTCAGGTCCCGACCGTTCTCGTCGTTGCCGTGGCGCTGATCGATCCGGATGGCCGCATCCTGATCGCCAAGCGCCCCGAGGGCAAACAGCTGGCCGGACTGTGGGAGTTTCCGGGCGGCAAGGTCGAGCCGGGCGAACGTCCCGAGCAGGCCCTGATCCGCGAGTTGAAGGAAGAGCTGGGCATCGATGTGAAGGAGGCGTGCCTCGCCCCCTTCGTGTTTACCAGTCACGCTTACGAAAAATTTCACCTGTTGATGCCACTGTATCTGTGCCGGCGGTGGTCCGGCACGGTGGTAGCCAAGGAACATTCGGCTCTGGCGTGGGTCAAACCCGCGAAATTGCGCGATTATCCCATGCCTCCGGCGGATGAACCTCTGATCGCCTGGCTTCGCGATCTGATCTAATCAAGGCGTGCCGAAGGGGTGTGTGATGCTGACAAACGTTAAGGATTTCGCACACGACGACAGCGGTGCCACGGCCATCGAATACGGCCTGATCGCCGCTTTGATCGCTCTTGTCATCATCGGTAGCGTGGCTGCTCTGGGCGGCGGCAACAGTGGCATGTGGGAATATGTTAAAAACGAGGTCGTCGCTGGCTTGGATGGTGGCAAAGGCGATAGCGGAGACGGCGAAAGTTCTGGCGACTAAACGCACAAAAGGGGCCTTTCGGCCCCTTTTCTAATTCTCGCCCGTCTGTTCTTTTACGCCCAGTGCATCGGCCAGTCGCATCTTGGCCGAGCCCCGCTTGGCGGGCTTTTGCTGGCTGTCATCCGGGGCCCAACCGGCAAGGTGCACCATTTCGAACGTCGCCGGAATCCGGCCATCGGCCTCTGCATGACGTTCGAAATAAAGCTCGACGGCGCGCGTCACGATACGGCGGCTTAAAGGGCGGATCGGACCCGCCAGACTATTGGTCTCGCCCATGGCCCGCAGGTCATGCATCAGCGACAGCGGGCTGGAATAGCGCACGGTAATCCGGTCCACATCCGAGACGGGCAGGGCAAACCCAGCCCGCTGCAACAGGGCGGCACCGTCAAAGCCATCCGCAAAGGGAGACACGCGCGCCTGCGCCCCGCCGGTCATTTCCAGCTCGGCATCGGTCAGTGCCCCGCGCAGTTCCTTCAGTGTCGCCGCGCCAAACAGGCTGCCGATAAACAGGCCATCGGGGCGCAGCGCGCGGCGGATCTGGCTCAACGCGCCGGGCAGATCATTGGCCCAGTGCAGGCCGAACAGGTTGACGATCAGGTCGGCGCTTTGCGGCTCAAGTGGCAGAGGGGCCGCCCCCGGTGCCGCGCGATCGGCAATCGTGCCGATGTTTGTGATCGGCCCCATGCGTTCGGCGGCGGGCAAGCCGTGCAGCGCCTCGGCCAGCACGCCCTGATGCGGCGACAGGTCCACAGGGTTCTTGAACTCGCGCAATATGGCCGACAGAGTGTGGGCCGCGTCCTCTGCCGCACGACGATGCAGGAAATCGGCCTTGGCAAACAGCTTGGCCGATCGCGTCAGCCTCTGCTGGCGACGCGCTGTGTCGAAGATAATCGGGGGACCGGAAGAGGGGGCGCTCATGTGGGGACTAGATGGCGGCTCGCCGTCGGAATGGAAAGACCTTTGCCGTCGCCAAACGGCGGATTTTGCTCTGCGTGGCAAAAGACTGGGCCGCGCCCTGACCGATCTGGTCCTGCCGCCACTCAGCTATGATGATGCCAAATCGGTTGCCTCGCAGGGTCTGACCTCTGCCGCATGGTCACAGATCACCTTTCTGGAAGATCCGGTCTGTGACGGCTGCGGCCTGCCGTATGAGCATGACGGTGGCGGCTTCGGCATTGACCGGTGCGCAGCCTGCCTGTCGCACCCGCACCGGTTTTCGCGCGCCCGCGCCGCGTGCCTGTATGACGAACATTCTCGCGGATTGATCCTGGGGCTCAAGCACGGCGATCAGCAGCAAAACGCCGCTCTTTTTGCGCGCTGGCTCAGCCGCGCGGCCGCGCCCATGCTGGATGATGTCGATGCGGTGGTACCCGTGCCCCTACATCCGCTCAGGCTGTTGCGACGCCGCTTGAACCAGTCCGCAGAGATCGCCCGCCCTTTGGCACGCACACGTGGACTGCTCTACCTGCCCGACAGTCTGAAGCGGGTGCGCCTGACAGCTTCCCAAGGGGGCAAATCCGGTCGCCAGCGTCGGCTGAACGTCAAAAACGCTTTCGCCGTAACCGGCAGGGGCGTCCAGCAGATCAAGGGCCGCCATATCCTGTTGGTGGATGATGTGCTGACCACAGGGGCCACCGCCAACGCCTGCGCCGAGGCCCTGATGGCCGCCGGAGCGCGTCAGGTCGACCTTGCTGTCGTTGCGGGGGTGCGCGGCGGGCGGGAAATGCCTAAATAGGATCATACATCGGGCTTTTGCGGATCGATCTCGACCGTCGGGGCCTTACGCATAAGAGTTTTAAAGGAGATCCCCCATGGCCGAAGTCGTCATCTACACCAAGCCGGGTTGCCCCTATTGCATCCGCGCCAAGGCCCTGCTGGACCGTAAGGGTGCCGCCTACACCGAGATCGTCGCCTCGAACGATCCGGAAAAGAAGGCCGAGATGGTCGAGCGTTCGGGCGGCGCAGCCACCTTCCCGCAAATCTTCATCAATGATCAGCACATTGGCGGCAGCGACGATATCCACGCTCTGGACGCCAAGGGTGGTCTCGACCCGCTGCTGGCAGCCTGAGGCCAAATGATCGGGGGCGCGACATGAGCAACATCGTCAATGTGGCTTTGATCCAGACCTGCACGCCAGCCACGGCGAAGGCGGGCCTTGATCACGTCGCGCCCATGATCCGTCAGGCAGCCCTCAAGGGGGCCGAACTGATCATCACGCCCGAGGCCACCAACTTCCTCGAACAGAGGAAGGGCCTTCGTGACGCGGCTCTTGTGAACGAGGGCGATGATGTCGCCGTTCAGGGCCTGTGCAAGCTGGCTGCCGAGCTCAAGGTCTGGATCCTGATGGGATCGGCCATGGTGCGCTCGAACATTGATGGCGATGACCGTGCGGCCAATCGTAGCCTTTTGATCGATCCGACAGGCACCATCGTCGCACGCTACGATAAAATGCACGTCTTCGATGTCGATCTGGACACGGGCGAGCGCTGGCGCGAAAGCGCGGTGGTCCGTCCCGGATCGGAGGCGGTGGTGGCCCCCACGCCGTGGGGCGGACTGGGTCTGACCATCTGCTATGACGTGCGCTTTGCCTATCTGCACCGCGCCTTGGCCCATGGCGGAGCCAGCCTGATTGTCGTGCCTGCTGCCTTCACCCGCCCGACCGGAGAGGCCCACTGGGAAGTCTTGCTGCGGGCGCGCGCCATCGAGACCGGCAGCTATGTTCTGGCTCCCGCCCAAGGCGGCACCCATGAGGATGGCCGACAGACCTGGGGCCACTCGGTCGTCATCTCCCCGTGGGGCGAGGTGATTGCCAAGCTTGACCACGACCGCCCTGCAGTGCTTCACGCCCAGCTAGACCTGTCAGCGGTCGAGAAGGCACGTCGCGCCATTCCCGCCCTGACTCACGATCGATCCTTTGTCACTGCGCAATGATCCGCTACGCCCTTGTTTGTGATCAGGACCACGGCTTTGAAGCCTGGTTCGCCTCGTCTTCCGACTATGACGACCAAGCCGCCCGCGGTCTGGTCGAATGCCCCTTCTGCGCCTCGCGCGAAGTGAAAAAGCAGATCATGGCCCCCGCTGTATCCGGCACCAAGAAGACCGCTGGCGCTCCCGCCGATGCCGTAAAGGCCATGCAGACCATGATGATGCAGGCCGCGCGCGAGGTGCGCAGTCACGTCGAAGAGAATTTCGAATACGTGGGCGACGCCTTTGCCCGCGAGGCTCGCGACATCCACGAAGGCCGCAGCGAGAAGCGCGAAATCTATGGTGAGGCCACGCCTACGGATATCAAAAAGCTGAAGGATGACGGCATACCCTGCCTGCCGCTGCCGGACGCGCCGCCCGATCCTTCCAAGGCGAACTGAAGGCCCAGTGGGGCGTTCTCAGGGGTTGGCCTGATGGCCTGGCCCGGTATTTCTGGAGTTCAAGATGTCTGTTGCCTCCGTGTCGGCGCTGGAATGGCGCGCCATGACCGAAAATGATCTGGACGGCGTGGTCGAGGTGGCAAAGGTGTCCTTCCCCGACCACCCCGAGGACCGTATCTGCTTCGCCAACCGTTTGGATCTTAATCCTCGCGGTTGCTATGTGCTGTCGGACGATGCGGGCACCGTGCGCGGCTATCTGGTGGCCTATCCGTGGAAACGCTATGCGGCTCCGGCGCTGAATGTCCTGATCGACGCTGTCCCCGACGACGCGGAAACCGTTTACCTGCACGATCTGGCGCTGCATCCGTCCACGCGCGGCGGCGGCTATACCCGTCAGGTCGTCGAAGCGCTGGCCGACGCGGCGAAGGCAGACGGCTACAGGATGATCTCGCTGGTGGCTGTGAACAATGCGTCGGGCTTTTGGGCTCGCAACGGTTTTGAAGCCCAGAACCCGCCGGGTATGGCCGAAAAACTGGCGTCCTATGGCGAGGATGCCCGCTATATGGAACGCGCATTGGGCTGAACGGAACAACGTTCGTCGATAGTGCGTTGCGGTGGGATGAAAAACTCCCCCCTCCCCAAACTGCTCGTTGCCGGTGTGGCTGTCGCCGGTCTGTTGGCGCTCGGTGCATGCGCGACTCTGGCGCGTCAGGGCCCGTCGGGTAATGCCAATGTACCCGAGCCGACCAAGGCGGTCGAACTCGATCGCTATCTGGGCAAATGGTACGAACTGGCCCGCTATGAGTTCGGCTACCAAAAGGGCTGTGAGGCCGTTACGGCTGAATATCGCCTGCTGGAAGATGGCCAAATCGGCGTGACCAACGGTTGCCGTCAGGACTCGGTCAACGGCGAATATCGCGAAGCCACCGCCAAGGGAAAGGTGGTCGAAGGCAGCAACAACACCAAGCTGAAGCTGTCCTTCTTTGGCCCATTCTACGTCGGTGACTACTGGATTCTCGACCATGCCGACGACTACAGCTGGTCGATCGTGGGCGAGCCGTCGGGCCGCAACCTGTGGATCCTCAGCCGCGAAGCCAAGCCGTCGCAGGAACAGCGCCAGCGCCTGTACGATCGCGCTGCCGAGCTGGGCTATGACATGAGCCTGCTGCGCGAAACCCAGCACTAAGCTGGAGCTTGTCCAAAATGAAGAAGGGGAGAAGCTGGTGCCTCTCCCCTTTTTTCAGGCCTGTTTGACTGCCACCATCATATAGTTGATGTCGGCGTCGCCTTCTTTCCACTTGTCGGTCAGAAGGTTGTACTCCAGCCCGAACGGGCCGGTGACGCTCAGCGGCTCGGACTTCAGCATGTCGCGGATTTCGTCCGGCTTCAGGAACTGTCGCCAGTTGTGGGTACCGGCAGGCACCCAGCGCAGCACATATTCCGCCGCGAACTTGCCCAGCAGCAGGCCCTTCAGCGTGCGGTTAAGGGTCGCAACGATCATAGTGCCGCCGGGTTTGACCAGCTTTGAGCAGGTGCGGATGAACTCGCCCGGATCGGCTACGTGCTCGATCACCTCCATGGTCAGCACCACATCGAACGGGCCTTCGCCATCGGCCACCGTCTGCTCGACGGTGGCGGCGCGATAGCGGATATTCAGACCCACCTGTTCAGCGTGGGCGCGGGCCGTGCCGATGTTTTCGCTCGACGCATCCAGCGCCGTGACCTCGAACCCCATGCGGCGCATCGGCTCGGCCAGCAAGCCACCGCCACAGCCGATGTCGATCAGGCTCAGGCCTTCGAACGGGGCGCGACTGTTGGCGTTGCGGCCATAGTGCTCGGCCACGCGGTCGCGCACAAAGCGCAGGCGCGCCGGATTGAACCGGTGAAGCGGCGCAAACGGCCCCTTGGGGTCCCACCATTCAGCGGCCTGAGCGGAAAAACGTGCCACATCGGCAGGGTCGATACTGGGGCCCTCTGCACGTTCCATCTCCGCCTTGGGCGAATTTTCGGTAAAACCCTGTGAGGTTTGGGGTTTGCGCTCGGGGCCGGTGTCGTTAGAAGCGGACATGAGCCAAGGGATGGACTGCCTTTCTTCCCGACGCAAGTGCAACACGACCCCGAACAGGGGCTTGAGAATTGGATACCGGTATGACGGGGGCGAACCCGCAGACGGATGCAAGCCGTCTGGTCATGAAGTTCGGCGGAACTTCCATGGCCGATCTGGAACGGATCAGGCGCGCCGCGCGCATTGTCGCGGCCGAGGCCGCTAAAGGCAAAAAGGTCGCCGTGGTGGTGTCTGCCATGGCGGGTAAAACCAATGAGCTGGTGGCGTGGACCGACGGGGCAGGGGCTCCGGCTGCGGGTCTGTATCCGGCGGGCACCCTGTCCGACGATGAATATGATGTGGTGGTCGCCTCGGGCGAACAGGTGACTTCGGGCCTTCTGGCCATCACCCTGCGCAATATGGGCTATAAGGCCCGCAGCTGGATGGGCTGGCAGATCCCGATCATCACCGATGACGCCCACGCTCGCGCGCGCATTGAGGAAATCCGTGCCGAGGCTATGGCCGCCAGCATGGATGCCGGTGAAATTGCCGTCATTCCGGGCTTTCAGGGCGTCACTCCCGAAGGCCGCATCACCACGCTGGGCCGTGGCGGTTCGGACACTTCGGCAGTCGCCGTGGCGGCGGCGCTGAACTGCCCGTGCGACATCTATACGGATGTGGACGGCGTCTATACGACCGACCCGCGCGTCGAGAGCCGTGCGCGCCGTCTGGCCAAGGTCTCCTATGAGGAGATGCTGGAAATGGCATCCCTTGGGGCCAAGGTGTTGCAAACACGCTCGGTCGAGATGGCCATGCACAATCGGGTTCCCGTGCGCGTGCTGTCCAGCTTTATCGAGCCCGATGAAAACGGAATTCTGCCGGAAGATGCCGGCACCCTGATTTGCGATGAGGATGAGATCGTGGAAAAGCGCATCGTTTCCGGCGTGACGATGAGCCGGGACGAAGCCCGGATCACTCTGCTGGGTCTTTCGGACCGTACCGACGCTCCGGCCGACGTCTTCACCCGTCTGGCCGAGGCCAATGTGAACGTGGACATGATCGTCCAGTCGCAGGCCCGCACCCCCGGCACCGTCAACCTGACCTTCACCACCGGCCGCCGCGATGCCGCGCGCGCCGCTGAACTGATGCAGTCGGAAAAGGACTCCATCGGTTTCGAGGAAATCCGTGTCGATGACGATGTGGCCAAGGTGTCGGTCATCGGCGTGGGCATGCGCTCGCACGCCGGTGTGGCGCAGATGATGTTCCGCGCTCTGGCCGACAAGGGCATCAAATTCCAGGCTATCTCGACCTCGGAAATCAAGATCAGTGTCCTGATTGAATCGGCCTATGCCGAGTTGGCCGTTCGAGCGCTTCACGCGGCCTATGGACTGGAAGCCCTATAGGTGAAAACAAAGGCGCATCTTATCTGGTACACTGACCCGATGATGCGCTGACAGGAGTGACCATGGTCAAAGCAGGCGGACTGTCGACAAGGGGGCCCAGAAACCTCCTGCGCCAAATCCGCGAGGCTTTGGCGGGCGGGGCCGATGCGGCCCATGTGGCCAGCGCCCAACAGCGTCTCGACGTGGTGGTGCGGATCATCGCCCGCTCCATGGTGGCCGAGGTCTGCTCCATCTATCTGCGACGCGGGTCGGGTGAACTGGAACTGTTCGCGACCGAAGGTCTGAACCCCGAGGCCGTCCACAACACCCGTCTGCGCCCCGGCGAAGGTCTGGTGGGCGAAGTGGCCCGTCTGGCCCAGCCTGTCAGCCTGTCGAATGCGCAGGAACACCCAAGTTTCTCGTATCGCCCCGAAACGGGCGAAGACCCGTTCAACGCCTTCCTTGGCGCGCCGCTGTTGCGCGGTGGCCGCGCCATCGGCGTGCTGGTCGTGCAGAACCGTGCCGCCCGCGTCTATGACGAGGACGAGCTGGAGGATATCCAGAACATCGCCATGGTCCTGTCCGAGACCGTGGCCTCCGGCGGTTTGCTGGGCGATGCCGAACTGCGCGACGTCGAACTGGCTCCGCACCGGCCCGAGCGTCTGAGCGGCCAGAAGTTCGCCGAAGGTCTGGCCGTGGGTCGGGCCATTTTGCACGAAGCGCCGGTTCCGCCCGACAAGCTGCTGGCCGACGATCCGGCACTGGAAGAGCAGCGCCTGAATGCCGGTCTGGCGGCACTGAAATCCAGCATCGACGTGCTGTTGGAGGGCGGTCAAGCCAAGCTGGGCGGCACCCCTTATGAGGTGCTGGAAACCTACCGCATGTTCGCGGACGACCGCGGCTGGAACCGCTCCCTGCTGGAGGCGGTCCGCAGTGGTCTGACGTCCGAGGCGGCGGTGGACCGTGTGCGTACCGAACACCGCGCCCGTTTTGCCAGCGCCCGTGACCCCTATATCCGCGAGCGGCTGCACGATTTCGAAGATCTGGCCAACCGCCTGCTGCGTATCCTGATGGGCGATGACCCCTCGGCGCGCGTCATTCCTGACGACGCCATTCTGGTGGCGCGTAATCTGGGTCCGGCCGATTTGCTGGAATATCCGCGCAGCAAGCTTAAGGGCCTGCTGCTGGAAGAAGGCTCCCCCGCCGGTCACGCCGCCATTGTGGCGCGGGCCCTGCAAATCCCGTGTGTGGGCCGTCTGCCCGGTCTGCGTGACCGCCTGTCCGAGGGCGATGCCGTCATCGTCGATGGCGAGACGGGCGAGGCCTATTTGCGCCCGCGTGCCGACATGCTGGCCGCCATCCAGAACCGGATGGAGGTGCGCGCCCAACGCCGCGCCGAGTTCGACCAGCTGCGTGATACGCCCGCTGTCACCTTGGATGGGCGGCGCATCATGCTGCTGACCAATGCCGGTCTGGCGGTCGATCTGGAAAACCTCGACATGACGGGGGCCGAGGGCATCGGCCTGTTCCGTACCGAGTTCCAGTTCATGGTGGCCGACGAGCTGCCCAAGCTGACGGCCCAGACGGCGCTGTACAAATTGGTGCTGGATGCGGCAGGCGACCGCCCTGTGACCTTCCGCACGCTGGATATCGGCGGCGACAAGGTGCTGCCCTATCTGGAGCCCGAGCGCGAGGAAAACCCCGCCTTGGGCCGTCGTGCCATCCGCTTGGGTTTGGACCGTCCCGCCCTGCTGCGGATGCAGCTTCGTGCCTTGCTGGCCGCGGCGGCAGGTCGCGAACTGCGCGTCATGTTCCCGATGATCGCCACGGTCGAAGAGTTCCGCCGTGCGCGCGAACTGATGGACGTGGAATGCGACTGGGCCCGTCGCCGAGGCCGCAACCTCCCGCGCCTGATCCGTCTGGGGGCCATGATCGAATGCCCCAGCCTGCTGTGGCACCTCGACGCCCTGTTGCCGCTGACGGACTTTGTCTCTGTCGGCACCAACGACCTGATGCAATATATGTTTGCCGCAGACAGGACCAATCCGCGCGTGGCGGACCGCTATGACGCCATGTCGCCGCCGGCGCTGAGAGCGCTGTTGGAAATCCGCCGGAAATGCACCGACACCAATACGCCGGTGTCGATCTGTGGTGAGATGGCGGGCAAGCCGCTGGAGGCCTTTGCCCTGATCGCCTTGGGCTTTGACCGCCTGTCGGCTCCGGCCAGTGGCGTGGGGCCGGTCAAGCGGATGATCCTGTCCGCCGATCTGAATGCGGCTTGGCGGGGCATGGAGCCCTTGTTGGCCTCATCGGCCTCGTCGGTGCGCGGCGAGATCGAGTCCCTGGCCCGCAAGCTGAACCTTGGGGTGTGACCGCGCCATACGTTGAACATGGACGGATGGTCGTCTAAGCGATGGATCAGGCGCTGACGGCGCAAACGCCACGGATACCCCGCTCGATGGATCAGGATCGGCCTTTGCCGTCCCAGACAGATACAGCTGCCCCAGACACGTCGCAGGACCTGTCCTTGGGGGCACGTCTGCGCGCGGCGCGTCTGGCATCGGGCCTGTCCATGGCCGAGCTGTCGACCAAGACCCGCGTCCATCCGCGCTTTCTGACCGCCATTGAACAGGGCGACCAGTCGGTCCTGCCGTCACGCATCTTCACCACCGGCTATGTGCGCATCTATGCGCAGGTGCTGGGGCTGGACGAACTGGAAGCGGTCGAACAGTTCAAGCGCGAAAACCCGGAGGCCGCGACCCAGCTTCAGGCCCCGACCGGCGCTGCCTTCCAGGAAATGCGCCGCCGTTCTCCGGCTATTTTAGCCGTGGTCGGCATGGTCGCCGTGGCCTTTCTGTCGTGGAATATCTATCAGCGCCTCAGCCGGATCGAGCCGCCTCATCCGTCCGACCTTGTGGCCACGCCCAAGGAATGGCGTGAAATCACCGATGTGCCCGGCCCGGAAGAACTGACGCTGAACGCGCCGCAGGCCGCTCCGCCCGACCAGAGTATTCCGCCCATGTATCTGACGCGCGGTATCGAGGCCGAGCTGCTGGGCGATGATCCGGAAGCGCTGGCCACGGCCACCCCGCCTTCGCCGCCGGTGCAGGCCGCCTTTAATCCGCGCGGTGCCCTGTACGGCGCTCCGGCCACCAGCTCCATTGTCGTGCTGCAGGCCAATCGCCCCGTCACCTTGGTGATCCGTCAGGGCGACGGTCGCATTCTGTTTGCCCGCCAACTGGCGGCCGGTGACAGCTGGCGCGCGCCGCAAAATGTTCAGGCGGTGGTGGATGTATCTGAGCCGGCGGCGTTCGACATCTATATGAACGGAGAGCATGCCGGCACCTTGACCACCAACCAGACCCAGTTGGGTTCATTGAACAACCGTGCCGCAGGGCTGGCCCGTGCTTCCGAGGCGCGCGCGGCCGCTGCCGCCGAGGCCGAAGCCCGCGCCCGTGCCG
>NZ_DIGV01000011.1 GCF_002419815.1 Brevundimonas sp. UBA5713 | reverse complement strand
ATCCAGTTAACTTGTCAGCACCAGCACCGCTGCACGCGCAGTCCGAGTTTTTGGCAAACGTCCATATGCGCAGATGCGAGCAATGCATCTGATCGGGCGACAGACGATGAGTCTCATTTTGGTTGACTTGTTAGCTCCACCTAAGCGACCAGCATCACTGTGTTGAGACTCATAGGATGAACCATGAAACTATCGGGGACGGCCTTTCTGGCAGTGCTGTTGAGCGCTGGAACAGCGACGGCGCAGGAAGGGGAGTTCACTGGAGGGGATGGGTCTGACGTCCAACCTTCTCCACCTTAAGGGATTGATTTCATTATACAAGATCCCAACAGCTCTCGCTTCAGATCACGAACACCGGCGCGAACCCACCCCCTAGCGTCCTGAAATTTGTGGTCTGGCCTTGATAAAGGCGCGCGGCCACCAGAAGCACCTGCCCATCATAGGTATACAGTCGCACGTCCATTTTGCGCCTCTGGGGTGTCTCGTCGATCTTGATCATGCGCTCGCTGGGGCGGACCAGCGTCTGGGCAACGTATCCGCCTCCCACGATCTCCGCCCAGACTCCTTTCGTCAGCTTGTCGCCACGATATACCGCCTTGCCACCATGTCCTCCTGTCGGCTTGAAGAACAGGTCCTTGCGGGATTTCCAAAGTGCATCAGCGTTGTCGGGATTGACCAGAACGGTGCGTGGAACGGCAGCAAGCCCGGCCCGAATCCCCGGGTCGACTCCCCATGCCTCAAGTGTCGCGGAATTCGAAAGAAGCGAAAGGTTGCGCTTGTCGGCAAGGAGCGCGTGGTTGTGCGGATTCGGCGTTACGACAACCGCGCCATCACGGTAGGATTCCTGCAATGCCTTGTGCTCGGGCTGATCAAAGGCGAAATCGGTGACCCGATTGTAAACGAGATCGATCGTCTTTCCGTCGACGCTGAGCCGACCATCGTCGTAGCTAAGGTGACCGGCGTCGGCGATGACCGCGTCTACCCCTCGTGCCGCCAAAACTTGCCGCGCGAGCACGAACTCGGGATAAAGGTACTGTTCCGGCGGATTGTCATCGATGATGGCGATGCGTTGTGGCGTGCCCGTTCCCCGCTGCCGAATCCATTCGTTCTGGAACATGCGAAACGCCGCGTCCTCGAACGATGGCAGCGCCGGGGGGATATCCATTTCGGCACAACACGCGCGCTGCGCCCTTGCAAGAAAGGCATTGAGAAATGCCCCGCCGGCGTTGGTATTGATCTCGATCAGCCGGGGGCCGTCTTCGCCAAGATGAAAGTCGTAGCCCATCAATGCCCCGATCGGACCGTGATCCGCCCGCGCGATTTCCGGCGCCCAGGAAAGGACCGCGGCTTTGTATGCCGCGAGTTGGGCGGTGGTCTCCACAGCCGCTGCGATGGCGCGCATCTCATCCACGGTGGTGGCCGAAAGGAACACCGGTACGTGCGAGAACAGATGGGCCTTGGGGCGGATGAACGTCTCGAAGAATGCCGGCTCACCGGCCTCGCGCTCCATCGCTTCGCGCAGCGATGGAAGGTCCAGTGTAACGCAGAAGCAGTTCTTGTTGAGTCGGTCCGCGCGGTCCTGAACCCGCTTCGATGAACTGGAGCCGGGATTGTTCATCGAGGGAAAACCCGAGGCGGCGCCAAGATCGAGCGCGCTTCAAATGCCAAGTAAGCCATGAATAATCCCACGAACATCCCTCCCAAAGGTTTCGCCATCAGGTCGATCCAAATATGCCGCTTCTGTCCGGCAGCCACAACTGTCACCGGGTGGGCCTCGGAAAACTGAGCAGCCGGTCGCACGGGCAGCTCCGGCCTGCAGCGAAGCTCCATCCCGAAGGTGCCATCAGCGCTCAGCGTGCTTGCGACACATTCTCCTGGTAGGTCCGCTCGCGCTCCGGCCAGGTGCTCTTGATATAGGCGAGCGCAGCCTGGATCTCTGCGTCGCTGAGGACGGCAAAGCCCGGCATGTCGCTCTTATAGCCGCCCCCGACGATGGCGGCCGTGCCCTCCTTGACGATCCGGAACAGGATGTCATCGGGATGGTGCCACGTGTGGCCGTCGGCATCGTGTGGTGGCGCCGGGAGACGCCCGGACGGAAGGGGCGTCTTCCAGTCCGGCTGCCCCTCGAGCTGCGCACCGTGGCAGGACGCACATTGGTCCGCATAGATCTGCCGGCCCTGTTCGATGACTTCTGCAGATGACGCGGCGTTGGACGAGGTCTGGCCATAGTGCCTGCCAGCGAAGACCGCCATGACCAGGCCTCCGACGAGCAACCCGGGCCACAAGATATTACGGAGTTCTTTTCGCATGAGTGTTCGGCGTCAGCGCCTTTGGCACAGATCTGGGGTTGCGGATAATGGAGGGATTGGGTCTCGTCGCAGTGACATAAGGAACGCAGATGAGACCCAATCCCTCCAGCCCAAAATTGGCTGCCAAGCCCACCAAGAAGCCCGCCGAGGTTTGCCGTGGCTCTTAGGGAAATAGGGCTCCAGCCGAGCCATCTGCTCGTCCGTCAGCCAATAAAGATCGCTCATAATCCAGACTCCTCAGGAGCCTGAATCAGATCGCACGCCGCAATTCAATGGGTCCTGAGCCTAGGTCCTTCTTTACTTCTCGAGCTTCGACCTACTGGTCGTCGCCGACCACGAAGATCTCCGACGGCGAGTTCTGGCTCGACGCGACCAACCGAAGCGATGCCGGGCGAAGTCGAAATTCGCGATGTAGGCGAGCGCGTCCAGTTCGATGTCACTGTACGCGGTCGCGAATCCGAATTGACTGCGATCCGGCCTGAGTAGGCCGGTCATTCCGGTTGAGCGGGCGATCAAGCGCGTCTTTCACTTGGTCGAGGTCGATGGCTCATTTGCATCTAACCATAAAGGCTCTCCTTGGAGAGGGCGCCGCTGGCGATGGTCTGGTCCGCGATGGGAGATACGAAAAGGCCCCGCCGGCTAGCCGGCGGGGCCTTCTGTCATAGTGGAGTAGGGGTCTAGCGGACGGGCGTCGCGCCTTCGAAGGTCATGAAGGGGGCGGGCTGGCCTGCGCCGAAGCGCATGACGTCGTAGCGTTCGAGGGCGTAGCCGGGGGCCTCCATGCCGGGCGAGCCGGTCGGCATGCCGCCTACGCCGATGCCGCGCGATGCGCCCGGCGATTTCAGGAAGGCGCTGACGGCGGCGGCGGGGGCATGGCCCTCGATCACCTTTCCATCGACGACGGCCGTGTGGCAGGACCACAGGGATTCCGGCACGCCGAGACGGGTCTTCACTGGTGCCAGATCATCGGTGGCGACGACGCGGATGGCGTAGCCGGCCTTGCGCATATGCTCGACCCAGCCGCCGCAGCAGCCGCAGGAATCGCTCTTGTAAACGGTCATGTCCGAGGCCTGGGCCACGGTGGGCAGGCCGTTCAGCAGGAAGCCCGCGCCGCCGAGGATGGCGACGCCGGCGGCGAGGGAGGCGATCTTCAGCTTGTTCATGGTCAGGCGGCCTCGGCCGGATAGCCGGCGGCGTCAAGCGCGGTCAGCAGGGTTTGACGGTCGGCGTCGGTCGTCACCTCGACGCGGCGGGCCTCGATGTCGGCGGTGATCTGGGCCGAGGCGTCGACCGAATGAATGGCCTTCTCGACGCTGGCGACGCAGCCGCCGCAGCGGATCTTGGGGATGTGGAGCACCTGTAGATCGGTGGCCCCGGGAACATGGGCGGACATGGGCGAACCTTTCAATAATGGACGCCTGTCGGTTCTAATCCTTCCCCTCATGGGAAGGTCAACAGCCGGAACCATTATTTTTTGTAGGGGTTAGCTGGGTGGCCCTGCGGCGCTTGTGCGCCAGGGCATCCGGATTTTGAGAGGCAGGGAGACGCGCCGTGAACAAGGGTCAATACCGGTCATTCGGGATCGAACTGGTTCTCGATTTCATCGTCATGTACCTCGTCATGTATACGATGATCGCCACGCTGGATCATTTCTACCTCAACCTCAACAACGTCTACATGACCCTTATGATGGTCACGCCCATGGCGATCCTCATGCTCTGGTTCATGCGATCAATGTATCCGTCGCGTAAGCTGAATCTGGCGATCGTCGGTGGTGCTGCGGCGGTGTTCATCCTCGCTTTCGTCGGCATGCGGACCCAGGCAGGGGTGGGCGACAAGGAATTCCTACGCTCCATGATCCCCCACCATTCCGGCGCGATCCTGATGTGCGAGCAGGCCTCGATCCGCGATCGGGAAATCCTGGCCCTGTGCGACCAGATCGTACGGGCGCAGGACGACGAGATCGCCCAGATGAAGGCGATCCTGACGCGCCTTGATGCCGACTGATTCCAACGCCGCTGTAAGCGATCTGGCGGCGCCTAGCTTGAAACACCGTCCTTTTGCTGCATCCAGATCTTGGTTCCGCCGTCATGGCTGCAAGGTTTCGCTCCGCGCCCCGGAAGCTTGGAGCCTGCCCTCTCTTGTGTGGCGACCTGTCGCAAGGGGAAACGGCTGCCGGGTGCGTAGTACCCAGTGAAGCTCCCTCCGAAGTCGTCGGCGGCGAGCCGCATTCAAGAAGGATGATCCATCATATGTCGAGCATGGCTCTCGATCGCAGATCCCTGTTGCGGAGCGCCGCCGTCAGTGGCGGATTACTGGGCCTCTCCGGCCTGATGCCGGCTTGGGCCCAGTCGGGTTCCCCTGGTCTGCGCGCCGATCTGCCGACGCTGACGGGACCCAACATCGACCTGACCGTCGGAGACGCCAGCTTTACCGTCGGCGGGCGCACGGGCCACGCCTTCATGATCAACGGCCTGCTGCCCGCGCCCCTGCTGCGGATGCGCGAAGGCCAGAACGTGCGGCTGTCGGTGACCAATACGCTGGACGAGGACACCTCGATCCATTGGCATGGCTTGCTGCTGCCGTTCCAGATGGACGGCGTGCCGGGCGTCAGCTTCCCCGGCATCAAGCCGCGCGAGACCTTTGTGTATGAGTTCCCGATCAAGCAGTCGGGCACCTATTGGTACCACAGCCATTCGGGGCTGCAGGAGGCGCTCGGCCATTACGGCCCCATCGTCATCGACCCGGCGGGCGTCGATCCGGTCGCCTATGACCGCGAGCATGTGCTGGTCCTGTCGGACTGGAGCTTCATGCATCCGCACCAGATTCTCGACAAGCTGAAGAAGAGCCCCGGCTACTTCAACATGCAGAAGACGTCTTTGGCCGGACTGCTGGACGGCTCGGACGGCATGGATCTGGCCGAGCGCCGGATGTGGGGCGGGATGCGGATGGATCCGCGCGACATCCTCGACGTCAACGGCACCACCTATACCTATCTGATCAACGGCCACGGCCCGCAGGAGAACTGGACCGGCCTGTTTCGTCCCGGCGAGCGGGTGCGTCTGCGCGTCATCAACGCCTCGGCCATGTCGATCTTCAACGTCCGTATCCCGGGTCTGGCCATGACCGTGGTCCAGGCCGACGGCGAGAACGTCCGACCGGTGGAGACCGACGAGTTCCAGATCTCGGTCGCCGAGACCTATGACGTCATCGTCCGTCCGACCGAGGACCGGGCCTACACCATCGTCTCCGAAGCCATCGACCGTTCGGGCATGGGCCGCGCGACGCTGGCGCCGCGTCTGGGTATGACGGCCGAGGTCCCGCCGCTGCGCAAGGTGCCCAACCTGACCATGACCGACATGGG
>NZ_DIGV01000034.1 GCF_002419815.1 Brevundimonas sp. UBA5713 | reverse complement strand
GGCGGTTCAGGCCCTTAACGGGCCTTTTGGCAGTCTTTGGGCCACATATGACGACCAAGGTCTTTGGCATTTAATACGGTGTAGCCAGAGGGTCGGTATGGTGTTTTTCGCCGCTGGGCCTTAATGTAAGAGCTGCGGATGCCGTATGATGCACCGCGTTTTGGGCTCTACCCCTTTCGATGTTGACCATCGCTATCGTCGTCGTACTGCTGCTGGTGGTATTGAACGGCATGTTCGCTATGACCGAGCTTGCGGTCGTTTCTGCTCGTAAATCTAGGCTACAGGGCCGCGCCGAGCGCGGTGATCGCGGTGCGCGCGCCGCGCTGAAGCTGGCCGAAGAACCCACACAATTTCTGTCCGCAGTGCAGGTCGGCATTACGCTGATCGGTATTTTGGCGGGTGCCTACGGTCAGGCCAGTATTGCAGGCGAGTTGGACACCATCCTCTCGGCGGCTTTTCCGGCGCTGGGTAAATACACCCAGATTATCTCGACCGGCGTGGTGGTTGTCGGCATCACCTATTTCTCCCTGATCATCGGTGAACTGGTCCCCAAACGTATTGCCCTGATCTTCCCCGAGACGGTGGCATCCAAGATGGCCGGACCGATCTCGACGCTGGCTCTGGTGATGAAGCCCTTCGTCCTGCTGCTGACGGCATCGACTTCGGGCATCCTCAAACTGATGGGCGTGAAGGACCGCGATGGTTCGGACGTCACTCAGGAAGAGGTGGAGAGCATGATCGCCGAAGGCACCTCGGCAGGCCTGATCGAGCCTGAAGAGCAGGAGATGATCGAAGAGATCCTGACCCTGGGCGACCGCGCCATTCGCGTGGCCATGACGCCGCGCCATGAAGTTTACTGGGTGTCGCTGGCCGATGACGAGGAGACGCTTCGCAAAGACATCCGCGAATGCGGCTATTCGCGCATTGTGGTCAGCCGCGACGGTGACATCGACAGCCCGCTGGGCGTGGTTCACAAGAAGGACGTGCTGGACAGCCTGTTGGATACCGGCAAGATAGACCTCGAGCCTCTGATCAATGAGCCGTCGTTCATCCCGCAATCGACCTCGATCCTGAAAGCTCTTGAGATCCTGAAAAACTCGCGCATCCACATGGCCTTTGTGGTGGACGAGTACGGCAGCTTTGAAGGCGTGGTGACCGCGACCGACCTGCTGGAAATGATTGCCGGCGACTTCAACGAAGAACACGACGAAGCCGACAACTCGATCCGTCAGCGCGAGGACGGTTCGTGGATCGTTGACGGTTCGGTGGATCTGGAAGAGCTGGAAGAGGCGCTGGGCGAAGAGTTCGGCGATCAGGACGGCTTCCACACGGTGGCCGGTCTGGTTCTGCACCACCTGTCACGTTTGCCCGAGGAAGGCGAAATCCTTCAGCTGGGCCGCTTTGAGGTGGAAGTGATCGATATGGATGACCGCCGTATCGACAAGCTGCTGTTCAAGCCCGTAACGAACCTGTCGCAGACAAGCGATAGCGGCGACGCCTAGTCCGGCTGCCATACGCGCAAACAAAAGCCCGCCAGACGAGAGGTCCGGCGGGCTTTTTTGCGCCTTTGCGAGGGGCGGTGTTTTAGTGGCTCTTCTTGCCGAGATTGCTCCAGATGGAGACGACGCCCAGCACGCCCATGAAGGCGATAAAGGCCGAGGCAATGGCGATGACAGGGAAGATAGCGGCTTCAGACATGGGTTTATCTCCTTTGATATGGAGAGTGCCTGCGTCGTCTTCGGCCTGCCTTGCGCTAGATCAAAAAGCCACGCTTTGCGACGAGGTGTTTGGCGATCGCGGGCCGTGTGTAAGCAGCGCATTCAGCAGAACGCGCCCGTTGGCATCCATGCCTGTTATCTCGGCAGTATTCCGGCACAGGGCCAGAGGCGCGCGACGGTGGCTGATCAGGATGAGGCCCTGTCCCGAAAGAGATAGTCGGCGCTCCAGACGGCGCAGGACTTCGGCCTCTGTGTCGGCATCCAGTCCCTCGGTCGGTTCATCGAGAACCATAAACGAAGCGTGGCGCAGATAGGCGCGCGCCAGACCCAGCCGACGCCGCTCACCGCCCGACAGGCCCATGCCATTCTCTTGCAGGGGCATTTTCAGCCCCAGCCCCGAGGCACGGATGCGATCGGCAATGCAGGCATCTTCAAGTGCAACCCACATCTCGTCTTCGGTCGCTTTCGGCGCGGCGAGGCGCAGATTTTCGGCGACGGTGCCGCTCAGCACTTGCGGGTGTTGGGGCGCATAGGAGAACAGGGCGCGGGCAGCGGAGGGCGGCAGGTCGGCGACATCCACTCCGCCAAGGCAGGCTTCGCCGCGGACCGGCGCGCGCAGGTGCATCAAACGTTCGATCAGCGTGGTCTTACCTGCGCCAGAACGTCCGACCAGACCTAGACGGGCGCGCGTGGACAGAGGCGGCAGGCCGGTGATGGAGACGCGCGGGGCCAAGGGCGATGACGGTGGCGGGACCTCTGCGGCCTTGCCGATCAACTGGTCCAAGCGCCCGGTAGCCCCCGCAACCGCGCCGTTCTGACGGATGGCGGTCATCAGCGTGCCGCTGGCGTCAATGGCGGCTACAGCACCAAGGATGGCCATGGCGGTGAGGGCAGGGTGTCCCCCTACGGCTGTGAAAAATACGCCCGCGACGGCCAGAGCGGTGAACAGCCCTTGAGACGCCATGATCCACGCGCCGGAAGTCGCCAGTTTATAGTGGGCAGCGTCATAGGGGGCGGCCTGCTCGACGAGGCGCTGTTGCGCCCACTGCGGCATGCCATAGGCGCGCAGTTCGGGGGCGGCGGCCATCAGGGACGACAGTTCGTCCTTCAGGCGGCCGGCCGTCGCCTGAACCTGTTGGCCTGCGGGGCGCGACAGTCGGTGTCCTATCAGGGCGGCGCAGACCATGCCGCCCGCGATACAGGCAGCCACCACGGCGGCGGTCGTCCATCCGGCGATGGCGCACAGGATCAGGCCGGTGAGGGTTGCGGCACCGGCTCCCCATGGCGCAGACAGGCGCACGAAACGGTTCTGGATCGCGTCCACATCCTGCATCAGACGGGCCGAGGCCTCGCCGCTCGACAGGGTCAGGCTGTGGGCGACCGGCGCGCGCGACAGGGCGCTGAACAACTGCGGCCGAAGCGCGGCCAGAGCGTACAGGGCGGCATCATGACTGGTGACGCGCTCGCCATAACGGCCAGCGGTGCGCAGGATGGCCGTCAGCCGGATCATGGCGCTGGGGATCATATAGTTGAAGGCCTTGGCTACCAGCACGCCGCCCATACCGGCGATGGCCGATGCGGTCAGGAACCAGCCCGAAAGGCCCAGCAGCACCACAGCCCCCACCGATACGACCACGGCGCACAGGGCGGCAGCCAGCAGGCGCGGGCGCTCGGCCTTTTCGTGAGCGCGGATAAGGGTGTGAATGTCGGTCACGGGCAGGGAAGGCATTACAGGCGCACAATCTTGTCGGCCAAGGCGGCGACAGCATCGGAATGGGTGGCAATCAGAGTGGTGCGGCCTTTGGCAGCGTGGGCGATCACCGGCAGCAGGGCTTTCTCGGAGGCCGCGTCGAGGTGGGCGGTCGGCTCGTCCAGCAGCAGCACCGGCGCGGGCTTGAGGAAGGCACGGGCCAGACCCAGACGGCGGCGCTCGCCGCCTGACAGGCCGCCGCCACGTTCATCGATCACACGGCCCATATCGCCATTCAGGCCCGCCATGGCGGCGGCTTCCAGAATCTGGCGCGTGGTGGCCTGTGGCCAAGCCAGAGCAATGTTGTCGGCCAGCGTGCCGGGCACCACCATCGGGGCCTGTCCGGCGTAGGCGATCCAGTCGGTCAGGTCGGTCTCGGGGCCAACGGGCTGGCCGTCGGCGAACAGCTGTCCGGCGGTCATGGGCGTCAGACCCAGCCACAGGTGCAGCAGGCTGGACTTGCCCGAGCCACTGGGGCCGACAAGGGCCACACTGCGGCCTGCGGGGATATCGAGGTCGAAATCCGTCAGCACCGGCGCATGCTCGGGATAGGCGATGGTGACCGACTGCATGGCCAGATGCGGGGGGGAGGCGGGTGCAGGGCGCTTTTGACGTTCTGTCGTCGGTGCGGCCTCTTCCAGCGCTTCGAGGTGCGGCGCGGCGGCCTCTGCGGCCTGACGTTCGTGATAGGCGGCAGAGAGGCGGCGCATCGGATGATAGACCTCCGGTGCCAGTGCCAGAAGGAAGAAGGCTTGTCCCAGTGTCAGGGCGTCGGGTGCCCGAAAGGGCAGGATGCGCAACAGGTTAAAGCCGCAGTAAACAGCCACCAAAGCGACGGCCAGCGCAGAGAAGAACTCCAGAATGGCCGACGAGAGGAAGGCAACTTTGAGCACCTTTGAGGTGCGCAGGGCCAGCTCGTGCGCGGCCACGCCCATGCGGCGCGTCTCGGCCCCTTCGCCCTGAAAGGCGAGGATGGTGGGCAGGGCGCGGATGCGGTCCACGAACAGGCCTGACAAGCGCTCCATGGCCTGAAACTGTTTACGGCTCTCGGCGGCAGCAGCCATCCCTGTCAGAGCCATGCCGATGACGAAAGGCAGCAGGGTGAACAGGAAGATGCCCGCCGTAAACGGGCTGACCACAGCCGCGACGGCGGTCAATAGCAGGGGCGAAACCGCCGCGGCGGTGCGGACCGGCGCAAAGCGGGCCATATAGCCGTCCAACGCATCGATACCTTCGACCGCTGCAGCCATGGCCTGTGAGTCGGACACTCGGCCCGAGAACAGACCCGCAGACAGGCGCTGGCGCAGGCCAGACTTGGTCTGGCGCGCGGCATCGGCGGCGGCGCGGGTGGCGACCAGCGACAGTGCAGCCCGAAGAGCCAGACTGCCGACGGCCAGCGCCGCACCGGGGCCTGCCATCGACAGG
>NZ_DIGV01000040.1 GCF_002419815.1 Brevundimonas sp. UBA5713 | reverse complement strand
CGCTGCCTTCCTTAGGGATGTTCCGCCGCCTCGGGCGAGGAAACCCGCCCGGGCCCCCCGGCCCGCCGAAGCCGCTGCCGCTCCGGCCGCCGATGCAGCCGCACCGGCCGCTGAAGGCGCTGAAGCCGCCGCGACCGCCGAAGATCCGGCGTCGCTGAACGAATCCGTTGGCGGTGGCCACGGTAAGCTGACCCCGATCGGCATGTTCATGATCGCTCACCCGGTCGTGAAGGTGGTGATGCTTGGCCTGGTTCTGGCCTCGATCTTCACCTGGACGCTGCTGCTGATCAAACTGGTTGAGTTCGGTTCGCTGAACAAGTCGACCAACCGCTTCCTGGAAGCTTTCCGCGGTGCTCGTACCGTCGCTGACATGCGTCGTATCGCCGTCTCGGAAGACTTCGAAGGCAACCCGCTGGCCGACATGACCGCCGCCGCTACCGAAGAACTGGAAGTGTCGCGTCAAGCTGGCCTGGACATCGCAGGTACCCACCGCGGTTCGACCGTCGCTCGTACTGAAACTGCCGTTTCGGCTGTTCAGTCGACTGTTGCTGGTCGTCTGTCGGGTGGCCAACAGTTCCTGGCCTCGGTCGGTTCGTCGGGTCCGTTCATCGGTCTGTTCGGTACCGTTTACGGCATCATGAATTCGTTCATCGGTATCGCCGAATCGAACACCACCAACCTGGCCGTTGTGGCTCCGGGTATCGCTGAAGCACTGCTGGCTACCGGTATCGGCCTCTTCGCCGCTATCCCGGCCGTTATCTTCTACAACTACTTCTCGACGAAGATTGCTGCTTACGGCACCCGCGCTGACGGCTTCCACGCCGAACTGATGAACTCGATCTCGCGTCAGCTCGACAAGGGAGCGTAAGACTTATGGCCGCCAAACTTTCCGGTTCCGGCGGCGGCAAGTACACCGTCGAGGCGAACGCAGAAATTAATATCACGCCTTTCGTTGATATTATGCTCGTTCTTCTCATCATCTTCATGGTGGCGGCTCCGCTCGCCACCGTGTCGGTGCCGGTGAAACTTCCTCGTGCCGTCGCTCCGCCGGCGCCGAATCCGCCGAAGCCGATCTTCATCTCCGTCCAAGACGATGGCGATGTCTACGTCGGCGACTTCAAGACCTCGATCGCCACCATCGGTGAAGATCTCAAGGGTCAAATTGGCAACCGTACGCCGGATCAGGAACGGATCTTCATCCGTGGTGACCAGCAAACCCGCTATGGTGACTTCATGCAGGTCATGAACGCCCTGCAGGACAACGGTTTCTACAGCGTCGCCCTCGTCGGCGAAGAATCGTAAGGGGGCTAGGCTTTAAGCATGTCAGCTGAACCTACTCACCAACGAAACCCGCTGCTGGACGCGCCGCGTAAGAAGAAGAAGCTGTCG
The DNA here is from genome assembly GCF_002419815.1 of Brevundimonas sp. UBA5713. Classification (GTDB taxonomy): domain Bacteria; phylum Pseudomonadota; class Alphaproteobacteria; order Caulobacterales; family Caulobacteraceae; genus Brevundimonas. The sequence goes on along the minus strand of NZ_DIGV01000040.1, from coordinate 16,289 downwards.
ACTGGTGCCATCGTCGGTATCGCGGCCTCGGTAATCGTTCACGGCCTGGCAGGTCTGTACCTGTACAAGTCGAAGTTCGAGATCCAGCCGTTCGAATACGTCGATGAGGCCGTTGAAGTGGAGCTGATCGAGATGGCACCTCCGCCACCTCCGCCGCCTCCGCCTCCGCCTCCGCCGCCGACCGACCAGCCTCCGCCGCCGAAGCTGCAAGTTCGTGAACCGGTTATTACCGATGCGAACCCGCCGCCCGTCACGGTGAACGTCGAGCCTGTGAAGAAAGATGACCGTCGTGAATACGAAGGTCCTCCGGTAATCACCCCATCGCCGCCGCCGCCGCCGGCTCCGCCGGCTCCGCCGAAGCAAACGGTGATCACGAACCCGCAATGGGCTCGTCCGCCGCGCCCGACGGAACGTGACTTCCCGCAGCGCGCCCTCGACCGTGGTGTCGGTGGCTACGCCGTGGTGGAGTGCACCGTGACCCCGAACGGCCGTCCGGAAGGATGCCGTACGGTCGAAGAAAGCCCGTCTGGCATGGGCTTCGGTGCTGCCGCCCAGCGTATCGTGGCACGTGGCCAGCTTTCGCCGCGTACCGTCGATGGTGCTGCCGTGAACGCCAAGTTCACCGTGCGTGTTCCGTTCAACCTCGACTAATCCTCGAGGCTGTTCGAACAGCGAAAAAGTTAGAGCGCTCCGGTTTCGACCGGGGCGCTTTTTCTTTGTTTTGAACCTGTCGTGGAGCCTCATCGGCTAAGGTACGTTAAATGGCAGAATCGAATGCGGAGAGAGACATGAGCATCAGACAGGCCAAGAGCCGCTTGCGTCGGGCAGGTATTGGAATGACGGTTCTTGTGGCCTCGGCGGCGCTGGCTGCCTGTGCCTACAATGAGAGCCTTGGACGTAACCAGTTCGTTCTGATGGACGATAGCGCCCTTCTGCAATCATCTCAGGCCGCGTGGCAGGAAACCCTTCGCACGCAAAAAGTCTCTAATGACCGGGCCATGAACACGCGTGTGCGTACTGTGGGCGACCGTTTGGTGGCGGCAGCCGGTTTGCAGGATCGCACCTGGACCTACGCTGTGTTCGAGGCGGATGCGCCAAACGCCTTCGTTCTGCCGTCGGGCCACATTGGCGTGACCACCAGCCTGCTACGAATCGCGCGGAACGACGACCAGCTTGCCGCCGTGATCGGTCACGAAATCGGCCACGTGGTGGCCCGTCACGCGGCCGAGCGCACCAGCACCTCGACCGCCGCCTCTTTGATTCTCGGTGCGGCCCAGAGCGGAGCAGGGGACTATGCTCAGGCGGTGCAGGCCTTTGGCGGTCTCGGGGCGCAGCTGGGCGTCTTGCTGCCCTTCTCGCGCCGTCACGAGCTTGAGGCGGATCGCCTGGGCGTCGATTACATGGTGCGAGCAGGCTATCGCGCCAGCGAATCCATTACCCTGTGGGAATCAATGGCGGCCCAGAATGCGGGGCGCACGCCGGAATTTACCTCGACCCACCCGTCAGATCAGACCCGTATTGCAGCGCTTCGGGCCTATATCTCCGAGCGTGGCCTGTCATAACGAAAAGAACGCAGAAATATGATGCGTTTGATGAAAAGTCCGCTTGAATCAAACGCTGAGGCTATGTAGAGAGACGGCCTCGCACCGATGTGCAGCCTTAGCTCAGCTGGTTAGAGCGCCGGTTTGTGGAGCCGGAGGTCCTCAGTTCAATCCTGAGAGGCTGTACCATTCCACCGCTTTCGGGCGGTGACGCGAATAAAGGGGCCGGACGGCGGAGAAATCCAACGTCCGGCCCTTTTGCGTTTTGGGGCCCGGTTTCAGCTGGCGGGCTTGGGCTCTGGAGGCCGGCGCTGGGGGAGCAGACGCGCCAGTCCGGTACGGGCCGGCGGCGCTTCGACTTCGGTCTCCGGCTTGATGATTTCCGGCTTTGGCGCAGGGCGGCGCATGGCTTCGATAGGCCCGTCTAACTGGGCCAGAGCGTCCTGCGCGGCCATCTCGCCCGCACGAATGCCCGGCTCATAGGCCTTCCATTCGCGGATATCGATTCCTTCGGGACGCGGCATGATCAGCACGTCGGTTTCGGCGCGGGCCTCGGCCAGTTCGGCACTGGTGGACAAGGTCGCCGCGCGCATCAGGATCGATACGATCGGCGGGCCTTGTTTCCATGCGCCCGACATTATCCAGCGCCACCATGACGGTGGATTCTCCAACTGTTCCGCATTCACCCCGCGCGTCTGGGAGACATCGCTGCCAATCATGGGGCCGCGATTGATCTGGCGCATCACGTCACTGGGGAAGTTGCGCAGCACCGCGCCGTCTACCAACACCTGTCCATCGCGCACCAGTGGTGGAATGACACCGGGGATGGCCACGGATGCCCTCAGGGCCTGCGTCAGGCGGCCTTGGCGGTGCACTTCGACGCGGCCTGTGGTCAGATTGGCCGACACGGCGAAGAAGGGTCGCGCCATGTCCTCGATCGCGACATCACCGAAATGGGTGCGCATCAACTGCGACAGCTTTCCGGCCCGCGTCATGGCTATGAGGGGGAAGGCGATGTCCGACAGCGGATCGCTGGCGACAAACGCCTCATAAATGCGCGATTCCAGCTCTGATTGGTCCCAGCCCAAGGCAGGCCCCGCTGCAATCAGCGCCCCCATGGAGGACCCGCCAAAGAAATCCAGAGGGACCTTGGCGGCCCGCAACGCCCGCAGGACGCCGATATGGGCATAGGCGCGCGCCCCACCGCCTGACAGCACCAGCCCGACGGCAGAGTTGGTGATCAGGCGTGCCATACGCTGTGCGTCAGCGGGTTCGTCCTCATGGCAATGGAACCAGCGACCTGGCTGCATGGCCTCGAGCCAGCGGCTGGCGCGGGCCGTCTGGGAGCCACGCCGCAGCAGAATAAGGTCTGTCAGCTGGTGGACATACTCGGTGTCACCTGCGCGTTGAGCGGGCAGGGGCGGGGGGGCGATATCTGGGTCGCCGACGATAAACAGGCGGTCAACCTGACGCGCACATCGTGTCGCCCAGACCGGATCACCGGCTTCGGCCAGATAGATGACGAAGTCGTTGTTGTCCTCGATGCGCCGATAGTGCTCTGGCGGAAAGGACAGGGCCTCGCGATCAATCAGTTCGACGCGATAACCGTCGGCCTCGACGGCGGCCTTTATGCTTTCCACGAAAGGCCGGATCGGCTTGTCCCGCGCGGCGATATAGCCAAACACCGTAGGATCGTCATTGCGCCCTTTTTGGCGGGTGCGCTGAACTATGGACCGCGCGATCTCGGTCATAATGTGGGGGTGCGCCGCGACCAGATCGAAGAGCGCCTCGCGCGGCAGAGCGATAACCTCGCTGTCCCGAAGGGCGACCACATGGGCGCTATGGACAGTCTCGCCCAGCAAAGCCATTTCACCGACGGGGGCACCGGGACGGACCACGCCGACAAACTCGGCAGGGCGGCCCTCGTGTGGGACAAAGACGCCGAGACGTCCCGAGCGAAGAACATAGAGCGTGTCTGCTGCGTCACCCGCCGAGAACAGGCGGTCACCTTCGGTCAGGGCAAACCAGCTGGCCCGTCCGTCCTGGGTATCCAGCAGGATGCGCGCCAGATCGGCGTCGAGACTGTCGCCGAACATGGAGCTGGACGAAGTCACGGTACGGATATCCCCTTGTTCCCTGAGCCTTGAGGATAATGGCGTTTGACGCGCAACCACAATGCGGGGCAATGACTTATCTAAACATTACATTGTTATGGATGCGGTGGAATGAAACGGTTGAGTGTGCGGGCGTCGATGATGATGGTCGCTATAACGGCGCTCGCGGCCTGTAATTCTTCTGAAGACGACGGGCCCGCTCAGGCCACTATCGTGGCAGAAGCCGAGGCCAAGGCTGCCCTCGAAACAGAGTCCGAGGTTGTTGCCCGGCCGGCGGTGTTCCCCGAAGCATTCCGCGGAAACTGGGACTATAACGAAAACGGCTGTCGCGATGCCGATGCCGGCACGCGCTTTGTTATTACTGACACCCAGATCAAGGGCTATGAAAGCACGGCCACCCTGCGCTCGGTCGAGACCGTTGATGAGCTGGGTATTCGCGTCGAGCTGGTCGAGAACTCTGCCGAGGGCGACCGCGTGATCAACCAGACCATGCATCTGTCCCCTGTCGCGGGGATTTCGGTGCGGATAGCAACAGACGACAAAACCATTCGCGCCTTGCGCTGTGATCCGGTCTAATGGGGGCAATCCAGACCACAACGGACCTGATTCAATGACCGGCCCCCACGATCCGTCAAACGACCTGCCCAACGAAGACGATCTGAACGCGCTCGACATCACCGATGCCGAAGCTGCCGAGATCAACCGTATCGCCAATCCGCTGGTGGCCGATGCGGCCCCAGATGCTGATACCGATCTGGTGAAGATCGACAGCCTGCCGTCGGGCGTGGTGTTCATCACCATCAACCGCCCGCAAAAGAAAAACGCCTTCAACGCCGAGGTGATCGCGGGCCTGTATGAGGCGTTCGAGACCCTACACGGGGCCGACCATGTGCGTGTGGTCTTCATCCGTGGGGCAGGCGGCACCTTCTGTGCGGGGGCGGACCTGAACTGGATGCGCGACGCCGCCGACTGGTCGGAAAGCGAGAACCGCGAAGACGCGATGGGTCTGGCCCGTATGCTGAAGGCCCTGCACGAGGTTCCGGCCCTGACGGTGGCACTGGTGGAAGGCGCAGCCATGGGCGGCGGCGCCGGTCTGGTAGCGGCCTGCGATATGGCCGTGGCGGTAGAGGGCGCACGCTTTGCCTTCTCGGAGGTCAAGCTGGGCCTGATCCCTGCGACCATCGCCCCGTATGTAATCGAGGCTATTGGCGCACGCCGCGCGCGCCAGTTGTTCCTGACGGCCAATATCTTTGACGCCGACTATGCCGCGCACGCCGGTCTGGTTGATCTGGTGGTACCGTCCGAACATCTGGACGAGTTCATCAGCATGATGACCGACAGTCTGACCGCCAATGCGCCCGGTGCCATGGGCGATGCCAAGCGTCTGGTCAACGATGTGGCAGGCAAGGATATCGACAGCCGCCTTCTGGAAGATACGGCCAAGCGCATTGCCCGCGCCCGCGTCTCGCCGGAAGGGCAGGAGGGCGTGCGCGCCTTCCTCGACAAGCGCGCGCCCAGCTGGGCTGAATAACCACGACCTTCAACGAGGGTTGAACGAGGCCACGTCCTTTGAGGGCGTGGCCTTTGTCGTTCCAAAGGTCGGCCAGCGACTGTTCGGAACGTCGAGGCAGCCCGCCCGTTGGTTTGGTGTAACCAAAACGGGAGTAGACGATGGCTGACAATCAGATCACCGAACAAGACGCCCAGGACGCTTTCTGGAAAGCTCTTAAGTCCAGCAACACAGGCCTGCTGGGTCTGGATAGGGCCGGCGAGGCTAGCCAGCCGATGACGGCATTTCAGGATGAAGGCAGCAGCTCCATCTGGTTCTTCACCCGCGACGACGTGGAACTGGCCCAACAGGTCGGTAGCGCCGGTGCAGACGCCCGCTTTGATTATGGCTCCAAGGACCAGAAAGTCTGGGCAAGCCTGAAGGGCCTGTTGTCGGTCGCGCCGCGCAATCAGGAGATCATCGACCGCCACTGGAATCCGGTCGTCGCGGCCTGGTATCCGGAAGGTAAGGAAGATCCGCATCTGGCGCTGCTGCGCTTTGATGGAGCCGATGGCCGTATCTGGGTCTCTGACGGCGGCCTGCTGAGCTTCGCCTTCCAGATCATCAAGGCCAACATGACAGGCGACACGCCCGATTCCGGAGGCGCGGTGGACGTGCGTCTATAACCGGACACAGGAAAGGGGGCCATTTGGCCCCCTTTTTTTGGTGTCAGACGCCGAGAATCCAGCCTTCTTCGCTCTCGACCTGTTTGACCAGATCGGCAGAGGCGTCGGCAGGCGGGGCAAAGGCTTTTTGCAGGGTGCCTTCGTCGTCCATGATGGCAAACGCCTCGGCGGCGGCGCGCACCTGAGCCTGCGTCTTATATTCCTTCACGCCCTCGGCATTCGTCTGGCGCGTAGCAGGGAACATGTCAGGCCATACCTCTACAATAACGGTGCTGAGGCCTGCCAGATCGCCCTCGGTGATCTCGCGCCAGCCGGTACCGAACGGCCAGATGGCGGCCGATGTGTCCAGCTTGGTCAGCAGGCGGCGCAGCATGGGTACGCCCACCAGCGTCAGGCCGCCAACAGCACCGGCACCATGCATTTGCCACACGCTCTTGGGCGGCAGCTTGTTCTTGCGGGCGGCCACTTCGGTGGCGCGGAACTCCGGGATGTCGGCGCTGGCACCTTCCGGCGGCTTGGTCGTGGTCAGCCAGCGCTGGGCCTGAGACGCCGGTGCGCCCCAGAACGGCCACGGCTGGTCCGTCATCAGGCGGTTCATCTTGGCCGCGACCTGATAGCGGTTATTGGTGTTGTCGGCCTTGTCCACGATGTTGGACGTCAGGAACTTGCCCATGGCATCCCACGGGCGGCCTTCCAGATTCAGGCGCGCGGCAGTGCCGGCGGGGAAGCCGAAGTCGAAGTCAAAGCCCAGCAGGACCTGATCACCGCGTTTGCGATGCTCGGCCAGCAGCTCTTCCAGCAGCTTCTCGCCCTCGGCGCGGGTCGCGACATTGTGGGTCTCGGTGTACAGGCGGAAACGGACGTCGCGCTTGGCAACGCCGATCCACAGGGTCTGCTCGCCGGTTTTCTTACCTTCGGCAGCAGTCCAGTTCGCAATAATATAGGCGTCAAACAGACGGGCCACAGCGGGCTCCATATAGTCTTGGTTGAAGAGCGTGGTGAAGTTCTAGCCTCCGTAGAGGGAGGCGGGAAGGGTCAGCCTTGGGTCAGGGCCTCAATATGGGCCAGCCAACGGCGTCCCAGTCTCAGGCCCTCGCCAGCCGATCCGGTGGTACGCGGACCTGAAGCGGCGGGGCCATGACCCAGTTGTGGCGCGATATCCGCCGACCAGTGGGCGCGCCACAGGCTGATCTCGAACTCCGGACATTCCGGGCTGTTGAACAGCAGGCGCAGGATCACTGTTTCGGCATCATCGACCAGAACATCCAGTTCCTTGCGGCCATAGAAGCGGCGCACACGGGTGACGACATGGCCATCGACGATGATCTCGCCGCCCTCGATCTCGTCGAAGGCGAAGACAAGGCCAATAGCCCCGCGGTTCCACAAAACCGCCAGCTGTTCATTGGCCAGATCCAGACCCGCAGCCTTGCCCTCGGACGGGGCGATGGCCAGCATGTCGGGTGCACCCGACAGGGCGTTCTTCATCGCCCGGCGCAGCCGTCGCTCGGATTCCATCCACCACGTCAGGAAGAAGAAGGCGGTGGTCGCGAAGGCGGCGATCAGGGCAACGGCAAGGATAACCCCGAACGTGTCCCCCATGACTTACCCCTCCAGATCAATCTCCACGACCACTGGAACGTGATCGCTGGGCTTTTCCATATCGCGAGCGTCGCGGTGGGTTTCAATACCCCGGAACCGGTCTGCTGCTTGCGGGGACAGTAGGGCGTAATCGATGCGGATACCATTGTTCCGCTGCCAGGCACCGGCCTGATAATCCCAGAAGGTGTAGGTGCCTTTAGGCTCCTTGCCCAGTTCATGGGCATCCGAGAAACCCAGCCACTTCAGCCCGCGCATGGCTGCGCGGGTTTCCGGCTGGAACAGGGCATCATTGACCCATTCTTCCGGCTTGGCGGCGTCGTCTGCCGTCATGATGCAGTTGTAGTCGCCGCACAGGGCCAAAGGCTCTTCATAGGTCAGCAGATCGCGGGCGCGGTCATGCAGACGCTGGAACCAGTTCAGCTTGTACGGGAATTTCTCGGTCGCGATCGGATTGCCGTTCGGCAGGTAGATGGAGGCCACGCGGATAGGGCGGGGAGCCTCGATCAGAGCCTCGATATAGCGGGCCTGTTCGTCGCTCTCGTCACCCGGCATGCCGCGCACCACGTCTGACACCGGATATTTCGACAGCAGAGCGACGCCATTGTAGCTCTTCTGGCCGTGGGTCTCGACATTGTAGCCAAGGCTCTCGAACGCCTCGCGAGGGAATTTCTCGTCGATGCATTTGATTTCCTGAAAACAGGCGACATCGGGCTGTGCGGATTCCAGCCATGCCAAGACGGTTGGCAGGCGGGCATTGACCGAGTTCACGTTCCAGGTGGCGATACGCATGGTTGTCTGCTTAGGCCCTCAGGGCCGCATCCGAAAGAGGCAAAAAGAAAACGCCGCCGGGGAGGTCCCCCGACGGCGCTATTCGTCGTCTTGGACCTGAAGTTTAGCCGTTGGTGCCTTGCGGAGCGCCCTCGGTCAGCTTGCAGCCGCCGCCAATCTGAGCCGCTTCGGCGCAAGGATAGACTTGCTGCACTTGCTTCTCGGTGTTCAGGCGGGCGATCAGACCGTCCGAGCCATTGCAGGCGGCTTCATAGAAGGTACCGTTGGCGTTGCCGCCCATATAGCGGGCGTTGGTGATGTTGCAGGCAGCCGCGTCCGAACCGGCGAACCACTTGGTCAGGTCGGCAAGCTGCTCTTCCTTGGTGGTGTAGTTGCAGGTGACGTTTGCCGAGGCCAGTTCCAGGCACGAGGTCTTGGACCATGCGCCGTTTTCCTTGGTGATCTGATAGCCGTCCGAACCGGCGCAGCCGATTTCGTAGACGTCAGAGCCTGCACGCTTGCCGATGATGGTGGCTTGATCGACCGAGCAGGCGATGCCAGCCGCCTGAGCATAGCTGTTCAGGACCGGCATGAAGTTGTCATTGGCCGGCAGTTCGCACTTCGGACCCACTTGAGCGGCCGGATCGGCAGCCAGCGTACGGCGCTGGGTTTCCGAGATCTCGAGGCAGTTCAGGATCATCGGCTCGGCCGAGGTCAGGGCCAGATAGCCCAGATCATTGGCGCAGGCGACTTCGTACAGCTTGTGGCCTTCGGCAGTTTGGCCCTTCAGGGCGGCTTCCGTGATCTGGCAGGCAACGTTGTTGGCGGTCAGGAAGGTCTGGGCCTCGGCCATAACCTGTTCGGGCGTCGGTGCGGCCGGAGCAGCAGGCTGACGCTGGCGACGGCTACGGTTGGCGCGCGAGGAGCCTTCAGTGACTTGGGTATCGCTTTCTTGAGCCATAGCCGGAGCAGACGACATGGCAGGCATCGCAAAGACCGACGACGGCGCGATGGTCAGGATTGCCAGGCTGGCAGCGACGCACAGGGCGCGCGATTTGGAATGGGTGGTCACGGCTAAAGCTCCTCGCCTCAAACTTTCGGACGCAGCCTTGGCGTTACATCGGCATCTGGTCAAGGCTTGACGGTCTCCAATCCCTAGGATGGGTGGACGATAGGGCGGAATTCTGACAAGTCTCCACTCAGTTTTGTTTGGAGACGCACCTTGGCCGATGGCGGGAATACATCGCTGGCCCGCACAGAGCGGGGCCTGACCTATCCGCAGCCAGCCTTGCCCTTGGCAGGACAGGCGGTGGAAGTGGCCGAGGGCGTGCTCTGGATACGCCACAGCCTGCCGATGGCGCTGGACCACATCAATGTCTATGCGGTCGCCGATGGTGAGGGCTGGGTGATCGTCGACTGCGGACTGAATGTCGATACGACACATGCCGCGTGGGAGCAGTTGTTCGAGGGCGCGCTGGGGGGACGGCCGGTCACTGCGGTGGTTGTGACCCACCTGCATCCTGACCATCTGGGCGCGGCCGGTTGGATGTGCCAGAGATTTGGTGCCCCGCTGATGATGTCGCAGCTGGAATATACCAGCGCGCGCATGATGGTGGCCGATGACGCCATGGGGCCCTATGCGGAAGCCGAAGCCCATTATCGTCGTCAGGGCTGGGCCGATGCCGACATCGAGCGCTGGAAATCCCGCTTTGGCGGCTTTGCGAAACAGATAGCCCCCATTCCGCGCCAGTACAGCCGACTGTCCGAGGGCGACGTCTTGGATATTGGCGGGCGCGAATGGACTGTCATCGTGGGCTCCGGCCACAGCCCCGAGCATGTTTGCCTGCGGCGCAAGGACGACAATGTCTTCCTGTCGGGCGATCAGATTTTGCCGCGGATTTCGTCCAATATCGGCGTCTGGTCGATGGAGCCGATGGAAGACCCGCTGGGGGACTGGCTGGAGTCACTCGAGGATCTGAAGGCGCGGCTGGACCCGAAACTGTTGGTCCTGCCGTCGCACGGTGAGCCGTTCTATGGTGTGATCGAGCGACTGGAAGCCCTGATCCGTGGTCATGAGGTGGGGCTAAAGCGGTTGGAACGCAGCCTGCGACAACCCTGCCGCGCGATTGATGTTTTCGGAGCCCTGTTTGCACGGCAGATTGGGCCCGACCTGTTGGGGATGGCCACAGCTGAATCGCTGGCTCATCTGAATTATCTGGAACGTCGGGGGCGCGCACGGCGAGACCGTGATGCTGATGGCGTGGAATGGTGGACCGTTGTGGAGGACGTCCAGTGACTGATCTGATCAAGACCGTATTTGAAGACGGTGTACTGAACGTGGCGTTGAACCGCGCCGACAAGAAGAATGCCATCACCCAGACCATGTATCTGGAACTGACCAAGGCCATTCTGAACGCGCGCGACGACGACAAGGTGCGCGTGGTTTTGATCACCGCCGAGGGCAAGGATTTCTCGTCGGGCAACGACATTGCCGACTTCATCAGCATCTCGCAGGGCGAGGGCAAGCTGGTCGGTAGCGATGTGTTCCAGTTCCTGAAGGCACTGGCCGATATGGACAAGCCGATGGTGGCCGCTGTGCGCGGTCGTGCGGTCGGTGTGGGTCTGACCATGCTGCTGCACTGTGACATGGTGGTGGCGGCCAAGGACGCCCTGCTTTCGGCCCCGTTCATCAATCTGGCGCTGGCCCCCGAAGCTGCATCGACCCTGCTGCTGCCGGGCATCATCGGCTATCCGCGCGCCTTTGAAATGTTTGCGCTGGGCGAGCCGATCGATGGCGGAACGGCACAGGAATGGGGTCTGGTGAACCGCGCCGTGCCGTCCATCGTGGTGGACGAAGTGGCGTGGGACATTGCCCGCCGTCTGGCGACTCGCGCGCCGAACTCTCTGCGCCGGACCAAGGCCCTGATGCGCGACAGCGCCCAGCTGTGGGAGCTGATGAAGCGAGAAGGCGAAGTCTTCGGCAGCCAAATGCGCAGCCCCGAGGCCATGGAAGCCTTCACCGCCTTTATGGAGAAGCGTGCGCCCAAATTCTGAGGCGAAACGCCAAAAGCGTGACATTTCCCACAGCTAGCGAAGGCCACGGAGCATTCCGTGGCCTTTGTCACGAAAATCGAGATTGATTCGAGTGTCGCTTGGCCCTAGTGCGCCGCAAATGAAACCCGTGGCCGCCCCAGTACCCGATACGCCCGATCCCGACCCTGACCCGGTGTCGGTAGCCATTCTGCGCGAGCAGGATGAGGACAAAGGTGCGGTGGACGCTTTGGTCATGGCGGCCTTTGGGCCGGGCCGGTTCGCCAAGACCGCAGAGCGAATCCGCGAGCAGTCGCGACTGACGGCAGGGTTTACGGTTTACGAAGACGACATGCTGCTGGGATCGGTACGCCTGTGGTCGGTGATGTCCGGTCAGGCCAAGGGCGCGTTTCTGGGCCCGATTGCAGTGGCCAAGACCAATCGCTCGGCAGGGCTGGGCGGCCATCTGGTGCGCCGCTGCATCGAAGAGGCGAGGGCGCAGGGGCTGGACGGTATCCTGCTGATTGGCGATCCCCCCTATTTCGAGCGCTTCGGTTTCCAGCCTGCGCCCAAGTCCGTCTTTCCGGGGCCGGTCAATCCGCGCCGCGTGATGTGGCTGCCGTTCACCGGGGTTTCGCCCGAAGGCGCGGTGGTTCCTGTCGCCTAAGGCCGTTTGCGGCTTCAAATGCGCGGCAATGCGTCCCATATTCCTGTGATGGACACGTCGCGCGACAAACCCACCCACGGACTGGATCAAGTGGCACAGGCGGCCAAACAGGCCCCCGGTCGTGGGCTGCCCCCAGTGCATCTGTGGCATCCCGAACATTGCGGCGACATCGACATCCTGATCCGCGCCGACGGCGTGTGGATGCATGAAGGCTCGCCTATCGGTCGGCCCGAGATGGTGCGCCTGTTTTCGACCATCCTGCGCAAGGACCCCGACGGCTACCATCTGGTTACGCCGGTGGAGAAGCTGAAGATCAAGGTCGAGGACCTGCCGTTCCGCGCCATTGCTGTGCGGGCCACAGACGACGGACTGGTCTTCACCACGGATCAGGGCGACGAGGCCTTGGCCGGAGGCGAGCATGCGCTGGTCGTCGACACTGATCCGGCCACGCAGGAGCCTTCGCCCCGCATCCATGTGCGCGGCGATCTGTGGGCGCGTATTGAGCGGGCCATCTTCTATGATCTGGTTGAGCGGGCCGAAGTGATCGACGACACGCTGAGCCTGCGTTCGGGCGGGCAGGTGTTTGCGCTAGGCCCCAAGGGAGCCGGTGTATGATAGGGGATGATCTGCGCAACCGCCTGACGGGCCGGTTGATCGCGCCGGGCGACTGGCGAGCCGATCAGGTTGCTGTGCATTCCGACTTTGATTTGAATGATGGCACCGAGCGCCCGCAGCGTCGCTTGAGACCAGCGGCGGTTCTGGTCGCCTTGATGGACCGCCCCGAAGGGCCGAGCGTGCTGATGACGCGCCGGTCGGACAGTCTGGCCAGCCACACCGGACAGATCGCCTTTCCGGGCGGACGGCTGGATCCGGGCGAGACGGCGGTGGATGCCGCCCTGCGCGAGGCCAACGAAGAAATCGGCCTTGATCCATCACTGGTCGAGGTGCTGGGCGTCGGTGATGCCTATGAGACGGGCACAGGATTTTTGGTGACGCCGGTGGTCGGCTGGCTGAAAGGCGAGCCGACGTTGACGCCGTCGCCCGCCGAGGTGGCCGAGATTTTTGAAGCCCCGTGGAGCTTCCTGATGAATCCGGTCAATCACCGTCAGGAATACTATGACCGCGAGGGCGAGCCGCGGCGCTGGTTCTGGGCCATGCCTTATCGCGAGCGTTATATCTGGGGTGTAACGGCGGGTATCGTCCGCCAGCTTTGCGCGCGACTGTATGAGGATAAGGTGGCGTGACGCCCAACCTTGCGGACCAGCCGTGGCTGGTCTCTGAACGATCAAAGTCGGTGCTAGCCGCACTGGAGGCCGAGGGCGGGCATGACTGTGCGCGCTTTGTAGGCGGCTGTGTGCGAAACGCCCTGCTGAACGCGCCCGTCGATGATATCGACATCGCCACCCAGCTAACGCCGCAGCGCGTTGTGAAGGCGCTAAAGGTTGCCGGCATCCGCAGTGTGCCGACGGGTATCGAGCACGGCACGGTCACGGCCATTGTCGGCAAACAACCGTTTGAAATCACCACCTTGCGACGGGATGTTGAAACGGACGGTCGCCATGCCGTGGTGGCCTTTACCACCGACTGGGCCGAGGACGCCGCGCGCCGCGACTTTTGCCTGAATGCGCTCTATGCCAGCGGCGATGGCACCATCCACGATCCCACAGGGCGGGGCGTCGAAGACGCTTTGGCCGGACGTATCGTTTTTGTCGGCGAGCCGGAACAGCGCATCCGCGAAGACTATCTGCGCATCCTGCGTTTCTATCGCTTTCAGGCGTGGTACGGGCGCGGCGAGCCGGATGCCGAGGGCAGTGCGGCCTGCGCCAAGCTGGCCGAGGGCGTGGCTACCCTGTCTGCCGAGCGGGTGTCCAAGGAACTGCTGAAACTGCTGGCGGCCAAGGACCCGCGCGCCTCGGTTCATGCCATGGCGCAGGCGGGCGTGCTGAAGGTCTTGGTGCCCGAGGCCGATTTGGCATTGTTCGATGCCATGGTGGCTCTGACGCCCGACGCCTTGATGCGGCTGTCGTCTCTGCTGCCTCTGGATGGCGTGGTGGTAGGCGAGGTGGCCAAACGCCTGCGTCTATCCAATGCCCAGCGTGACCGTCTGGTGGCCGCCGCTGTGCCACTGGAGCCGACGATCAAAGATGTCGAGGCGCGCGGCCTGATCTGGGAACTGGGCGTGCAGACCTTTACTGATCGTGCGCTGCGGGCGCAGGCGGCGGGGGCGGATGCCTCGCGCATGTCAGGGCTGGTCCAGATGGCGCAGCATTGGACGCCGCCCGCCCTGCCGGTATCGGGGCGCGATCTGGCCAAGCGCAATATCCGCCCCGGACCACAGACGGGTTTGATCCTGAAGGCGTTTCAGGCTTCATGGATGGCCGAGGACTTTCCCGACCATGGCCATGACGAACGTCTGGATAAAGCGATCCGCGCCGTTATCGGGCAGCCGTAAAGCGCACGATCACCGGACGGTGGTCTGATCCATTGGCCTTACCCAGTTCACGCGATTTCACGGCCAGTTCGGGCGAATGCCAGACCTGATCAATGGTGATGCCCAGCGGTGAGGGCACGTTTGACGGCCACGTTCCGGGAAAGGCCGGAGCGGGCCTAACGCCCATGTCTTTGGCGACGTAACGCCCCAGATAGCTGTTGGACACCGAGTTAAAGTCACCGGCGATGATGGCTCGCTGTCCGAGCAGTGGTCTTAAACGAGCCATATCGCGGGCCTGCGTCATCTGCGCCCCGTGGGTGCGATAGGGCCATGGCCGTGTCAGGTGGGCCGACATAAGGCCCACCTCTCCCAAGGGGGTCTGGGCCAAGGCACTGATTGCGGTCAGCCGGTCTTGCGTATTTTCTTCATGCGGCCGGATTGGCCAGCGGCTGGCAATCAGCACGCGAGCCGGCGCGACATTGCGATTACCCACCACGGATACCACCCGGTACAGGTGTTCCGGCAGGATCGTGTCGAGGTTGTCGTTCACAGCCGGAGACACCTCGGCCATCAGGACAATGTCGGGACTGGCTGCTTTGACGGAGGCAGAGATAGCCTCCAGATCATGGTTTCGGGCCCACACATTGGACCAGTAAACGCGAAGCTCGGGGCTATTTTCGGCAGGCTTTGGCCCCTCTGGAAACCATTGTGGAGCCACGGCGAAGGCCAGCAGAACTGTGCTGATGAGACCCGCAACCATTGTGGCCTTTAAACGCAGGATGGCTGCCAGGGCGGTGGCCAAGGCCGTGGCCACCAGCAACGGTGCTGAGAACTGTAGCAACAGTTCGGGTACACGATGATTGATTTGCAGCAGGGCACTGGCCGCCACCACCAGTGGGCTGAGCCCCAGCAAGAAGCCACAGGCATCGACGAGACGGTGCAGAATTTTGGCCGCTGAGCTCATGGCTCGCACTTAGCCCAAGCGGAGATGGGGCCCAAGCCGCGCCGTTCTAAAAATCTGATCTGGCCTATCTGACGGGCGCAATCCCTTTAAAAACCAAGCATTGCGATGGCGTCGGGCAAAACGGCTCGCCGTGATCCGACCTGCGCCAATGCTGGTCTCCACATCAAATGGAGACCGCCAATGAGCGATCAAAGCGCGCGGCTAGGCCTGCCCTATGTCAGGGCCGGACAGCTGCAGAAACATGTCACCGTCAATGAGGCGCTGACGCGGCTGGACGCCCTGGTGCAGACCGCCATCCAGAGTCGCAGCCTAAACACGCCGCCTGCCATGGCGGAAGAAGGTCAGTTGTTCATCGTCGCCGCTACGCCTGCGGGGAGCTGGTCTGGTTTTGTAGCTGGCCAGTTAGTGGTGGCGGACATTGGCGGCTGGCGCGCGGTGGCTCCCGTCGTGGGCCAGATGGCCGTAATCGTCGATGAGCAGCACTCGGTGGTGTGGAGCGGATCGGCATGGGCGGCGCTGGGGGACTGGCTGGGTGCGCTGAGTGTCAGCGGCCTTGGCATCGGCACATCGCCGGATGCCAACAACCCCTTCAGTGCGCGCGTAAACAAGGCTCTGTGGGCCGCCCTTCCGACCGGTGACGGCGGTGATGGCGACATGCGCTTCACCTTCAACAAACAGGCGGCGGGCCACACGGCATCCATGCTGTTCCAGTCGAACTGGCAGGGCCGCGCCGAGCTAGGCCTGACCGGCGATGACGACCTGCGTCTGAAGGTCAGCGGCAATGGCAGCCAGTGGCATGAGGCACTGCGCGTGGATCGCAGCAATGGCCGTCTTTGGTTTCCCAAAGGGGCCACACGGCGCGAGGTCTCGGTCATAACCACCAGTGGCACGCTGACCATTCCGGAATGGGCGCGCTGGATCGAAGGCATCTGCATCGGCGCGGGCGGCGGCGGCGGCGCAGGCGAGGTGGGCACCTCTGGCGTGCGTCGTGGCGGCGGTG
>NZ_DIGV01000002.1 GCF_002419815.1 Brevundimonas sp. UBA5713 | reverse complement strand
AAAGAACTTTTCGACCCGACCGAACCGGCCGGAGCCGCTTCGAAGGAGGCGGGTATCTACCGATCCCCCGTCTCCGTGTCAACCCGATCTTTCGATCTTTTTCAGAGCGCCTTCTAAAGAAGGAAGTCCGAAAACCTCAAACCCAGTCCGTCGCGGTGAAGCGCCGAAACTCTAGTTTGAGAGATTGGCAGTGGCTGCGAACCGATCCGAGGAAGTGGCCGCCGCCGTTGATGTGTATGTAGTGAGCCCTCCCCCGAAGCTCAAGCGTTGAATCGCCTATTGTGCAAATGATCCACAGCGAGGCGGCCTTTGGGGATGAATTCTAGCTATTCCAACGCCAAATGCGGCAAAACCCATGCAGATTGTGGCGCAATAACGCTGTAACGGCCTCATTCAACCTCTTAGAGGCGGATGTTTGAGACCGCACAGCGCGTGAATCGGTCCGATCAGAACGATTCCAGCGAGGAATCCGAACAAATGCGCCTCCCAGGCGACCCTCGCCGAGTCTCCAGCCAGAAAACCACCGGCCAACCCGACCAGAACCGTGACCGCCAGCCACGCGACAGCGCTGCGGATCACCATTGGATGGAAGAGCGGAATCAGAATGCCCGGTCCCGCCATCAAGCGAAGCGAGGCACCGATCAGGCCGAACAATGCGCCCGATGCGCCAATCATGGGAATCGCGCTGCCCATATTTACCGCCGCATAGCCCAAGGCACCGGCAATGCCGCACATTATAAAGAGCGCAATCCACGCAAGCGGAGCTACGCCACGCGACAGATCGCGGGCGACGGGCGCGCCAAAAGCGATGATTCCAACCGAGTTCATAAGCACGTGCATCCAACTGCCGTGCACAATCATATGCGTGATCAAGCCGGTGTAGTGGCCCTGCCCCAGATCGGTCGAGCGGAAGCCGAGAATATTGGCTGCCTGATTCACGTCTCCCTGCACCGCATAAAGCGCGACCAACCCGACCGCCGCCAACATGGGCAGGAAGGGAATGTTGAACATCGGCTCTTTGGCACGCGGTGACATCGGATCGGTAGGCGTATCTTGCATCGTTTATGGATGGACGAGCGACCGCCCGATCACAAGCACCGACTGCTGTTCCGTTTTGATGGCACGCCCGTTGCTGCGCCTTCGGCAAGAAGCGGGAAAGATGTACCAATGCGGTTCAACCCTAGATTTTTGGCTGCGCTAAC
The DNA here is from genome assembly GCF_002419815.1 of Brevundimonas sp. UBA5713. Lineage (GTDB taxonomy): Bacteria > Pseudomonadota > Alphaproteobacteria > Caulobacterales > Caulobacteraceae > Brevundimonas. The sequence continues at coordinate 6,542 of NZ_DIGV01000002.1, read as the reverse complement.
GGCCCTAGGACTGGCCCTGAACGGGGCCTGTGTCCTACCTGTGCTGGCCCAATCGGGCGGCGGCAGCGCCATGGCCCCGTTTCAGGCGGGATATGGCGCAGCGCGCTATACCACCGCGCGTCCGAACAACGGCTCGACCCGTGATGCCAACGGCAACCGCCTGATCGTCAACGGCATCATTCAGGCCGGAGCCAGCAGCTATTCCAGCGGGGCCGCCTCAGCCACAGCCGGTGCCGGTGCCGGTGCCAATGCCGGTCAGTCCGGCCAGGGCGGCACGGCCATCGGCGGTGCCACCGCCATCGGCAACAGCCTGAACGTCGTGGTTCAGGGCAGCCGCAACACCGTCGTCGTCAACTCCAACCAGACCAACACCGGCAATGTATCGGCGGGCACGGTCCTCAACGGCACATTGGTCTTCCCATGAAGTTTCTGTTCTCCCCCGCATCCAATATCCTTGGCGTGTTGGCGGCTGGCCTGACCTTGTCAGCCTGCGTTAGTCCCACTGCGGGATCGTCGGGCTATTACGCCAGCCCAATTGGCAATGCGCCGGTGACGGCGAACCCCACGCCCTATTCGACGGCGCTATATTGTCTGGCCGACTATGCGCGTCGCTATAACCTCCCCTCGCCGCGCATGGCTGTGGGCCGCATCAGCGATTACACCGGCACCATATCTTCTGACGGCGGGCGCCAGATCACCCAGGGCGCATCCCTGATGGCCAACTCTGCGCTGGCCAAGGCTGGCGCACGTCTGGTCGAGCGTTACGACACCTCGGTGTCGGAGCTTGAGCTGCGCTATGCCAATAACCGCCTGATCAGCGACGACCAGCCGAACGGCCAACCCGAAGAGGCAGGCTATCGCCGCATTCTGGCCGGACAGGTGCCCGGCTCGGACTTCTATATTGTCGGCGGCATTACCGAGGTGAACTACAACATCCGCTCGGCAGGCTTTGATGCGGCCATGGGTCAGGTGAAAAACAATGGCGGATCGGGCCTGCTGACAGGCCGTGTCTTTGTCATGAATATCGCCATCGATCTGCGCATGGTTCAGACCACCACCTTGGAAGTGGTGGATGTGGTCTCCTACCAAAAGCAGATCATCGGCCGCGAGATTTCGGCGGGCGTGTTCGACTTCCTGAACGGCAATGTGTTTGACATCTCAGCCGGTGGCAGCGGTCTGGAGCCGGTGCAGCTGAGCGTGCGGGCCTTGGTCGAGCGCGCGACGGTCGAGTTCATGGCCAATCTGTACGGGGCCCCCGGCCCCGAAATCTGCCTCAGCCCCGAAAACGACCCGCTGGGCCCCACGGCTGTGGGCGCGACGGGCGGCTACTACCCCACCTATCCCAACACGGACACGAACAATGGCCAAACCCGCGCCGATCCGTCTCGCTGGCACGATCGCCGTGACAGCGCTGTGCGCCGCGCTGGCCAGTAAGGCCGCCGCGCAGGACGGCTCGGTCGTCCTGAACGAACAAATCCAACTGGGCGAGGTCCTCAGCGGCCAGACCCTGAACGTGGTCGATGCGCGCCAACAGGTGACGGTGAACAATGCCGCCATCGGCAACCGCATCATCGGCGGCACCGAAGGTCAGGATCTGGCTTTCCGCAATCGCCAGACGGGCTTTGCCGCCGCTGTCACCCAAACACGTCTGAACATGGCGGGGCAAGGCAATGGCCGCACCACTGTGGTAACGCAGGCGCGGGTGAACGACACCTCGGTGGCGGCCAATAATGCGCGTCTGGCCCTAGACAGCGAACAGGCGGCCTACGGAGCTGCCCGCGCTGCCAGTGCGTTGGACAATCCTGATGCCCACCATCTGAACGGCATCGCCATGACCTCGGCGGCCTATAGCAACAGCCTGCATGCCGGTGGCCGCAATACAGTCGTAACCGGCACTGTACGCCAGTTGGCTACACAGGCGACCGTGGCCGAGACCTATGCCCCCGCCCGCTATGTGCCCGGCCCGTCGCAGTTCCATGCCGAGGCCACCACCAATAATGTGCAGATCGCTGGCACCGGATCATCGGGCCAGCGCATCGCCGTTACTCAGGACAATCAGGCCTGGACCAGCGCCAGCAGCGTCTCCAGCCTCGCCAATGCCCATCAGGCAGCGACGACCGCATCCGCCGCAGGCAACCGCGCCGCACTATATAATGCAGGCGGCTCTCAGGTCGTCGGCATTGAGCAGACCAGCCATGGTCAGGTCACCAGCCGCGCCCGCACCTTTGCCTATGACTATGGCGACCTGCGCGCCTTGGCCGACGGCGTGGGCAACGAGGCGACGGTCGGCAATGCCGACATCTGGGTCGAGGTCGACAACCGCCAGATCAACACCGGCGGGGTTCAGGTCGAAGCCGACCTGCGCGGGCATAATGGTTATGACGCCTATATCGGGGCCAATGCCACCGGCAACAGTGTGACGGGATATGCCTGTTCCGACTGTGGCGGCGTGGTGCGCGCCACCAACAGCCAGATCAACCAGGGTGCCGTGAGCGCCACGGCTACCTCGACCCTGACCGGCAACAGCCGCGCCCTGATCACCGGCACCACCGCCACCGGTAATGCCGCCAGTTTCTATGTGACGCGTCCGCAGTAACGGACGCTGTGGAGGCCGTAATCCCGGCTTTCTAAATTTAAAGTCACATTTCATCGGTTGTCCGGCCGGACAACTGCTGCAACATTTCCGCGAGTACGGAGCTTGATTGGCTTCGACATTTTTTGTGACCGTCCCACAAAGGACGGTCGCACACTCGCAAAGGTTGCCCATGTCCCTTCGTCGCCCCGTGCGCACAGTGCTGATTTCCGCTGCTTCGACGCTGGCTCTTCTAACGGCTTCCGGCCTGCCGCATCTGGCCCATGCCGAAGCGCCCGCCGCCGCCGCGCAAACCCCAGCTCCGTCTGCCAAGCCGTGGGCGCACGAAGCCAGCGATCTGGCGCCTGACAGCCGCCTGCGCTTTGGCCGAATGGCGAACGGCATGCGCTATGTCATCATGCGCAACGCAACCCCGCCCGGTCTGGCGGCCATCCGCCTGCACATCAATGCCGGTTCGCTGAACGAGACAGACGAGCAAAAGGGTCTGGCCCACTTCACCGAGCACATGCTGTTCAACGGCACCGAAAACATCCCTGAAAACGAGATGCTGCGTATCTTGGAGCGTCTGGGTCTGGCGTTCGGCGCAGACACCAATGCGGGAACCAGCTTCGATCAGACCTACTACACCCTGAACCTGCCGCGCGCGGATGAAGAGGTGGTCGGCACCTCCATGCGGATACTGCGCGAACAGATGTCACGCGCCCTGATGCGTACCGAAGACATCGATGCCGAGCGCAATGTGGTGGTAGGCGAGGCCCGCTCGCGCGATACGCCGGGCTTCCGCAACCTCAAGGCCCAACTGGCCCTGCTGGCACCGAACCAAAAGGTCGGCGACCGCATGCCCATCGGCGATCTGGATGTGATCCGCACCGCACCGGCGCAACGCTTCATCGACTTCTACCGCGCCTATTACCGCCCCGAGCGCGCGACCATGATCGTGGTCGGCGACTTTGATCCGGACTTTATGGAAGGCCAGATCCGCACCGCCTTCGAAGACTGGACCAATACGCACCCAGACGGTGCCGAACCCGATCTGGGCAAGCCGGAACCGCGCGGTACCACGGCCAGCGTACTGGTCGAGCCGGGTGTTGATTCCTCGGTCAGCCTCTATTGGATCAAAGACTACGAAGAAAAACCCGACAACCGCGCCAACCGCCGCGAAGCCACCCTGCGAAACCTCGGTTTCGCCGTGCTGAACCGTCGCCTCGGCGAGATGTCGCGTCAGGATGATCCGCCGTTCCGCGGAGCCAGCGGCGGGGCCAGTGACTTCCTGAAGTCTTTCGAGGCCACATCGCTGTCGGCTTCGTTCAATCCGGGCGGCCTGCCGCGCGCCCTGCAGACACTGGAGCAGGAAAAACGTCGCTTGGTCGAGTTTGGCGTCAGTCAGGTCGAACTGGATCGCGAGATCGCCAACATCCGCACCGCTTTGCAAAATGCTGTGCAAGCCGCAGATACCCAGCAAACCGGTGCCCTGGCCGCCGGCCTTCTCAATCACGTCAATGGCGACAGCATACCAACCTCTCCTGCGGATGATCTGGCGCTGTTTGAAGAGGTGGTCGCCTCGCTGGACGTGGCCGAGATCAACCGTCTGCTGACCGAGACGCTGCAAGGCTATGGCCCGCTGGCACTGGTCTCTACGCCGGTGCCCATCGAAGGCGGCGAAGCAGGCGTGGTACAGGTGCTGGAAGACAGCCAGCGCGTCCCGGTGACTGCGCGTGAAGTCGCCGCGCGGCAAGAATGGACCTATACCGATTTTGGCACCCCGACCGCGCCGGTCACGACGGGTCACTTCAATCAGGTTCAGGCCACCTATTACACCTTCCCCAACAACGTCCGTCTGATCGTCAAACCTACCGATTTCACCCAGAACCAGATCCTGATCTCACTGGCCACCGGTGTTGGCGACTTGGGCCTGCCGAAGGACAGCTACAGCCCGCTGAACATCGCCAGCAATGTTTTCACCGCGGGCGGTGTGGGCAAGCTGAGCGCCGATGAACTCAGCAATGTTCTGACGGGCCGCACCTACAGCGTCGGCTTCGGCGTCGGCGAAGACCAGATTTCGATGTCGGGCGCTACCCGTCCGCAAGACCTGGAACTGCAGCTTCAGGTCATGGCCGCCTATTTTACCGATCCTGCCCTGCGACCCGCCCCGCTCGAAAGGCTGAAGGCCGCATATCCGCAGATTTTGGAGCAGTCGCGCGCCACGGTCGGCGGGGCCCTGAGCATGGAGGTTCCGGTCATCCTCAGCCAGAATGATCGCCGCGCGGGCCTGCCGACGGTCGAAGAGGTTCAGTCCTTCACTGCCGACCGGATCAAGGCCGATGTGGTCGACGCCCTGTCGGCTGGCCCGATCGACATCACTATCGTCGGCGATGTGAAGCCTGAAGACGCCATCGCTGTAGTGGGCAAGACCTTCGGGGCGCTGCCGACCCGCTCCGCCCTGCCTCAACCGGCAGAGGGGTCCGATCAACGCGCCCTGCCCGCCCCGCGCGCAGAGCCGTATCGCATCACCCACAACGGCCTGCCCGAACAAGCCGGCGCGGCTGTCTACTTCAAGGGCACCGACAATTTCGGTGATCGCCGCGAGGCCCGCCGCGTGGCCCTCATGTCCGAAGTGCTGAGCTTGCGCGCACTGGAAGAAATCCGCGAAAAACAGGCCCTGACCTACTCGCCCAGCGTCGGCTCCACCTCGTCCAGCACCTATCGTGACTATGGCTACATCGGCATCGTCGCCGAGGTCGACACCGCCCGGGTGGCCGACTTTTACGCCGCCGTGGACAAGGTGATCGACAGCTTCGCCGAAAACCCTGTCACCGATGACGAACTGGCGCGGGCCCGCACCCCCATGCTGGAGCGTCACCGCCGCAGTCAGGCCAACAACGCCTTCTGGCTGGGTGCCTTGAACAATCTGCACCGCAAGCCGGAGAGCGAAGAGCTGATCGCCAACTTCATCCCGACGATCGAGAGCTTCACCGCCGCCGATATTCAAGATGCCGCGCGTACCTATCTGCAAAAGGACAAAACGATCCGTATCGACGTCCTACCCGCGGCGCGCTGATCCGGCGCTTTGATACAAAAAAGGCCCCGCTTTTCGGCGGGGCCTTTTCCTATCGCAGGGGTCGCGTCGATCAGAAAACGCGCCCGCCTACGCCCCCGTCCATCATCATGGATCCGGCCGAAATGACCGAACGCTCGACGATGTCCTCCCTGTACTCCGTATAGGTCTCTTCACGGACCAGCAGCAGCTCCTTCACGCCCGCTCCATAGCGGCGCAGCAGCGAACGCTCGTTGCAGTCGCGCGCCGGACGCTCGGGGCGGCACTCCAGCTGCTTGCCGTCATACCAAAGCGCCTGACGTTTGTTGCAGATCAGGGTCTCGCCCGGGCCACCGTCGATGTCGGTGATGGTGTATTGCAGCTTGGTGCCCGCGATGCAGCGATAGATCTCGCCATTATAGGTCCCCGCCACATCCTTGCCGGGGCGAACCTGCGAGGCCGGATGCGGCACATTACGGTCATCCAGGCAGACAGCCTGAATACGCACACGCTTTTCCTGACGGCGGGACATAACCACCGGCGTGCGGACGACTTCCGCCGCGCGGCCCTCGACGGACAAGCCCTGCGCCGTTAGCGGATAGGGCTGATCGACGTTGAAATAGGCCCCGCCGCCGCCACCGACGATGACCGTCGCACCGGCCCGCGCGCCCCCATAGGCCCGTGCCGATGCATTGGCGCTGGCGTTGGCATTGGCCGCCGCACTCACATTGTTGATGTTGACGTTGACGTTCAGGTTGCCGCCTCCGCAGCACACGACCGGCGGTGCAGGCGGCGCACAGCCATAGCAGCCCCCGCCCGTTGGCGGGCTGGGCGGGGTGCACCCCCCGCCGACACAGCCATGATAGGGCGGGACGGGCGGCGGCGCGGGCGGCTTGGGCGGGTGCCAGTTGGCGC
>NZ_DIGV01000026.1 GCF_002419815.1 Brevundimonas sp. UBA5713 | reverse complement strand
GACCCCCCAACCACCCACACCCTCCCGCGAATATAACCCCCCTATATCCCCCCAAGCCGGCCAGCCTGCCGAGCCAACTCGCCGCAAGCCGAAACGGGCCATCCCCGATGGTTTCCCGACTGCCGAGGCCATTGCCGAGCAGCAAACCAAGGCCAGATCGGTCGGGGCGAACCTCGACGTGGCCAATCAGGCCGAGCGTTTTCGGAACTGGGCGATCAGCAACGATGCCCGATACGTCGATTGGGCGGCGACGTGGCGGAACTGGTGCGACAGGGCGATCAAGAACGCTCCGAAGACGGCCGTGGCGTTGGCTCAGGGCCGAGTTCAGGCCCCGTCAGCCGATGATCGACAACGGCGTTGGCTGCGGGAGTACCGGCTGAATGGCCATTGGCCGTCGGACGATGCTGGGCCGAGGCCTGAGCATCCAGCGTGCCGGATCCCGCCCGCCTTGCTGGCCGAGTTCGGTTTCGCGCCGACTGCAGCCAACGACCCCAAGCCTGACCTGTTTGCTGGAGGAGAAGCGGCGTGAGCGAAAGCGATCGTATCCCCTGTGAAGTCCCGTTCTGCCGTCGGACCATTGGACAACAAAGGCTTCGTGAAGGTGACAACGCTTGGCTCTGCCCTAACCATTGGCGGTTAATCCCGAAAGGGCGAAAGCAGGTTTATAGTTTGGCAAGGCGGCGTGGAAATGGCCGTGCGGCCCTGTGGATTTGGCCTCGCCTAGTGGCGCTGGCAACTGAGAAGGCGACTGGAATATGAGCAAGGCCGACCGAGCCCGTAAGCGACAGACCAAGCGCTACGCCAAGCCATCGCTGCCGAGGCTGATCGGGGCGAACGACAACATCGAGGTTGCCAACGATAACGCGCCGCCTGTGATGTTGAACGGCGTCCGGCTGACCGAGGGGCAGGCCTATCGGTTCATGATCGCGGACCAGAAATGCAGCGCGCGCGATCTAGACCAGCAACGCGACGGCCAGCGAATGATGCGGGCTCTTGAGGCTGAGCTTCACGCTCGCGAGCTGGATAAGGCCGCCAAGGTCAACCTCGATGAACTGCGGGGATTGGAGGCTCTGCGCGGGCTCAAGATCGGTGTGTCCCACCATGACAAGGCGAAGGGTGCTCCGCGCGCCTCGCGTGATGGGCTGGAAACCCTACTGACGGCTGGTTCAATCGATCGGACCCAGCACGCCGCTGGCCTGCGCTATCGGGCCGACTATGAGCTGCTGGATCCCGAGAAGGGTCTGACGCCGCCGACATTGGATCCGGCTCAGCGGACCATCACGCGGGGCGGGGAGGGCTTTGCATTCAAACGTCGCCAGCGAGAGGAATTCGTGCGCGATCTGGAGGCGATGATCCAAGAGGAAGACCGGACGTTCCGTGGCTCGCTCGGTCGTACCGATGTTGAGCGTTTGGGGCGTGCTGTCTGGGCGCTGCGGGAGGTGGCGGGGAAGGGCAATAGCCTGCTCGCGCTAACTTCCAGTGGATCAATGCGAACAGTGATCGCTCAAGCGTTGATTGTCGGGCTGGACTGTGCAGCTATCGCCTACGGATTGGAGTAAACAGAAATGCTAAACGAAACTGCCTCGAACGGCCTCCCGTTTTGGATTGCTACGGCTGGCATTGCGGCACCTCTGATCGCTCTCGCAGGGTCAGCAGTGGCCTTTGTTATCAAGGTTTATAACGACGGAGAGAGACTCAAGCGCGACCAATTTTTCGAGCTGATGCAGTTCATCGATGGGGATAGACCTATCGCAACTAAGTTAGCGGCCGTGTATCAACTGCGAAGTTATCCTGAGCACCGGGAGTTCATTGTGCGCTTCTGCGATAGAAGGGACGAGCTGGTCATTGGGGTGACCGGAGAATCGTTACGCGCTGAAATGCAAGCAACGGCTGATGCCATGAGACGGTGAGGCCGCGACTTGACACCGGACAGGTAATCCCTGACATAAGCCAAACAGGGCGTTTCGCCCAAGCCAAGGCTCCTCCCTCTCGGGCGGAGCCTTTTTGTTTGCCGACAACCACGTTCTGAGCTGCGGCGCACGGCTGGATTGATGGCGATACTGTGAAATCAGTAAGGGGACGCGACCTTCACTTCCGCCCAAACCAATGGCTTCCCGTTCCGTTCTGCATAAGAACCATTAGGAATGGTGTCGGTGTTCACCATTAGCTCTGTTTTGCCGGTCACGGTATTAATCCGCATTGTCCCCTCAGGGATCATTACGACTTCATACTTGCCAATTTCAGTTGGTTTTGGCTGCTGACAACCCGCGAGCATTCCGAGAACAATCAGAAGTGCAAAGCGCTTCATGTGCCCCTCCAGGCGATTTGAATACAGCTAAGCCAGTAGTTTGATTCTTCGGATCTGGCCCCCAGAAGGATGAAACAATGGCCCGCCCCTCGTTATTCAACGACGCGACTGCCGAAGAGATCTGCATTCGCATCATGTGCGGGGACAGTCTGGCGGAGATCTGCCGTGATGAGGAAATGCCCGCATATCGTACGGTGATGCGGTGGCTGAAGGACGATGAGGCGTTTCGGCGTAACTACGCGTCCGCGCGTGAGGACCAAGGCCACGCTGATGCGGACGCCATAGCGGACATTGCCAAGCGGATTATCAAGGGCGAGGTCGACCCCGCTGCCGGTCGAGCCGCAATCGATGCGCTGAAGTGGACAGCAGGGAAACGTCAACCGAAGGCATACGGCGACAAGGTCGCGCTGGTCGGAGGCAGCAAGGACGATGCTCCGATCCGCCAGTCCCACAGTTTCGACCTGACGACCGCAAGCGACGAGGAGTTGGAAGTCATTGAGCGCTTCATCACTCGTCGAGCTGCCAACGCTGGAAGAGATCAGGGCGGAGAGGGCGAGGCGTAAGGCTGAGGCCGAACGCAAACGCTTGATCGAACACCAGGGCGAGATTCGCGCCCGCTGCGACAGCCTGCACGGCTTCATCGAGGAGCATTGGTCGATACTGGAGCCCAAACGCCCGTTCAAATCGGGCTGGGCGCTCCGGGCGATGTGCAAACACCTGGAAGCGGTAACGGCAGGGCGCATCCAGTTCCTGCTGATGACGGTGCCGCCGGGCATGATGAAGTCCCTGCTGCTGGTCTTCTGGACCGCATGGGAGTGGGGCCCGAAGGCTCGGCCAGACCTGCAAACGCTAGCCACCTCCTACAGCCAGGCCAACGTCCTCCGCGACAACCTCAAGCTCCGGCGCTTGGTCGAGAGCGATAAGTATCAGGCACTCTGGCCGATCCAGCTTCGGGCAGACCAGAACGCCAAGGGCAAGTTCGAGAATACCGAGAACGGGTTCAGCGAGGCGCGGCCGTTCAGTTCGATGACCGGTGGCCGGGGCGACCGGGTAAAGGTCGACGATCCCCATTCGACCGAGACCGCCGAGTCCGACACCGAACGGGCCAACGCAGTCCGCATCTTTCGCGAAGGGATTTCGGACCGTCTGAACGACGTCACCTCGTCGGCCATCGTCATCATCATGCAGCGGCTTCACGCCAAGGACGTGGCGGCCGTGGCGCTGGAGTTGGACATCGGCTTCGTCCATCTCAACTTGCCGATGGAGTTCGAAGCCGAGCGGGTCGGAGAAGATGGCAAGGTGACGGGAGGGGCCTGTCGGACCTACGTCGGCGGCGAACTGTTCTTCGAAGACCCGCGGACGGAAGAGGGCGAGCTTCTCTTCCCCGAGCGCTTTCCCGCCGCCGAGGTAACCAAGCTCAAGAAGGCCAAGGGCTCATATGCCTGGGCTGGCCAGTATCAGCAGCGGCCGTCGCCCCGAGATGGCGGTATTCTCCGACGGGAGTGGTTCAAGCCGGTCCCGATCATCCCCGCTGGGACCAAGCGCACCGTTCGCGCCTGGGACGTGGGGGCCACCGAAGGGGGAGGCGACCCCAGCGCCGGCGTCCGTTGCACCCAGGTCGGGTACGGCGAAGAGGCCACCTACTATTTCACCGACGCCAAGGTCGGCCAATGGAGCCCGGCGCAGTTCGAGGCGCAGCTGAAGCTGACGGCAGCGGTCGACACGACTGAGGTCACGGTTCGCCTTCCCCAAGACCCCGGCGCGGCCGGTAAGGGGTACGTCCAAACGTTGGTGAAGAAACTGCCCGGCTACACCGTCCGATACGAACAGCCCACCGGCTCCAAGCTTACCCGAGCCACCGCCCTGGCCACCCAGGCAGAGGCGGGAAACGTCTTCATCCTCACGACGGGGGACCCCATGCGCGACGCTTGGATTGAGCCCTTCCTCGACGAGCTCTGTTCCTTCCCGTCAGCGGCCCACGATGACCAGGTCGACGCTGCTGCGGACGCCTTCAACGAGTTGGCTCTTGGCCAGACTTCGACCGTTGCCATGTTCCTTTCCAGGCGGAACCGCTCATGAACCCGATCCGCCTTGTCGTGAACAATGCCGTTCGTCGCCTGAACCCAGCGCTGGCGCAGCTTCTGTACCCCCAGCAGAAGCACAACTATGCCGATGACTTCGGCTACCCCACGACGCTCGGCTTCGCGCAGCTGTTCGACGTCTATTGCCGCAACCCGCTGGCCACGGCCGGCGTGGACAAGACCATCGGCAAGACGTGGCAGGACAATCCCTTCCTGCAGGAGTTCCAGCGGGACGGATCGAAGAAGGGTAAGCAGGAGGAAACCAAGTTCGAGGCCGACATCCGCCAGCGGTTCGGCGACCTGCGCCTGTGGCAGCACATGGCCGAGTGCGACCGCCGGGCGATGGTCGGCAAGTACTCCGGCCTGATCATGCGGCTCGCAGACGGCAAGTCCTTCCGTGAACCGGTGGACCGCGTGCCGGGTGGCCTGCTGGGTCTGGTAGAGGTCATCCCCGCCTGGGAAGGCCAATTGACCGTAAGCGTATGGGACACTCAGGAAACGTCGGACACCTATGGCCAGCCCCTGATGTTCCAGTTCAGCGAGGCAGCATTCGGCGACACTCCCCAGCCCCGGCAGTTCCAGGTCCATCCGGACCGCGTGGTGATTTGGAGCCGGGACGGGACCCTAATGGGGCGCTCTGCCCTGGAGCCCGGCTACAACGCCCTGCTGGACGCCGAGAAGATCCGAGGTGGTGGTGCTGAGGGCTTCTGGAAGAACGCCAAGTCCGGCCTGAGCCTTGAGATCGACAAGGACGCCAATATCGAGAACATGGCCCGAGCCATGGGCGTCCCGACCGAAGAAGTGGTCGACCGGATTGATGAACAGGTCGATGGCTTCAATCGGGGCTTTGACAAATCACTGCTGCTGCAAGGCATCAAGGCCACGCCGATGCAGGTCAACCTGATGTCGCCGGAGCATTTCTTCGCCATCACGGTCCGGTCCTTTGCGGCCTCCGTGTCGATGCCGGAAAAGATCCTGCTCGGCAGCCAGACCGGTGAGCGCGCCTCTACCGAAGACAATGCCGAATGGGCGCGGGTGAACATGGCCCGCCGGACCAATCAGGTGATCCCGACGGTCATGGGCATGGTGCAGCGTCTCGAGCGGTTCGGCATCCTGCCTGAACGCGACTGGCACCTGGATTGGTCTGACCTGACCGAGTCCACCATGAGCGAGAAGATCGACCGGGCCGACAAGATGGCTTCCGTCAACCAGAAGATGGCCGGCGAAATCGTCTTCACCGGCGATGACATCCGCGGCGTCGTCGGCATGGAGCCTCTCAGCGACGCCGAGAAGTTCGCCGAGGACGACCTCGAGGACGAGGACGCAGCCACAGGCCTCGAGCCTGACGAGGACGCCGCCCAAGCGGCCTGACGAACCCCACAATCCAATGGAGGCCACGCGTGCATAAGCCCGACGTGAAAGCCCGCGCCTTCCTGGTGAACAAAGGCCTCGCGGCTGGCGACCAGGTGCGCGTGAATATCCGCTGCCTGGCCAACTCGGCCGCCATCCGGCGCGAGAAGCGCAATGGCCGCGATGTCATCATCGTCCCCTCGGCCACCATGCCGGACGACGTCGTGATGAACGACATCCTCTATCCGGCGGCAGAGATCGCCAAATCCTTCCTGTCCCTTGAGCGGACGCCCGCGCCGCTGGGCCATCCCACCATCAACGGCAAGTTCCTGTCTGCCCGCGATCCCGAAGGCCTGAACCAGGGCTGGATCGGGGCCTGGAACGAGAACGTCAGACAGGAGGGCGGCCGCGTCCTGCTGGACAAGGTGATCGACGTTGAGCGCGCTAATCAGTCTGAGGGCGGTAAGCGGGTGCTGAACGCCATCGACAAGGGCGAGCCGATCCATACCTCAACCGGCCTGATGGCCATGCTGGACGCCGCCAATGGCGAAGTCCCCCACAAGTTCGAAGCCCGAGACATCGAGTTCGACCACGACGCCATTCTCCTGGACGAGGAAGGCGCGGCCACCCCGGAGCAGGGCGTGGGCATGATGGTGAACTCTGCGGGCAAAGAGATCCAGGTCGTGAACTCGGTCATCGATGATGATGCCGACCGCGAGCTTGGATGGGCGGTCGATCAGGCCGTTCGCGCTCTCGAGAAGAAGGCTCGCGCCCCTCTCTACGATCGCATCAAGACCGCACTCATCGAAGCCATCGAATCCTTTGGCGGCTCCGGGCGGGAAACCTCCACCAACAAAATGAAGGACGACGAGATGGACAAGGTCCAGTTCGACGCGCTGTCCCAGAAGGTTGACGCCCTCTCGGAGAGCATGAAACCCGATGCGCTGGCGACGGCTATCGGAAACGCTGTGGCTACGGCCATGAAGCCGGTCACCGACCAGCTGACGGCCCTGCAGAACGATCAGAAGGCCAAGGACGAGGCTGAACTGACCGAACTGCGCGGCAAGATCGTGAACGCCAACCTGATGGACGAGGAATCGTCCAAGGAGCTGACGCTCAACGCCGCGCGCGCCCTGGCTGACAAGGCCGAGCCGAAGAAGGCCGCCCCCCTGGCCAACAGCGGCTTCCGCCTGACGCAGCACGACACCAAGCCGGCTTTCAAGCTGCCCAAGGCGGAGGGCTGATCTGATGGCCCGTTACAACAAAATCTATGCGGGTCCGGCCACTCAGGTCACCCCGCAGGTTCGTGAGCTTCCGGCTGCGGCCTCGACCGTACCGGGATCCTTGGTGGTTGTGACCGCTGGCAAGTTTGCGCTGGCAGGTGCCACGACCGTCGGCAAGGTCTGGGTCGCTCAGGACAACCATCTTGCCGGGAAGGGCGTCGATGACGCGATTGCCGCCAATGACGTCCTGGTCGGCATGGAGCTGCTGGACGAGCAGTTTTTCAACGTGCGGGTCGCCACCGGCAACAACCTGTCGATCGGCACTCCGCTGACCCCGGCTGCCGATGGCGCGCTGGCCATCGCTGTCACTTCCGATCTGGTCGTCGCCTACTCGGAAGAAGCCTTCAACAACACCTCGGGTTCTGCCCAGCTGGTCCGTGTTCGCGCGGCCACCGGCGGCCACCTGACCGCAGCGGCCTAAGGAGGGCTGACGATGCGCTATTTTGACGAACAGCTCGTCGCCAACTCCCGCCCGCACCAGCAATGGTGGGGTGAGGTGTCGATGAGCCGTGAGCACTTCCACCGCGTGGAAGATGCTCATGCGGCCCTGTATGGCGACATTTCGGGCGTCCAGAACGCAGCCGCCATCCTGCCGCGTGACGCCTGGCTGGACCTGGACGGCATCACCCGCCGCGTCATGCGTGCCGACGAAGGTCAGGCGTGGATGGCGGACCTGATGCCGCTGGCCAAGCCGGTCCACATCGGCAAGCTGGTCCACCTGACCCGCGTGTCGGGCGATGCTGGCACCGTGGTCCGCTCCATGAGCGGTCAGGTCCCGACGCCGGTCGATAAGGTCAGCTACGACTATCGCGGCGCGCCGGTGCCTATCTTCTCGACCGCCTATGGTCGTGAATGGCGCGAGTGGAACACCCTGCAATCCGAGAACTTCGATGCTCTCTCGGACGACCAGGAAGCCCACGTCGCCAAGATCCGCCGCGACCAGGCTCTGTATGTCCTCGACGGTGATGCCAACATCACCTTCCAGGGCTACCAGGCCTACGGCATCCGCACCTCGCCGCTGTCCAAGGCCATCAACCTTGGCGCGGCTGCGGGTGGTGCCAATATCGATCTGACGTCGCCCACCACGACTTCGGACGACATCGACACCTTCTTCACCCAGACTCTGGGTGCGATGCTCGATGCCAACCTGATCACCGGCAAGGTCAACCTCTACGTCTCGCCGGAGATCGCCCGCAATCTGGATCGCTCGTACTCGGGCAGCGCCGGCTTTAAGGGCGGCACCCTGCTGCAGTACCTGCTGACGAACCGCCGCATCGGCAAGATCGAGGTGTCCTTCGAGCTGTCCGGTAACGAGTTCTTCGGCTTCGTGCCGTCGAGCGAGTTCATCCGCCCGCTGGTCGGCATGGCCACCAATACCACGGCGATGACCCGTCTGAACCCGACCGATAACTACCAGTTCCTGGTCATGGGTGCCCTCGGGATCGAGATCCGCGGCGACTACAACGGCAAGTCGGGCGTGTTCTACTCGACCGACATCGACTAACCCGGCGGGGCCTCGGCTTTGGCTGGGGCCCTTC
The DNA here is from genome assembly GCF_002419815.1 of Brevundimonas sp. UBA5713. Taxonomy (GTDB): domain Bacteria; phylum Pseudomonadota; class Alphaproteobacteria; order Caulobacterales; family Caulobacteraceae; genus Brevundimonas. Next base: position 21,726 of record NZ_DIGV01000026.1, on the reverse strand, counting down.
CTCTTCTGGAAGGAGCGCGACATGCGCATCAAGATCACCGCGCCGGGCATCTACGACGGCAAGGGCAAAGAAATCCAAGTCGGCACCGAACTGACCGTGAAGACCGAGCCCAAGGGCTGGGCTGGCCGCTACACCGTTCTGACCGAAGATCAGAAGGGCAAGACCGGCGTGAAGGCCGTCCATCGTGGCGGTGGCTCGTACTCCATCATGGATGGGGACAAAGAACTGGTTGAGAAGCTCGGCAAAGATGACGCCGAGGCGTTCAACGCTCTGAGTGACGAAGACAAGGCGGCCTTTGTCGCCGAACAGGCCAAGGCGTAATCAAGATGGCCGCGCATGGAACGCCTGAGGGCTTCGACGAGTGGCTCGCTGCGCGCGGCTATGTCCTGCCGCTTGGTGCGCCCAGCGCGGCCATTCTTCGCCAGCGGGCGACCGACTACATCGATGGGCTGTATGGCCCGCGCCTGATTGGTGATCCGACCGTCGTTCCGCTGCTGACAGCGCTGGCGAACGCTACCTATGCGGCGGCGCTGTATGAGGCGCAGAACCCGGGCGGGCTTTCGGTAGCAGCCAGCCAGTCCGGAGCCATCAAGCGCGAGAAAGTCGACGTGCTGGAGGTCGAGTACGTGGCTGGTAGCGGTGACGCTGTCGCAGACGCCACTGTGCGCCTGTCGGCCGTAGAGGGCTATCTCGCACCGTACCTGCGCCTTGAGGGTGTCGCCGGCCTGGGCCTCTGGGCCGTCGGCTGATGCCCGCCTTCGATTACGCCCGCGCAGCTGCCACGGCAGAGCGGTTGATCCGAAAGTTCGGTGCATCGGGCTTCATCCGCCGCGAGACGCCCGGCTCTGGCCCGTCCTATGATCCGGGTCCGCCGACCGTGACCGACCACCCCGCGCACATCGTCCTGACCGCCTATTCCAACCGAGAGATCGACGGCCAGCGCATCCTCTCCACCGACCGGAAAGCCCTGGTCGAGCCCGCCATAGGCATAGAGCCCACGACCTCGGATTTGCTTGTTACGGCAGACGGTGCGATTTTGACCGTTGTGAGCGTCGATCTGCTGCGACCGGCGACCACGACTGTCCTCTACGTCCTGCAGGTGCGCGCATGAGCCCCAAAAAGTCGATCGCGCTGGCGACCGCCACGCTGCAAGACATCATCTCCTGCGGCCATCGCATGAGCTCTGCCAACATCCGAGGCTCGGACGGAGCCAGCCAGCAGCCCATCCGGGACCAAGCCCACGCTCTGCTGGATGCCTACCTCGATCAGATGGCGGCGGCGGGCAAGGCCGCGGCGGACATCCTCGAGGACTGACCTGTGACTAAAATTCGGAGGCAGCGCCAGCTCTATACGGAGCTGATGGCGAAGTATGGCCGCGAGGTCGCCGAGGCATTCTTCCGGGCCATCGACCAAATCCGGTCCGGTGTTGAGCTCCAGCGCCTGGTGGCCCTCATCGACCAAGGGAACATCGAGGAAGCGCTTGCAGCGCTGCATATCGATCCCGAAGTATTCAACGAAGTCGCAGACCGAGCGCGCGAAGCGCACGATGAGGCCGGTCGGATAGCAGCTGAGGGCATGCCGCGCCGACGTCCTGATGGCACCGCTCTGGTCGTGCGTTTCGACGCGCGGAACCCAGAGGCTGAGGCCTGGTTGGCTCGGCATTCGTCAGACCTGATCACTCGGCTCACTTCCGAGCAGCGTCAGCTGGTCCGCGCCAGCCTGACGGTAAGCATGGAGAACGGCGTGAACCCCCGGCAGGCCGCCCTCGATGTGGTGGGCCGGATCAATCGGGCAACAGGCAGGCGTGAAGGCGGAATCCTTGGTCTGACGCTCCAGCAGGCCGGGTTTGTCGCCTCGGCCCGCGATGAACTGGCCAGTGGCGATCCCGAGGGCATGAAGCACTATCTGACGCGAGGGCGCAGGGATAAGCGCTTCGACCGATCGATCACCAAGGCCATCCGTGAGGGCCGGCCGGTGGATTCTGATGTCGCTGCCAAGGCTATAACCGCATATGAGCGCCGACTGCTCCAGCTTCGCGGCGAGACCATTGCCCGGGTCGAGACGATGACCTCAATGCAGCAGGCCAAGTTTGAAGCTTATCGCCAGGCGATCGCGGCAGGGAAGGTCGCTGAAAACACGGTGACGAAGGTCTGGCGCTCTGCCGGTGATTTCCGGGTCCGACATACCCACCGGGGGCTCAATGGGGACAGCGTCCGCTTTGGAGAGCCGTTCGTAAGCCCGTCGGGGGCTCGAATGCAGTTTCCGATGGACACCAGCCTTGGGGCAGGGGCGTCCGAGACAATCGGATGTCGCTGTGATTGTGAATACCGCATCGACTTCCTTGCCAATCTGAGGTGACGCTATGGCTTCGTCAGGCACCGCGCAAATCACCGCATGGGTCGCCAAGACGAAGGAGCGCATCGCCGCCGTTCGCAATGAGAGCGTACAGCGGGTTGTGGAGGCCATGCAGACGCCCGTCGGGGCTGGTGGTAATATGCCGGTTGATACCGGCTTCCTGCGGGCCTCGCTCGTCGCCCAGATCGGCTACGGGGTGCCGCCTCTGAGAGAAAGGCCGGACAGCGACGCCAAGCACAGCTGGAACCCCGTCGGCATCCAACTGATCCTTGCGGGGGCTGAGGCTTCCGACACCATCACCATCGCTTACAGCGCCAACTACGCCCGCCATCAGGAATACGGATCTAACGGGCGCATGGGCCGCCGCTTCGTGGCGCTGGCCGCTCAGCAATGGCCGCAGATCGTCGCCGAAGTGTGCCGCGAGGCCGAGAGCCGCGCAGGAGGCTAACCCATGCAAAAGGTCACAGACGCCCTGCTCTCGCGAGTGGGGTCTTTGGTGCTGTCTCCCGCCTTGCCGGTGGCTTATCCGGGGCTGTCGTTCACGCCCCCTGCGGGCGGCAAATATCTCACCGCCGAGGTGTTCTACAACGCTCCGCGCTGGGAAGGTGCGACCTCTGGCCGGATGGATCAGGGTCTACTGCAAATCACGGTCGTTTGGCCGAAAGGCGTGGCCACCATCCAGCCCATTACTGTCGCGGACGCGGTGCGCTCGCACTTCGCCAAAGGCACCGAGCTATTCAGCAACGGGCGCAAGGTCACGGTCTCGCAGGAGCCGCGCATCGCTACCCCGCTGATCGAGGACAGCCGCACGCTGGTTCCCGTCACCATTCCGTGGGTCTCGGCCTGACGGATCGCCTCAAGGCCGAGATGGGCGCGGCTTCATCACACATCTGAAGGAGCCACCCCATGGCTATTGCTGCTACCACTGGGGCCAAGATCTACATTGGCCCGACCACTGCCGCTGCGACCGCTTCGGCCTATGCCGCGCTGACCTACAAGGAAATCAAGGAAGTCGAGAGCATCGGCGAGTTCGGTGACCAAGCCGCGACCATCGAGTTCACCTCGCTTGGTGATGCCCGCGTCCGTAAGCGCAAGGGCGTCCGCAACGCTGGCGATATGACCATCACGGTCGCCAATGACCCGTTGGATGAAGGCCAGCGCGCGGTTGTTTCCGCCGAGGCCACCGAGTTCGCCTACGCCTTCAAGGTGGTGCTAGCTGACGGCGCAGACGCCAACGACACCGACAGCACCTTCTACTTCCATGCGCTGGTTGGTTCGGCCCGCCTGAGCAATGTGTCGGCCAACGAGATCGTCAAGCGGGCGTTCAACCTGCTGATCGACACCGCGATCATCGAAGTGCCGTCTACGGCAGACACCTAAAAACCTCCCCTCAAACTTCAAGGCTGGGGTCGCGCCCCAGCTGCTTTTTGAAAGGCAAGTCCCATGGATTTGGCTCAACTCGACACGTCTGTTGCCGCCGAGACCGGTGCGGTCATGCACCTGAACGGCCCTGATGGTGCACCGCTGTTCACCGAAGACGGCAAGCCGCTGACCATCACACTGTTGGGGTCGGACGGCAAAACCCTGACCACCCTGACCAATCGTCAGGCCAACGCTATTCTGCGCAATCGTTCTCAGGTCATCACGGCAGAGATGGCGATGACCAACGAGATCGAACGTCTGGCGACGGCCACGACTGCGTGGTCGAACATCGTCCTTGAGGGCAAGGCGCTTGAGTGCAACCTCGACAACGCCCGCGCCCTGTATCGCCGCCTGCCGTGGGTGCGCGATCAGGTTCGTGCCTTCATTGACGACCGCGCAAATTTCTTGACGGCCTCGCCGAAGAGCTAATCGCCTTCGCTGAGGCCGCGCTCAACGACAAGTACAAAGGGCCGCTGCCGGACTTTCCCGACCAGATGGAGCCGATCTGGCAGGCCTACACGGCCCTGCTGGGGACGCGCCAGATCGGGATGGCTGTTGGCCCCATCACCTACGCCGAAATCGCCGCCTACAACGACCTCATGAATGCGGGCTTCGGGCCGTGGGACGTGAGCGTCATCCGGCGACTGGACGCGGCCCGCCTGCGCGTGACGCCTAAGCCTGGCAAGGGCGACGGGCAAATCTCCATGAAAGACACCAAGGCCGTCGGCTCGCTTCTGCGCGGACTGAAGGCCAAGAAGGAGGCTCAGAAATGACCGATCTCGCCGTTCTGGGTCTCCGCGTCGAAAGTCAGGAAGTCGCGCAGGCAGAGGACCGCCTGGACGATCTGACCCGTTCCGCCGCCCAAGCGGAAAAGGGACTGGATCGGCTGGGTAACACGGCCCGTCACGCCGGCCATGGCGTCAACGCCATCGTCACCCAGCAGGTCGCCATCCGTCGCCAGTTCGGCTTCACGGCGCAAGAAGGGCTGAACCTGTCCCGCCAGATGGCCGACATTGGCGTGACGGCTGCCATGGGCATGAACCCGCTGATGATTGCGCTTCAGCAAGGCCCGCAGCTGTTCGACATCCTGCAGATGGCGGCCGTTCGCTCGGGCATGAGCATCCGCGCTGCCTTCGTGGCGACCGGCGCGGTCATCTGGACGGCGCTGGCCCCCATCCTTCCGATTATCGCGGGAATTGGCCTTGCTGTTGGTGCTGTGGCGGGTGTGACGGCACTCGCGGCCCGCTCAATGAACAAGGAATTCGGCGACCTGACCGTGGGCATGGGCCTGACCGAAGAGCAGCTTGAGAAGGTTCAAAACAAGGGCGTCACCATGGGCGATGTCGTCAAGGGAACGCTCAAGACGATCACGGACGAAATCAACACCATCCTTGGCCCGACGATAGAGAAAATCGGCGGCTGGTTCAGCGATGCCATGGATGCCGCGACCCGCTGGGTCTTGGGTGCCACCAAGGCTATCGTCGGCTCACAGGTGGGGGCCATGTATGCCATCAAAGCGACGTGGCGGCAGTTTCCGGCCATGATGGCGGACGCCTTCGCCCTGGCTGTGAACCATGTGGCTGCGGCCGTTGAGAACATGGTGAACCGCGTCATCGACGGCTACAACAAGGCCCTGCCTGTTCTGCGCGCACTGACGGCCGCCACAGGCCCTGCTGGCATGGTGCGGGCCGCAGGGATGAGCGAGGCCAGTCACATTCGGTTGGGTCGGATGCAGTCCAGCGGGGCACTTGCGAGCGGTCTGGTGGAGGGGATTAATGCTTATGGTGCAGGCTATCAGGCTGGAGCGGCGTGGGTTGACGGTGTAGCTGAAAAGCTAGAAGCAAACACGGTTGGGGCTGCACGTGACCGGATCCGTGAGAAAGCGGGCGAAGCGCCGGAGGAACGCGCAGCCCGAGCGGGCCGCCAGCGCCAGACCCGACCGGAGCGCATCAACCTTGTGACGCCGGAGCGCCAGCGCCTAGAGCCGCTGCGCCAGATGTCTATCGAACTGATAAACCCGCTTCAGGCGATTGCCGACGAGATGCGGCTGATCGACGATCTGGCTCGCGATATGGCGCAGGGCCTATCGTCTGCGTTCGGCGAGAGCGGCAGGGCGCTGGGCGACGTTCTGACCGTCATGACCGGCTATCAGTCGCGCATGGCGCAGATCAATCTTGCTGAGAGTGAGCAGCGTCTCACTGCCGCCCAAGCGGCCCGTGAACGCGCCCAAGCCGAGATCCAGTCCTACGGCGACATGGCGGCGGCGGCGCGGGGCTTCTTCCAAGAGGGCTCGGACGGCTACCGCATTCTGCTGGCCATCGAGCAGGTCTATCGCGCCCAGCAACTGCTTGGGATGATGCAAGCCATCATCTGGGGCCGCAAGGAAACCGCCGAGCAGGTGGCTCAAGACGCCACCAAGGCCAAGTCCGGTGCCATCGTTGCCTACGTCAACGCGATTAAAAATCTGCCATTCCCGCTGAACCTCGCGGCGGGCGCGGCCACTGTCGCCGCTCTGATGGCAGTCGGTGCATCAATGACGCGCGGCCCATCGGGCGGGTCCAGCAAGGCAGCCGAGGCCCAAGAGGCATACGACACCTCTCAGCACCGCGCCGCCGAAGGGCACTACGCCATTGGCTATGCGGCGGGCCGCACCATCGACGTGCGCGTCACCGCCGACCGCGACGGGCTGAACGCCTACGTCGAGAACACTGCCGAGCGCGTCGCCGCACCGATGGCCGCACAGGCGGGCATGGCGGCGGTCTCCTACAACCGAGCCGAACAACAGCAGGCCCAGCGTCGTCAGCGTCAGAGGTTCACGTAATGGCCATTGCACTCCCGACCAGCCTCGCACCTACCGCGCTCACGCCGCGTTTGGTCACGCGCCGCAGGGATATTGAGCCGACGTTTGGCGGGCCTGTAACTCGCATCCAGCGGCTGGGCTCACGCTGGGCCTTCGACGTTGAAATGCCACCCATGTCCTATGTCGAGGCAATGGCATGGGTGGCGGCATTGGCGCGGGCCGAGGGTGACACGGTGTCCCTTCGGCTGCCCCAACCGGGCTTCAATGTTGGCAATCCGGGCACGCCGCTGGTCAATGGCGGCTCGCAACTGGGCACGTCCATCAACCTCGACGGGTTTGGGGCTTACACAGCCAAAGCCGGTCAATGGTTCAATGTCACCATCTCCGGTCGCAACTACCTCTATCAGGTTGCCGAGGACAAGGCGGGAGCCTCGGGCGCAATGACCGGCCTCAAGATCAACCCGATGATCCGGCGCTCCCCGCCTGACAATGCTCCGGTCAACTTTGCGGCACCGGTTGTCGAAGGCTTCCTGCAAGGGCGCGAGACAAGCTGGACGGTCGAGAACGCGATGTTCGTCGGCCTGTCGTTCTCAATCGTAGAACGCGAGTAAAATCATGGCCTTAAATCCAAGCATGGACACCGCGCTTCAAGGCGCGGCCCCTCTCGTGTGCCTGCTGCTCGAAATCGAGTTGCCCAGCCACACCATACGCATTTCGGACGGCGGGCCAGTCATCTTTGGCGGCCAACTGTTCGACAGTCAGGACAGCGTTTACGGCGTGCTGGATCAGGTCGAGACGGTTACGGACGCGCTCGGCACCGAGGCCCCGAAGGTCCGTTTCGGCTTTCTGCCTGCCTCTCTGCCCGCGATGGCGGATATCACTAATCCGACCAATCAGGGCTCGCCGGTCAAGCTGTGGTTTGGGGCCATCGATCAGGCGACCGGCTGGCTGATTGGCGAGCCTGAGCTTCTTTTCTTGGGCGAGTTGGATACCGCCGAGTTTGAGGCAACAGAGAGCGCGACCGTAATCACTTTTGACGTGGCTTCGGCATGGGAGCGCTTGTTCGACAGCAACGAAGGCCTCCGGCTTAACAACGCATTCCTACAGTCCGTTTGGCCCGGCGCGCTGGGCTTCGAATACATCACCCACATTCAACGACCCCTGCCGTGGAACCAAGACGCACGTCGCCCGACCGTCGTGCGCGACGTGAACGGCGGGGGCGGCGGTAGCGGCAGCTTCACAGGTGGGGGCGGCGGATACGGCGGGGGTGGGCGCTGGGACGGCAATGACATGGTGGTGCATTACTGATGACTAATCCGATGATCCGACGCATCGCTGCGGTCGATGCCACCATTGCGCGCTTTAACGGCAAGCCTCTGAAGTACGGCAAAGACGACTGTGCCCGCATGGCCTCCTTTTGCCTGCGGAAACTCGGCGTCAGAACCCCGATCCTCAAGGCCGGCACTTACTCGTCGGCCGTCGGCGCTGCGCGTGCCATGAAGCGCATGGGCGTCAAAGACCTGATCGAAGGTATGGACCTGTTGGGCCTGCCGCGTATCGCGCCTGCTACGGCGCTGCCGGGGGATATTTTCGCCCTGCCCGGTGAAAACAATCAGCCTGCTCTAGCCGTAGCAGTCGGAAACGGTCGCGTTCTTGGGTGGTGGAATCCGGAAACCGGCATCTGCGCTGTCGTCCAGCCCCTGCAATACCTTGCAGCATGGAGGTCTATCTAATGGCCTTTATCGCCACAGCCGCTGCTGCTGTCGTTACAACTATCAATAGCGCGTTCGTCGCGGCGGCGGGGGCAATGCTGCCCGGCTTGTCGTTCAGTACTCAACTGGCGGTTGCTAACTTCGCCACCAAGGCTGTCCTGTATGGTGCCGCCTCGTTGGCCGGTATGGCGGCGACGAATGCCCTAATGCAACCAAAGACGGGCGCTGGCGGCTCTCCGACCGACTTCAAGGCCGACCCGTCTGCGCCGATCTCTGGCGTGATGGGACGCTTCGGCGTGGGTGGTCGTCAGGCGCACGGCAACACGTGGGGCAAGGGCAACCTGTTCATCTCGTTCGCCACAGTCCTGTCGCTGGGTCCTATCGATAGCGTTCAGGCGTTCACGGCAAACGAGCAGGTGGTGACCTTCCCCGGCGCTCAAGGTCTGGCGGCGAACGTCGAGCCCTACAAGGACAAGATGTGGATGACGTATCGCCTCGGCTTGCCGAGCGATGCAGCTTTAGGCCCGCCCACGGGTCAAGGGCAGGGCAGTCCCGCCATGTCCGAATGGACCTCGACTCACCGGATGGCCCAGTTCGCACACGCGTTCTGGACCATGCGCAACAACTCCAAGTCGGCAGGTTACGAGGGCGGCGTGCCCAAGCCGCAATGGACCGTGCGCGGCATGAAGGTTTGGGATCCGCGCAAGGACAGCACATATCCGGGCGGCAGCGGCCCCCAGCGGCGCGCCGATTGGCGCACGTGGGAATGGAGTGAAAATCCCCAGCTGCATGCGCTGGCATGGGCTCGCGGCCACCACAAGCTGAACACTGACGGCACCATTGACCTGACCAAGAGATTGGCCGGTATCGGCGCTCCTGATGAAGCCATCGATACTGCCGCCTTTGTTGCCGGTGCCAACATCGCCGACGCCAATGGTTGGAAGATCGCGGGCGAGTGGACCACGCAAGATGACAAGTGGCAGACGCTGGCCGCCATGCTTCAGGCTGGCGGTGCTGTGCCCGTCAACCGTGGCGCTCACATCAGCTGCCTGACCAACGCTCCGCTGGCGTCGATCTACCACCTGACTAACGAAGACCTTGCTGGCCCGGTCAATCTGAGCGTCATGACGACGCGGCGTGATCGCATCAACACGATTGTGCCGCGCTATCGTTCGGAGCCGCACTTCTGGGAGCAACGCGCTGCCGGTCCGGTCACCTCTGCCATCTATCGCACCGAAGACCGCAACGAGGCCCGCACGCGTGAGGTTGCCTACAGCTTCGTCGCTCAGGCCAAGCAAGTTGCCGAGCTGGCCGCCTATGACGTGGCCAACGCACGCGAAAGCCTGACCGGCTCAATGCCCTGCAAGCCGCATCTTCTAGGCCTTCGCGCGGGCGATGCTTTCACGGCCACTGTGCCGGAAGCGGGCCTGAACAATCAGAAGTTCGTAGTCGTTAAGCGCGTGTTCGACCCCAGCACCTGCGTAGTTACGCTGGAAGTGCGCTCGGAAAGCGATGCCAAGCACGCATGGGCGCTTGGGCAAGCCGCTAATCCCGCGCCTTCGCCGAGCCTGACGGCGGTCGATCCGCTGCCTCCGGCTCCTGTGGCTGATGAATGGTCTGTGGAGCCGATGCCGCCCGCAGCGGGTGGCGTGCAAATCCCTGGGTTAGAGATAGTCGGCACTCCGCCGGATGCTGTCTCAGAGGTACTTATCGAGGTTTCCACGACGGGCACCGATCCGTGGAACGCGATTTACAAAGGCACACCTCCGACGGGATCTATCCCTGCGCCGGGCCTTCTTGCGGGCCAGTCCTACTATGTTCGCATCACCTATTTTAACGCGCTGGGCGCGGCATCCACACCGCTTGTGCGTGGGCCGTTCGTAGCGGGTGATCTGGTGGCGGGCGACACCACCCACCTTAAAGGCGAGCCTGTTCAAAACATCCTCGACCGTCTGGTGGGCGTTGAAGCCATCTCGGCCTCCAACCAGACGGCGGTGTCAGACCTCGAAGAGGTGTATGGCGACACGGTTGCGGCGGCTCAGTCGGCTTTGGCCGCTGGCGAGGCCGCCAATCTCGCTGTCCTGAAAGCTGGCGAGGCTGGTTCGTCCGCCAACGCGGCCAATACTTCGGCGGGCATCGCTACCACCAAGGCTGACGAGGCCGGCAGCAGCGCCACCGCAGCCAATGCCAGTAAAGTCGCAGCTGAAAGTGCGCGAGATAGCGCATCAGGCTCGGCGTCGGCGGCAGCCACTTCGGCATCGACGGCTTCAACCAAGGCAACAGACGCCGGTAACAGTGCTACCGCTGCATCTGGTTCTGCTACGACAGCTTCCACAGCTGCCGGTGACGCTCTGACCTATAGCAACCAGGCCTCATCGGCCAGGGATGACGCTGTTGCGGCTAGTGTCGCAGCAGGGGCGTCGGCGGCAACAGCGCAGGCCGAGGCCGCGACGAGCATTGAGCAAAAGAACTTAGCAACTGCTGCGGCAGCAGAAGCTGCTGTGAACGCTAATCTAGCTGCCCGCACCGGGGGTGGTGCGATCAATGTTGATCCAGCGTTTTCGAACTACCCGACAGACGCCCAAGTTCCCGCTGCTTGGTGGGCGTGGGGGTCCATGCGCGATCAGGCTCGACGTACAGATGGCAGGTTCTCGCCCTATGCCTTTCAGCAACATGATAACGTCGGTGGCGTACGCGAGGACTGTGGTATTGGCCAGACGATACACAATGTCGCTAAAGGTTATTATGTGATCGAGGCCGACGTGCGGCTGCTCGCAGGAGGCTGGCGCGGCGCGGGTGTGTTATTCTCGATGGGAGCATGGGGCGACGGCACCATTGTCGCCTATAATTTTGGAACAGAGCCCGACACGAATAATCAGGTTGGCAATGTCGGCAGTATCGTCCGTAGCTTCAGAAGACTAGTTCACATTCCGGACGTGGCAAATGGCGTGATGACCCTTCACGCCATGACGAGCTGGCAAGCTGGCTTCGGTATCGTTGATCCAAAAATTATCGTGTGGGATCGCTGCGCTATTCGCCCAGCAACGGAAGGTGAAATTGCGGCGGGTACGGTTCTGCCAGACGTTCAGGCTCAGCTCGCCATCACGGCGGCAGTGGCGGCGGATAGCCAGTCCCGACTGGGGAGCGTCAGCTTTGACGTCACCGGCGGGGCGGGCGGCGCGCCGTTCCAGATCTGGGGCAAGGCTGGGCCGGATGGTTCAATGGCGGGCCTCGTTGGCACGGCACTGATCCTGTCGAACGTGCTGGGCACGCAAGTGGTCGAGGCGCTGAAGCTGGTAGACGGTCGCGCTTTCTTCAGCGCACCAGTCAGCATTGTTCAGGGCGGCAGACGAATGACTCTAGGGCCGGGGTTCGGAACCACTGGTGATCTGTTGCTATGGTCTGGCCCCGCGTCCGTACCGGTCGGCTCGGAATCTCTTGATAACGGGATTCTCGGCATCACAGAGGATGACGGGTTCTTTGGAGGTCGAACGCTCACGGGCCCTTTTGATAGTGGGGACAGCGGCCCCCTTACCCCGCTGACGACCGCGTGGACCACTTTAACATCCAATGCGCGGGTTCAGCGTGGCGGATGGTATCTGTTCTGGCCGACTTTCTATCATCAGGGCAGCGGCACGCCAGACGGCGAAGGCTATGCTGAGTATGGCGTCCAATGGCGCGTAGTCACCACCAATCCATCGGGCGGAGACGTCGAAGTTTTGGCGCAGGGTACTGTGGGCCAAGGCGGCTTTGGCTCGTCATGGGGGCCACTGATTTATGAGCCGCCCACGGCTTGGAATGGCCTTGCAAGCACACGTCACGGAAACCGTCTCGTCCGGCTTCAAGCACGCCGACAGTCCGGCGATACGGCGTCCGTGTCCAGTTACCGTCTACGCGGCTTCTACGCCGTTTGAATAGGAGAACCACATGACTGATGCAGCCACGCGCGAAGCCAATTGCGCATTGCTCCAACCTCTGATCGATGCGGGGATTGGCTCCGATCAGGCTCTAAATCTCACTGTGGGCCAGATGACCCAGCTGCTGCGGGACAATGTGGCCGGGATGACCGCGCTGGACCCGCTTATGTCCAACCTTCTGACCAGTACGGCGGGTGTGCTGGAAACCCTGAACAACCGCGTGCGTCGCCTATGGGACGAAAACGCGGAGCCAGCGCCCCCACTTGATGACCCAGAAGATGCCCCGCCTGAAGACGCCGAGGCCTGAACCTAATCCACCGCCTCAGGGCGGCTTTTTTATGCTCGGAGACTGCGCATGACACCTTCAGTCTGGGTCGCCATGGCAGGCCTGTTTGCGGGCCTGTTTGTGCAGGTGGCCGTGTTTGCCTTCATGCTGGGGCGGTTGTCGCAGCGGGTCACGACGCTGGAGCGCGACGGTTCTGCCTTGCAAGGTATCCGTGACGCAGTGACCAAGCTGACGGTCCAGATGGACACAGCTCAGGGCGACATCAGTCACATCAGCCGCGACGTGAGCGGTCTGCAACGGTCGTTGTCCAACATCGTGACGGATCGCGCGAGCAAAACGGTTGAGCTGCCAGCAACGCCAGCACGCCAGCGCAGACGCGGAGGCCAAGAATGAGCCGTAAGCCCCCCAAATGGTGGCCGCAGGTGATCAACCTGCCGCGTACCACGACCATCCTCGCTCTGGGCTTTCTAGCTGGAAACCTGTTGTTCCTGCCTGTGATCGCGTGGCTGGGGGATCAGGTTGCAGAACGCTATGCCGACGCCGTGATGCTGGTGGCGTCGATGTTCAAGGACGGCATGCTGCTGATCCTCGGCTTCTACTTTGGCCGAAACCAGCAAGGCCAGAGCGCGGAAGCATAGGCGGCTAGCTCAGCCAGCCGCTTAACGCGCCGAGCAAGAAGCGTCCCAGATCGAAGATCGTATAGGCCAGCGTCGCGGCAAACAGCGTCGCCACGCTGACCAATAACAAGTTGCTGGGCTTCTCTTCGCGCATAGCCCAAACGAACCACCAAAATACAACCTTAGCAATAGGAGGCTTTGATGCTCGACGCTCGTCGTTTGCAGCAGCGCCTTGGCGTGCCTGCTGATGGCATTATCGGACGCGGGACTTTGACCGCGCTCTTTGCCTACATGGGCTCGCAGCCCGTTATCGCCGCCGAACTGGCTCTCGCAGCCAATGTCCACTTCCGCACGTACGGCATTATGGATAGCGGGCTTCGGCTTGCTCACTTCATGGGGCATTGCGCGCATGAAAGCGGCGGCTTCCGTTATATGGAAGAGATCGCCAGCGGAGCCGCCTATGAGGGGCGCAAGGATCTCGGCAACATCCAAGCCGGTGATGGCCGTCGATACAAAGGCCGCGGACCGATCCAGCTGACCGGCAGAGCGAACTATCGCCGCGTCGGACAGACCATCGGCATCGACCTCGAAACCCACCCTGAGATCGTCGCCAAGCCATCTATCGGCCTGCTGGTCGGCTGCATCTATTGGAACGAGCGCAAGCTGAACGCCAAGGCGGATGCCGATGACCTGTTGGGCCTGACGCGCGCTATCAATGGCGGCACCAATGGATTGGATGATCGCAAGGTCCGTACAGCCCGCGCGAAGGCGCTGGTGCTGTGATGGCCGGTCTCGCTTTGTTGATCCGTTCGGCATGGCGGTCGGCGGTCCAGATTGGCCGCTCGCTTTCCGTCCTCGGCTGGACCGTCTTGGCGCTGGCCGCCGCTCTGGTGCTGTTGCTGGCCACCTGTGCCCAGCAGAGCGCCGAGGAGGCGAACCGGGTTCGTCGCGAGGCTGAATCCCGAGCCGTCGCGCTCGACCGTGCGCGCAAGGCCGACACCACAGCCAGCGATGACCGGCTGTTCGATATCCAAGTCAATCTCAACCGCGAAAAGGAACGAACCGATGCGGTCTCTAGGTTACCTGATGCTCCCTCTAGCCCTGTGCAGCGCCGCCTTTATTGCGTCTGGCTGCGCGACCAAGGCACCCGAGACGCGGATCTACCCGCCGATTGCCGATCTGACGGTCGAGGCCAAGCCGCTCGCTGATCCGGCGGGGTTTGAGAGCGAGCAAGCCTTTGTGGATCACGTCATCGCGCTGGAGATGTGGGGCGAGCGGGGGTGGGACGCCGTCGCGCGGTTGTGCCGGTGGCATGCCGATATGGGAATGAGCGGGCTTAGATGTCCCCCGCCTCGACCCCGACCGAGGCCGGGCTAGAACTATAAGCCAGCGCCTCCTCCAAGACTTTTGACATTCGGCAGGCCGCCTCGAGGAGGGGCCTTGTGGACGTATCACTATTCGCGACTTGTCGTTTACACTTGGTGCATTACATCGGAAGTCCACCTATCAAGGATATTCCAATGCCAGTTATAACAATATCAGGAAAAAGTGTGATCGATGCTGGCTCATTCCCAATGGGCCTAGAAGACACTGAGGCCGAACTAGACATCCGAGGTGCTCTGTTTTTGTTTCGTATAGACGGCGCTGCTGAAAAGCTCACAGCCATCACCAGTGACGATCAAGGCAGAACGGTCATGTTGCTGCGCCACCACCAAGCCGGTCAGGTTTCTGTCTTTAGGTCCGAATGGATAGGCGACGCGCACCGATTTTCGGCCGTGTTCACCATGCAGGGTAGCGCGCCAGGGCCCAATCTTCGTGGGGCTACCCTCATTACCTACTCGGTGACTGAGGAGGCAATCTAGCCGATCAGTAAGTTGGCTTTTCAAATGGTCCAAAACAATAGCCCGCTCCGGTTCGTCCGGGGCGGGCTTTTTGCGTTTAGGCGTTCAGGTCTCGATATTGCGGGCCGCACACCAGCCGTTTAATCGTTCACGCCGAGGCGCGGGGGTATCTGATTTTTTGTCAGATCTGAAGCACACGCAAAGTCACAGCCGCTCTCCGGAGAAACCACTCGCGGGACGGAAGGGTCTACCACTGTAAAGTTGAAATAATCGCCGCCACAGGCGGACCCTCCGCACGCCGTCCAAAGCACAAGCCTTGTGTCGCGTCCTAGTCCCACACAGGCCATGCCGTTATGGTCGTTAAGGCTCTGTTTCAGACTAATGTTAATCGGCGCGCCACTTGTCGCCCTTCTAACGATTACATCGCCTACGTCGAGATCTACAGTGAATGTCTCTGGGCCAAAGTTTGATATGCCCAAAACTCTTACCAAGGCACCCCCACAACCGCCAGTGTAGGCCATCAGAATCTCAGCAGCAGGGGGGCCCGAAATAGATGAATGTAAGCGGATCGACTGTGCTGAAGCAGTGGTCGAGAAGAGGCAGCACGCTAGGGCAAGGTGGGTTGTAAATTTCATGTTCATCACTGCTGGTTGTCTCCAAGACACTCGCAGGTAAACGCCGTTCTGTAAAATCAGAGTCGGCTGGATGAGTGGCTGTGGCCCGGCATTATGCGCCGCCGCGTTCCTTGAGGGCTTGTGATCTGATGAGCGCGCGACGGCGGCGTTCGCGCTCCAATAGAGCGCCAAGTGGCCCGAGATCTGCAAGTCGCAACTCGATTGGAGTCGGGAGTTCGCTCACGGCTACCAGATAGTCTGCGATATTCAGGCCATGATCGGCGAGCCTGTCGGCGAGACGTCGAAAACCGGTCGACATCGAGAGATGGCTCCCAGCCATGAATTCGCCATGGGCAGCGGCATCTTGTTGTCGGTCAATTTGATATCGTTTGGCCCCACACTGGGCGCATTTGAGTGACCGCGCCCAGTCTCGTATCGAATGTGTCAGGGCATGCGCATGGTGAGCGCAAATCTCGCGGCCATTCAAATGGCGGGTCTTGTCGCAGGACCAACACCGCACACGCAGCAGCCAGCCGCACCGCACCACGTCAACCAAGGGCAGTTCGCCACCGGTGAGGTAGGGAAACGTGTCATCCGGTGCCACGTCCTTAAAATATGATTTCACTTGGCTCTGGGAATTGTCCGGGCTGCTCATGGTTGTCTCTGGAACTGCGCGACCTTCGCGACCCATAACCCAGAACGCAAAGAGAACAAAGCGGAGTGCGTAAAGCATCACCACGCAGGCGGTTGGCTACGAAGTCGTATACAGAGAGCTCCTAACTAAGTGATTGTTTTCGCGAAAACGGGCCGCTGACTTTTAATCAGAGGGTCCTCGGTTCGAGCCCGAGGGGGCGTACCACTCTCGTGAAGCATTCCCCTTAAAATTCATGTCCTTACGCGATGAATTCGGTCCTCGCGGGAGCACGGCTTAGCTTTTTGTGACGTTTTGGCGGAACAGGGCAAGGGTTCGCGCCCTTACTCTGCCATGACAATCAAAACTAAGCTGTTCGTAGCCGGTGCCTGTGTGGTTCTGGCGGGGTGTAATGCTGGCGCGTCGGCGCGCAGCGGGGTCGATCAGGTGGGGGCCGGACTGGGCGGGGCCTTGCAGGCACCGCTGGAGGACCTCAACCTCGTCCGCGAGGATATTCCGCAAGTTCTGTTGCAGGCCCGCGAGAATCCGTACGATGCGCGCGGCATGGCGCGCTGTGCGGCGATTGGTGCCGAGATCGCGCGTCTGGACGAGGCTCTGGGGCCTGACAGCGATGTCGCGCAGGAAGAAGACGGCCCGCTGAGCGAGCAGGCGGCGGACGCGGCGGCCGATGCCACCCTTGATGCTGTGCGCGGCACGGTGACCGACTTCATCCCCGCCCGTTCATGGGTTCGCCGTCTGACGGGCGCGCATCAGCATAGCCAACTGGTTCAGTCGTCCATTCGCGCGGGCTTGCAGCGCCGGTCCTTCCTGAAAGGCATCGGACAGCAAAAGAACTGTGCGCCGCCCGCCGCGCCTGCGGGCTATCGCCGCCGTTAATGAAAAAGGGGAGCCGGTTGAATCCCCTTTTTTCTGCGGGCAGGGCTGCAGTTAGGAAATGGCGGCTTCATCTTTGCGATCCAGCGACTGGCCGTGGGTGCGCATCCACTGGGCCAGCGAATCCAGAGTAGGGCCTAGCGTGCGGCCCAGATCGGTAATGCGGTATTCGACACGCGGCGGCACCTCGGCAAAGACCTGACGCTCGATCAGCTTGTGGCGCTCGAACAGACGTAACTGCCGCGTCAGTTCCTTCTGCGTGATAGGGGCGACCGCGCGCTGCAAGGCGCTGAAACGCACCGGCCCGTTGATGAGGATCAGGCGGTAGAGGATAGGAATCGCCCACTTTCCCGAGATCAGATTGACGAAATCAATCATCGGGCACGGCTCGTCCATCGAAGGCAGGTTTTCGGGGCCTGGAGACATCAGCGCCTCAATGCGGTTCTAATGCCTCCTTTGTATCCAAAAGGTGCCTACTATACAAATGGTACTAATGGAGGGGAGCATGGCGCTTCCTGACATCACAAAACGGATATGCGCTTATGACACGCCTTCAGAACAAGTTCGCCTTGATTACGGGCGGGACCAGCGGGATCGGGCTGGAAACGGCCCGTCAGTTCATGGCCGAAGGGGCCGAGGTAGCCATCACAGGCCGTAATGAACAGGCACTGGCGAGCGCCCGCGAAGAACTGGGGACGAAGATTTGGACGATACGCTCGGATGCCGCAGACGTGGCGGCACAGAGGGCGCTGGCCACCCAGTTGGCCGCGAGATGGCCGCGACTGGATGTGCTTTACGCTAACGCCGGTGATGTGACCCACGGGCCACTGGAGGGGTGGGAAGAGGCGCAGTGGGACAGGCTGATGGCTACCAATCTCAAGGGACCTTTCTTTCTGATCCAGTCGCTTTTGCCGCTTCTGGGTCATCATGCGTCGGTTGTGCTGTGCGGCTCGACCAGCGCCCATATCGGTTTGCCACAAAGCAGTGCTTATGCCGCCAGCAAGGCCGGACTATTGGCCTTGGCGCGAACCCTGTCGGCTGAACTGGTCGCGAAGGGCATCCGCGTAAACGTGCTTAGCCCGGGGCCAACAGAAACACCGGCTCTCGGCAAGCTGGGTCTGTCGGCCGAGGCGCAAGCCCTCATGCAGGACGACATTCGCAAACTGGTCCCCATCGGGCGTATGGGAACGCCGTGGGAACTGGCCATGGCGGCGGTCTATCTGGCCTCGGATGAATCGCGTTTCGTCGTGGGAACAGAGTTGCTTGTCGATGGGGGCGTGGCCAATCTTTAAAAAAACCCTCGACCAGCGATCGTGGTCGAGGGTTTTAAGGATAGGCGTGGGCGCGATCAGGCCTTGAGGTGGCGGGCGCGGAAATCCTTGCGGAACTGCTCGAATTCGCCCTTTTCGATCGCATCGCGCATGGCGGCGGTCAGGGCCTGGAAGAAGGCGATGTTGTGCCAGCTCAGCAGAATCTTGCCGAGGATTTCGTCAGCCTTCACCAGATGGTGCAGATAGGCGCGGCTGTAATCCTGAGACGCAGGGCAGGGGACCATCGGGTCCAGAGGGCTTTCGTCCTCGGCGAATTTGGCGTTCTTGATGTTGATCGGACCATCCCACGTCCACGCCTGACCATGACGGCCTGCGCGGGTTGGTAGCACGCAGTCGAACATATCGACGCCGCGATAGACGGCCTCGACCAGATCGATCGGCTTGCCGACGCCCATCAGGTAGCGCGGGCGATCCTTGGGCAGGTATTCCGGCGCATAGTCCAGAACCTCGCACATGGCCTCGTGGCCTTCACCGACGGCAAGGCCGCCGATGGCATAGCCGTCAAAGCCGATTTCCTGCAGGCGTTCCGAGCTTTCCTTACGCAGGTTCTGGTAGGTCGAGCCTTGCTGGATGCCGAACAGGGCCTGAGTGTCGCGCGTGCCAAAGGCGTTCTTGGAACGCACAGCCCAACGGGCCGACAGCTCCATACCCTGACGGGCGCGTTTCTCTTCGGCGGGATAGGCGACGCATTCGTCCAGCTGCATGACGATGTCAGAACCCAGTCGGTCAGCTTGAATCTGGATCGAGCGTTCGGGCGTGAGAACGTGCTTGGAGCCATCGATGTGGCTGGAGAAGGTCACAGCCTCTTCGGTTAGCTTGGAAATGCCCGACAGGGACATGACCTGAAAGCCGCCGGAGTCCGTCAGGATCGGTTTGTCCCAACGCATGAATTTATGCAGGCCACCCAGACGCTCCATACGCTCCGGTCCCGGGCGCAGCATCAGGTGGTAGGTGTTGCCCAGCAGGATATCGGCACCGGTCTGGTTGACCTGATCGACCGTCAGGGCCTTCACCGTGGCAGCTGTGCCAACGGGCATGAAGGCGGGCGTGCGGATATCGCCGCGTGCGGTTTTCAGGACGCCGGTGCGGGCGCGGCCATCGGTGGCCTTGATATCAAACGGAAAAGGCAAAGTGTTCTTACGCGGTTAGAGCAGGCGCTGAAGCTGTTCGGCGCGCTGCAGGTCCTTGGGGCGGCCAAACAGTTTGCAGGTCTCAATCTGCTCGGCGACGGAGGGGATATAGATGCGTCCGCCGTCAACCGCCACAGGGATACGACTATCGAAGGTCACCAGTGTCCATTCGCCACCGTTGCGGACCTCCATTTCGGCCATGACCTCCACCGGAACCGGCGTGGTCAGGATTTGCCCATAGACACGCGACCGGAACAGGCCTTCACCAGGATCAGGCGAGGTCTCGCCATATAGGCTTTCAATCAGAAGCTTGGCATCCCGTGGGCTGCACATCACGTCAATGTCTGGAACGCGCCATTCCGTCAGACCGCTTAGTGCCATGGCTGCCCCGCCAAATACCCACCACGGATCACGCAACTCGGTGGCGGCAGAGGCCAGAATGTCCAGAGCGGCGGAAAGGTCTTCGGGCAGGTCTTCGTAGTGTGTAGGCATGACCTCTCTATAAGCCGCTCTGTCCTCTGAGCAAATCACTGTTCGGCATTATTCTTTGCGATACCGAACGGTGCCAAATCTGGCGTATTATTTGGGGCAGGGGTCGCCTGATCCGATTATTTCAGAGGTGCAGCTATGGCTTTGTTATCGCATACGGCATCGCAGACTTTCAGCCGTCACTGGCGCACCCTTATGTGGGGTTGGATTGTGGCCTTGCTCCTTCTGCCCGCAGTCAGCATGCTTTTTACCGAGAGCGTAAACTGGGGCGTTGAAGATTTCGCCTTCGCCATCCTTCTGTTGGGAAGTGCCGGATTGCTGGTCGAGTTGGCGGTCAGACGGCTGAAATCCGCCCGTGCCAGAGCGACCGCAGGGGTTATTGTCGCTGCGGTGGTGACCCTGATCTGGGCGCAGGCGGCTGTGGGCGTATTCTAGGCCGACGCCCTGAACAACAGGCTGCCGTCCCCATAGGAATAGAAGCGGTATTCGTTCTGGATAGCGTGCTTGTAGGCAGCCTGCATGGTCTCGAAGCCCGCAAAGGCGCTGACCAGCATGAACAGGGTCGATTTCGGCAGGTGGAAATTGGTCATCAGCACATCAACCGCGCGGAATTTATAGCCCGGCGTGATGAAGATGGCCGTGTCGTCGTGGAAGGGCCGGATGATGCCGTCTTCTCCCGTCGCGCTTTCCAGCAGGCGCAGGGAGGTGGTGCCGACACAGACAATGCGGCCACCCTTGGCATGGACTTCATTCAGGGCGTTGGCCGTTTCCTCGGACACCGTACCCCATTCGGAGTGCATCTTGTGGTCCTTGGTGTCGTCGGCCTTGACCGGCAGGAAGGTGCCTGCGCCCACGTGCAGGGTTACGGCGTGGGTCGAGACGCCTCGATCACGAAGTCGCTGCAGTAGCTCCGGTGTGAAATGCAGGCCCGCTGTCGGGGCCGCGACCGAGCCGTCATGCTGGGCATAGACGGTCTGATAGTCCTTCTGGTCCTGCTCGTCCTCGGGGCGTTTGGCCGCGATATAGGGGGGCAGGGGCATGACGCCGACATTGCGGATGGCGTCATCCAGCGCGGGGCCCGCCAGATCGAATTTCAGCGTCACCAAGCCGTCTTCGCCCTTGGCTTCGATGGTGGCGTTTAGGGCCGAGGCCTCGCAGGCGCGATCTTCGGTACTGCCAAAGCGCACGCGGTCGCCGACCTTCAGGCGCTTGCCCGGCTTCATAAAGGCAGACCAGACGTCGGGCGCATCGCGGTGGTGCAGGGTGGCTTCGACCTCGACCGTCAGGGTTTCGCCTTCCGGACCCACACGCTCGCGGACGCCGCTCATACGGGCAGGGATCACGCGGGTGTCGTTGAACACCAGCGCATCGCCAGGCTGCAGCAGGTCCGGAAGATCACGCACAATGCGATCTTCTAGCGCGCCGTCCTTCACAACCAGAAAGCGGGCGCTGTCACGCGGAGAAACGGGCCGCACGGCAATGCGGTCCTCGGGCAGGTCAAAGTCGAAGTCGGAAGTTTTCACAGGCGCGGTGAACACCTGACCGCAGGCGCGGTCAAGTGCTGCCTTTATCCAGCGTAGCGCGACAGGCCCAGATCATGGGTTTCGATGGCCGGTTGCGCGCCCGTCACCAGATCGCGGATCACCGCTGCCGAGCCGCAAGACATGGTCCAGCCCAGCGTGCCGTG
>NZ_DIGV01000039.1:8654-19792 GCF_002419815.1 Brevundimonas sp. UBA5713 | reverse complement strand
CACCGGCGGCGCAGGCGGCGTGCGCGCGCCCAGTCGATCCACCCACGCAAACACAAACGGGTTGAGCGAAATCGACAGCAGCGACGCCGCCAAGATCAGGTCATGGGTCTCTCGCGACATGGCCCCCAGATACATGGACAGCGCGGCAAGGATGAAGCTGAACTCGCCGATCTGGGCCAGCGATGCGGCCACCGTCAGGCTGGTTGCGCGATCCAGTTTGAAGGCGGAAGTGATGACCAGCGCCGCCAGCGATTTGCCGATGATCACGATAAACACCACCCCCAGCACGGCCAGTGGCTGGGTCAAGATAATGGTGGGATCAAACAACATCCCCACCGATACGAAAAACAGCACGGCGAAGGCATCGCGCAGCGGCAGCGACCGCTCGGCCGCATTGTGCCCCAGCGGCGTGCCGTTGAGGACCAGTCCGGCCACGAAGGCCCCCAACGCGAACGAGGCCCCGAAGACCGCGTAGGCCAGCCATGCGATGCCAAGAGCGATAGACAGCACGCCAAGGGTGAACAGTTCGCGCGACTTGGTATGGGCAATGCGGATCAGCAGCCACGGCAACACCTTGCCGCCGACCACAAACATCAACAGCACAAAGGCGGCGACTTTCACCAGGGTGACGCCGATGTTGGAGGCCAAGGCGGATGCGTCAAACACCTGACCTGCTGGCAGGACCAATAGCGGCAGCATGACGAGGGCCACCACGATCACCAAATCCTCGACGATCAGCCAGCCCACGGCGATCTTACCGATCTCGCCCTTGACCTGTTTGCGCTCTTCCAATGCTCTCAGCAGCACCACCGTCGAGGCGACCGACAGTGAAAAGCCCAGCAGCACGGCCTCTGTATGGCCCAGTCCCAGCAGGAAATGTCCCAGCAGCCAGCCCATGATGGTTGCCGCCGAAATCTGAACCAGCGCTCCCGGCAGGGCGACTTTGCGCGACTGCAAAAGATCTTTGGGCGAGAAGTGCAGCCCGACCCCGAACATCAAAAGGATGACACCGATTTCGGCCAACTGCGGGGCCAGTTCGGTATCGGCCACATATCCCGGCGTGAATGGACCAACTACGACGCCCGCGACCAAATACCCGACCAATGGTGACAGCTTCAGACGGTTGGCCAGCATGCCCAGCACAAAGGCCAGCACAAAACCCCCAACCAGAGTGACAATCAGACTGTCAGCATGGGGCATCGGCACTCCGTACAGGTGGGGGATGTTCGTTCAAGCTTTACAATGCAGTGACATCGCCAACCCAGCAATAGAAATGATCGCCGAACCGCTGTGTTGGCCGGATATTATTTCAAATGGGAACCGCGCAACGATTTAAGTCCGCTGGGAGCCATCGAGGCGATTGACCCTCCGTCCGCACTGATCCAAAGTCAGTTTCGATTTTAAACGGACCTCTCCCATGACCACAGCCTGTACCATCGACGTGACCGACTTACGGTTTAGCGCCGCTGATGGCACGGTTCTGTCGGGGCGTCTGTTTCGTCCCGCACAGCCGAATATGGCCGTACTCGTGTCTTCAGGCACGGCCTATCCGCTGGGCTTCTACGAGCGCATCGCCCGTTATCTCGCCGAGCGCGGGGCCGTGGTCCTGACCTATGATTTTCGCGGCATCGGCCAATCGACACCCGAAACGCTGAAGAACAGCTCCATCGACTACCCGGACTGGGGCCAGCAGGACATGCCCGCTGCGCTGAATGCGCTAAAGGCCCACGCTCCGAACCTGCCGGTCTTCCATATTGGCCATAGCATCGGCGGCAGCTTTGCGGGCTTTATGTCCAACCATGCCGACATCCGCGCTCACGCCTTTGTCTCGGTGGGCAGCGGTTACTGGCCCCACCACCACCGCAGCTATAATCCCGCCGAACTGTTCTTCTGGTTCGGCTTTGGTCCGCTGCATCTGCTGCGCCACGGTTATATCAAACAGGGCAAGCTGTGGACCGGCACCCACCTGCCGCCGCGCGTGTTCAGGACATGGCGGCGCTGGTGCATGACGCGTGACTTCTTCGGCTCCGAACTGCGCGCCGGAAAATTGGAGCCGCAGCACTATGCGGACGTCACGGCCCCCATCCGCTCATGGGTATTCTCGGACGATCCCATTGCCACTCCCACGGCGGCGCAGGTGGTGCTGGACCTCTATCCGAACGCGCCCAAACAGGTGATCCACCGCAGCCCCTCCGACTATGGCCGTCCTCGCATCGGCCACGAGGGCGCGTTCCGTAAGGGCATGGAACCTCTGTGGCAGGAAATACTGGATGGGTTCACTGAGGACCTTTCATCCTCGCCCGACGCTTCCTAGGTCATTGGGGGTCACCCGACACCCAAGGAGAGTATGAGTATGAGCGCCAACAACACCGTCACCGTCGATGGTCTGAGCATTCCTCTATTGGGGTTCGGCACGTGGCAGCTGAAGGGCAACGACGCCCGCCGCATGGTAGGTGAGGCCCTGCGCATGGGCTATCGCCACATCGACACGGCCTTTATTTATGAGAACGAAACAGAGGTCGGTCAGGGCATAAAGGACTCTGGCGTCGCCCGCGAAGACTTCCACCTGACCACCAAGATCTGGGTTACCAATCTGACCCGCGATGCCTTGCTGAGACAGGCCGAGGAGAGCGCCGAACGCCTCGGCTCGACGCCCGACCTTCTGCTGCTGCACTGGCCCAAGCCGCAGCCGGACCTCGCTGAAACCATCGCCGCTCTAAACGAGGCCAAGGACAAGGGCCTGACCCGCGCCATCGGCCTGTCCAACTATCCATCTGCCCTATGGCAGCAGGCGAAGGACCTGTCGCCTGCCAAGCTGGTGACCAATCAGGTGGAATACCACCCGCTGCTGACCATCAATGCGCTGAAGACCAAGGCCAAAGAGCTGGGTTCAAGCCTGACCGCATGGTCGCCCTTGGCCCGTGGCAAGGTTCTGAATGAGCCCGTCATCACCGAGATCGCCAAGAAATACGACAAGACCGCCGGTCAGGTGACCCTGCGCTGGATCACACAGCAGGGAATCATCGCCATCCCGAAAACCGCCAGCGCCGAGCGTGCCCGCGAGAATTTCGACATCTTCGACTTTGCACTGACCGAAGACGAAGTCGCCCGCATTGCCGGTCTGGCCAATGGCTTCCGCGTCGGCGACCACCTCGATCCGGCCTTCCAATGGGACGCTGACTAACGGCCTCTCTAGCGCGTGATTGGACGAAANNCCCCAATCACGCGCACCATGCCTGTCAAAAGTGCACGCGTACCCGACAACCGTCTTGGGAGGGACGTCATGGGTTCTGTACACGGATTACCGGCAGGGCACCCTGTCGATGTGATTATCGGTGCCCGTATCCGCCGCTGGCGAGACCGGCGCGGCATGGATCAGGAAACCCTGGCCCGCGCCCTGCACACCAGCGCCGCTGAAATCCGCCTGATCGAAGCCGGACGCCACCACCTCGACAGCGCCCAGATCGACGCCGCGACGCGCGCCCTTCGCCTGCCTATTTGGGCCTTGGTGAGCGATACTACCAGCTACTGAGGTGACAGACGGCGCAATGCCGCCTAATCCAGCCTCATGGCCTACAAATCCCTTCGCGATTTCATCGAACAGCTGGAAGCACAGGGCGAACTGGTGCGCGTTAGCGAACCGGTCTCCACCGTGCTGGAAATGACCGAGATCCAGACCCGTCTGCTGCGTAATGGCGGGCCCGCCGTGATCTTTGAAAAGCCCGTCATGCCCGACGGCTCGGTCAGCCCCATCCCCTGCCTTGTGAACCTGTTTGGCACCGTCAAACGCGTGGCCATGGGCGTGACGCTTGAGGGCAAACAGCGCACCACCACGCAGGAACTGCGCGAAGTCGGTGAACTGCTGGCCTTCCTGAAAAACCCCGTCCCGCCGCACGGCCTTGGCGAAGCCATGGAAATGCTGCCGCTGGCCAAGACGGTCATGTCGATGCGTCCCAAGACCGTGAAGAAAGCTCCGGTTCAGGAGGTCGTGCTGACGGGCGACGATATCGACCTGACCAAGCTGCCGATCCAGTCGTGCTGGCCGGGCGAGCCTGCGCCTCTGATCACCTGGGGCCTCGTTGTCACCAAGGGCCCGAGCGACGACCGCGAGGACGACTTCAACCTCGGCATCTATCGCATGCAGGTCTTGGGCAAGGACAAGACCATCATGCGCTGGCTGGCGCATCGCGGCGGTGCCCAGCACTATGCCCGCCACAAGAAGGCTGGCAAGCGCGAGCCCTTGCCCTGCGCCGTGGTTCTTGGGGCCGACCCCGGCACCATTCTGGCCGCTGTGACGCCCGTGCCCGAAACCCTGTCAGAATATCAGTTCGCCGGTCTGATGCGCGGCGAAAAAGCCGAGCTGGTACCGTGCAAGACCGTGCCGCTGATGGTGCCTGCCCAAGCCGAGATCGTGCTGGAAGGCCATGTGCTGCTCGACGAGCATCACCCCGAGGGGCCTTACGGCGACCACACCGGCTATTACAATTCGGTCGAAACCTTCCCGGTGTTTCAGGTCACGGCCATCACCATGCGTAAGGACCCGATCTATCTGACGACCTTCACGGGCCGTCCGCCGGATGAGCCGTCTGTGCTGGGCGAAGCGCTGAACGAGGTCTTCATCCCGCTACTGCAGCAACAATTCCCCGAGATCGTGGACTTCTGGCTGCCGCCGGAAGGGTGTTCCTACCGCATCGCCGTGGTGTCGATGAAGAAGGCCTACCCCGGCCACGCCAAGCGCGTGATGATGGGCTGCTGGTCGTTCCTGCGCCAGTTCATGTACACCAAATGGATCATCGTCGTGGACCACGACGTGAATGCGCGTGACTGGAAGGATGTCATGTGGGCCATCTCGACCAAGATGGACCCCGCCCGTGACATCACCGTCATCGAGGGCACCCCGATCGACTATCTTGACTTTGCCTCTCCCGAGAGCGGCCTTGGCTCCAAGATCGGTCTGGATGCCACCGACAAGTGGGAGCCCGAGACCAAGCGCGAATGGGGCGAGGTCATCAAGATGGACGACGACGTTGTCGAACGCGTCAACGACATCTGGGACAAGCTGGGCCTGCCCGGCGACGGCGCGCCCATCTGGAAAAAGTCCTGATCTACAAACGGGGAAGAGGTCTTTAGGGGCTCTTCCCTTTTTGCTGCGGGACTTATTGGAATATCTATGGTCACTATAGGCGTATGATCAGACGCCTCGCCCAGTCAGCCCCAACAGGTTTCAAACCGCTCTTCCACGCTGCGGTCCTGTCAGTCGCCGCGCTTCTTCTTGGCACAGCCGCGCCTTCTGCGGCCCAAGACCTACCGTCCGAGGCAGCCACTGCGCCTGACAACAGCGAAACAAGTCCCAATCCGGCCCATGATCCGCAGTTCATTCTGGCCAATCTGGATGAAGTCTCTCCCTTCAACCTGATTTTTGTCGTCGCCGACGAATGGAAGAAGGGCAATAAACTGCGCGCGGCCTTCTGGTATTATGTCTGGCAAATCCGGACCGATGCGTGGGTCACAGGGGTCGACCGCGAAGAGTTCCAGTTGGTTCGCGCCATGATGAGCGATGAGACAGGTCAGACGATCTTCAACTGGATCGCTGCCGACCCTGCTCTAATGCGCGACACTGTAGAGCGCGCCATAGGCTATGAAGCTACCCTGCCCTTATCAAAACAGCGTCCCGAAGACCTGAACGAGGCTGACTGGCTGGCTATCGTGTCAAAGTCCCGCACCGACTATGCTGCCGAACTGCGTGAAGCCTTCGCCAACACGGCGGATGAAGAGATCTTGGCCAGACGCCGCCAGAATGGCCTCCCCATCGGTACTCCCCAAGACATCGGCGCGCCTCTGGACGCACATTGGCGCTAAGGAAGCGCTGGACCCCACCCCGAATATCTGGAATCTTTCACAGCGAGAGACAGATCATGTCGCACGGGGATAGATAATGTCGAAATCGGCAAAGCTGGCGACCGCAATCCTGGTCGGAGCCCTTATTGNNCCTGCCTGCCAGCGCCATGGCTCAGAATGCCGAGCCGCCGACGGTGGCCGAGGACGCTGCTGGCTCCGGCCCTGCTCCCGCCCCCGTTCCCGCCCCTGCCCCTGCCCCTGCCCCTGCCGAGAGCATCCCCTCCATCGACGATGTTCTGGGCAATCTTGAGAACATCTCCCCCTTCAACCTTGTCTACGTTTTCCAGCAGTATTGGGACGCTGGCGACAAGCTGAAGGCAGCCTTCTGGTTTTATATCTGGCAACTGCGCACCGGCCCTTGGGCAGAACTGGATCCCGAAACCGCTCAGGTACGCGCAGCGCTGAACCAGCAAGCGGGCATGGCCATCAATGGCTGGCTGGCCGCCGATCCTGAGCTGATGATCGAGGTCGCACAGCGCGCATCGGGCTATGAAGCGAAACTGCCGCTTTGGTCGCGCCGCCCCGATGGAATTGCCGAGGATTTCTGGATCAATACGATCGCACAGCACCGGGCGGCCTATGCGGCTGAAATGGCAGACACTTTCGCAACCACGACACCGGACCAAATCCGCACCCTTCGCGCAGAAGCTGGCATGCCGGTCGGCACTCCGGCTGACCTCGGCGCGCCGCTGCCCGACGACTGGCGCTGAGCGCGATAACAAAACTTTATATTTCTCTCGTCGTTTTTCGATGAACCATTCTCTGCTGAACACAGTTCACCAACGCGGCCTATCCTAGCGCATCCGGATGTGGGTGACGCGCCGCGGGGAGTAACTGTATGAAAATGTCTATCCGTTCGAAGACTGCCATGGTTTCGGCGTGTGCGGCAGCGCTGCTGCTGGCAGCCTGTGGCAATTCCGGTGAAGCGCCCGCAGCGGGTGAACAAGCTTCCGCTTCTGCAAACGTCGAAGCGACGGCAGAAGTCGGCGAGAAGTTTTCGAACTATGCCACCGGCTTCAACGAACTGATCAGCACCTTCGGCGTCGCCTATCAGTACGACCGCTATCAGACCATGAACGTGGCCTCGGCCCAGCCGACCGCGACCTTGAACTTCCCGTCGCAAAGCTCCGTGCTTGAGCGCGCCTTGACCAGCCTGAAGGCCGGTCGCGCGGTTAACGCGGGCAATCAGGTCGCCAGCGCAGATGCTGCTGCAGACAAGCTGATTCAGAACCTCGAAGGTTTGCTGGCCAAGTACAAGGAGCTGGGTCCTTACTACGAGACCCGCGCCTACCGTGACGACGCCCTGGCCAAGGGCAAGGCCGCAGACGCCGAGATGAAGTCCCTGTTCGAAGCGACCCTCAAGTCGATTGATGAGCTGGACGTTGTTCTGACCGAACAGGACCGTGCTCAAAGCGCCCAGCGTATCGAAGCCCTGCGCAAAGCCGGTGAGGACAACGCCGCCAACCTGCTGCAAGCGACTTCGCGCGCCGAACTGCTGGTCTCCAAGGCAGGCCAAGGCGATTTCGCCGCCGGTGACACCCTCGTGACCCAACTGGAAGCCGATCTGGCCAAGCTTCGTGAATCCTCGGCCAAGATGGACGACGGCGACATGAACAAATCCTGGTACACCTCGATCGTCACCAACCTGACCTCGCTGATCGGCCAGTACCGCGACACCAAGCAGAGCCCCAGCGACAGCAACCAGGAAGCGTTGATCAACAACTACAACCAAGTGGTCAACGACATGAACCGTATCCAGATGCCCGGCTAAGCCCGCGCACGGCGATATCTCAGGAAAGCCCCGATGACCGTTCATCGGGGCTTTTTCTATGCCCCCGTTCCGGCCTAGACTGTTGGCGTTGTCGCCTGTTGGAGGGGCTTTATGCGACAGGTCATGCTGGCGGCTGTGATGGCCGCGTTAATGTCGAGTCCTGCTATGTCTGATACCCGCCCGATCACCAATATCGCCCCATGGGATCAGGACTTCCTGCCGCCGGTACCGCAGTGGAATGGTGCCTCGCGCGCCCTGTTGCGACCGGCCAGTGATGAGTGGGCCTCGGGTTTTGAGCAAGACGCCGAGCTGAACTTCAGCCCCAACTATGCTGACACCCGCGCATGGTTCGACCGTCTGGATGCGGCATCCAACCTGATCCGCATCGAAAGCTTTGGCACCTCGCCGGAGGGACGCGACATCTATGCCGTCATCGCCTCCAAGGACGGCGCACAGTTCGATCCGAACAAGCCGGTCGTGCTGGTGCAGGCCGGTATCCACCCCGGCGAGATCGACGGCAAGGACGCGGGCATGATGCTGCTGCGCGACATCGCCTTCTACGGCAAGGACCACCTGCTGGACCGCGCCAATCTGATCCTGATCCCCATTCTCAGCGTCGATGGCCATGAGCGCGCCAGCGCCTATTCACGCCCCAACCAGCGCGGCCCGCGCATTCAGGGCTGGCGCAACACCGGCACCAACCAGAACCTGAATCGCGACTATCTGAAACTGGATCAGCCCGAGATGCGCGCCGCGCGCGGCCTGATCCTGAAGTACAATCCCGATCTTTACGTGGACGTGCACGTCACCGACGGTATGGACTATCAGTACGACGTCACCTTCGGCTTTACCGGCGAGGACGACACCTTTGCCCGCTCGCCCGCCATTGCCAAATGGCTGAACGACAGCTTCAAGCCGCCGATCTACAAGGCGCTGGAAGATAACGGCCATATCCCCGGCGAACTGGTGTTTGGCCGTGACGACGATGACCCAATGGCGGGCCTGAATGACGGCGGTCTGGGCGAGCGCTTCTCCAATGGCTGGGGCGATGCGGCCCATATCCCCACCATCCTGATCGAGAACCACAGCCTCAAGCCGCACGACCAGCGCGTGCTGGGCACCTATGTCTTCATCGAAGAGGCGCTGAAGGTCATGGCCGAGCGCGTGGACGATGTCCGCGCCGCTATCGCCGCCGACCGCGCCCTGCGCCCACAGGTCATTCCGACCAATTTCGTCGAGGTCGAAGAGCCGACCGAGATCGTGCCCTTCAAGGGCATCAAATACGAAATGTATGAGAGCGCCGCCTCGGGCCGCAAGGAAATCCGCTGGCTGGGAGAGCCTGATCCGAAGCTATGGCAAATGCCGTGGTACGGTTCGCGCCCGACGCTGGAGCTGAAGCGCCCGAAGGCCTATTGGGTGCCCGCCTACCGCGCAGACATCATAGAGCGCCTTCAGGCTTCGGGCGTGGAAATGACCCGCATCGAAAACCCGACCGAGGTGGACGTCACCCTGCTGCGCCTGCAACGCCCGCAAATGTCCCAGCGCGCCAATGAAGGCCATGTCGAGGTCAAGATCGACGGCGTGACCGAAGAACAAACCCGCTGGACCTTCGCCCCCGGCTCGGTGCGCGTCTCGACCGATCAGCCGCTGGGCGATCTGGTGGTGCTGGCGCTGGAGCCACAGTCGCGCGAAAGCTATTTCGCGTGGGGCATGTTCCTCGAAGTGCTGAGCCGCGTGGAATATATCGAGCCCTATGCCATCGCGCCTCTGGCGGAAAAGATGCTGGCCGCTGATCCGGCTCTAAAGGCCGAGTTCGAGGCCAAGCTGGCCGCCGAGCCCGAGTTCGCCGCCAATCCGCACGCGCGTCTGGGCTGGTTCTACCAGCGCACGCCCTTCTATGATCAGCGCCATCTGCTGTATCCCGTCGCCCGCGAGAACTGATGATCCCTTCGACCATCCAGGCCGCAGCCCTCTGGGGCGGACTTCTGATCCTGCTGCTGTTTGTCCTGTCGGGCACAGCGGCAGGTCGCCGCCGCCGTCATCGCATTGCCTTCGGCGACGGCGGCCAGCCCGATCTGGCCGTCGCCAGCCGCGCCTTTGGCAATGCGGCGGAATATATTCCGGCGGGCCTTTGCGGCCTGATCCTGCTGGCCCTGCTGGGCGTACCGACGCCCCTGATCCACACCGTGGGCGCGCTATTGCTGACCGGACGCCTGATCCACGCCCTCGCCCTGCTTTATCAGTCGGGCCTTACCCTCGCCCGCGCCACCGGCATGACCCTGACATGGCTCGCCATGCTCATCACGGGCGTCAGCCTGATCGCATGGTCGGTGCTGTAAGTATGTGGCCGTTTACCGTAGAGATTTCTAATGGCGTGTAAGCCATTTAGGTGATGCTCACTTTGACTTGCCTACCNNCCTTCTCTTTACGGCTTAACCTGGCCTCCCGCCGCAAACCAGCAGCTTGAAACTCAACCTCAGTTAATAGTTTTTCCCACCACCTAATCGCCTCACTGATAGCCTGTTGTTGAGACAAAACACGATCTCCTACGAGTACAGAAAGGTTCTGGTCGGTAGGCACATCGTCCTTTATAGGGCGAATTAAGCGTGTGCCCACATGATACTCTTTCACAATCGCATTTCGTTCGTTGTCGATGAAAGAATGAAATATTAGATTGTGTTCTGGAACGGATTTTATGCGGTTCCATTCCAAATTTATTGCCTCTCGCAAGTAGCGCGAACGCTTCCCGTCTACTTTATGAAGAACGTGTCCGACGGCTCTCAAAAGCACGATAGTGGTTACCCAGCGTAATCGCCACGTCGTCGAACACGTCGAAGAAAGTAGTTCTCGCGCACTTCGATGGCAGTCTCTTAGAACAGACCGAGCCGCAATGGCATCGCTTGCCGGCGACAGTTGCTGCCTCTGCCTTCCCCGTTGCCAAGTCTGCGCCATAGCCACCCCCTGAATGATCCGCCAGACAGAAACCAATCTAACACGAAGAACTACTGCGGGTGGATTGCATCGGCATATCCGACGGATGTCGGAACCGACGCGCTGCCCCCCTCACATTNNCCGTTAGCTGCGGCTCAAATCCGTCTTTCAGGCATTAATCGGCCAAGCCATAAGAGCGAGGTACATCGTGACA
Source organism: Brevundimonas sp. UBA5713 (assembly GCF_002419815.1). Classification (GTDB taxonomy): domain Bacteria; phylum Pseudomonadota; class Alphaproteobacteria; order Caulobacterales; family Caulobacteraceae; genus Brevundimonas. The sequence continues at coordinate 8,978 of NZ_DIGV01000039.1, read as the reverse complement.
CGACTAGGTTTTATCGCTCTGTCGGCGTTGAGCATCAGTACTCCGGCGCACGCCCATCAGTTCGTCGCCTTTTTCGACTATGGCAGGGCGGAACTCTCTCAGAATGGGTACAGAATGGTCCGCGACGCTGCGGCCTATATTCTACGCGACAAACCCAGCAGAGTCGTAATCAACGCCCACATGGACACTGCCGAGGCCGCCGCCTTTTCGGACGAACTCAGCCACATGCGCGCGCAGGTGGTAGCCACAGAGCTGGTGGCCTTGGGTGTCGCCCCTCCCGTTATCGAACGCAACGGGCATGGAGCCACCGAACCCGCAAAGAAC
>NZ_DIGV01000039.1:0-8637 GCF_002419815.1 Brevundimonas sp. UBA5713 | reverse complement strand
CCCCTGCCAATACGCGAGAACCGTTAAACAGGCGCGCGGTCGTGGACTACTTCCCCTAATCGCCAATATCCATGACCTATGAGGCGCTAACCCTCTTGAACGGTTGCGGTCGTGGGCGGGGTCGGTCATATCCGGTGAATGTCCGAACCGACGCCCTCCTCCCCCGCCCATGAAATGCTGCATGATCTGGTCGCCGCTGCGCTGAAGGCTGGCGCCGACGCTGCCGAGGCCGCAACCGCCCGCAGCGCCGCCCTGTCCGTCGGGGTGCGCAATGGCGCGCTGGAAGACGTGAAGCGCGAAGAGGCGACCGATCTGGGCCTGCGCGTTTTCATCGGCAAGCGTCAGGCCACGGTCTCCTCGTCCGACCTGTCCGAACCGACCCGTGGTCGTCTGGTCGAGCGCGCCATCGCCATGGCCCGTCTGGCTCCCGAAGACCCCTATGCCGCGCTGGCCCCCGAAGAACTGCTGGCGCGCGGTCCGCATCCGGAGCTGGACCTCTACGACCCGACCGAGCGCAGCGCCGAACAACTGGAACAGGACGCCCTCGCCGTCGAACAGGCCGCCATGGCCGTGGGCGGCGTGTCGCGCTCCGAAGGCGGTGACGCCTCATGGTCGTCCAGCGAATGGCAACTGGTCACCTCCCACGGCTTTGTCGGCCAACATCGCGGCAGCGCCTTTTCGGTCGGCGCAGGCGTGATCGCCGAAAAGGACGGGGCCATGGAGCGCGGCGGTGAATACCGCTCCTTCCGCCACCATGCCGACCTGCCCTCCAATGCCGAGATCGGCCGCATCGCAGGCGAGCGCGCCGTGGCCCGCGTAGGGGCCCGTAAGATTGCCTCAACCACCGCACCCGTCATCTTTGAAAACCGCGTCGCCACGCAGGTGCTGTCGCCTCTGCTGGGGGCCATTGCCGGTACCGCCATTGCGCGCGGTTCGTCCTTCCTGAAGGACAAGCTGGAACAGATGGTCCTGCCGCAAGGGGTGGACCTGATCGACGATCCGTTCCGCCCGCGCGCCTTTGGCTCCACCCCCTATGATGACGAGGGCGTCCGCGTCGAGCCGCGCAAACTGGTCGAGGATGGCCGTCTGACCACATGGCTGCTGAACACCGCCTCGGCGGCGCAACTGGGTCTGACCTCGACGGGGCACGCCTCGCGCGGTCTGGTCGGTCCGTCTGGCGTGTCGGCACACAACGTCAATCTGTCGGCGGGCGAAGGCACACTGGATGATCTGATGGCATCGGCGGGCACCGGCCTGTTGATCACCTCCATGTTCGGCCCCTCGCTGAACGGCAACACGGGCGACTGGTCCGCCGGGGTGTCGGGCTTCTGGTTCGAGAACGGCCAGCGCGCCTATCCGGTCAGTGAAGTGACCGTGGCCGGCAATCTGGTCGATCTTTACGCCCGCTTGCAACGCGCCGGAGACCTTGAGTTCCGTGGCGCGTTCAATGCCCCGTCGCTTCTGTTCGACAAGGTAGCCATCGCCGGTAAATGACCTCTCTCGACCAAGACCTTGCCCTGATCCGACAGGCCGCCTTTGACGCCGGCCAGTTGGCGCTCGACTATCGCGAGGCGGGGCTCAAGGTCTGGTCGAAAGAAAACGCCTCTCCGGTCACGGATGCCGATCTGGCCGTAGACCAGTTCCTGAAAGAACGCCTGCTGACGGCGCGGCCCGACTATGGCTGGCTGTCCGAAGAAACCGCCGACACCACCGACCGGCTGTCGAAAAAGCGCATCTTTGTCGTTGATCCTATCGACGGCACCTCGGCCTTTATGAAAAACAAGCCGTGGTGGTGCACCCCCATCGCCGTGGTCGAGGACGGAGAGCCGGTGGCTGCCGCCATCTATGCCCCCGTGCTGGGCGAGATGTTCGAGGCCACCCTTGGCGGCGGGGCCCGCCTGCAGGGCCGCCCCATCACCGCCTCAGACACCTATGAACTGGAAGAGGCCGAATTGCTGGCCGACGCCCGCCTGATGGAGGCGCGCGAGTGGGACGAGCCTTGGCCGCACATGAATTTCTCGAAGCGCAATGCGCTGGCCTACCGCATGGCTCTGGTAGCGGCCGGAGCCTTCGATGCGGCCATTGCCATCAGCCCAAAGTGGGACTGGGATGTTTGCGCCGGATCGCTTATCGCACAGGAAGCGGGCGCGATGGTCAGTGACCATCAGGGCCGCAAATGGCGGTTTAACCGCCACGATCCGCGACAAACTAGCATGATTTGTGCAGCCCCTGCGCTTCATCCGTTGATAATTCGGCGCACTGCGCCTATCCCGCTGACCTTCTGACCCCTCACCTGTGCAATAGGCCCCTCTCCATGGCTGACAAGCTTGAACCTCAACTGCTTCACCTCGTCATCGGTGGCGAAATGCGTCACCCGTCGGAACCGACCTTCCGCGACCTGAGCGAGGTCGAGTTCGTCGGTGCCTTCGGCTCGTACGAGGAAGCCAAGAAGGCTTGGAAGGCTCGCGCCCAAGCCACTGTCGACAACGCCCACATGCGTTTCTTCATCCTGCACGCCCACAAGCTGATCGATCCGCGCGGCGACGCCAACTGATCAAAGGCTTGGTCAAGGGCCGCATAAAGCGACCACATTGACGCAAGGGCGGCTGTAAGCATTGGCTTCAGCCGCCCTTTGCCTATCTATGGGTCAGCAGCAATGAGGATGGACCCATGACCCTGTTCGGCCAGACCCTGTCGGGAGAAGAGATCTTCGGCCTCGTCTCGATGATGCTGGCGCTGGTCTATCTGCTGATGGTCGTCAGGGGCCGCCGCGCCTCGCACCGCTGGCTGAACGAGGCTCTGGCCCGCCGGGAACAGGAAAAACAGCGCAAAGCTGCCGCCTCTGCCCCGCCGCCCCAACCGACCGATCAGGACAAGCGCGGACCTTGGGGCTGAATTAGCCTATTCGCGGCACAGTATCCGTTCGACCAGCAGATCCCCCCACCAACGCGAGCGGAACGCCTTGGTCATGGTGCACGGGCAGTAATCGGGGCTCTCCACCCAGTCCAGAAAGTCGCGTCCGGTCGGCTCGATCTCGCGGACATAGGTTTCCAGCACCATGTCCAGCACACCGGTCTTGCCCTCGCGATTATGCAAGGTGCGGCGGCTCAGTTCCCTGACGGCCTCCGACATGGGTTCGCCCAAGCGGAAATAACGGTACAGCGCCGCCATCAGACCGGCACGGTCCGCCCCTGACTTGCAGTGGATCAGCACCGGATATTCGACCGTCTCGAACAATTCCTTGGCGCGGCGGATGCGAAAAGCGCACGGCGCATCACGCGAATCCAGCGGCGCATCGATCAAAGTCAGGCCCAGACGCTGGCACGCCTCGCGCTCCAACGGGTAAAAGGCCTCATCGCGCACGCCGCGCAAATTGATAACCGTGCGGATACCCTGTGACTTCCACCACCTTAGCTGGCGCGGCGACGGCTGGTTGGTGCGCACCAGATCGGTCCCCACCCAGTGGGCATTGGTGAAACTGATACGAAGAAAGGCGTGATCGGCCCAAAAATAGGACCAATAAGCCTTGAAACGGTCCCACGGCGAGGACAGATCGTTACGCGACATGGCCGACAGATAGCCGCCACAGGCGTTGAGGTCACGCCTCTCCATTCACAGACCTCTCTCTATCCGGAGCTTGACTTGCAGCTCCAGTCGTTCGACCGAAGTGCCATGACCCAGCCCGCCCCCAAGACCGATGCCAAGCCACCGCTTCGGCCCATGCTGTCTCGTATCTGGCGGGATTATCTGTCACAGCACAAACCTGCCTTCTTCGCCTCGCTGTTTCTGGCCGCACTGGGCGGTGCGCTGACGGCGGGGCTTTTGCGGTTCCTTGAACCGTCTATTGACCTTTTGTTCAAACAACATGACGGCCCCGTCCGTTTCCTGAAACTGTTCACAGTTTCGCCAGCGGCACTGGTGATCCTGATACCGGCGATCATCATCGCTTTGTCGGTTATGCGCTCTCTGGCCATGGCCGGACAGGCCGCGGTCGTGAACCGTCTGGGCCACGGCATTGTCGGCGATATACAAAAGCAGCTGTTTTCGCGCATGATCCACGCCGATCTGTCGCGCCTGCGCAACCAGCACTCCGGCACCTTTGTCTCTTCGGTGCTGTTCGACGCCAATCTGGTGCGCGAGGCCTTCACCAATGGCGTGGTGAACTACAGCCAGAATGTGCTGGTACTGGTGGGCGTCATGGTGGCCATGGCCTTTATCGACCTGCCCCTGACGCTGATCGTGCTGCTCGGTGTACCTGCCGTCAGCCTGATCATGCGCAAATTCAGCAAGAAATCGCGCAAGGCCGCCAAGGGAGCCATGGCCGAGACCGAGGCCCTGTCCTCGGCCCTGATGGAAAATCTGGACGGCGTGCGCGTCATCAAGATCGAAAACCGCGAACAGGCCGAAGAGGCCAATGTCGCAACCGTCATCGACCGCCGCCAACGCCATGTGATCAAGGGGGCCGACAGCCGCGCCTTCTCGGGTCCGGCGTCCGACATCATCGCCTATTCCATCGTTGCCGCCGTCATCGGCTATGCAGGCTGGAGCGCCAGCAAGGGCGAGATGTCGGTCGGGGCCTTTGCCGCCTTCATTGGCATGCTGATGCTTGCAGGCCAGTCTTTGCGCCAGCTGTCCAACCTGACCACGGTCATGTCCGAAGGCATGACGGCCGCGTCTCGCCTGTTTGACGCGCTCGATATCCAGCCGGAAATCCGCGAACAGGCCCAGCCGCAGACCCTGCCCCCCGGTCCGGTCGAGCTCGGCTTTGAACAGGTGGAGTTCGCCTACAACACCGCCTCTGGCCCCGTGCCGACCCTGAAAGGCATCAGCTTTACCGTTTCGCCCGGCGAGACCGTGGCGCTGGTCGGCCCGTCGGGCGGCGGCAAGTCCACCATCCTCAGCCTGCTGCCGCGTTTTTATGACGTTACCGGTGGCCGCATCACCGCCAATGGCATCGACCTGCGCGAGCTGAGCCTGTCATCCCTGCGTGACCATATCGCCTTGGTGACCCAGGAGCCCTTCCTGTTCGACGACACCATTGCCGCCAACATCGCCTATGGCCGCGAGCCCGCGAGCGAAGCGGCCATTATCGAGGCCGCCAAGGCCGCAGCGGCGCATGACTTCATCATGGCCCTGCCCCACGGCTATCAGACCCGCGTGGGTGAGGCCGGTGCCCGTCTGTCCGGCGGTCAACGCCAGCGCATTGCCATCGCCCGCGCCTTTATGAAGGACGCGCCCATCCTGCTGCTGGACGAAGCCACCAGCGCACTGGACACCGAGAGCGAGGCTCTGGTTCAACAGGCGCTGGATCGCCTGATGGAAGGCCGCGCCACCCTGATGATCGCCCACCGCCTGTCGACCGTGCGCAATGCCGACCGCATCTATGTGATCGCCGCCGGTGAAGTGGTGGAACAGGGCACGCACGATGAGTTGGTCGCCCATGGTGGCCTATATGCCCGACTGGCCCGCCAGCAATCGCTGGACGGCACGCCGGTAGACTTCCCCCTTGATCTGCTGCCTGACGAGACCGGCGCATGAGGCCTCTTCGTAACCCCCACATCCAGCAGGTCGTTTCCGTCCTGCTCTCCGAATGGCTGCGCTTTTGCTATGCCACCATCCGCTGGGAGCACGAGAACGCCCATCTGGCCGAAGGCGTCTGGAAACAGGGCGGCGGCGTGCTGATCGCCTTTTGGCATTCGCGGCTGGCCATCGCCAAGGCGTCTTGGCCACTGGATCGTGCCCAGCCGGCCAAGGCCATGATCTCCCTGTCTGCCGATGGCGAATTCATCGCCAAGGCGGTGGCCCGTTTGGGCATTCCCGCCGTGCGCGGCTCTGCGGCCAATAAGGACAAGAAGGAAGCGACCAAGGGCGGGACGCAAGCCCTGCGCGATGGTTTGAAACAGCTTAAGGTCGGCGGTCTGGCCATCACGCCGGACGGCCCGCGCGGCCCTGCCCGCTCTATGGCCGAAGGCCTGCCAGTCATGGCCCGCATGTCCAAGGCTCCGGTGCTGTTCATCGGCCTGTCGTGCAAACCCGCCATTCGCCTGAACAGCTGGGACCGCGCCCTGATCCCCCTGCCGTTCGCCAAGGGGGCCATCGTCTGGGATCTGGCCCATTTTCCCGAGGGCGGTGATGTCTCCGAAGTCGCCAAGGACTGGACCCAGCGCCTGACCGCCGTCGAGGCCCGCGCCGACGAAATTACCGGACTGGAGCGCCTCTAGCCATGAGCTTCAGCCCCGCCCTCAGCGCCTATCGGCTGGCCACCCGCGCGCTGGAGCCTCTGATCCCGCGCCTGCTGGATGCCCGCGTGCGCAAGGGCAAGGAAAGCGACACCCGCGTGGACGAGCGCCTCGGCCTGCCCGGTCGTGCGCGCCCCGATGGCCCTCTGATCTGGATACACGGCGTCAGCGTCGGCGAGGCCCTGTCCATCCTGCCGCTGGCCGAACGCATCCGTAAGGACCGCCCCGACGTGACAGTGCTGGTCACCACGGGCACCCTGACCTCTGCCGAAGTGATCCAGCCCCGCCTGCCGCAGGGCGTGATCCACCAGTTTGCGCCGGTGGACGGTCCCAATGCCGTGGTCAGCTTTCTGGACCACTGGCAGCCGCAACTGGGCATCTTCGTCGAGAGCGAGCTGTGGCCCAATATGATTATGGCGGCCCGACAGCGTGGNNATTCCTCTGGCCTTGGTCAGCGCCCGCATTACCGCCAAGACCGAGGACGGCTGGAAAAAGGCCCCCGGTATGGCGCGCCAGCTTCTGTCGGCCTTCGACCATGTCTGGCCACAGGACGAGGAAGGTTGCGAGCGCCTGACCCGCATGGGGGCCCGCGTCGAAGGTCAGGTAAACCTGAAACTGTCCGGTGAGCCCCTTCCCTATGACCGCGCCGAGTTTTCGCGCCTGTCGGCCCTGATCGGCGATCGCCCGGTCATCGTGCTGGCCTCGACGCACGAGAATGAGGAACAGGCCCTGTCCAAGGTGCTGCGCGGTCTTGCCCCGCGCCTCTTGCTGATCGTGGTACCGCGTCACCCGAACCGCGCACCCGACGTCGCCGAGGAGTTGCGCCGCGATGCCTGGCGCATGACCCGCCGCAGCGTCGGCGGTGACATTGCCGATGACGTGGACCTGTATCTGGCCGACACCTTGGGAGAGCTGGGCCTGTTCATGCGTCTGGCCGATGTGGTGGTGATGGGCGGATCGTTTGCGCCCGCACTGGGCGGTGGCACAGTGGGCGGTCACAATCCGCTGGAGCCTGCGCGTCTGGCCAAGCCCGCCATCAGCGGCCCCGACGCTTCCAACTGGCAACAGGTGAACCGCATTTTGAAACAGGCTGGTGGCCTGACCACTGTGCTGTCTCACGACCACCTGCCCGACGAGGTCCGCCCCCTGCTGGAGCGCCCTGAACAGGCACAAGAGATGGGTCACCGTGCTCGCCGCGCCGCCAATGAAGCCGCCGCCGGCCTCGACCGCCTGTGGGGGGCCCTGCAGGCCCACCTCCCCGACGCCCCCAAGACTGCCCCACGGAAACCCCGATGAAGCTCAACACCCCGCGCTGGTGGTACAGCCGTGATCATCGTCACGCCCCGATCACGCGCGCGGCGCTCAAGCCCGCCTCGTGGCTGTGGGCCGCTGTAACGGCACGCCGGATCGCCAAGACCGAGGGCGTGGACGTGGGCGTGCCGGTCATCTCGGTCGGCAATCTGACAGTCGGGGGCTCGGGCAAGACCCCTGTCACCCGTGAACTGCTGAAACTGCTTCGCGAGATGGGTCATACCCCCGCCGCCCTGTCGCGGGGATATGGCGGCAAGCTGGAAGGCCCTGTTCAGGTTGATCTGACGGTGCACACGGCCGCTGATGTGGGCGACGAGCCCCTGATGCTGGCGCAGGACGGCATGGCCTTTATCAGCCGCGATCGCGTGGCCGGTGCCAAGGCCGCGGTCGCGGCGGGAGCCGATGTCATCGTGCTGGATGATGGCCACCAGAACCCCGCCCTGAAAAAATCCCTCAGCCTGATCGTGGTCGATGGCGAGACCCGGCATATGGAGTGGCCTTTCGGTGATGGCTCGGTGTTTCCGTCCGGCCCGATGCGCGAGCCGTTCAAGGCAGGCATGGCCCGCGCCGATGCCGTGATTGTGCTGCTGCCCACCGATGTCGACGAAGCCGACCCGGAACTGGTCGCAGAGTTCGGCTCCAAGCCTGTTTTTACCGCCAAACTATTGGCGCTGGAGCCGCCCCCCGCCGGTCCACAGGTCGGTTTTGCGGGAATTGCCAAGCCCTGGAAGGTGGAACGCTCGCTGATCGCCGCGGGCTGTGACCTCAAGGACTTCATCCCGCTGCCGGATCATGCAGAGGTTTCCGCACAGACCTTTGCCTTCATCAAAGACCGCGCTGCGGTGTTCGATGCCGAGATTGTGACCACCGAAAAGGACTGGGTGAGACTTCCTCAAACATGGCGGCAAAGTGTCAATTTTTGGCCACTTCAGGTGAAATTTGACAATCTGAGAGATCTCAAAAGTCTCGTCACGCAGCTTATGAGTGCGTAAAAAACTTTAATTTACAATTTACCTTCTTTCTTTGGGCACAATATTCGCACTGCCACGCTATTAAGGGGTTCCCCCTAGGCTCAGGACTCATAGCC
>NZ_DIGV01000001.1 GCF_002419815.1 Brevundimonas sp. UBA5713 | reverse complement strand
TGCTGCGCGCCGAGGCCACGCGGCTGGAGCAGCCCGCCCGTCTGGAAGCCCTGGCCGCACAGGCAGGCCTCGCGCCGGTCGAGGTGACCAAACAGACCGAACTGGACGCCCTGCCGGAACTGGCCGCGGCCCATAAACCTGCCGAACCCGCCGAGGCGGCTGCTGCGCCGTCTGCACCGACTGTACCCGCTGTTGCAGAGGGGCAAGACCAATGAGCGTGCACGATCATCGCGATATGGGTTGGGGGCGTCCGGCTCCGGGCATCCCGACGCCGCCGCTCAACGGGGTTCTGTCCAAGATCGGTGCCCGCGTCGGCAACTTCATCTGGGACGTTGAAAACGCCTATGGCCAGTCGCGCGCCACCGGTCGCGCCCAAGAAGACCCGCGCCTGCGCATCTTCGTGGTCATGGTCATCTTCAGTCTGGTGTTCGCGGGCCTGATCATCGGCGCAGCCCACCGTGCGCTGCTGAACGATGTGGCCCGCACAGGTGCGATCTCCAGCCGTCCGCTGCTCACCCGTGGTGATCTGGTGGATCGCAACGGCATGCTGATGGCGTCCAACATCACCCACTACGGCCTGTACATCGACCCGCGCGAAGTGTGGGACAAGGATCTGGCCCGCCGCCAACTGCTGGACGCCCTGCCGCGCATTCCGGCCCGCAAGCTGGATCGCGTTCTGTCGGGCGAGCGTCGCCTGATCGTCCTCAGCGGCCTGACCCCGCAGGAGCGTGCTGCCGTGCATGGTCTGGCGCTGGGTGGCGTCACGTTCGAGCCGGAAGACCGCCGCGTCTATCCGCTGGGCACCTCTGCGGCCCACCTGATCGGTCGTGCCGATACGGGCGGCGAGGGCGTGGCCGGTGTGGAGCTGGCTTTCAACGACGAAATCCGCGCAGCCGGTGCCAATGGCGGCAGCTTCCCGATCTCCATCGACCTGCGCGTTCAGGGCGTGGTGGAAAACGAGCTGGCAGCCGCTGCGCTGGCCGCCAATGCCAAGGGCGGTATCGCTGTGGTCGCCGATGTGCAGACCGGCGAGATTCTGGGCATGGCCTCATGGCCGACCTATGATCCGAACCAGCCGATCACCTCGGCCAACAACGCCACCCTGAACCGCGTGACCTCGGCCCACTATGAGATGGGCTCGATCTTCAAGAGCTTCACGGTCGCTGCGGGTCTGGATACGGGCCGCGCCGACATCAACACCCTGTTCGATGCCTCGCAGGCGTTCCAGATCGGCAACCGTCGCATCACCGACTTCCACGCCAAGAACAAGGTCATGACGCTGGAGGAGGTCTATCTGAACTCGTCCAACATCGGCACCTCGCGTCTGGCCGTGGAAATGGGCGGCGATGTAATGCGCGAATATTTCCAGCGGTTTGGCCTGCTGGATGCAGCCCCGATCGAACTGAAGGAGTCGGCCCGCCCGTCGCGCATCCGCAAATGGGATGACTCGACTTTGGCTTCGCTATCGTTCGGCTATGGCGTCATGGCCACGCCGATGCAGATGGTGGCGGCCTATGGTGCCCTGACCAACGGGGGGCGTTATGTGGCCCCGTCTCTGCGTCGTGGCGGCAATCCGGATGCGGTCAGCCATCAGGTGGTGTCGCCGGAAACCTCGGCCACCATGCTGGAGCTGATGCGCCGTAACGTGGCCCGTGGCTCGGGTAGTCGCGCCAATGCGGCGGGCCTGCGCGTCGGCGGCAAGACCGGCTCGGCCAACAAGCTGGTGAATGGTCGCTATGACCCGACTGTGGCGGTCGGCTCGTTCGCCGGTGTGTTCCCGACCGATGGCCCGCTGGATGCCAAACGCTACACCGTCTTCGTCCTGATCGACGAGCCGGGCCAGTATCCGCGCACGGGTGGCTTTGTGGCCGCACCGGCTGTGGGCCGTATCGCCGACCGTATTGCGGGCTTCCTTGGTGTGGAACGCAAGGACGACCGCTGGTTCACCGCGACCGGCGAACGCATTCCCGAACCCCAAGTGCTTGAAGGCAATGCTCAATGAGCGCGCATCGTCTGTCAGAATTGCTGAAGCGTGACCTGTCGTCCGATCCCGAGATTACCTCGGTGACGTCCGACAGCCGCAAGGTGCAGCCGGGTTCGCTGTTCGTGGCCCTGCCGGGCACACGTGCGGATGGTCGCGAGTTCATTTCCCAAGCCCTGTCGCAAGGGGCTGCGGCTGTGCTGGCTCCGGCGGACACGCCTTCGGATGCGGCACCACTTCTGATCGGCTCGGGTGATGTGCACCGCGCCTACGCCATCGCCGCGCGCGCCTTTTACGGGGCACAGCCCAAGAACTGCGTCGCCGTCACTGGCACCAATGGCAAGACCTCGGTGGCCAACTTCTGCCGCCAGATCTGGGCGGCCATGGGCTATAAGTCCGCCAGCATGGGCACGCTGGGCGTCGTCGGCCAAAAGGGCGAAAAGACCTACGCCCTGACCGGCCCCGGCCTGACCAGCCCCGACGCTGCCGAGGCTGCCCGCCTGCTGGCTGAACTGGCCCGCAAGGACGTGACCCACCTCGCGCTCGAGGCGTCCTCGCACGGTCTGGACCAGCGCCGCATCGACGGCGTGGCCATCAAGGCAGCGGGCTTTACCAATCTGACGCAGGATCACCTCGACTATCACCAGTCGATGGAAGAGTACCGCGCTGCCAAGCTGCGCCTGTTCGAGACCTTGCTGCCGCGCGGCCGCACTGCGGTTTTGAACGCTGACAGCGATGCCTATTCGGCCTTTGCCTCGGCCTCGATCATGGCCGGTCTTGGCGTGATGGGCGTCGGCGAGCGTGGTCGCGACCTGACCCTGATCCAGCGCCGCCCGACGCCGGAAGGACAGCGTCTGGTGATCGACGTGCATGGCCGTCTGCATGACATCCTGCTGCCGCTGGCGGGCGCATTCCAGGCGTCGAACGCTCTGGTCGCTGCGGGCCTGTGCATCGCCGGTGGCGAAGATGTCGATCAGGTTATTCCGGCACTGGAAATGATTCAGGGCGCGCAAGGCCGTCTGCAACGCATTCAGGCCCCGTCGGCCCATGGCGGCGAGGTCTATGTGGACTATGCCCATACGCCCGATGGTCTGGAGACGGTGCTCAGCGCGCTTCGTCCGCACGCGACGGGCCGTCTGATCGTGGTTTTCGGTGCCGGTGGCGATCGCGATCGCACCAAACGTCCGCTGATGGGCGAGATTGCCGGTCGTCTGGCCGATGTGGCCATTGTCACCGACGACAACCCCCGCACCGAAGACGCTGCCTTCATTCGCTCTCAGGTGAAACAGGGTTGCCCTGACGCCAAGGAAATCGGCGACCGCCGCGAAGCCATCCGCTACGCCATTGGTATGATGCGCGAAGGAGATGTGGTGGTTATCGCCGGAAAGGGGCATGAACAGGGACAAATCGTCGGCGGAGTCGTACACCCCTTCGACGACGCCACTGAAGCGACCCTGGCCCTGACTGAAAATGCCTGATTTGAAAACGCCGCTATGGACTGCCGAAGCGATTGCGACGGCTGTTGGCGGCACGCTTGTAGGTCCCGACGCTCCCGTCGGTGGCCTGACCTATAACAGCCGCGAAATCCAAGCCGGTGACCTGTTTCTCGCGCTGAAAGGCGCACGCGACGGGCACGCGTTTGCCCAAGGTGCCTTTGACGCCGGTGCCGCCGTGGCTCTGGTGGAGCATCCGGTCGAGGGCGGGGCCTATGTGGTCGTGCCCGATACGCTGAAAGGGCTGGAAGCTCTCGGCGCGGCCTCGCGTGATCGTTCCAATGCCAAACGCGGCGCGGTGACCGGCAGCGTCGGCAAGACCAGCGTGACGCAGGCCATCAAGGCGGGGCTTGATCTGGCGGGTAAGTCCCACGCCTCGATCAAGAGCTATAACAACCACATCGGTGTGCCGCTGACCCTATCGCGCATGCCGGCCGATACCGAACGGGCCGTGTTCGAGATCGGCATGAACCATCCGGGCGAGATCGGTCCGCTGTCCCGGCAGGTGCGTCCGCACGCCGCCTGTGTGACCACGGTCGGCCCCGTCCACATCGAAGCCTTTGAAGACGGCGAGGCCGGTGTGGCCCGCGAAAAGGGCGCGATCTTTTCGGGTCTGGTGCCCGGTGGTGTGGCCGTCATCAACGGCGACAACGAGTATGCCGACATCGTCAAACAGGCTGCCCGCGACGCCGGTGCGACCCTCAAGGTTTTCGGCACTGGTGAAGACGCCGATGCACGCCTGCTGTCCTTCGATGCCGATCCTGAAGGCGCAACCGTGGTGGCCGAGATCGAGGGCGAGCGCCATGCCTTTCGTCTGGCCCAGTCGGGCGTGCATTGGGGGCTGAACAGCCTTTGCGTCATTCTGATGCTGCGGGCGCTGGATGTGGATTTGCAGACCGCGTTCGAGGCGCTGGCCGATTTTGCCCCTCTGGCAGGTCGTGGCCAGCAGACCACGGTGGCGCATAAGGGCGGTCATTTTACCCTGATCGACGAGAGCTACAACGCCAATCCGCTGTCGATGAAGGCGGGTTTTACCAGCCTTGGCCAGCATCCGGTGCACGGGCAGGGACGCCGCGTCGTCGTGCTGTCCGACATGCTGGAACTAGGTGAACACAGCCGTGCCTTGCACGAAGGGCTGGTTGAACCACTGGTTCTCAACAGGATTGATCTGGTTCACCTTGCCGGGCCGCAGATGCGCCAGCTTTACGACATTCTGCCGCCCCGCTTGCGCGGCGAATGGCGCGAAACGGCTGCCGAGCTTGCCTCCATTGCGGGGCAACTGGTGGCACCCGAAGATATCGTCATGGTCAAGGGATCGAACGGCTCCAAAGCTGCTCTGGTTGCCAAGGCCCTCGCAGAGCTGAACAGCACGGCTGAGTAACAGGAACACCGTCCGATGTTTTATCTCCTGTATCTGTATTATGCGGATGTCGCTCAGGACTATCCGCTGCTGCACCTGATCCAGTATCAGACTGTCCGTGTGGCTCTGGCGATGGCGACCGCCATGATCGTGGCCGTGGCCATGGGCAGCCGCTTCATCAACTGGATGCGCGCGCGTCAGGGCAAGGGTCAGCCGATCCGTGACGACGGCCCCGTGACCCACCTCTCCAAGGTCGGCACCCCGACCATGGGCGGGCTGATGATTTTGGCCGGTATCGCCGTGGCGGTGCTGCTGTGGGGCGACCTGACCAATCCGTATATCTGGATCGTGTCCGGCGTGACGGCAGCTTTCGGCGTGCTGGGCTTTGTCGATGATTATGCCAAGGTGACCAAGCAGTCGTCGGCCGGTCTGACCTCCAAGCAAAAGCTGGCCGCACAGACTGTGGTGGCTGTGATTGCAGGGGTTCTGACCGTTCTATGGATGACCCAGTCGCCGACGTCGCCAGGGCTGGAAACCTCGATTGCCTTCCCGTTCCTGAAGGCAGTGCTGCTGAATATCGGCTGGTTCTATGTGGCCTTTGCGGCCTTCACCATCGTCGGCTTCTCCAATGCTGTGAACCTGACCGACGGTCTGGATGGTCTGGCCATTGTGCCGGTGATGATGGCGGCGGGTGCCTTTGGCATCATCGCCTATCTGACCGGTAACTTCCTGTTTGCCGACTATCTGGCCGTGCACCACGTACCCGGCGCAGGCGAGCTGGCCATCTTCTGTGCAGCCATCATCGGCGGCGGCATGGGCTTCCTGTGGTACAACGCTCCGCCTGCCAAAATCTTCATGGGTGACACCGGCTCGCTGGCTCTGGGCGGCGCTCTGGGTTCGATGGCCGTGGCGACCAAGCACGAACTGGTGCTGGGCATCGTCGGCGGCCTGTTCGTGGTCGAGGCCGCCTCGGTCATGATTCAGGTCGGCTATTATAAGCTGACCGGCAAGCGCATCTTCCTGATGGCCCCGATCCACCACCACTTTGAAAAAATGGGCTGGCCGGAATCGACGGTCGTGATCCGCTTCTGGATCGTGGCCGCCATGCTGGCTTTGGCCGGTCTGGCGACCCTCAAACTGCGTTAATCTTATGATCCCCGTCCCCGGCTTTGAAGGCAGACGCGTTGCGGTTTTCGGCCTCGGCCGATCGGGGATCACGGCTGCCCGCGCGCTACAGGCGGGCGGGGCACAGCCGGTTTTGTGGGATGACGGCGTCTCGGGCCGGATGCAGGCCGAGGCCGAGGGCTTCAACGTCGAGGACCTGACGGTTGCCGACTGGACCCGTTTTGACGCGCTGGTCCTGTCACCGGGCGCGCCCCTGACCCATCCCAAGCCGCACTGGACTGTCGAAAAAGCGCATGAGGCGGGTATCCCCGTCATCGGCGACATCGAACTGTTTGCCCGCGCATTGGACGCCTTGCCGCAAGGCCAGCGCCCGCGCGTGGTGGCCATCACCGGCACCAATGGCAAATCCACCACCACGGCCCTGATCGCCTTTGTGCTGAAACAGGCAGGGCTAAAGGTGCACATGGGCGGCAATATCGGCATCGGCGTTTTGGCCCTGCCGCAGCCGACGCCCGATGCGGTCTATGTGATCGAGGTGTCCAGCTATCAGCTGGACCTGACCACGCGGTTTGCGCCCGATGTAGCCATCCTGACCAACATCAGCCCCGACCACCTCGACCGTCACGGCGGGATGGAAGGCTATGTGAAGGCCAAGTCCCGCATCTTTCAGGCACAGTCGCCTAATGCCAGCGCCCTGATCGGTGTCGATGAGGACTGGGGGCGCGGTCTGGCCGACGCGCTGGAAGCCAAGGGCGAGACCGTGACCCGCATCGCCACGGCCCGCCATGAAGGCGATCTGCCCGTGCAGGGCTGGCGCGCGGCACCGGGCCTGCTGCTGGCGGATGATGCGCGTATTGACCTGACCGAAGCGCGCTCACTGCCGGGGCGTCATAATGCCCAGAACGCAGCCTTCGCCTATGCCACCGCACTGGCGCTGGGCCTCAGCCACGAGCAGGCGCAGAACGGGTTAAAGACCTTCCCCGGACTAGCGCACCGCATGGAGGCGGTAGGCCACATCGTCGGCCAGACGGGCGATGTGCGCTTCATCAACGACTCCAAAGGCACCAATGCCGACGCCGCCTATCAGGCGCTGGCCTCCTATCCCAAGGTCTTCTGGATCGCGGGCGGAAAGGCCAAGGATGGCGGCATCGAGCCCCTGCGCCCGTTGTTCGGCCACATCGCCAAGGCCTATCTGATCGGCGAGGCCGCAGAGGCTTTCGCGGTGACGCTTGGTGCTGTGCCCCATGTGGTGGCAAACACCATGGATCGCGCTGTGCAGATGGCCGCCGAGGATGCGGCGGCTGCGGGGGGTGATCAGGTGGTGCTGTTGTCACCCGCCTGTGCCAGCTTTGACCAATTTCCCGATTTCGAGGTGCGGGGAGAGGCGTTCCGCGCCGCTGTGCTTGCCCTCGGAGCCGTCGCGGAGGCCGCCGTATGAGTTCGTCCTACGCCCACCCCTTTTCGCGCAGCGACCGCAGTCTGCTGGCCAACTGGTTCTGGACGGTAGACCGCCCGCTGCTGATCGCGGCGCTGGTGCTGATGGCCATTGGCGTCATGCTCAGCTTCGCCTCCAGTCCGGCGGCGATCAATGCGGATGAATCGCTGACCGACCCGTTCCACTATGCGTGGCGGATGATCATCTTCTCCGGCGCGGGCTGCGTGGCCATGCTGGCCTCCAGTTTGCTGTCTATGAAGGGCGTGCGGCGTCTGGCGGTGCTGACGCTGGGCTGCGCCATCATTGCCATGCTGCTGCTGCCGTTCATCGGGTCCGAAGTGAAGGGCGCGGCGCGCTGGATCAATCTGGGCCCGTTCAGCCTGCAGCCGTCCGAGTTTGCCAAGCCCGGGCTGATCGTTTTTGCGGCGTGGATGTTCTCGGAATCCGGCAAGGGGCAGGGCGTGCCGGGTGTGACGCTGGCCGTCTTCACCTGGTTCTTTGTCGTGCTGCTGCTGCTGATCCAGCCGGACATCGGCCAGACCCTGCTGATCACCACCACCTTTGCCGCTGTCTTCTTTATGGCGGGCATGCCGGTGAAGTGGATCTTGGGCGTGGCAGCCTTGCTGCCGGTCGCGGCGGCGGGGCTGTATTTCAGCTTTGGCCACATGCGTGACCGCCTGAACCGCTTCTTCTCGCCCGAAACCGCCGACACCCACCAGATCGACCGTGCGTCCGAGGCCATCCGCGCCGGTGGCCTTGTCGGTCGCGGAATCGGCGAGGGCGTGATGAAACGCCATGTGCCCGACCTGCATACCGACTTCATCTATTCGGTGGGGGCCGAGGAGTACGGTCTGGTTCTGTCGCTGATCATTATCGGCCTTTATGCCTTCATCGTCCTGCGCGGCATGAAGAAGGCGATGAAGTTGGCCAATCCGTTCGCCCAGACGGCGGCGGCGGGCCTGTTCATCCTGATCGGCCTTCAGGCCTGCATCAATGTGGCGGTGAACCTCAGCCTGATCCCGACCAAGGGCATGACCCTGCCGTTCATTTCCTATGGCGGCTCGTCCATGGTGGCCATGGGCCTGACCATGGGGTTTGCCCTGTCTTTGACGCGCCGTGTGCCGGGGGCCTATGAGCCGGGCACCAATATCGGTGTGCGTGGCCGTATCCTGCCTTAAGCTGTAAAGCCTGTCTCAATAGAAGCCGAGAGCCTGAGATTATGACTGCATCATCCCGCGTCTGTGTGATTGCCGCTGGCGGCACCGGTGGCCACATGTTCGCCGCCGAGGCGCTGGCCATGGTGATGAAGGCGCGCGGTTGGCGCATCATTCTGGCCACCGACAAGCGCGGCCAGAACTATGCCCAGAAGTTTCCCGCCGAGATGATCGTGCCGCTGGAAGCCGCCACAGGCTCAGGCGTGGTGGGGATGATCAAGGCAGGGACTGCCATCATCAAGGGTGTCGGTCAGGCGTCGACCGCGTTCAACCAGCTGGGGGCCGATGTCGTGGTGGGCTTTGGCGGCTATCCGTCCGCGCCCGCGCTGGTGGCGGCTGTGGCAACCCGCCGTCCCACCGTTATCCACGAACAGAATGCCGTACTGGGCAAGACCAACCGCTTCATCGCCGCTAGCGTGGATACGGTGGCGTCGGCCTTTTCCATTCTGGGCCGTGCGCCCAAATCGGTGGCCGATGATGTACAGGTCGTCGGTAACCCCGTGCGACCGGATATCCGCGCTCTGTACGACCGC
Source organism: Brevundimonas sp. UBA5713 (assembly GCF_002419815.1). Taxonomy (GTDB): domain Bacteria; phylum Pseudomonadota; class Alphaproteobacteria; order Caulobacterales; family Caulobacteraceae; genus Brevundimonas. The sequence goes on along the minus strand of NZ_DIGV01000001.1, from coordinate 4,897 downwards.
GCCTATAAGGCCCCCAAGGCCAAGGATCCGATCCATGTGGTGGTGACGGGCGGCAGCCAAGGGGCCCGCATCCTGTCCGAAGAGACGCCCAAGGCGCTGGCTGCCCTGCCGGAAGAACTGCGCAAACGTTTGCGTGTCTCGCAGCAGGCCCGCTTTGAAAATCTGGCCGCAGCCCGCAAGACCTATCAGGAGGCCGGTATCGAGGCCGAGGTCGAACAGTTCTTTGACGATATGGCCAACCGACTGAACCGCGCCCATCTGGTGATCGGTCGCTCGGGCGCTGGCACCTGTTCGGAACTGGCCGTAGCCGCCATGCCGTCGGTGCTGATCCCGCTCAAGATCGCGACTGACGATCACCAGACCCTGAATGCCAAGGTACTGGTCGATGCCGGTGCCGCGCGTACGATCGCCGAGGACGATTTTAGCGCGCAGGCCCTGACGCAGGTGCTGGGCGAGGTGCTGGCGAATCCGGAGACCTTGTCGGCCATGTCGGCGGCGGCCCGTTCGGTAGCCATTCCCGATGCCGCAGAGCGTCTGGCCGATCTGGTCGAGGCGACCGCGGCCGCGCGCTAACGCCGGTTCACAGACCGTCACTCCAACACGCCTCTTGGGGCAGGAGCCGAAGACGTTTAGTCTGGCTCCATGCCCCAGTTCGTGATCGACCTGACCAATACTGTCTTCAGCCTGTGGCGGCAGTTTAACTGGCTGCCCAAATGGGCTGTCATTAGCATCATCGTGGTGGCCTTCACCTTTGCGGGGTGGCTGGCCAACTATGTTGTGTTTGCGGCGCTGCGCTTTATCGCGCGTAAACGCGACCGCTTCTGGCAGCGCGCGCTGGAGCGCGCGCGCCTGCAACTGGGCCTGCTGGTGATGATATTCGCCATGGCCTTGGCGGTGACGGTTTCGCCGTTGTCGGTGGAAATGTCGATCGTCGCACGGCGGGTGCTGCTGGTGGCTTTCCTGCTGGGGCTGGGTTGGTCCTTGGCGACGCTGGTTGACGCGGGTGCTCAGGTTCAGCTGAAACGCTATGACACCGAGGACGACGCCAACACCCACGCCCGCAAAAGGGTTACCCAGACCCGTATTCTGCGCCGCGTCCTACAGGTTCTGATCCTGCTGGTTTTCCTCGGACTGGCGCTGCTGACCATTCCGGGCGTGCGCCAGTGGGGGCTGTCGCTGCTGGCTTCGGCGGGTGTGGTCGGTATCGTCGCCGGCCTGGCGCTGCAGCCGTTTTTGGCTAATCTGATCGCCGGCATCCAGATCGCCACGGCCCAGCCTATCCGCATTGACGACGCCGTCGTTGTCGAGGGTGAGTGGGGGCGGGTCGAGGAGATTACGTCCACCTATGTGGTGGTGAAACTATGGGACTGGCGGCGTATCGTGTTGCCGCTGACCTATTTCATTCAGAAGCCGTTCGAAAACTGGACGCGGATGGATACCCGCCTCTTGGCACCGGCCTTCCTGTGGGTGGACTATGAGGCCCCCATCGACCGTCTGCGTGCCAAGCTGGAAGAAGTCGTCCACCAATCCATTCACTGGGACGGCGATACTGTCAGTCTGGTGGTGTTCGATATTACCGAGCGCACTGCGAAAATCCGCTGCTTGGCCAGCGCACGCAATGCCACCGAGGCTTTCGATCTGAAGTGCGAAATCCGTGAAAAAATGCTGGCCTTTATGCGCGACGAATGCCCCGAGGCCTTGCCGCGTGATCGTGTCGATCTGGCCCAGATAGAGCCGGCACCGAAATCGACGCGCGGGCATTATCTGGGCGAGGGCGAAATCTAGTCGTTGTCGGCGGCCAAGGCGATGGCTTCGGCGAGAGACCGGGCATCGACGCGCGTCTCCGTTTCGCGACAGGCCACGGCGGCCAGTTCGGCGGCATCGCCGCCCGCCGCCAGGGGATAGGGCGCTGTACGCGTTGGCGTGGCCGGCCCCAGTTGCCCGTCATCGGTCAGGGATTGAAAATCCAGCCGCTGTGCCGAGCGGTTGTCGCAGTCAAACGCCCACAATGACCAGCCGCCCAGATAGCGCTTGTCACCGAGCTGCATCGGCTCGTCATTCAGTTGCAGCGCGCGCAGGCTGGCGCGCCCGTCCGCGTGCGGGCGCACGCTGTCCAGATCAGCAAAATAGGTAAAACGCCCCTGGCCGGTCAGCTGCAAACGCAGGCCGTTGGCTTGGGCAAAGGCGGGCGTGGCCGTCGCCGTCAGGGCAGCCAGAAACAATGCGCCCGCGCGAACTTTTGTCACCATCAGAGAACCCATCGTTAATCGCTGTTATCTATTGTGGCCGTAGATGACCAGCACAGATGCCATCGCCGACGCGGCCATACAAAACACGACTTCGGGCGCGTCGCACACCCGTGTGACCATCATGGGCCAGCCGATGGACCTGATGACCGGCGCGCAGGTGCTGGACTGGATCCAGTTCGCTGCCCGCGGGCGTCGTCGCGCCATAGTGGCCAACCACAATCTGCACAGCCTTTATCTGGTCGAGCGCCACCCCGATATGGCCGATCTGTATGCGATGGCCGATCTGGTGCAGATCGACTCCATGCCGCTGATCAAGTTTGCGCAGCTGACGGGAAAGCCTGCGGGACCGGAGCACCGCTCCACCTATCTGGACTGGCGAGAACAGTTCTGGGCCATGGCACAGCGTTATGGCCTGCGTGTGTATTATCTGGGGGGCGAGCCGGGCGTGGCTACAGGGGCCATCCGCATGATGGAAATGGCCTATCCGGATGTGCGCTTTGGCGGTCGCGACGGCTATTTTGATATCGAGGCCGAGGGCGAGGAAAACCAGTCGGTGCTGTCGGCCATCCGCCGTTTCGCGCCCGACATCCTGATGGTGGGCATGGGCATGCCGCGTCAGGAAGTCTGGATTGCCCAGAACTATCGTGACCTGCCGCCGTGCGTGGTCATGCCGGTGGGGGCGGCGTTCGACTATGAGGTCGGTATGCAAAAGCCCGCGCCGCGCTGGATGGGGGAGTGGGGCATCGAATGGCTCTATCGCCTGTGCCATGACCCCAAACGTCTGGCGTCACGCTATCTGGTCGAGCCGTGGTTCCTTCTGAAACCTGCGCTCAGGGACCTGCTCAAGCGGCAATAATGTTTTCGGCCTGTTTCAGGTCCACGCTGACCAGCTGGCTCATGCCGCGCTCGGGCATGGTCACGCCGTAAAGACGGTCCATCCGGCTCATGGTCACCGGATTGTGGGTGATGCAGATAAAGCGCGTGTCGGTGCGGTTGCGCATTTCGTTCAGCATTTTGCAGAAGCGGTCGACGTTGGCGTCGTCCAGCGGCGCATCCACCTCGTCCAGCACACAGACGGGGGCGGGGTTGGCGAGGAAGACGCCAAAGATCAGCGCCGCCGCCGTCAGCGCCTGTTCGCCGCCTGACATCAGGCTCATCACCGACAGGCGTTTACCGGGCGGGCAGGCATAGATCTCCAGACCGGCTTCCAGCGGATCATCGCTTTCCACCAGTTTCAGCTCGGCCTGACCGCCGCCGAACAGGGCTTCGAACAGGGCTTTGAAATTCTCGTTGATGACTTCGAACGCCGCCAGCAGGCGCTCGCGACCCTCGGCGTTCAACTCATCGATGCCGTCGCGCAGTTTGGCGATGGCCTGCGTCAAGTCGATGCGCTCGGTCTTCATCGCCCCGAGGCGGTCGTCGTATTCGGCGGCCTCTTCCTCGGCGCGCAGGTTTACTGCGCCCATGGACTCGCGCTCGCGCTCAAGAGCGAACAACAGGTTCTCCGCGCCCTGGGTGTCCGGCGGGCGGGCGATGGCGTCTTCCTGTAGTTTGCGGCCCAGTTCTTCGGGTGTCATCTGGGCCGTCTCGCGCAGGGTGCGGTCGGCGTCGGTCAGGCGCTCGTCTGCGGCTTCGGAACGGGCATGCAGTGCAGCGCGCGCCTCACGTGCTTGGCCCGCTGCACTTTCAGCGGCACGGGCGGCCCGGTCGGCCTCGGTGGCCTCGAACTCGACTTGTTGCAGGGCGTCGGTCGCGGCCTTTTTACGGGTCTCGGCGGCGACCAGCGTATCCATCAGCTTGGAGCGCTGCTCGGCAAAACCTTGCGGCGCTTCCTCGGCCTTTTTCAGTTGAGCGGCGGCCTTTTCGGCATCCTTTTCCAGCGTTTTGATACGGCTGGTGGATTCCTTTGAGCGTCCCAGCCAGCTTTCATGCGCGCGCGTCAGACTGCCAAGGCGCTGTTCGCGCTGCTGGCGGTCGCGGGCTTCTTCGTCGCGGCGTGAACGGGCGTTCTGGGAGGCCTGACGGGCAGTGTCGGCGGCCGCGCGGGCCGCGTTCAGTTCGCCGCGAAGGGTGGCGATGGTTTCGGACGGTGCCTCAACCGACTGGGCGGCGTCATAGGCCTCTTGCGCCTCGGCGGTTTCGGCTTCCAGACGGGCGACGGTTTCGTCCAGCGACTGGGCGCGGGCTTCCTTGCGGGTTTGCTCGCGGCGCAGATGCTCCAGACGGTCGCGCGCGCTGGTCACGGCCTTGTCCAGACCGAAGGGGCGGGTACGGGCCTGTTTGACGCTTTCCTCGGCGGTGCGGAAGGCGTCGGTGGCGGCGCGCAAGGCGGCTTGAGCGGCCTCTAGAGCAGGCTTGCCCGCGTCACTCTCGGCTTCCAGTTCCGACAGTCGGGTGCGCTGGGCCAGTCGCACAGCGGCGGGGCGCGGGGCCTCGGCGCGGCTGATGAACCCGTCCCAGCGGTAAAGGTCGCCTTCTCTGGTCACCAGACGGGCACCGCGCGGCAGGCTACGGGCCAGATCGGCGATGCGATCACGGCTGGTCACGCCACAGTATGCCAATCGGGCGGCCAACTGTTCGGGCCCTTGCACATGGTCGGCCAAAGAGGTCACGCCGTCCGGCCAGCTGTGCGGCGCGACGGCGGCTCC
>NZ_DIGV01000057.1:8726-17006 GCF_002419815.1 Brevundimonas sp. UBA5713 | reverse complement strand
AGCGGGGCTTTTTGCTGTCCGGAACCACGTCTGCGTGGGATCGCGGACTTTCCGGAACAGCGTGAAATTCAGCCCGTTGGACTATCTCCACACGACGAGGAGATAGTCATGTCTATGACCGAAAAAACGGTTGCGATCCTTCTGGCTCCCCGAGGCACTGAAGATCCCGAGTTTGCCAAGCCCCACGCGGCGCTGAAAGAGGCCGGTGTCAAGGTGGTGGTTGTCGGTCTGGAGCCGGGGGAAGGGGAGACGGTCAATAACGACCTGGACCCCGCCCGAACCTATGCCATTGATAAAACCATCGATGAAGTAAGCGCGGATAACTTCGACCTTTTGATCGTTCCCGGAGGCACTGTCGGCGCTGACAAATTCCGCGGCGAGGAAAAGGTGGTGGGCTTGGCCAAGGCGGTTGCGGACCAGGGCAAACCCATTGCTGCCATCTGCCATGCGCCGTGGCTGCTGGTAGAGGCGGAACTGGTAAGTGGCCGCACCCTAACGTCCTATCCCAGCCTGAAGACCGATATCCAGAATGCAGGCGGTCAGTGGGTTGACCGCGAGGTCGTGGAGGATGGCGGCTTGATCACCAGCCGCAATCCAGATGATATCCCTGCCTTCAACGCGGCTATCTTGCGGGCACTTTCTGCATAAGCCCTTGAACGGCCTGTGATACCGCAAAGCCAAATTTGGTTCCCCGAATAGCCCTAATAAAGAAAGGGATGTCTCGGGGAACAACGTCCGATGTGTCGGGATTAGGACACTGCGGGCGTGACATTCGGGTGTGCCGGTTCAGGTACTCGCCAAGTCAAATCTCGTCCGCTGCAATGACCTTGGAGATGAGACATGGCCAAACGCGACCCGTCCCCCAGCACCGAAAACGCGCTGCACGACTTCCCTCAAGGCTTCGCCCAAACCCCTGTAGACACTCGCCACGGAAACGGCGGTGAAACCCAGCAGGTTGCGGCCAAAAGCGCCGATCATGGTGACGGCCAAATCCATCTGACCGACAATTTCGGCCATCGTATCTCCGACAACCAAAACTCATTGCGCGCCGGCGCGCGTGGCCCGACCCTGCTGGAGGACTTTGTCCTTCGCGAGAAGATCTTCCACTTTGACCATGAACGTATCCCCGAGCGGATCGTCCACGCACGCGGTTCGGGCGCACACGGCGTGTTCGAGGTGACAAAGGCCATTCCGGAGCTGACCAAGGCGGCTCTGTTCCAAAAGGAAGGCAATGAGTGTCCGGTCTTCGTGCGCTTTTCGACCGTGGCGGGCGGTGCAGGCTCGATCGACACCCCGCGCGATGTGCGTGGCTTTGCCGTGAAGCTCTATACCGAGCAGGGGAACTGGGACCTGGTCGGTAACAATATTCCGGTCTTCTTCATTCAGGATGCGATGAAGTTTCCGGACCTCGTCCACTCGGTGAAGATGGAGGCCGATAAGGGCTATCCGCAGGCAGCGTCGGCGCACGATACCTTCTGGGATTTCGNNCCATGCACATGATCATGTGGGCCATGTCTGACCGTGGCATCCCGCGTTCGCTGCGGACCATCGAAGGCTTTGGTGTCCACACCTTCCGCTTTGTGAACGCCAAGGGCGAAGGCAAGTTCGTGAAATTCCACTGGAAGCCGGTGCTGGGCATCGAGAGCACCACCTGGGACGAGGCGGTCAAAATCGCCGGTGCCGATCCCGACTTCCACCGCCGTGACCTGTATGAAGCTATCGAGAACGGTGACTATCCGCAGTGGGACCTTGGCGTTCAGGTTTTCGATGAGGCATGGGCGTCCAAACAGCCGTATGACGTGCTGGATGCAACCAAGCTGATCCCCGAAGAAGAGATTGCGGTCGAAATCATCGGCCGCATGACGCTGAACCGCAACGTCGACAACTTCTTTGCAGAGACCGAGCAGGCTGCCTTCCTGCCGTCGAACCTGATCCCCGGTATCGACTTTACCAATGACCCGCTGCTGCAAGGGCGTCTGTTCTCGTACCTTGATACGCAGAAGTCGCGTCTGGGCACGACGAACTTCCACCAGATCCCCATCAATGCGCCGAAATGCCCGTTCCACAATTTCCAGCGCGACGGGCTGATGCAGACGCAGGTGCCGGTGGGCCGCGCCAACTATGAGCCGAACAGCCTTGATGAGGCGGGCGAAAACTCCGGCCCGCGCGCCTGCCCCGAAACCGGTTTCACCTCTTTCCGCGAAAACGGCGAGCGCAATGACGGCAGTGAAAAGCTGCGTATCCGCGCCGACACCTTTGCCGACCACTATTCGCAGGCGCGCCTGTTCTACCGCTCGCAGACCGAGAACGAACAGGCCCACATTCGCGATGCCATCGTGTTCGAGCTATCCAAGGTCAACCTCGAGCATGTCCGCACCCGTGTGCTGTCGCGCCTGAGAAACATCGACGAGGACATGGCCAAGCGCATCGCGGATGGTCTGGCGATGGATCTGCCTGAAAAGGCCAAGGCGGCCAAGGAACCGGTGGATATGAAGCCGTCGGATGCCCTGTCGATCCAGAAGCAGGCCAAGAAGACCTTTGAAGGCCGCACCATCGGCATCCTGTTCGCGGAAGGCTCGGACAAGGAAAGCATCGATAAGCTGAAGGCCGATGTCGAGAAGGCCGGCGGCAGCGTGAAACTGGTGGCCCCCAAGGTTGGCGGCCTGAAGGTCAAGGGCGGCGAACTGAAGGCCGACGAAAAGCTGGAAGGCGCGCCGTCTGTCGTGTTCGACGCCGTGGCCTCCATCCTCATGCCGGATGCGGCGGAAAAGCTGACCAAGAATGCCGCGGCGATCCAGTGGTTCGCCGATGCCTTCGCCCATTGCAAGACCATTGCCCACTGCAAGGGCACGCAAGTCCTGCTCGACAAGGCCAATGTCGAAAAGGACGAGGGCGTGGTGCCGATTGAGGATCTCATCAATGTGGGGCCGGTGCGCCATTGGGCGCGTGAACCCAAGGTTCGCGACCTGCCGTAAGGAGAACGATTTATGGCAACCGCTCAAACCACCGAAAAGAAGGCGGCCGCAAAGGCCGCCAAACCGGTCAAGAAAGATCCGACCAAGGCCAAGGCCGACGCCATCGCCGAAGCCAAATCCTTTGCGCCGGACCTTGCCGCCCGCATCGGCTCGACGCCGAAGACCAAGTTCCGGGGCAATCCGGACATCTTCGGCCGTCTGGTGCAGGACCATGACAAGCACCGCGCCCTGATCGCCATGATTGAGGAAACGACCAGCGGCGAGCCCGAACAGCGCAAGATGCTGTTTGAGGAATTCGTCAAGGAAGTGCAGGCCCACGCCAATGCCGAGGATCAGGCGCTGTGGTCTTCTGTCCTGCGCGAGCCGTCGGCCACCGACGATGCCCGCCACGCCGTGGCCGAGCATAAGGAGCTGGACAAGCTGATGGCTGATCTGGCGGCGCGCGACTATTCCTCGCCGGGCTGGCTTCGTCGCTTTGCGGCTCTGAAGGAAGAGTACCTGCACCACGTCGGCGAAGAGGAGCAGGAACAGTTCGTGGCCGCCGAAAAGGTGCTGTCCGACAAAGACCTGAAATACATCCAGAAGGTCTTTGAACGCCGCAAAAAAGAAGAGAAGGCCGCGGCCAAGATCGAGAAGAAAATCCGCCTGAAGTGACGGATCGGAAACAGGCGCGGCCGTGGCTGCGCCTGTTTTCAATTGGGCCCGATCATCGGGCGCTGGGAGAGGGCAATGACCGCAACAGCCAAAGGATCGGCCACCCAAAAACGCGACCTGAGAACGGGCCATTCCCTATGGCAGGACAGCGCCTTTACCGGCGTGCCGTCAAAGGGGCTGTCGCAGTCGCTGTCCGTCGATGTGGTGGTGATCGGTGCCGGGATCACGGGGGCCTTTATGGCCCATGCCCTGACCCGCGCCGCCAAGGATTTGAAAAAGGTGCTGGGCCATGATCCGCGCATTCTGGTGCTGGACCGCAGGCCGCCGCTGACGGGATCGACCGTCGCCTCGACCGCCATGTTGCAATGGGAGGTCGATCTGCCGATGACCGATCTGGCCAAGTCGGTGGGCGAAGACCATGCCCGCCGCGTTTATCAGCGCACCTTTCGCGCGCTTGGCGATCTGGCCGAGCTGATCAAGGCCGAGAACATTCGCTGTGCATTTGAAACGCGCGCCACACTTTATCTGGCGGGTGATGAGTACGGCCACCGCGCCCTGAGCAGCGAGGCGGAGGCACGTCAGGCGGCGGGCCTTCCCAGCGAATATCTGACGGGGGCGCAGGTGCGCGAGCGGTTCGGCATTGACCGGACGGGAGCCATCCTCAGCCAGCACTCGGCCTCTGCCGACCCCGGCCAGCTGGCCGCCGCCCTGATGCGCCGCGCCGAAGAGGCGGGCGCAAAGGTGTTATCGCCGGTCGAGGTGGTCGATGTGCTGTCCGACCCTGATGGCGTATCGCTCAAGACAGACAGCGGCCATGCCATTCGCGCCCGCAAGGTGGTGTTCTGTTCGGGCTATGAACTGCCCGATATGGTCAGCATCCCCAAGGCCGACATCCTCTCGACATGGGCGCTGGCGTCGAAGCCCAAGACCGCCATGCCCGCGTGGCTGACCTCCATGATGGTGTGGGAGGCGTCCGACCCCTACCTCTATTTCCGCTCTACGCCCGATGGCCGCATCATCTTGGGCGGAGAGGACGAAGAGGCCGAGGCGCGCCACTCCCGGCCCGCCTTGCTAAAGAAAAAGGCCGAGACCCTGAGGCGCAAGCTGAAGGCCATGCTGCCCGAAATCGAGCTGGAGCCCGACTATGTCTGGGCCGGCGCGTTCGGCAACAGCACCACGGGCCTGCCCTTCATCGCCCCCGTGCAGAACATGGACCACGTCTGGGCCGTCGCAGGGCTGGGCGGCAATGGCATCACCTATTCGGTCATCGCCAGCCAGGTCGTCACCGCCGCCCTTTGCGGTAAGCCTGATCCCGACACCGAACTGTTCACCGCACGCTAGGCGCGGCAGACCTTGCTCTGGACGTCACGGCCTGACGCCCGTCCGGTGCCAGCCGATGGGTGGCGACGGGGGTGATCTTATGCCCCAGCAGGTAGGCGCAGGTCTTGCCCGTGAACAGGCCGTCATAGGCACTGTCCAGCGCGTTCAGCCCGCCGGTATAGGCCCCGAAGGCGGGCAGGATCAGCCGCTGGCCATCGGACAGGAAACAGCGGCGGCGCACCGCTCCGGCAGGGCCGATCACGCGGGCGCAGGGGTGTAGGTGGCCCGCCACCTCTCCGACCTGCAGACCCGCTTGCGGTTCATGGCGCAGGGTTAGATGGCCGAGTTGTATTTCGTCGGTCGAGCGCCCGCCAAAGGCTGCGCCGCCGTCGGGGTCGTGGTTGCCGCTGATCCACACTAGATCGAGCTGCTGCGCCAGCTCGATCACCGCCTCGCGCTCGGCCACGGGGATGCGGCTGATGGCTCCCATGTCGTGCAGGCTGTCACCCAGCAGGATCAGGGTGCGCGGCTGGGTTTCGGCCACCTCGGCCAGCAGGCGATCCAGCGTCTCGCGCGTATCATAGGGCGGCAGCAACTGGCCCTTGGCCGCATAGGCCGAGCCCTTTTCAAGGTGCAGGTCCGACACCACCAGCGTCTTGTGCTGTGGCAGCCACAGCGTCCCCGCCGCGCGCAGCACGCACGGCTCACCCGCCACGCCAATCTGCATCAGCTCATGGCCTCGTCGATCAGGGCGGCGTCTTCCAGCATCATATCGGCAGCAGAGGTTCCGGGGGCGCGTTCCTTACCGATCTCCATCAGCATGGGCACGGCAAAGGGCGAGACTTTCGGCAGATTATAGACCCTGATCCGTCCTTGGATACGCGACAATAGTTCACCCAGACGCGCCACATCCAGCAGCCCCCGCGCCGCATCCTCGCGGGCGCAGCGCAAAAGCAGATGCTGGGGATCATGGCGTCTTAGCGTGTCGTAGATCAGGTCGGCGGAGAAGGTCACCTGACGGCCCGTCTTTTCATGGCCGGGCATGCGCCGCTCGATCAGGCCCGCGATCTGGGCGCATTCCTTGAACGACTTCTTCATCATGAAGCTCTCGTCCAGCCAGCTTTCCAGATCATCGCCCAGCATGTCCTGTTCGAACAGGGCGTCGAAATCGAGGTCCGCCATCGACCGCATCGACCAGATGCACAGCGAAAAGTCATTGGCGACATAGCCGATCGGCCCCACGCCTGCGCGGTCCAGCCTGCGCGTCAGCAGCATGGCCAAGGTGGTGTGCGCCAAGACCCCCTCGAACGGATAGACGATCATGAAATGGCGCTTGCCGCGCTGGAAGGTCTCGACCAGCAGATCATCCATGGCGGGGATGCCCGAATGGTCGTCCTGCGCCTCCAGCCATTCCTGAACATCGGCAGGCATACGTCGCCACGTGTCACGGTCGGCCATCAACCGCCGCACGCGATAGGCGAGGTGCGAGGAAATGGGGATGCGTGACCCGCCCCAACTGGGCACCATCGGGTCATCATCGCTGGTCGCGCTGACGATGGCGTTGGTGCCTTCTACCCCTTCGAAACGCCAGATTTCGCCCGCGAAGACAAAGCTGTCGCCGATGCTCATCTGCTCGAACAGGGTCTCTTCGGCGTCACCGATCTTGCGACCCGTGCCGCGCCTGCCCTTGGTGCGGACGGTAAGCGTTTGCGCAGCGACAATGGCCCCGACATTCATGCGGTGGCGGGCGATGATCTCTTTCGTGCGCGCCTTCCACAGCCCGTCGCGGCCACGGATGATGCGGCGGTATTTGTCATAGGATTTCAGCGCATAGCCGCCAGTCGAGACAAAATCGACCACCTGTTCCCAGTCTTCCCACGTCAGGTCGCGATAGGGGGCGGCGGTGATGACCTCGTCGTATAGGGCTTCCAGATCGAACGGTTCGGCACAGGCCACGCCCATAACGTGCTGGGCCAGCACATCCTTGGCCCCGTTGCGGATGGGTTCGCCATCATGGGCGGCCTCCATCACCGCCTCGACGGCAGCCTGGCATTCCAGCATCTCGAACCGGCTGGCAGGGACCAGCACCGCCCGCGATGGCTCGTCCAGTCTGTGATTGGCTCGCCCGATCCGCTGCACCAGACGCGACGATCCCTTGGGCGCGGCCAGCTGGATCACCAGATCGACATTGCCCCAGTCGATGCCCAGATCGAGGGTAGATGTGCAGACCACGGCCTTCAGCAGGCCCTTGGTCATCATCGCCTCGACCTTGCGGCGTTGCTCGGCGCTCAGGCTGCCGTGGTGGAGCGCGATGGGCAGGTTGTCGTCGTTCAGCCGCCATAACTCTTGGAACGCATATTCCGCCTGCCAGCGGGTGTTGACGAAAACCAGCGCCGTCTCGGCGCTCTTGATGGTGTCATACACCTCCTGCATCGCGTGTTGGGCGGTGTGGCCCGCCCACGGCACACGGTTTTCGCTGAGCAGCACATCCAGTTCCGGCGGCGCACCCGCCTGACCAAATACGATGTCGTTGCCCTTATCGGACAGCCAGCCTCGGATAGCCGCCGGATCACTGACCGTCGCCGACAAGCCGACGCTGCGCATCTTGGGCGCAAAGCTGCGCAACCGCGCCAGCCCCAGCGACAGCAGGTCTCCGCGCTTTGACCCGTGGATGGCGTGGATCTCGTCGATCACCACACAGCGCAGGTCCTTGAAATAGTCCCGCGCCCCTTCCCATGCGCAGAACAGGGCCAACTGCTCGGGTGTGGTCAAAAGAATGTCGGGCGGAGCCAGCCTCTGGCGCGCGCGCTTGGCTTGGTTGGTGTCGCCCGTGCGGCTCTCGATGGCGATATCCAGTCCCATCTCGCCCACCGGCGTCAAAAGGTTGCGCTCCACATCCACCGCCAGCGCCTTCAGCGGCGAGATGTAGAGAGTGTGAACCGACGTCAGTTCGCCCGGGGCTTTCTTCCGCTGCGACAGCTCGATCAGGCTGGGCAAAAACCCCGCCAGCGTTTTGCCCCCGCCCGTCGGTGCCACCAGCAAGGCGTCCTCACCCGCCAGCCCCTTCTCCACCATCGCCAACTGATGCGGACGTGCACTCCATTCCCGACTGGCGAACCAGTCGGAGAAGTGGGGCGGAAGGACTGACGATGACGGTGTCATGGCATCTAATATGGGGGAGGGAGCGGTAGGTTTCATCCACCTTCCGCCGCCGCCAACATGCCCTCCAGCACCCCCAACTCATCCGCTTCGCTCGCAGGCTTGTCCCAGCGGATGCGGCTGATGCGAGGGAAGCGCATGGCGACGCCGGACTTGTGGCGGGTGGAGCGTT
>NZ_DIGV01000057.1:0-8578 GCF_002419815.1 Brevundimonas sp. UBA5713 | reverse complement strand
CCACGGCCCCTTGGGGCGGCCCGCCTCATAAACGCTGTCGCGGCGTTTCAGCATGAAGCCTTCGGCCAGCCGCGCATCGCCTTCCGGCGGGCTGGCACGAAGCTCGGCCAGCTTTTCCCAGCTTTCGATATCGACCAGCGGCGAGATGTCGATGCGCGACGAAGGCACGGCGGCGATGAAGGCTTCCAGCCGTTTGCGCCTCTCATCAAAGGGAAGCGCGCGGATGTCCTCCTCACCGTCGGCCAACAAGTCATAGGCCCGGATGCCCGCAGGAAACGCCGCCATGCGTTTGGCATCGACGCTCTTGCGGTTCAGCCTTTGTTGCAGGTCTGAAAAGCTGCCCATCACCCCGTCGCGGGTGACGATCAGCTCGCCATCAAGAACACCCTCGAAATCCATCGCCTCGATCACATCGGGGAAGGCGTGGCCGATATCCTCGCCCGTGCGGGAATAGAGGCGTTTGACGCCGCCCTCGCTGACGGCCTGAATGCGGATACCGTCCCATTTCCATTCGGCCACGAAGTCGGCGGGGTTCAGACGCGGCATCTCGGTCGCCTCGTCGATCGGGTGGGCCAGCATGACGGGGCGGAAACGGCCATGGGTCTCGACATCTGGCCGCTCGGCCTTGCCATCCAGCCATGCCAGCAGGTCGAGGTAGGGCGGCTCCAGCCCGTGCCAGACCTCCTGAATGTCGCTCACGTCCACGCCGCCATAGTCCGCCGCCGCCTGCCATGCCAGTCGCGCCGAGACGCCCACGCGCAAACTGCCCGTCACCAGTTTTAACAGCGCCCAGCGCCCCTCGGCATCCAGCGCATCCAGCCAGTTTTCGAGCAGGTCCGGCACCTCGCCGCGCTTGGCGGTGTTCAGGGCCTCGATCACCTCCGACACATCCGGCTCGCGGTTGGCCCCGTGCCGCGTGGGCCAGATCAGGGCCACCGTTTCGGCGAGATCGCCCACATAGTCATAGGACAGGCGGAACAGCTCGGCATCGACGCGTCCCTCCACCACCTTGCGGATGGTGTTGGACTTGGCCTCCTTGAACGAGAGGCCGCCTGTCAGCGCCGCCAGCGCCCAGCCGCGATCAGGATCGGGCACCGTCCGCAGATGGTCGGCAATCAGCCGCAGCTTGGCGTTACGCGATGCCGTCAGCGCCAGACGGTCCAGCAGTTCGGCAAAGGCCTTCATGCCGTGGCCTCTTCGACAGGCTCGTCGTCCTCGTCCTCATACCCAACCAGATGCAGCGCCCGCGCCGTCATGCCGTTGATCTGCGCCCACCGCGACAGGGCATCGTCGCGCCCGTGGGTGATCCACACCTCGGTGGGGGAAAGCTCGGTCAGGGTGTCGGTCAGCTCGTCCCAGTCAGCGTGGTCGGACAGGATGATGGGTAGCTCCACCCCCCTTTGCCGCGCCCGCGCCCGCACGCTCATCCAGCCACTGGCAAAGGCCGCGACCGGATCGGGAAAGCGGCGGCTCCAGCGGTCGGCGATGGCCGACGGCGGGGCGATGATGATCTTGCCCGCAAAGTCGGCCTTTAACCCCGCCACCGTCTGCCACGGGCCGAGATCGACGCCGAAGGCCTCATACAGCCGGTTCAGTTTTTCCAGCGCGCCATGCACATAGATGGTCTCGTCATAGCCCGCCTCGCGCAGCAGTTTCATTACCCGCTGCGCCTTACCCAAGGCGTATGCCCCGACCAGATGCGCCCGCTCCGGAAACTGTTGCAGCGAGTGCAGCAGCTTGCCGATTTCCTGCATGTCCGGCGGGTGGCGAAAGACCGGCAGCCCAAAGGTCGCTTCTGTGATGAACACATCGCTTTTGACGGGTTCGAACCCCGCACAGGTCGGGTCGCGGCGGCGTTTGTAATCCCCAGAGGCTGTAATGGTAATGCCGTCCTGATGGATGGCCGCCTGCGCCGAGCCCAGCACATGGCCGGCCGGATGCAGCGAGACATCCACGCCATTCACCTTCACCCGCTCGCCGTACTCGAGACTCTGGGTGCTGCCCGCAAAATCGGCCCCGTAACGCGTGGCCATGATGGCCAGCGTCTCGGGCGTGGCCAGCACATGGCCGTGGCCCCAGCGCGCGTGGTCGGCGTGTCCGTGGGTGATGACGGCTCGCTCTACAGGGCGCGGCGGGTCGATGTAGAACTGCCCCTCCGGACACCACAGCCCTTGGGGCGTCGGGTGCAGAACAGCGGCAAAGCGGCGGGCGTCCGGACCGTGAGAGCTGTCTGTCATGTCAAGCTAACGCAGGTATGAGGCGACAGGTTGCGCGCATGAAAAAGGCGGTCGCGCCCCTCGCGCAACCGCCTTTGGGTCTGGCTGTCCCCAAGACCGGCCAGACAGGTGTTGGATCAGTTCCCGTGGGTGCAGACGCCGCCCAGAACCGCGTGGGGAACACGGTCGCAATATTCGCCCCACCAGACGTCGGTCGCGCCGATGGCGTGGGCAAAAACCTGCCAGCGGCCGCGCTCCTTTTTCCAGATGGCCTGAATGCCCAGACCATCAAACGGGAAGCCGGGGTTCTGTTGATACAGCGGCGTCTTGCGCGGATCGATGGTGCGACCGTCGCGCCACTGCGGGTCCAGATTGCCGAACGCCCATTCGCCGTTGGAGCGCAGTTCCGACACCAGAAAGATCGCCTCCCCGCCCAGTTCGCCCCGCACCTGACTGCGCAGGGCATTCATCAGGTCGACCCGCTCGGGCGAGCCGGCAGGCGGGGTGTAGATGGTGGCCTGACGCGGCTTTTCGGACATGCGCTCACCGGACAAAAGCTGGGGCTGTTGGGTCAGTCGCTGGGGCGCGCCAACATCGGCCATGGCCTGGACTTCGGGGGTGGCGGGAACCCCCGAAGTCTCGCCCGCAGCCTCGACCGAGCCTGCGGGGGCATCAAGTGACGGGCGCGCCTGATCACAGGATGCCAGCCCGAGAACGGCACAACAGACCAGTACACGCTTCATCACTTAACCCTTGGCAGCCTTCTCGGCTTCGTAATGCTTCACCAGCATGACACATTGGCGAACGCCGGTCGTTTCATCAACCGTAGGTTGGCTCTTGGCATTGAACTGCGGAGCCAAGTCCATGATGGCGCGGGCCTGTTCGATGCTCAGGGCGTTCAGCGGCGGCTTGGTCAGCAGCTCGGTGCGGCTCAGATAGTCGATCTCGCCCAGTTGCTCGGCCAGTTCGGCGTCAAAGATGTGCGGGTTGGCCTTGGCCGTGCGGATGGCTTCCACACAGCTGAGACGGGCCTGTGCCAGCTCTTCGGGCGACAAGGAGGCGACAAAGGCTGCCGCTTCGGGGGGCAAGACCGAGGCTGGATCGCTGGCCGGAGCCTCTGCCGGAATCGGGGCCACTTCGGCCTCGGCGGCGGCTGGGGCCTCCTCGGCCTTGGAACAGGCGGCCAAGGTGACGGCTGCGCCCATGGCGATCAGGATGGAGAATGCAGCCTTCATTATTCAGCCGCCTTCTGACGTGCGCTTTCCACGGTCACGATGGCCAGACACTCTTCGGTCTGGGCCACATATTCCGGCGTCACGTCCTCGACGCGTTGCGGCAGGGTGATGATGGCACGCTGGGCGGTGTTGATGGCGGTGTGGTCGCCGCCCAGTTCACGCACGGCACGGGTCAGTTTGATGAAGTCCATACGCTCGGTCTCGGCGACCTTGGCGGTGAGTTCCGGCGTGAAGCTGCCTTCGCGGGCGCGCTTGGCGGCGGACATGGCTTCGTTGCACGACACCTGACGCAGCGCATATTCCAGCGGGGTCATGGAGGCGGCCACACGGGCGGCGACCTGTTCCGGCGTCTCGACAGCCGGAGCTTGCGGCGCTTCCGGTGCCGCATCAGCAGCCGGAGCTTCCGATTGGCCGCAAGCGGCGAGGGTGGTGGCAGCAGCGATCGCGGCCACAGCGGCCAGTGCAGATGTGAACTTCATGGGATTCAGCCCTCCTGAATAAGCACGTGGGCCGCTTTGGCCCGTGGCGCAGATCATAGGAGGAGCCGGCTTCGGGCCTAGCGCCATGAATATGGGGGCTAGAGCGTCAGCTGGCCTTTCTGCACGGCGGCGAACACCGCCTCACCGCGAGAATTAACCTCCAGTTTCCGGTAGATGGCCTTCACGTGATCGCCCACGGTTAGCGGCGATATGCCCAGTTCGCGCGCAGCAGACTTATAGCTGTGGCCGCGTGAGAACAGGGTCAGCAGCTCGGTCTCGCGCGGGGTCAGGCGCTCGGCGGGCGGCGTGTTTACGGGTGCAGGAGCCGGCGTGGCCGGTTCGCGCAACCTCTCCAGCAGAAACACCGCTGCTGAGGCGCTGATGGGGGCCCCGCCATCCAGTGTGACGCGGATGCCCTCCAGCACGGACTCGGTGGTGGAGTCCTTCAACAGATAGCCGTCCGCTCCTGCGCCCAGCGCGGACACGACCGTCTCGCGGTCGCCAAAGGCGGTGATGACCAAAGACTTGATCCCCTTGGCCTTGATTCCGGGGATGTGGTCCAGCCCGCTGCCGTCCGGCAGGCCGAGATCGGTCAGGATCAGGTCGGGCTGGGTGTCCAGCAAGTCGGGCAGCTCGGCCAGACAGGTTGCCGTGCCGCACAGCATCAGATCTTCGGCCTGACCCAGAATGTATTCGAAATGCTCGCGTACCGGAACGCTGTCTTCGAGCACGCCGATGCGGCGCACGGGGGAGGTGTCGGTCATGGGTGAATACTCAGGCCGCTTGGGGGAGGCCGGAACGCAGAGGCACGCGCAGGCGCACACAGGTGCCCGGTCGGGCGTCTTCCCATGCCAGTTCGCCGCCGATCGATTGCGCCCGCATGCTCATATTGCCAAGGCCGTGACCGCCCTGTCCGACCTGACGCGGGGCGTCGTTCTCTGTCAGGCCGTGGCCGTTGTCACGGATGGACAGGTCCAGCGTCCCGTCCAGATCCTTAACGGTGACGCTGATGCGGTCACCGCCCGAATGCTTCATGGCATTGGTCACCGCTTCCTGCATGACGCGGAAGATTTGCAGCACTTCATTGGGCGACAGGTCGGCGGGCGTATTCATATGAACATCCCAGTCGAAGCCAAAACCGGCCCCTTCCACGCGCGGGCGTACGCGGTTTTCAAACACGCACAGCATGGTCTCCAGCGAGGTGCCGGGCGCATCGACGGAATCGATCATCAGACGGATTTCATCCATGGCCGCCTGTAGCCCCTCGGCCATGCGCTCGTTATCGGCAGCGCCCCGACGCACCTCCAGCAGCAGGCCGACCAGCTGGCCTCCCACGCCGTCGTGCATGTCCTGCATCAGGCGTCGACGCTCTTCGTTACGGGCCTGCAGCTCGGTCAACTGGCGCTCGCGCTGGTGGGCTTCTTCCAGCTCGGCTTCGCGCTTCTTCAGATTGGATTCCAGCAGGCTGTTCAGGCTCAGCGCCGATTGAAACAGGTGGAAATTACGCTGGATGAAGGCGATCAGCATGGCCAGCAACAGCAAGGGGGCCGACTCGATCAGATAGGCACCGGACAGCAGGCCGAACTTGCCGCCGATGCCGTCCAGCGCCAGACAGACGGCGCAGACGCTCAAAATAGAGGCTTCAAGGACGCGCACTTCCTCGGCAACGGCGAAATGCCACAACAGACGCACCACCACCGCCACGCCTGCCGCAAAGCCGAACCAGCCCCATAAGGCTGTCATCAGATCATGGCCCGAGGGTTGCGGCATGACATACATGGCGTAGACGGCCACGGCCGTGAAGGCAGCCCAGACGGCCATCATCACCGGCTGCACCCACGGCAGCGGTCGGCGCGTCCACGCATCGATGAAACACACCAGACTGCTGTTCACCAGCGCCGTCACGGCAAAGAAGAAGATCAGTCGCCCCACGCCCGACAGCGGCAGCGACAGATAGAGGCCATAGGCCGCATAGGCCGTCCACGCCCAGCACAGCACCGTCAGCCAGAAGGCAAAGCGCTTTTCCTGCGAGCGGAAAATCATGATCAGGCCGAACAGGCCCAGCGTCAGGGTCAGCATGCCGCCCAGCATGCGGTAATCCACCGTCTGCCACAGACGCAACGCTGTCAGTTCCTGCACCTGCCGATGCGGCCCCATCAGCGGCTCGATCAGGTCGGTATAGGGGTGGCCCTCACGCACGGTGATGATGGACAGCTCGTTCTCGCCCGCCTTCAGCAACCCTTGTGGAACATGCAGCACATAGGGGCGCTGGCCGTGGAAGGTCTGTCGGCCCATGTCCATCCGACCGCGCTGGTGGATGATGGAGCCATTGATGCGGTAGATGAAGTTGTCCACCTGCTGGAAGGCGACCAGACCCAACCCCTCGACAGGCGGCTCGGGCACCTCAAAGGTCATCTTCAGCGACAGATAGGACGGGTCGCAGCAATCCACATAGGGCAGGTTGACCTTGCGGTGCGTGGCCGCATCCGCTGCCGACGGTGTGGGGCGGGTCAGTTCGGCCAGCTGTGCATTGGCAAAGGGAATGCGGTCGATCTTGTCGAACGACGGCTTGGGTCCCCACGGCATGTAGAAAAGGCCCCAGAACAGGGCCTGCGCCAGCAGGATGGATGCAATCAGGCGTACCAGAGAGCGGGTGCGCGAGGATGGGGGCGTCAGGGGCGAACCCTCCGTTGGCTGAACGCCGTCCGCAGGTCTGCGGACATGACTTTCATCATGCGCCATTCACTATCCCCAAGAAGCAACACTCTGAGTGATTTTAGGGCGTAAATGAGGCCGACCGCAACGCTTTAGTGCGCCATACCCCATATCCATGGTGCTGTAGATCACTGAGTCTCAAGGGTATCCAGAGTTCAGGCAACGCACGGGCTGGACCGGCAAAGCCGCTCTGGAAGGCGCTGAATTGCGCTAATTTTGGGACTGTAAGATGAAAAAGACCCTGCTGCTGGCCGCTGCCAGCCTGCTGATCGGCGGCCCGGCCATGGCGCAATCGGCGCACCTGACCGCCAACTTCGGCGAAATCCATCTGAGTGCGGGCTTCACCCCCGACCCCTACCGCGTGCAAATGACCGCAGGCGGCAGTGTGAACGGTGCCAACCTGCCGGGTTCGTGCCTGGGCTACATCTCCGAGGCACCGGATTTTGAAGTCAGCTATGAGGCTGGCGGCCTGCCGCTGGTGTTCCGCACCCTCTCCAGCGTCGACACCACGCTGATCATCAACGGCCCTGATGGCCGCTGGTACTGCGACGATGACAGCTACGGCGATCTGGATGCCGAGGTCCGCATGAACCGTCCCCAGTGGGGTGTCTATGACATCTGGGTCGGCACTGTGAACGGCGGCACGGCCTCGGCCACCCTGCTGATCACCGAAACCCCGTAATCGCGGGCCATCAACCCAATCAGGAACGCCTCTGGCCTCGTCGGTCCGGGGCGTTCCGCATTCAGGAAGGGGGCTTCCCATGTCACAAGACAATGTGACGGTTACCACCAACACCTCGTGGTTCGCGCGCATCGGCAATGCCATCAAGGGCGTGCTGGTCGGCTTCGTGGCCGTGCTGATTTCCATCGTTCTGCTGTCGTGGAACGAGGGACGTTCGATCCAGTCGATCCGCTCCAATAACGAAGGGGCGCGCATCGTTGTGCCGGTCGGAGCAGACCGCATTGATCCGGCCAATGAAGGCAAGCTTGTGCATCTGACCGCACCGGCCGCTGCCAGCGGCGCGCGTACCGACAGCCAGCTGGGCGTCACGGCCGACGGCCTGCTGCTGGCCCGCAGCGTCGAATATTTCCAATGGGTGGAAAAGACCTCCACCGAGACCCGCACCAAGCTGGGCGGCGGTGAGGAAACCGTCACCACCTACAGCTACGCGACCGAATGGTCGTCCGCGCCGGTCGACTCCAGCAGCTTCAACCAGCCGCAGGGCCACCAGANNCCCCGCCGCTGCCGTAGAAGCCGCCGAGTTCGCCGCCGAGACCGCTACCTTGGGGGCCTTTACCATCGATCAGGCTGTGCTGAACCAGCTGTCGGCGGACACCCCGCTGACCATCAGCGCCGAACAGGCTGCGGGCATTTCGCGCGCCCTGTCCCGTCCGGCTACCGTGCAGGACAACAGCGTCTATGTCGGCAGCAATGCCGCTGCGCCGCAGGTGGGCGACATGAAGATCAGCTATCGCGTGGTGCCGCAGAACACGACCCTGAGCGTCATCGGTGCCCAGACCCAGAACACCTTGCGTCCATTCCCGACCAAGGCCGGTTCCAATCTGCTGATGGTGCGTAAGGGCACGGCCTCGGCTCAGGAAATGTTCCAGGCCGCCAAGGCTGCCAATCAGACCCTGACGTGGATCCTGCGCGGCGTCGGCATACTGGCCGCCATCATCGGCTTCTCCATGATCCTTGGCCCGCTGGGCGTGCTGGGAGACGTGGTGCCGTTCATCGGCTCGCTGGTCCGCATGGGCACCGGCCTGATCTCGGGCGTGCTGGGCATAGCGCTGAGCCTGATCGTCATCGCCGTGTCGTGGATCGTCTTCCGCCCGCTGGTCGGCATCATCCTGCTGGTGATCGCCGGTGCCATCCTCGGCGGCATCTTCTTCCTGCGTAAGAAGAAGGCCTCTAGGCTCAGGACTCATAGCC
>NZ_DIGV01000047.1 GCF_002419815.1 Brevundimonas sp. UBA5713 | reverse complement strand
GCCAGCCGCGACGGCCACGAAGCGGTCGTCGGTACGGCGCTGATGCTGGCCGGCGGCAACAGCCGGACGGTGGCCCAGGCCGCCGCCGAACGCCTCGAGGAGGTTTCCGCGAGCCTGCCGCCGAGCGTTGTCGCCGAACCGGTCCTGAACCGCAGCTCGCTGGTCAACAAGACCATCTCAACGGTCGCCAAGAACCTGATCGAAGGCGCTCTGCTGGTGATCGTGGTGCTGTTCCTCCTGCTCGGCAACATCCGTGCGGCCTCGATCACCGCCCTGATGATCCCGATCAGCTTCCTGTTCGCGGTCATCGGCATGAACCGCTTTGGCATCAGCGGAAACCTGATGAGCCTCGGCGCGCTGGACTTCGGCCTTCTGGTCGACGGCGCGGTGGTGGTGGTCGAGAACACCCTGCTGATGCTCAGCCAGCGGCGGGCCGAAGCCGGTCGAATGCTGACACGTCGGGAGCGGCTTGAGGTTGCTGGAGCCGCGGCGCGTCAGATGGTCAAACCGGCCGCCTTTGGCCAGTTGATCATCCTCCTCGTCTTCACGCCGCTGCTGATGCTTGAGGGCGTGGAGGGCAAGACCTTCATTCCCATGGGCGCAACGGTGATGCTGGCCCTCGTCGGCGCCTTCATCTTCTCCTTCACCTTCGTGCCGGCGATGACGGCTCTGCTGGTCCGGGATCCGAAGAAGGTCGAGGTCGACGAGCACGGCCACGCTCACGAACACGAGACCTTCATCCTTCGCTACGCGCGGCGCTGTATCGAGCCTGCGATCCGCGCCGCCGTCGACCGGCCCAAAATCGTCCTGGCGTCCGCGCTCGGCGCCCTCGTCATTGGCGGCATCGCCTTCAGCTCTCTGGGGCGGGAGTTCATCCCGACCCTGGATGAAGGCGACATCGCCATGCAGGCGCTGCGCGTGCCGTCCGCCTCGCTGGAACAATCGCTGGCGATGCAGATGGCCCTCGAACGCGCCATCAAGGCCCAGCCCGAGGTGAAGACTGTCTTCGCCCGGACCGGGACGGCGGAGGCGGCGGTGGACCCGATGCCGCCGAACATTTCGGATGCGGTCATCGTCCTCAAGGACCGCAAGGAGTGGCCCGATCCGAACCTTCCGAAAGAGGAGCTGATCGAACGGTTCGAAGAGCTCGCCGCCGGACAACTCGGCAACAGCTTCGAGTTCAGCCAGCCCATCGAGCTGCGCTTCAACGAGCTGATCTCGGGGGTTCGGACCGACCTCGCCGTGATGGTCTATGGCGACGACTTCACCCAGCTGCAGGCGACTGCGGACCGGGTCGCCGCCGCCCTGCGCGCAACGCCCGGATCGGCCGACGTTCGCGTCGAGCAGGCGTCCGGCCTCCCCACCCTGACCGTCAGCGTGGATCGCTTCGCAGCCGCCAACTACGGCCTGTCGGCCGCCGATGTCTCCGAGGCGGTTTCGGCCGCGGTCGGCGGTGCCGAGGCCGGCCAGATATTCGAAGGCGATCGTCGCTTCAGCGTCGTCGTCCGCCTCGCGGATGAGGCACGGAATGATCCGGCGGCCCTTGCGGCTCTGCCGGTAACGACCGCCACAGGCGTGACCGTGCCGCTCTCTTCTGTCGCCCGGATCCAGGTAGCGGAAGGGCAGAACCAGATCAGCCGCAATGACGGCAGCCGGCGCATGGTGGTGCAAGCCAACGTCCGAGGACGCGATCTGGGCGGTTTCGTCACCGAGGCTCAGGCCAAGGTGCAGGCCGAGGTCGATCTACCGACCGGCTACTCCCTGACCTGGGGTGGCCAGTTCGAGAACCTGAAGCGCGCCGAACAGCGTCTGGGGCTGGTCATTCCGATCGTCTTCATCCTGATCGGGGTCTTGCTCTTCATGGCTTTGGGATCCTTCGCCGAGGCGGGCCTGGTGTTCGCGTGCGTGCCGTTGGCTCTGATCGGCGGCGCCCTGGCGCTTGTCCTCAGGGGGATGCCGTTCTCGGTTTCCGCGGCGGTCGGCTTCATCGCCGTGTCCGGCGTCGCGACCTTGAACGGCCTCGTGCTGATGCAGGCCATTCGGGAACGCCTCACAGGCGGAGCGGCGCCGCGTCTTGCCGCGATCGAAGGCGCGACAAGCCGGCTTCGCGCCGTCCTGACGACGGCTCTCGTCGCCATCGTCGGCTTCATCCCGATGGCGTTCGCCCACGGCGCGGGGGCCGAGGTGCAGAAGCCGCTGGCCACCGTCGTCATCGGCGGCCTCCTGACGGCCACGGCCTTGACCCTCCTTGTCCTTCCGACCTTCGCGGCCAAGGCCGTGAAACACCGGAAGGCGGAAGGAATCGAGGAATGAGCGGGGCTCACGAAACAGAGCAGGTCCAGCGCCGCACCCTCTTGGCGGTGCTGTTCCTGAACGCTCTGCTGTTCGTGGGCCTGGGAGTCGGCGGCCTCGCCGCCGACTCCAGCGCTCTGCTCGCGAACGCCGTCGATAACGGATCCGATGCGGCCGTCTATCTGATCAGCTTCCTGGCGGTCGGACGCGCGCTGATCTGGAAGACGCGGGCGGCTCAGGTGTCCGGCGTCATGCTTCTGATCTTCTCGGTTCTCGTCCTGCTCGACGCCCTGCGCCGGACACTGACGGGAACCGAGCCGGTCGGACCAACCATGATGGTGCTCGCCGTCGTGGCGGCGGTCATCAATCTGATCTGTCTTTTGTTGATCCGTCGGCAACAGAGCAGCGACGTCAACATGAAGGCGGCCGAGACCTTCAGTCTCAACGATTTCGCGTCGAACGGCGGCATCCTCGTCGCCGGCGGCCTGGTGATGTGGTTGGACCAATCTTGGCCCGATCTGCTGGTGGGGGTGCTGGTCGCCGCCATAGCCGCCAAGGGCGGCTTCGACATCCTTCGCGATGCGCGAGATGCGCGGCGCGACGCGAAGGAGCCCGTGGAATGAGCCCGCCCCTGATCGACATCGCGTCCGTCCAGCGCTGGCGCAAACTCTTCATCGCGGCTGGATTGTTCGCACTGCTGGCCTGGACCGCTCTTGTGAAGGCCCAGCCACAGCTGGAGCATCCCGTCGAACACCTAGGGCTGATCGCCATCATGGTCTGCGTTCTGGGCCGCGCCTGGTGCTCGCTCTACATCGGCGGCCGCAAGAAGCAGGAGATCGTCACCTGCGGACCGTATTCGCTGTGTCGAAACCCGCTCTATGTCTTCAGCTTCATCGGCGCATTCGGGATCGGCGCACAGACGGGCAGCCTCACCGTCGGCGTCACCTTCGCCGTCGCCTGCTGGATCGTGTTCCGCATCGTGGCGAGTCGGGAGGAAGGCTTCCTGACGTCGGCCTTCGGCGACACCTACCGCAGCTACGTCGTGCGCACCCCCCGCTTCGTTCCGAACCTGCGCCTGTGGCGTGATGAGGCGGAACTGTCCGTCCGGCCGGCCTTCTTCCTTCGGACTGTCCGCGACGGCCTTGTCTTCCTTCTGGCGTTGCCCGTGTTCGAGGGACTGGAGCACCTCCAGAACCTCGGCTGGCTCGACGCTCTCATCGCCTTGCCGTGAGGTCGAGATGGACCGCAAGCGACTGGTCATCCTCCTGAGCGCGGCTCTGGCGATCGCCGCCTTCGTCGCTGGAGCCGCCGCCCAGCGCGCCGGGATGTTCGTGCCCGACCGCTCGACCCTTACCCGTGACGTCTCTTGAGGAGCCCGATCATGCCCAAGACCCTCCGCCTCAACTTCCCTGTCCTCCTGCCTCATGCGCCCGATCTTCAGGACGGCTGCGTTGGACGGTTGATCGCGCTGTTGCGGGCCGAACCCGGCGTCTCTGAGGCGCATGTCGCCGAAGGCGAGGGAGGCCCAGAGCTTTGCATCCACTACGATCCCGACCAGCTGTCGCTGGCTCAGGTCCGTCGCCGTGCGCGTCAGGCCGGAGCCGAGGTCAGTGAGCGTTTCGGGCATCTCGTCGGGCGAGTGGAGGGTGTCCGCCACGCCCGCCACGCCCGCACGCTCGCGGCCGCGCTCGGCGAAGAAGCCGGCGTGATCGAGGCGGTGCTGGATCCGGCTGGCGCTCTGCGCCTGGAGTTCGACCGGCAGATCACGAACCGTGAGACGCTTGTCGAGCGCCTTGCGAGCCACGGCCTCGCGCTAGTGCGGGCGACGGAGGGCGCCGCTTCAACCGCTACGAAGACCCCTGAAGCGCAGCCGAAAGCGCCATCCGATCACGAGGCCAGTCATACGCCCGATGACGGTCACGGCCATGGCCACGTCGATGGCGATGGCCATGACCACGGACATTCCGAAGGCGACGGGCACGACCATGGTCATGGCGGCTTCCTCGGACCCAACACGGAGCTCATTTTCGCGGTCGGCAGCGGTGTCGCGCTCACGATTGGTTGGCTGATCGAGAAATTCATTCCGGGCGTGCCGGGATGGCTGCCCTTCGGCCTTTTCCTGATCGCCTATGCCTTGGGCGGCTGGTTCACGGTCGGCGAGGCTGTCGGGAATCTGCGGCGCAAGCGTTTCGAGATCGACACCCTGATGCTGGTGGCCGCAGCCGGCGCCGCGGCGCTCGGAGCCTGGGCGGAAGGGGCGCTGCTACTGTTCCTGTTCAGCCTCGGGCACGCCCTCGAGCACTTCGCGATGGGTCGCGCCAAGAAGGCGATCGAGGCTCTGGCCGCCTTGGCCCCGCGCACCGCTCATGTGCGGCGAGGAGAGGCCGTCGTCGAACTTCCGGTCGAAGAGCTGGAAGTCGGCGACTTGGTCGTCGTTCGGCCCAACGAGCGACTCCCGGCCGACGGCTTCGTCGTGAAGGGAACATCCAGCGTGAACCAGGCTCCCGTGACAGGGGAGAGCATTCCTGTCGACAAGCAGCCTGTCCCGAACCCCGAGGAGGCCCGCGCCAAGCCGGCAAATATCTCGGCGGCGTCGGTGGTCTTCGCCGGCACCATTAACGGCGGCGGCGCCATTGAGATCGAAACGACGCGTCGATCCAACGACACCACCTTGGCCAAGGTCGTCCGGATGGTCAGCGAGGCCGAGACCCAGAAGTCGCCGACCCAGCGCTTCACCGATCGCTTTGAGCGCGTCTTCGTGCCCCTCGTGCTCGGTCTGGCCTTCGTCCTCCTGTTCGCCTGGGTGGTCGTCGACGAGCCGTTCCGCGACAGCTTCTACCGGGCGATGGCCGTACTGGTGGCCGCCAGTCCCTGCGCTCTCGCGATCGCCACGCCGAGCGCGGTGTTGTCCGGGGTCGCCCGGGCGGCGCGCGCCGGTGTTCTCGTCAAGGGTGGCGCCCCGCTCGAAAACCTGGGGGCTCTCGACGCCATCGCCTTTGACAAGACCGGGACGCTGACCGAGGGGCGACCGCGGATCACGGACGTCGTTCCGTTCGGCCAGACGACACAGACAGAGCTTCTCGAGATCGCAGTCGCGGTCGAACGGCTGAGCGATCATCCCTTGGCGGAGGCCATCGTTCGCGATGGGAACCAGCGTCTGATCGCGGCATCGGTACGTGAGGCCACGGAGTTGCGCAGCCTGACCGGCAAGGGCGTCACTGCACGCGTCGACGATCAGGACGTCTGGATCGGCAAACCGGAGATGTTCGGTTCGGAGGCCATCGCTCCGCTCGCACCGGACACCGAGATCGCCGTCGCGGCCCTTCGAAACCAGGGACGGACGCTCATGGTGGTTCGCCGCGGGACAAAGGATCTCGGGGTCATCGGCCTTCTCGACACGCCTCGGGCCAAGGCGCGCGAGACCCTTACCGCGCTCCGCGCGCTCGGCATTCGCCGCATGATCATGATCTCGGGCGACCACCAGAAGGCGGCCCAGGCGGTGGCCGGTCAGGTCGGGCTGACCGAGGCGTGGGGCGACCTGATGCCGGAGGACAAGGTCGACGCCATCAAGAAACTGCGGGCGGAGACCAAGGTCGCCATGGTCGGCGATGGCGTCAACGATGCTCCGGCGATGGCCACCGCGACGGTCGGCGTCGCAATGGGTGCGGCGGGATCGGACGTCGCCCTGGAGACCGCCGACGTAGCCTTGATGGCGGATGATCTGTCGAAGTTGCCCTTCACCGTGGGTCTTAGCCGTCAAACCCGCCGCATCATCCGCCAGAACCTGTTCGTCAGCCTCGGGGTCGTGGCGTTCCTCGTCCCGGCGACGATCCTTGGTCTCGGCATCGGACCTGCCGTCGCCCTCCACGAGGGTTCCACCCTGCTGGTCGTCTTCAACGCGCTTCGCCTTCTGGCATGGCGCGGTCCGCGCGGCGTCGAATGACCCGCCTTCAGGAAAGCAAAGGATAGTCCAATGAAACGTCTCGGCTGGGTTGGCGTCATCGCCGCCTTTCTCCTGATCTCGGTCTTCGGCTTCGGGGTGCTCTCGCGGCAGGGGCGCCCGGCGCCGGAGCCGACGGCAGTCGATGCGCGCCCGATCGACCAGCATGCCGGGCACAGCGATGCCGCCTCGGATAACCCCGCCACTCGGTCCTACAAGGAGGCGAACGAGCGGATGCACGCCGCTATGAACATCGACTACAGCGGCGACGCCGATGTCGACTTCATGCGCGGGATGATCGCCCACCACGAGGGGGCGGTCGCCATGGCGAGGATTGCGCTCGACCAAGGTTCGGACCCCGAGGTCAAGGGCCTCGCGGAGGAGATCATTCGCACCCAGGAAGCTGAAATCGTCCGCATGCGGGTGTGGCTGGCCAACCGCGCGGCTCGCCCGGCGGACGCGCAGGGCTGAAGCCATGGGGGGCAAGCGATCCCCGATCCGGAGCAAGGCTCCTCGATGGCGTCCAGGGCGCTACAAGGGGCGCGGCCGGTCCAAGCTATACGGGAGGCCAGAGCCGTTCCGGCCGGTGCAGGACACACTGATCGCGGTTGGCGCGAGCCTCGTCGCCGGCGCGATCGTCTTCTGTCTCGCCGTACCGCTGGCGGCGACCTACCGCATCCCTGTGTTCGTGTCCTTCGGCGTTCTCATGTCGCTCCTAGCGATCATGACCTATCGTCTCGGGCGGAAGGGGCAGGCTGGTCGGGTCATGACCGCCGCCATGGCGGCTGTATGCCTCTTGGGGTTCGGCCTTCTTGTTCTGACGCGAGATCAGTTGCAGTTCGCTCCGCGTCATCACGATCACCCCACAGCGGCCGGGCAGGCACGGCCTTGATGATTGCATCGGAGCACGCACGACCGCAGCCCGTCAGGATTTCGCGGGGTGGTTGGCTCGATATCCTGCGCTTTGTCGCCGGCGCGCTGATCATTCTCTACCACTTCCGCGAAGCGGCCCCGACGCCTCTGGGTCAGTTCCACCCGGTGTTCGACCGGGGCTATCTCCTGACAAATTTCTTCATCATCGACTCCGGGTACGTCCTTTCCCGGATCTACGGCGACGGCTTCGCGGCCCACGCAATCCCGCTACACGCCTATGTCCGCCAGCGGTGCTGACAGGCTAACGCTA
>NZ_DIGV01000009.1 GCF_002419815.1 Brevundimonas sp. UBA5713 | reverse complement strand
GGCTATGAGTCCTGAGCCTAGAACGCTTTCACGAGGCCCCCCAGTATCAACGTCAACGTAAATTCCGTTGATACTGGAAATGGATTTTACTGCAAAGCCCCTAACGCCCCCGCCTAAACGCCTCTGCCTTCTCCGCCGCTGCTTCCTTCCGCCAACGCTTCGGCGCTGACCGGTCCACCTCTTCACCAGCCCCCGTCAGCGCCTCGTTGGCGAACTCGAGATCAAGCAGCTTCATGCGCTTGATCTCGTCGCGCAGTTTGGCGGCTTGCTCGAACTCGAGGTTGGCGGCGGCGTCGCGCATGCGGGTTTCCAGATCCTTGAGGGCGGTCTGGAAGTTGGAGCCGGTGAAGGGTTTGGTTTCTTCCTTCGTGCCGGGGTTGGTGAAGCGGTCGATCTCGCGGGACTCGTAAGGAGACTCCATGATCTCCTTGATGTCGCGCTTGACCGTGGCGGGGGTGATGCCGTGGGCCTCGTTATAGGCCTGTTGTTTCTCGCGGCGGCGGTTGGTCTCGGTGATGGCGCGTTCCATCGAGCCGGTCATGCGGTCGGCNNCGCGCGGCGCGGCCGATGGTCTGGATGAGTGAGGTTTCCGAGCGCAGGAAGCCTTCCTTGTCGGCATCGAGGATGGCGACGAGGCCGCACTCGGGAATGTCGAGACCCTCGCGTAGCAGGTTGATGCCGATGAGGCAGTCGAAGCTGCCCAGACGCAGGTCGCGCAGGATTTCGATGCGCTCCAAGGTATCAATGTCGGAGTGCATGTAGCGGACGCGGACGCCCTGTTCGTGCATGTACTCGGTCAGGTCCTCGGCCATCTTCTTGGTGAGGGTGGTGACGAGGGAGCGGTAGCCGTTGGCGGCGGTGGCCTTTACCTCGTCGATGACGTCGTCGATCTGGTTGCGGGTGGTGCCGGAGACGGGGCGGATCTCGACGGGCGGGTCGATCAGGCCGGTGGGGCGGATGACCTGTTCGGTGAAGACGCCGCCGGACTTCTCAAGCTCCCACGCGCCGGGGGTGGCGGAGACGAAGACCGTCTGGGGGCGC
This sequence comes from Brevundimonas sp. UBA5713, assembly GCF_002419815.1. GTDB lineage: Bacteria > Pseudomonadota > Alphaproteobacteria > Caulobacterales > Caulobacteraceae > Brevundimonas. The sequence goes on along the minus strand of NZ_DIGV01000009.1, from coordinate 12,126 downwards.
ATGGCGTCCCATTCCTCGAACTTGAGCGGGCGGTTGTCGATGGCGGAGGGGAGGCGGAAGCCGTACTCGGCCAGAGTGGACTTGCGGCGGTAGTCTCCGCGGAACATGGCGCCGATCTGGCCGACGGTGACGTGGCTTTCGTCCACGAACAGAAGGGCGTTGTCGGGGATGTATTCGAAGAAGGTAGGCGGGGGCTCGCCCGGCGCGCGGCCTGTGAGCCAGCGGCTGTAGTTCTCGATGCCCGCGCAGGAGCCGGTGGCCTCCATCATTTCCAGATCGAAGCGGGTGCGTTGCTCTAGGCGCTGGGCTTCCAGCAGCTTGCCGTTCTCGACCATCCAGTCGAGGGTTTCCTTCAGCTCGGCCTTGATGCCGGTGATGGCCTGATTGAGGGTCGGGCGGGGTGTGACGTAGTGGCTGGCGGCGTAGACGGTGACCTGCTCCAAGCTGGCGGTCTTTTTGCCGGTGAGGGGGTCGAACTCGTCGATGGCCTCGATCTCGTCGCCGAAGAGGGAGATGCGCCAGGCGCGGTCTTCCAAGTGGACAGGGAAGATTTCGAGGGTGTCGCCGCGCTTGCGGAACATACCGCGCTCGAAATGCAGGTCGTTGCGCTTGTACTGCAGGGCGATGAGGTCGGCGCGGAGTTTGGCCTCGTCGATGGTGTCGCCGACCTGTAGGCCGAAGGTCATGGCGGTGTAGGTCTCGACCGAGCCGATACCGTAGATGCAGGAGACGGAGGCCACAACGATGACGTCGTCGCGCTCGAGGATCGCGCGGGTGGCCGAGTGGCGCATCCGGTCGATCTGCTCGTTAATGGATGAGTCCTTCTCGATATAGGTGTCGGTGCGCGGGACGTAGGCCTCGGGCTGGTAGTAGTCGTAGTAGGAGACGAAATACTCGACCGCATTGTCGGGGAAGAAGGCCTTGAACTCCGAATAGAGTTGGGCGGCGAGGGTCTTGTTGTGGGCGAGGATAAGCGCGGGGCGCTGGGTTTCCTCGATCACCTTGGCCATGGTGAAGGTCTTGCCCGAGCCGGTGACGCCGAGGAGGACTTGGTTCTGCTCGCCCGCCTGAGCCTGTTCGACCAGTTCGGCGATGGCCTGGGGCTGGTCGCCGGCGGGGGTGTATTTGGTCTCCAGACGGAAGGGCTTGGACAGTTTGTTCTTGGGGCGGTCCGGGCGGTGGGGCTGCCAGTCCGACGGGGCTGAGGGGGCTTCCTCGGGCGTCAGGCGCGGGCCGGTGCCGAACATGGGCAGGTGGCGCGGGGGTGTGGCGCTGTCGTGTAGGAAGGGGGCGGGGGCTTCGGCGACGCCCTTCTTGATGGCTTTGGCCTGTTCGAGGGCCTGCTGGTTCTCGGCCGCGCGGGCGGGGTCCGAGACGTGGACCGGCTTTTGCACGTTGGTCGCGGGCTTCTTGGGCGGGGTCGAGGGGGAACGGGCCATGAACATTAAACTAGTCATCATGGGGGCCGGTTGCCAGTGGGCAGTGCCGGTGTTGTGCGAAAGACCATAAGGGAAGTGTGGAACCTCTCTTTCGCTTTGAGGCTTGGGGTGCCAAGGTCCGTGGTGACGTGAAGAGTTGGGGATGTTCGGGATGACGTTCAGCGCTGTCGGTTTGTGGCTGGCAAGGGTGGCGAAGGTGTTGGCCTTGCTGGCCTTTTTCCTGCCGTGGGTGGTTGTGAGCTGCAATGGCGATGCGCTGGTGCAGTCGAGCGGCTATCAGCTGGCGACGGGGACGATCGATCTGCCGGACTTTGCTATTACGCCCGAAGGGCAGGGGCAGGCGTGGTGGGCTATCGGCGCGCTGGTGCTGATCCCGCTGGGGCTGGTGCTGGGGTTTGTGCTGCGCGGGGCGCGGCAGCGGGCGCTGGCCATGCTGGCGACATCGGCGGTGTCTCTGGCGCTGGTGTTCGGCGGGATGACGCAGATGGTCTCGACCATGCGGGCCGAGGTGGCCGAGAAGCAGGAAGAGAGGCCGGGCGCGGAGAATGATCTGGAGCGCCAGTTCGCCCAGATGCTGGGTCAGGCGATGCGGGTCGATATCGAGGTGCTGGAGGGCTATTGGCTGGCGCTGGGGGCCTTGCTGGCGGCTGTGGGCGGTAGCGGGGTGGCCGTGGCCATGCAGCGCCGCGAGGCGGGGGCTCAGCCTGATCAAACGGGCGGTGTCCGATGAAGGCGAAACGGTTTCTGACCTCGCTGAGCGTGCAGGTTCTGCTGGCGCTCGTGCTGGGTCTGGCGGCGGGCATGGGCGCGCAGCGCTGGGGCCTGCCGGGGGGCACGGGCACGGCGGACTTTATCCAGTCGATTGGCCAGCTGTGGCTGAATGCCCTGCGTATGACCATTGTGCCGCTGGTGTTCAGCCTGTTGGTGACGGGTGTGGCCTCGATTGCCGATGCGGCGCGAGCGGGACGGATCGCCATGAAGGCGGTCGGCTGGTTTGCGGCGCTGATCCTGTTCTCGGTCTGCTATTCGGTGGCGGTGTCCTATGGGCTGCTGAGCCTGTGGCCGATTGATCCCGAAGGCGGCCGTCTGCTGCTGGCGGCGGCTCCGGCCAGTGCCGAGGGCGTGGGCGCTGGGGCACCGTTTGGCGAGTTCCTGAAGACGATTGCGCCGTCCAACCCGATCCGTGCGGCGGCGGAGGATGCCATTTTGGGCATCGTTGTCTTTGCTGTCTTCTTTGGCTTTGCGGCCTCGCGCCTGCCGGAGCGGCTGCGCGCGCCGCTGACCACCTTTTTCGAGGCGGTCGGCGAGACGATGATTATCATCGTGCGCTGGGTGCTGGTGGCGGCACCGGTGGGCGTGTTTGCCTTGTCGCTGGGCGTAGGCCTGACGGCGGGGGCCAGCGCGGCGGGCGTGCTGCTGCACTATGTGGTGGTGATCTCGCTGGCCTGTATCGGCATTGGCCTGCTGTTCTATCCGCTGGTGATGGTCTTTGGCCGTGTGAGCCTGACCCGCTTTGCGCGGGCGGCGGCGCCGGCGCAGGTGGTGGCGTTTTCGACCCAGTCATCGCTGGCCAGCCTGCCGGTCATGGTGGAGCGGGCGGTGGATGCGCTGGGCGTGCGTCGCGCGACGGCGGGTCTGGTCCTGCCGCTGGCGGTGGCGGTGTTCCGCATCACCTCGCCGGTCGCCAATCTGGGTGTGGCGCTGTATTGCGCCCATCTGTTCGGCATCGAGCCGAGTGCGGGCCAGCTGATTGCGGCCATGCTGACGGCGGCGCTGATTTCGGTGGGCACGGTGGGTCTGCCGGGGCAGGTCAGCTTCTTTGCGTCGATTGCGCCCATCTGCATCGCCATGGGGGTGCCGCTGGAAATGCTGCCGCTGTTGCTGGCGGTTGAGGTGATCCCCGACATCTTCCGGACGCTGGGCAATGTGACGGCGGATCTGGCCGTGACGCGCATGGTGCAGGGTGAGGATGTGGAGCCCGACCGCGAGATGGCGGCGGGGATCTGATGACAAAAAACCCGCCCACTGTCGCAGTGGGCGGGACGGTCAGTCTTCCATCATCTCGAACATGGTCTCGGCTTCGTCGAAATCGTCGAAGTCGAGGCGTGACGGGTCATGCGTGATGACAAAGCGCGTAATGCCCGAACCCGCCTTGAGCAGCGGGCGATCCCACTGCCACAGAGCGCGGTCCAGCCGCTGCTGAAGCAAGGTCCAATGACCCTCATCCTGTGGTGGCGTAGGTGTGACCATCCTAAACATCATTTTTGCCCTCCCTGTGACTTAAGAAACACTTAACGGGCATCTGAGTCAAAGGCCGACGCAAGCGCGCGCCTTGACAAGGTTGTGAGCATGGTACCATACACTGTGTGTCACACACTATGTGGCGCAACGGTGGATGCGTGGCCATGGCCGACGACTTGTTCGAAAGCTTGCGACTGGAACTGAGGCGCGGATCGCTGATCCTGGCGGTTTTGGCCCAGCTGCGGAGCGAGCAGTACGGCTACTCCCTGCGCGTGGCGCTGTCTGCGGCCGGCGTGGAGATGGAGGAGAGCACCCTTTATCCGTTGCTCCGACGGCTGGAGGCACAGGGGCTTCTGGTCAGCGAGTGGCGTGAGGAAGAGAAGCGCAAAAAACGCTTCTACCGTTTGTCGCCCGAAGGGGAGGCGATGCTGGCGCGGCTGGCTGTGGAATGGCGTGCGCTGTCGGCTTCGGTGGAGGCCATGCTGTGAAAAAGGGTGAGGGAATGGACAAGATGCTGGAGGCCTATTTGGCCGCCGTGGCCGCGCAACTGCCGCCGGAAAAGCGCGACGATATCGTTGCCGAACTGAAGGATGACATCCTGACCCGTGTGGAGGTGCGCGAGGAGGCGCTGGGCCACGCCCTGGGCGAGGACGCATTTGAGGAGATGCTGCGCGAGGTGGGCCATCCGCTGGTGGTCGCGGCGCGCTATGCCGACGGACCGCAGGGGATTGTGGGGCCGGAGCTGTATCCGTGGTGGCAGTTCAGCATGCGGGTGGCACTGCTGGGGGTAGCGGCGGTGACGGTGCTGGGCGTCTTGATCAAGGTGATGGGTGGGGATGCCGATCTGGCGGACGCCCTGTCGCGCGGTATCCGTGATGCGGCCTATGGGACGGTGTTTGCACTGGGGCTGGTGACGGGGGCGGGCTGGGTGATCGAGCGGTTGGACCGCAAGCCGGCCTTTCTGACGCACTGGCGGGTACGCGATCTGGGTATGTTCGAGTTTCCGTCCTCGTTTGCTGCGAGGGATCGGGCGCGCGGGCGGGACCGTGTGGCAGCGGGCCTGAGATCAGGCGTGCGGGGTGCGAGACCGGGCGTGCGGGGCGGCACCCATGACGGGTTCTCGCCCGTGGCGGGGGCGGCGGCCAGCGCCATCTGCACCACCGTGTTTCTGATGTGGTGGTGGGGCGCGATGGGGCGTGTGGATCTGGATCTGCTGGCGGGAGAGGACGGAGACAATCTCCAGCTGATCCGGCAGGTCTATCAGGTGCTGTACTGGCCGTTTGGTCTGTTGATGCTGGTGCGGATCGCCTTTGATGTGATGCGCGTGGTGACGGGCAGTCCGGTGCGGCTGACGGCGGCAGGCGATGTGGTGATGAGCCTGCTGGGGCTTGTTCTGCTGGCGTGGATAGCGATGGTATCGCCGCTGGCCCAGATCATTCAGGTGCAGAGCGTGGCGGATGTGCTGGGGCGGCTGGATACCGAGAGCTGGCGTGAAACCCCTGAAGTGGCCTTGCTGAGCGGTATCATCGTCGTGGGGCTGTTGACCGAGGTGATCCATATGGCGGGGGCGATCGTGCGTCTGTCCAGCGGGCGGGATCGTCGACAACCCCAAGGGTGATGGATCAGGGGCGGCACCGCTGCCGCCCCTTTGCGGGTCACATGCGCGGGCGGCGGATGGTGAAAGCCAGCTTAAAGCCGAGGCGGCTGAAAATCTGAGTCAGCAGGAAGGCGACAGGCCAGGCGATGGCCCAGTCACGCGGCCATGTTTGCAGGAACAGCGGGGTAAAGCCCATGTGCAGCACACCCATGAAGGCCGACATGGTCTTGGACATGAAGAAGGTGATGAAGACCTGAGCGAGCAGGAAGGTCTTGGGGTCGGGCTTGCCGTGCATGTGCGTCTCTGAATGGAGGACAGCATGGCCGAAAGTGAACCTTCGGCGACGCCATCCTGAACAAGGAAATGGCGTCGCGGGTTCGAGGCCTTGGCGGCTCGACTGGATCTCGCGGCAAAAGCGCGAGGGCCGGAATAACCACACCGGCCTCATAATCTTTTCGACACAGCGGGCGTAAGCGTTGAAGGCGGGACGGTCAAGAACCGCCTTGGTCGAAACACCGGAGCGGGTGACGCGTCGGGCAACGGAAAGCGGGATCGGTCGTTAGATAGGGTGCGGGGGCGCTTACAGGAGAGCCTTATGAATCTGCCGACGAATGCCTTGGTTGCTGTTGTAGATGGCGAAAATCTGCGCCTGTTCCGGAATACCGGCACAGCCACCGATGTGCAGCTGAAAGGTATCGAAACGCCCGCTTTGGAAGAGCGTGTTTCGGGCTCTGCCGGTCGTATCTCCAGTGATGCCAATCCGGACAATGACACCCAGGCCGAGGATGGCCACGCCATGAGCGTCGCCGTGGCGCTGAACGGCTGGGCGCTGAAGAACAAGTTCGACAAACTTGTGGTGATTGCCGCCCCCAAAACCATGGGCGAGCTGCGAAAGCACTGGCACAAGGAAGTCGAGGGCGCGATCATTGGCGAGATCACCAAGACGCTGACCAATGCCTCGCCGGAGGACATTATCAAGTCGATTGAAGCGGCGTAACTCCGCGTTGATGTAGAACAGGCGGTCCGATGACGATGTCGTCGGGCCGTTTTTTTTCAGGCAGCGTCATGCGGGCTGTGGGAGCCAAGTGGCGAGGACGGCGTTCGGACCCCATTCACCAAGTGTGTGGAGTGTCGGGATGACTGTTGCGTCGTTGATGTCGCTGGCTATGGCCGCTTCCGGTCAGGTCGGTGTGGTGGAAGAGAATGCACAGCGGATCGAGGTGACCGGTGTCGGGCACGAGCGGACCATTGATTGCGACAACCGCGATGTGGTCATCGCGGGGACGGGGCACAAACTGACGTTTACCGGCATTTGCGCCAGTCTGGACCTTACCGGATCGAGCAATGAGGTGACCATCAATCTGGCCCCCGATGCGCGGGTCAGTATCGCGGGCACCAACCAGACGGTGCGCTGGTCGTCCACGGGGCGGGTAAGGCCCAATGTGGTCGGGTACAACAACCGCGTGACGCGCAGGAACTGATCATTCAAACGTGAAAAGCCCGCAGGAGACTGCGGGCTTTTTTTGAACTTTACGCCAAGAACAACCGCGCGGCGGGGTTCATGGTTTCCTCGATATAGGGGTAGCCGAGGGTTTCAAGCGCGGCGGTGACGGCGGCTTGGTCGCTGTCGGGGGCGTGGATGCCGGCCAGCACGCGGCCCACGTCATCGCCATGGTTGCGATAGTGGAACAGGGTGAGGTTCCACGCGGGCTGGAGGCTGTTCATGAATTTCAGGAAGGCGCCCGGACGCTCGGGGAATTCGAAGCGGAACAGGCGCTCGCCTTTTAGCTCAGGGGCGCGGCCGCCGACCATGTAGCGGACGTGGAGCTTGGCGATTTCATTGTCGCTCATGTCTTCGACGGCATAGCCTGCGTCTCGAAGCATGGTGCACAGGTCGTGGCGCTCGGATGGGCCGTCCTTGAGGGCGATGCCGACAAAGATCTGGGCTGTATCGCCGCTCCAGCGATAGTTGAACTCGGTGATCGAGCGGCCTTGCAGGCTGTTGAGGAAGCGGTGGTAGGCGGCGCGGTCGTCGGGCATGGAGACGGCCAGAAGGGCCTCGGTGCCAAGGCCGATCTGGGCGCGTTCGGCCACGTGGCGCAGGCGGTCGAAATTGACGTTGGCACCGGAGTTGATGGCGGCAAGAGCACCTGAGCCCGGATTGCGGGCGGCCCATGTTTTCAGACCGGCGAGCGCGACGGCGCCGGAGGGTTCGGCCACGGCGCGGACGTCGTCGAAGATGTTTTTGACGGCGGCGCAGATGGCGTCGGTGTCGACCAGAACAATATCGTCCAGAAGGTCGCGGCACAGACGGAAGGTCTCGTCCCCGACGCGGCGCACGGCCACGCCGTCAGCGAACAGGCCGACTTGGTCGAGCGTGTAGACTTCGCCCTCGGAAATGGCGGCCTTCATCGAGCAGGCCTCGACCGGCTCCACGCCGATGATCTTGGTTTCGGGGCGCAGGAAACGGATGATGGCGGCAACGCCTGCCGCTAAGCCGCCGCCGCCGATGGGGACGAACACCGCATCGAGTGGGCCGGAGTGCTGGCGCAGGATTTCCAGACCGATCGTGCCTTGGCCTGCGATGACATAGGGGTCGTCGAAGGGGTGGACGAAGGTGGCACCGGTCTCGGCTTCGAGCTTGCGGGCGTGGGCGCTGGCGTCGTCGAAGCTGTCGCCGTGCAGGACGACGTGGCCGCCCAGCGCCTTGACCGCGCTGACCTTGATGTCGGGCGTGGTGGTGGGCATGACGATGGTGGCGCGGATGCCGCGCTTGGCCGCCGACAGGGCAACGCCCTGGGCGTGGTTGCCCGCCGAGGCGCAGATGACGCCCTTGGCCAGTTCGTCCTCGGTCAGTTGGGCGATGCGGTTATAGGCCCCGCGCAGTTTGAAACTGAATACCGGCTGGAGGTCCTCGCGCTTGAGCAGGACCGGACGCTCTACGCGCGCGGACAGGCGCGGCAGGGGGTCGAGCGGGGTTTCCTCGGCCACGTCATAGACGCGGGCGGTCAGGATGCGGCGGACAGTCTCTTGCACGATTTGATCTTTAGGCGTTCGCTTCGGGGAGAAGTTTAATCACCTACGAAGTCGAAGACCCGAAGTCGAGCGATTATTTGCCCTGTTCGGCGCGCGCGGCGGGGTGCATGCCCAGCTGGCTGAAAATGCGGGCAGCCTGATCCTCTGGCAGGGTGGAGAGGATGTTGTAGGCGGTCAGAGCGGTTGCGCAGGTCTGGGTGTCGTCACGCGGGGTATCCGAGGCCCAGTCGGCAGGCGCGTCGCTTTCAAGCATGGCCCGATCGAGGATGTCCAGGTCTTCGTCGGTGGGGGCAGTGCGCAGTTGGGGATCATCTGTGCCGAGACGGGTGGCCAGAACGCGCTTTTGACCGACAATTGACATGAGGCCGAGCGCCTCGTCCGACAGGTCTGCTGTACGGGTCAGGTTGCCCTTGGCAAACTGGGCGCACAGGGCTTCGTCGGTGGCTTGCAGAACCTTGAGGGCCTCGCGCTCGGCGCGGATGATCTCGACGATGGCCGAGGAGGGTGCCGCTGCGGTGGCGGCGGCCTTTGAGCCGATGAACTCGTGAAGGTGCTGGGTCGCGGCGGCGATGACCTCTTCGCGCGAGGTGCTGTTGGCGTAATCGCGCGCCAGATCTTCGCGGATGCCGCTCCAGTCTTCGGGGAATTTAGAGGCGATGGCGATGAAGACCGGATCGGTCTTGGACAGCAAATCCAGTTCAAGCAGGGCTGAACGCTCTTGCGGGGTCTGGTTGGGATCCACGGGATCGCATGCGGCCAACACGCTGATCGTCAGTGCCAGAGCCGAAACGAGAGCCAGACCGGATTTGTGTTGGAGCTTCATCATAATGCTTGAGGGATTAAACTTTGGTCGCATCTATCATGCGGAGCGGCTCCGAAAGCGGCGGGTTTGGGGCCTTTGGTTGAAACCTCGTATCCACTTGTTACGGCGCTTCACGCTTTGCGAGGCGACGCTGTTCGCGGGTCCCTGCAGATAACCCTATGGATTGGCCGGGGCAGGGACGGGCACCAGCGGACGGGAATTCAAGGTGCGTATTTCATGGCGATGAAGGCGCTTGCCGCATCTGCGGGCGGCAAGGTCAGCAGCTGCTCGTAGAGGTCGAGGATGTGGGCGCAGACCTGCTCGGGGGCGGGCGGGTTTTCCTCGTCGAAGGGGAGCGTCGGTGCGGATGAGGGTGGCGTTCGCGCGGTCGCGGTTAGCTGGCCCTGATGGGCAGCGATAACGGTGAGCGCTCCCAGACGATCGGTCAGAACCTTGGCCTCGGGGCTATAGGATTCCACATCTTGCGGACCGTAGTAATGGGCGTAGACGCAGGCTTCGGCATCTTCGCGGGCCAGCTGTCGGATAAGATCGGCGTGGGCCTTGAGCAGGTCGACGACGGCACCGTCGGGAGCGGCGGCGACCTTGGAGGACAGGCTGAACAGCAAGTCCGAGGCGAGGGTGTAGAGTTCCAGTTCGGCCCCGGGGGCGATCTGCCCGATCTCGGCCAAGGCGTCGGGATAATGGGTTTCGAGCGCTTTGGAGAGGTCTGATACGGCCAGGGATGCGGCAGGTGCTGACGCGGTCGGCAGTGTGCGGGTGCGCGGCACGCGGGTGATCACATAGACGACCACCAGAATGGCGAGGGCCGCGAGGGCCAGAAGGATAAATTTGTGACTCAACACAGTCGCCCGCTCCTACGGTTCGAGAGGGAGAACGGAGGCGGTGCAGAGGTGTTCCGCTGTCGATTGCCCTTGCGTCAGCGACCGGAAGTATTATTGTTTATCTGACTTATGCTAAAAGTGAGCATAAGGTGTAGGGAGAAGGTCATGGCTGACGGCTTTGGTCTGAGCAAGGAACTGGCGGCAGAGACCGCTGCGGTGTGGGAGAAGGTCAAGGACCACACCACGCCGATGGAATGGCCGCGTCAGGCGGAGTTGATCAGCGAGATCAACCGTCTGAAGAAAGAGCGCGACGCCGTCATTCTGGCCCACAACTACATGACGCCGGACATCTTTCACGGCGTCGGCGATTTCGTGGGCGACAGTCTGGCGCTGGCCAAGGAAGCGGCCAAGGTCGATGCCAAGGTGATCGTTCAGGCGGGCGTTCACTTCATGGCCGAGACGTCGAAGATTTTGTCGCCGGACAAGACGGTGCTGATCCCTGATCTGCGGGCCGGATGCTCGCTGGCGTCGTCGATCACGGGCGAGGATGTGCGGCTGATCAAGCAGCGCTATCCGGGGCTGCCGGTGGTGACCTATGTGAACACGACCGCCGATGTGAAGGCCGAGACGGACATCTGCTGCACCAGCGCCAATGCCGTGCAGGTGGTGGAATGGGCGGCCAAGGAATGGGGCGTCGACAAGGTCATCCTGATCCCTGACGAATATCTGGCGCGCAATGTCGCGGCGCAGACCAGCGTGGGCATCATCGCCTGGGCGGGGCACTGCGAAGTGCACAAGCGATTTACGCCGCAAGACATCGCCGACATGCGCGAGGCGTGGCCCGGTGCCGAGGTTCTGGCCCACCCCGAATGCCCTGAAGAGATTTTGCAGGCGGCGGACTTTGCCGGTTCGACCGCGGCGATGATCTCCTACGTCGAGAACAAACGCCCCGCCAAGGTGGTGCTGATTACCGAGTGCTCGATGGCGTCGAACATCAAGGGCGATGTGCCGGAGGTCGATTTCGTCGGCCCGTGCAACATGTGCCCGCACATGAAACGCATCACGCTGGAGAACATCCGCGACTGTCTGCGTGACATGAAGTTCGAGGTGACAGTGCCTGAAGAGATTCAGGAACGGGCGCGGGCGGCTGTGCAGAAGATGGTGGACCTGCCGCCGCCCTCCAAGCCTGCGCGCTATGATCTGGTGCGGGCCAAGCATACTGTGGCTGTGGAGCTGATCTGAGGTGGCTGATCCGCACGATCAGGGACCATGGGGGCGGCGCGATGGCCGTGACGATGCGCGGGTTATTGCGCCCGTGCAGATGGCCGAGCCGAAGCCGTCCGGTCGTCGCTATGGCGGGCCGTCCAATACGCCGCCGCCGCGCCGTCGCGGGCAGGTGACGCTGATAGTGTCGACCCTGTTGATGGTGGGCTTTCTGTGGCTCCTGACCGGCAGCTGGATCGTGGCCGGATCGCTGATGTTTGCCCTGTTCGTGCACGAGTACGGCCATGTGCTGGCGATGAACCGTCTGGGGATGGGGCCCGCGAAGATTTACGTCATTCCGTTTCTGGGCGGGCTGGCCAAGGGGCAGACGGCACCGAGGACCGAATGGATCGGGGTGCTGGTGTCTCTGGCCGGGCCTGCGTTTGGCCTGCTGGCCATGTTGCCGCTGCTGGCCGTATGGGCTGTGACGGGGAATGTGGAGTGGATTGCGGCGGCGTTCTTTGTCGCCATGCTGAACCTGATCAATCTTGTGCCGGCGCCGCCGCTGGATGGTTCAAAGGCGCTGGGGCCGGTGTTGGCCAAGGTGCACCCCATGCTGGAGAAGCTGGTGCTGCTGGCGATCGGTGTGGCGGTGGTGTGGTGGGGGATCACCACGGGGCGCTATATTCTGGCGGTGTTTCTGGGACTGGCCATCTGGGGGCATTTGTCCAAGGGCGGCTTGCGGGCGACGGACGGGCCGCTGAGCGGCGGCGAGGCGGTCAAGTCGCTGGGCCTGTTTTTGGTAACGGGCGTGCTGTGTGGCGGGGCGGCGCTGGGCGCGCTGTTGGCCATGACGGGCGGTGACGTGGCGCGGGCGACCGATATGGTGGGCCGCTATCTGGGGATCAGCCTGTAATGCGAGCGGGGCCGGTGCATGAGGTGCGGGTCCATTACGGGCCGCTGATT
>NZ_DIGV01000014.1 GCF_002419815.1 Brevundimonas sp. UBA5713 | reverse complement strand
GTCGCTGGACGACCGGCTGGGCATGGCTGTCGGGGGCTGGCGTGGCGGCCACCGCTTTTGCGGGCGCGGCCTTTGGCGTCATCATCGCCCAGCAGATCAATGCGTCCATGCACGCCGACAGCGTGCTGTATCAGGCCAGCCTGACCGCCACGGACGATGCCGAGGTGCTGGGCTTCGAAATGGCGTCGCTGTCGGGCGGCGGGCGTTAAGGAGGGGGCATGTCGGCACGTCATCTGAAAACGGCCCTCGGCGTCTCGGTGGTCCTGAACGTTTTTTTGCTGGCAGGCGGAGCCGCCTTCTGGTGGAGCAGCCAAGAGGCCGCCAAACAGGCGCAGGCCGATCGCACGCCGCGTCTGTCGGTTCCGGCAGTGGAGCTGGTCAATACCCGCTCGCCCGAGGTCGCGGACAAGGTGCTGGCCGAACTGCGCCAGATCGCCATGTCGGCCCACGAAGATTACCAAGAGGCCCGCACGGCCCGTCGCGCGGCCATCGATATTACGGCCTCGGACGAGTTCGATGTGGCGCGGGTGTCAGGTCTGCTTGAGCGGTCGCGCGCCTCGGAAATCCGTGGCCGTGCGCGTCTGGAATCCGGCGTCGTGGATATGCTGTCGCGCTTGGAAGCCGAGGATCGCAAGGCGCTGGCACCGCTGCTGTCGCGCAAACGTCCGCGCAATGGCGAAGCGACGCACGCCGATCATGCGGCCAATGAAAAAGCAACGGATGCAGACGCCAAGCCGGCCGCTTAAACGTCAGGCGACCTTCTCGGCCTGACGCACCGATTGGGCAGGCCGCGAGCCCGCCAGACGGCCCGCCACCGCCAGATCGAACCAGACGGTCGTGCCGCGGCCTTGCTCGCTGTCGATGGTCATGCTGGCCCCGTGCATTTCAATCAATGACTTGGTCAGCGCCAGCCCGAGGCCCGTGCCCTGCGTGGTCTTGGCGTGCTGGTTTTCCACCTGAACGAAGGGCTGGGCCAGACGGCCAATGTCTTCGGCGGCGATGCCGATGCCGGTGTCGGATACTGCAATCCGGACATAGCCGGGGCGCTCGACCATGGGGCGCATGGACAGCTCTACGCGGCCAGCCTGCGGCGTGAATTTGATGGCGTTGGATATCAGGTTCAGCAGCACCTGTTTCATGCCGCGCAGGTCGATTTCGGCATCCAGTACCTCGGGCGCATCGATGGTCAGGGCCAGTCCCGCCTCCTCGGCGCGGCCCCGCATCAACCGCAGCACCTCTTGCCCCAATGCCGACAGATCGGCCCGCTCATAGTGGAGGGTCAGCTTGCCCGCCTCGATCTTGGCCATGTCGAGGATGTCGTTGATCAAGCTCAGCAGATGCTTACCCGAGTTGTGGATATCCTGTGCATATCCGCGATAGCGGTGATCCCCCAGCGGGCCGAACATTTCGCCCGCCATGATCTCGGAAAAGCCGTTGATAGCATTCAGCGGGGTGCGCAGTTCGTGGCTCATATTGGCCAGAAACTCGGACTTGGACTGGCTGGCCGCCTCGGCGCGGGTCATGGCCGCTTCATACTGTTTGGCCAAGGTGGACAGGCGCGCGCGGCTGGCTTCCAGCTCATCGACCGTGCGTTGCAGTTCCTCTGCGGCGAGGCGGCGCTCGCTTTCCTGACGCCGGATCACGGTGACGTCGGCGGCGATCACCACGGCGCCGCCATCGCCCGTATAGCGTTCGGTCATCTGTAGCCAGCGACCGTCTTTCAGCTCCACTTCGCGCACACCCGCACGGCGGTGGCCCGCGCGGTGTTCGGAGCGGATGGCCTGTGCAGCGATACGGTTCAGCTCGTTTTTGGGCGTGCCGCGCTTCAGCATGGCCGAGGGCACATTGAACGCATCCTGAAACGCCTGATTCCACAGCAGCAGATGGCCGTGGCGGTCGAACAGCACAAAGGCGTCAGACACGCTCTGGATGCCGTCGATCAGGCGGGTTTCGGCGGCTTCGGCGCGGGCCTTGGCCAAGCGGGCTTCGGTGATGTCGAGCGCAATACCCAGCAGACGGCAGCCGTCCTCGCGCGTGCGACCCCGTGCATCCAGCCAGCGCACCTTGCCATCCCCCGTGGTGACGGGGAAGGCGACTTCGAACTGGCCTTCGCTGCGGGCACGTTCCATGGCCGCGACGAAGGTGTCTCGATAGCGCGGATGCACCCGCTCGATCATCTCCTGCGTGCTCAGCACCGTGCCGGCGGGGCGATCCAGCAGGCGGGCCATATAGTCGGACAGGCGAATCTGGCCCAGCTCCATGTCCCAGTCCCAGACGCCGCAATGGGCGGCCTCGACCGCGATGCGGAAGCGGCGCTCGGTCTCGGCCCATGCCCGCGCGGCGCGGTCCTGACGCAGCGTCTTCCACGTCAACAGAGCCAAGAGCAACACGCCCAGCAACAGCGGCAGCACCAGCAGCCGCGCGTCATTCTGCCAGCGCTGGAACAGGCTGAGGCCGGGGCGGTCGGCCACGACCACCAGACCGCTATCACCGACCGGCACGGCCACGGTCAGGCGCGGACGCCCTTCGGGGCTGAGCAAGTGGATGCCTTGCGGGCTGTCAAACAGGGCGGCGGGCAGTTGGCTGCCATAGCGCACTTCCAGCTTGGCATCGTTCAGGGTGGCTTTGGCTTCCGGCAACGGCAGGCTGGCCGCCAGTACGCGGCCGTTCGACAGCACCTTGCCAAGGTTCACGCGTCCTTCGCTCAGGGCCAGCCCCTCCTGTCCCAGAACCTTGAGACCCTTGCGCGCCGCCATGGTGCCATCGGCGTTGAACAAGGCCATGTCGGCAGGCGTGTCATAGGACAGGCGCGCATACTCCAGCGCCTCCAGCGGCTGTTGAGGCGCAGTGCCCAGACGCCGCGCGGCCACATCGACCATGAGGGTCAGATCGCGAATCTGTTGCTGCACCCGCTCGGCCTGAAGGCGGGCATCCAGTTGCAGGGTATCGTGCGTCAGGGCCTCGATTTCGCGATCAGGCCTCGATTGATCGCGCGCCACCAGAAACAGCGCCATGGACAGGATCAACAGGGCCGACAGGAAAACCGCGCGCTCATGCGGGCGCCCCACCACGCCAGCCTTATCGCTGGCGCGTCGTCCTCGCCCGTCCTTGCGGCGCTCCGTCCCTTGCACGGCGGGAGCCCTCTTCAAGCAAATTCCTGTTCGTTGGAATCTAGGGCGTTTCGCCAAGCTGTGTCGAGAGCTTGGCTGTAGAGAGTCTCAGACGTGTGGAGGGTTAGGCGACCTGGGGGTCGGGCGACGGTTGCCCCGGACGCGCAGCCTCTTCGGTCATCAAGCCTGCACGCGGCGGCTGATTGTGGATGCGGCGCAGGATGGAGGCCCCCATTTCGGCCAGACGGCGGGCCTCGGGCGGCGCGTCATCGGGGTTCTCTGCGACCGTCTCTACCAGTTCTTTCATCACGTCCAGCATATGGGGCGCGGCGGCGATGATGCGCGCCTGGAACTCGATCTTCTCGGGCAGGCGGTCATATTCGGCTCCCGGCACGCGCCAGCCGCCCCAGTCAGCCTCGTCTGTGACCACCACCGGATAGCTGCCGGGATAGGGGTGGTGGGCGCAATCGCCGGGTTCCTGCCATTTGTTTCGGGCGCGCATGACACGCCAGTTGCCCAGCGGCTTCTCGCTTTCGCCCTCGGGCAGTTGCAGTTCTTGCGCCTGAAACTCGCGGCCCAGCCCCACGTCATAGGTCACGCGCACCGGCTCGTCGAAGCCCTTGGCCCACACCGGAATGACGCGCTCGACCTCGGCCCACAGGCCGACGCATTCGACCCAGACCTTCTGACCTTTTTGAAACTGTGCGCGCGCCATCCCAAAGCCCCGTAACTCTTGCCGTCACCCTAGTGCAAAGCGGTGAACGACCTCTTGGGAGAGATGGTTACCGTAGAACGGCCAAGCTGTCAGTCGGGGCTTTGAGAATTCAATGGCTTATTGTGCGGATATGCTTTCCAGAGCCTCTCCGGCGTATTTCTCTTTCACGCGCACCGACAGGTCGCCCAGAGACACAACACCGACCAGACGGTTATCTTTATCGACAACCGGAAGGCGACGGATGCGGGCCCGGCTCATCAGATCCAGTGCCGTCTTGAGTTCGTCATCCGGACGGGCCGTGACAGCGTCGCGGGTCAGAAACTCGGACACCCGAGCCTGCGATGATGCGCCGACGGCCAGTCCACGCACGGCCAGATCGCGGTCGGTGATCGTGCCCAGAAGACGATCGCCCTCGGCCACGGGCATGAAACCGAAATCCCCTTCGGCCATGCGGGTTGCCACCTGTTGAAGGGTGTCGTCAGGACGGGCCACCTGCACGTCACGGCTCATGATGTCACGGATTTTCATGTTTCCTCCTCGGCCGTTTTGGCCACTTCGACTTAAGGAAAAGCTCGGACTGGTGAGGGGTTCCGATTCCGGAAAACCTTGTTTGCTATCAGGTGGCTTACCTGCGACCTTTGGTCTCCCTATTTTGACCTTGAGTTGTGTCGGTCAATCAGAGGTGGGCCAGATGAGTGCAGACAGTGCAGGCATGGGACTGGGCCACGTGGCGGCCCTTCTCGGGGCGGGTGTGGTTGGCGTGGCCGTCTTCAGGAAACTGGGATTGGGTTCGGTCCTTGGATATCTGACGGCCGGTCTGGCGCTGGGGCCGTTCGGTCTGGGCGTGATCCGCGAGCCGCAGACCATCCTGCATGTCGCAGAGTTCGGGGTCGTCATCTTCCTGTTCATCATCGGGCTGGAGATGCGGCCGCAGAGGATATGGGCGATGAAGGGCGAGATCTTCGGCCTCGGCACCGCTCAGGTCGGACTGTCGGGGCTGGCCCTGACGCTGCTGGCCATGGCAGCGGGGGTGTCGGCACCGGTCGCCTTTGTCGGGGCCATGGGCTTTGTCATGTCCTCGACCGCCGTCATCATGCAGATGCTGGAGGAGCGCGGGCAGCTGGGCACGGCCGCGGGGCGCCGCGCCATCTCTGTCCTGCTGTTTGAAGATCTGGCCATTGTGCCGCTGCTGGCCATTGCGGCGGTGATGGGCGCGCACCTGTCGCCCTCCACCGAAACGGCTTCGCCGCTGTGGCAAACTCTGGCTCTGGCGGTCGGGACTGTGGCCGGCGTGCTGGTTTTCGGTCGCTATCTGATCAACCCCATCTTCCGTTTTCTGGCCCGCAACGGGGGCCGAGAGGTGATGATCGCCGCGGCCCTTCTGGTAGTGGCGGGTACAGCATGGCTGCTGGATGCAGTGGGTCTGTCCATGGCCATGGGTGCCTTCCTCGCCGGTGTTCTGCTGTCCGATTCCAGCTTCCGTCATCAGTTGGAGGCCGACGTGGAGCCGTTCCGCGCCATTCTGCTGGGCCTGTTCTTCCTGTCGGTCGGCATGGCGCTGGATGTGTCGGTGGTGATCTCTGACTGGCAGGTGGTTCTGGCGGGGCTGGCAGCCTTCATGCTGGCCAAGGCGGCGGTCATTTACGCCGTGGCGCGCGTTTTGAAGTCCAGCCATCGGGAGGGGATCGAGCGCGCGGCCCTGTTTGCGCAGGGCGGAGAGTTCGCCTTTGTGCTGTACAGCGCGGCCGCCACGGCGGGCGTGATCGATGCGCGCGCGGGGGCCACCTTCACGGCCATCGTCATCCTGTCCATGGCGCTGACGCCGCTGACGACTCTGGCCCTGTCGCGCCTGATGCCGCCGCCCAAGGATCGCGACATTGCCGACATGGACGATGTAGAGGCAGCCGCCGACCTCGAAGGGCGCGTTTTGATCATCGGTTTCGGGCGATTTTCGCAGGTGGTGTCCCAACCCCTGCTGGCGCACAATGTGGACGTGACCATCATCGAAAAAGACGTAGACATGATACAGGCCGCGGCCAATTTCGGCTTCAAGGTCTACTATGGCGACGGGTGCCGCCTCGATACCCTGCGCGCGTCAGGCATCGAAAAGGCCGAGGCGGTTCTGGTCTGTATCGACGATGCCGAGGCCACCGACCGCATCGTCGAACTGGTGAAGCACGAGTTCCCCGATACCAAGATTTTCGCCCGGGCCTATGACCGCGGGGCTTCGATCCGCCTGATCAAGGCGGGGGTGAACTATGAACTGCGCGAGACGTTTGAATCGGCCCTGACCTTTGGCGGACAGGTACTGCGTGAACTGGATGTGCCCGATGTCGAGATCGAGGAAACCATCGCCGATGTACGTCGTCGCGACGACGAGCGTCTGACCTTGCAGTTGTCGGGTGGACTGGAAGCCGGACGCGGCCTGATGCGCGGCAATATGACGACCCCGACCCCGACGCCCTATATCAAGCCGCCCCGCGAAGGTCAGGTCATCGATGCCGATGACGTGTCGCGCGCTGATGGCGCATCGCTACCAACAACACCATGAGTAAATTCGCCCATGCCCAGCGTTGATCTCGCCAAACGTGCCTATGACCATACGTGGCGACTGGACCCCATCGTCCGCAGCCTGCTGGACACGGATTTCTACAAGCTGCTGATGCTGCAACTGATCTGGCGTCGCTTCCGCGATGTGCCGGTGACCTTCAGTGTGATCAACCGTACCAAGACGGTGCGTCTGGCCGAAGAGATCGACGAGGGCGAACTGCGCGCACAGTTGGACCATGCGCGTACCCTGCGCATTTCCAACCGCGAGCTGATCTGGCTGGGGGGCAACACCTTCTATGGGGTGAAGCAGATTTTCACGCCGGATTTCCTGGCGTGGCTGGCGAACTATCAGCTGCCTGACTATCAGCTGGCGCGGGGCGAGGACGGCCAGTTCGAGCTGACCTTCAGCGGGTCGTGGGCCGATGTGACGCTGTGGGAAATCCCCGCCCTGTCCATTCTGAACGAACTGCGTGCCCGCAAGGCGTTGGGCCGTATGGGTCGGTTCGAGCTGGATATCCTGTACGCCCGCGCCAAGACCAAGTTGTGGGAGAAGATCGAGCGGCTGAGACAGCTGGACGGTCTGGTCATCTCGGATTTCGGGACCCGCCGTCGCCATGGCTTTTTGTGGCAGGACTGGTGTGTGGCGGCGATGAAGTCGGGGCTGGGGCCCAACTTTATCGGCACCTCCAATGTGCTGCTGGCCATGAACAACGATATGGAAGCCATCGGCACCAACGGCCACGAATTGCCCATGGTGGTGGCGGCCATGGCGGGCAGCGACGACGAGGCCCTGCGCCGCGCGCCGTATCGGGTGCTGGAGGAGTGGCGTCAGACCTATGACGGCAATCTGCTGGTGGTGCTGCCCGATGCCTTTGGCACTGACGCCTTTCTGGCCGACGCGCCCGACTGGCTGGCGGACTGGAAGGGCTTCCGGCCGGACTCTGCCCCGCCCATCGAAGGGGGCGAGATCATCATGGACTGGTGGCGCTCCAAGGGCGTGGACCCGAAGGATCGCCTGCTGGTGCTGGCCGATGGTCTGGACGTGGATACCATCGAACAGGCCCATGCCCATTTCAAAGGCCGCGTGCGCACCAGCTTTGGCTGGGGCACCAATCTGACTAATGACTTCCGTGACTGTGCGCCGATTGATGCGCCGGAACTGACGCCGATCTCGCTGGTGTGCAAGGTCACGCAGGCGGCGGGGAAACCGGCGGTCAAACTGTCCGACAACCGCGCCAAGGCAACCGGCGATCCGGACGAGGTGGCCCGGTATGCCCGCGTGTTTGGCGAGGCCGGTCGCGACCAGCGCGACGTGCGCGTCTAGGCCCCGCCAGAAGAGGGCAAGCGGAACGGGGCCGTAGCGGGAGCATTACCCCCATGACCCCCTTCTTCTATGGAGCGCCCCATGAGCGACCTTAAAATCGGCGTCATCGTCGGCAGTCTGTCCTCGACCTCGATCAACCGTAAACTGGCCCAGGCAATGAAAAAGCTGGCACCCGAGGGTGTCAGCTTTACCGACATCAGCATTGATCTGCCGATCTATCGTCAGGACTTCGATGCCGACTATCCGGCAGAGGGCCGTGCCCTGAAGGAAGCGATCGAAGGGGCCGACGCCATCCTGATTGTCACTCCGGAATACAACCGCTCCATCCCCGGTGGCCTGAAGAACGCTATCGACTGGGCCAGTCGTCCATGGGGCCAGAACAGCTTTAAGGAAAAGCCGGTCGGCGTCATCGGGACCTCGCCCAGCGGCATCGGCGCCGCCATCGGCCAGAATGCCTTGCGTCCGGTTCTGGGCTTTTTGAACGTGGCCCAGTTCAACGCCATCGAAGTCTATCTGAACTTCAAGGACGGTCTGATCGACGACAATCACGACATTACCAATGATGGCACCAAGGCGTTTCTGGTTGGCTATATGAAGGACTTCGTCGCCTTCGCCGGTCATCACAAGGGCTGATCAGCCTCAGCCGGGCGGACAAAGAAAAAGGCGAGGCCACCGGCCTCGCCTTTTATTGTGTCTGATGCCCGAGAGGGATCAGTCGCGGGCCAGACCCACACGACGGTTCAGCCAAAGGGCCAGTAGGGTCACCACAGCGCCCGACAGCAGATAGGCGCCACCGGCATAGGCACCGAACTCTGCCGACAGCCACAGGGCCACCATCGGGGCAAAGCCCGCGCCGAACAGCCACGTCAGGTCCGACGTCAGGGCCGAGGCGGTGTAGCGGTTGCGGGGGGTAAAGCCCGAGGCGATCACGCCCGACGCCTGACCGAACGACAGGCCCAACAGGATGAAGCCGATGATCATATAGGCGAACTCGCCGCCCATACCGCCATCCAGCATTTGCGGTGCCAAGGCCGAGAAGACGGCGATACCAAACGCGGTCGCGCCGATCAGCTTGCGGCGGCCATAGCGGTCAGCCAGCCAGCCCGAGGCGAGGATGGCGGCCACGCCGAACACGGCACCGATCAGCTCGATCATCAGGAAGCGGGCAGGGCTCTCGTCGGTATACAGATACACCCACGACAGCGGATACACGGTGACCATGTGGAACATGGCAAAGGCCGCCAGCGGGGCAAAGGTGCCAACCAGAATGCCGACGCCGTCCTCACGCACGGTGGAGCCGATCGGCGTCGGCTTCAGTTCGCGCGAATGGAAGGCCGACTGGAAGGTCGGGGTGACCACGATCCGCAGGCGCGCGAACAGAGCCACCACGTTGATGGCAAAGGCCACGAAGAATGGATAGCGCCAGCCCCAGCTATAGAAGTCTTCGGGCGACAGCTTGGCGATGAAATAGGCGAACAGGGCGCTGGCCACGATCAGGCCCAGCGGGGCACCCAGCTGCGGCACCATCGCATACCAGCCACGGCGGTTTCCCGGAGCCGACACCGCCAGCAGCGAGGCCATGCCATCCCAGGTTCCGCCCAGAGCGATGCCCTGACCGATCCGCAGGACGATCAGCATGACTGCGGCCCAGTGGCCCGCGGTGGCGTAGCTGGGCAAAAAGCCCAGACAGACCGTCGAGATACCCAGCAGGAACAGGGCGATGGTCAGTTTGGTGCCGCGCCCAAAGCGGCGGTCCACGGCGATAAAGATGGCCGAGCCGATAGGGCGGGCCAGAAAGGCCACGGCAAAAACCGCGAAGGAGAGCAGGGTGCCCTGTACCGGACCTGCGTAAGGGAAGACCAGTGCCGGAAACACCACCACCGAGGCGATGGCATAGACGAAGAAGTCAAAAAATTCCGACGTACGGCCAATAATTACGCCAACCGCAATTTCGCCCGCGTCGATTTTGCCATGTCGCGCGTTGATCTGACTGGCGTCCCGTTCAAGGGACTCGGAAGAAGGCGCGCCCGAAGCGTTCATGACAAATGCCGTTCTCTGCGACCGGGCGTCGAGGCGCCCATACTGATAGAATGAAGAAGCCGCCCATTTGCTCCGTCGGGGCGAATGAGGGGATAGGGCGGATTGTCCAATGTCCCGCATTTGCAGGTGGGGTTACGGGGCGAGCGCAATGACCGAAACTGTGCCCGCTCACCCCGTAAGCCTGGCCCGTCGCGTGATGTCCTCACGCTTGATAAGGCCGCTCGCCCTTGCGCCTCTCATGGCGGCCCTTGCGGGCTGCGAGGCGATTGTCCTGTCGCCGGCCGGCGATATCGCCATCCAGCAGCGCGACCTTCTGGTCTTCTCGGTGCTGCTGATGCTGGTCGTCATCATTCCGGTGATGGCGCTGACCATCTTCTTCGCGTGGAAATACCGCGCGTCGAACAAGGCGGTCGAAAAGGACTATGACCCCGATTGGGACCACTCCACCCATCTGGAGCTGGTCATCTGGGCTGTGCCGCTGCTGATCATCATCTGTCTGGGTGCGGTGACCTGGGCCGGTACCCATTTGCTGGACCCTTACCGTCCGCTGGACCGCATCAAGGACGGCCACGCCGTCACCGAGGATCACCAGACCTTGCAGGTCGAAGTGGTGGCCTTGGACTGGAAATGGCTCTTCATCTATCCCGAATACGGCATTGCCACGGTCAATGAGCTGGCCGCACCGGTGGACCGTCCGGTCCGCTTCCACATCACCTCTTCGGGCGTGATGAACAGCTTCTACGTCCCCGCCATGGCCGGTCAGATCTATGCCATGCCGGGCATGGAGACCAAGCTGCACGCCGTGATCAACCGTCCGGGTGAGTATGTCGGCTTCTCGGCCAACTATTCGGGCGACGGCTTCTCCAACATGCGCTTTGCCTTCAAGGGCATGGAGCAGGCCGACTTCGACCAGTGGGTCGCCAAGGCCCGCGCCGGAGCCAACACTCTGGATCGCGAAACCTATCTGGAGCTCGAAAAGCCGTCGGAGAAGGTGCCGGTCACCTACTATGGCTCGGTTGACCCGCTGCTGTTCAACGCCGTCGTCAACATGTGCGTCCAGCCGGGCAAGATGTGCATGGGCGAGATGATGGACATCGATCGCAAGGGTGGTCTGGGTCTGGCCGCCGTGAGCAACACCTGGCCGCTGGTCTATGACAAGTTCGCCCGTCGCGGTGATGCCGTCTTTGGCTCGGGCGAAAGCTATGTGATGCAGGTCTGCACCCCGCTGGAGGCCGAACGCGCCGCCATCGAGGCCAATCTGCGCCGTCAGGCCAATGCCGTCACCCTGCAGCGGGCCGATCCGTTCGCCCGCCTGACCGGTCGCGGTCTTGTTCCGGGCCAGACGCCGGTTCCCGCCGCTGTGGCCGTGAACGCCGCGCAGAACGGCATCCCCCCTCTTTCTGTCGGGACGGCGTCTGTGACGTCTGTCTCGCAATCCTGAGACCCCCGTCATGGCTTCTGAAGCAATCGTTGAAACCTCGCCTCTTCTGGGGCGTCTGAGCTGGGCGGCCATCCCGACCGACCCGATCGTGCACGTCACCTTTGCGGTGGTGGTTCTGGGCGGTCTGGGCGTTCTGGCTCTGCTGACCAAATACAAGCTGTGGGGCTATCTCTGGAAAGAGTGGTTCACCACCGTCGACCACAAGAAGATCGGGATCATGTACATGATCCTGGGTTTGGTCATGTTCCTGCGCGGCTTTGCCGATGCGGTCATGATGCGTATCCAGCAGGCGATGGCTTTCGGCGGGTCCGAGGGCTATCTGAACGCGCACCACTATGACCAGATCTTCACCGCCCACGGCGTGATCATGATCTTCTTCGTGGCCATGCCGATGATCACGGGCCTGATGAACTATCTGGTGCCGTTGCAGATCGGTGCGCGCGACGTGTCCTTCCCGTTCCTGAACAATTTCTCGTTCTGGATGACGACCGCCGGTGCCATCATGGTCATGGCCTCGCTGTTCGTGGGCGAGTTCGCCCGCACGGGCTGGCTGGCCTATCCGCCGCTGTCAGGTATCGGCTATAGCCCGGGCGTCGGCGTCGACTACTACATCTGGTCGCTACAGGTCGCGGGCGTCGGCACAACCCTGTCCGGCATCAACCTGATCGCGACCATTATCAAGATGCGCGCGCCGGGCATGGGCATGATGAAGATGCCGGTGTTCACCTGGACGTCGCTGTGCGCCAACATCCTGATCGTGGCCTCGTTCCCGATCCTGACGGCGACGCTGGCCCTGCTGTCGGCTGACCGTTACATCGGCACCAACTTCTTCACGAACGACTTCGGCGGCAACCCGATGATGTACGTGAACCTGATTTGGATCTGGGGTCACCCGGAAGTCTACATCCTGATCCTGCCGCTGTTCGGTGTGTTCTCGGAGGTCGCCTCGACCTTCTCGGGCAAGCGCCTGTTCGGCTATACCTCGATGGTTTACGCCACCGTCTGTATCACCATCCTGTCGTATCTGGTGTGGTTGCACCACTTCTTCACCATGGGCTCGGGTGCCTCGGTGAACTCCTTCTTCGGCATCACCACCATGATCATCTCCATCCCGACAGGGGCGAAGGTGTTCAACTGGCTGTTCACCATGTACCGCGGCCGTATTCGCTTCGAACTGCCGATGATGTGGCTGATCGCCTTCATGCTGACCTTTGTCATCGGCGGCATGACGGGTGTGATGCTGGCTGTGCCGCCCGCTGACTTTGTGCTGCACAACTCGCTGTTCCTGATCGCCCACTTCCACAACGTCATCATCGGTGGCGTGCTGTTCGGCCTGTTCGCCGCCATCAACTACTGGTGGCCCAAGGCCTTCGGCTACAAGCTGGATAAAAAGTGGGGTCTGGTCAGCTTCTGGTGCTGGGTGGTCGGCTTCTGGGTCGCCTTTGCCCCGCTCTATGTGCTGGGCTTCATGGGCGTGACGCGTCGTATGCGCGTGTTTGACGATCCGGCCTATCAGATCTGGTTCATCATCGCCGCTGTGGGCGTGGCCATCATTGCCGTCGGCATCTTCGCCATGCTGGTGCAGTTCGCCGTGTCGATCATCAACCGCGACAAGCTGCGCGATGAAACGGGTGACCCGTGGGATGGCCGTACGCTGGAATGGGCGACCTCGTCGCCGCCGCCGGCATACAACTTCGCCAAGACCCCGATCATCCATGACTCGGACAGCTGGGCAGACATGAAGAACCGCCAGTATGTGCGTCCGACCAAGGGCTTCGAGGCCATCCACATGCCGTCCAACACCGGCACGGGTGTGATCCTGTCGGCCCTGAGCATGGTCTGTGGTCTGGCGCTGATCTGGTACATCTGGTGGCTGGCAGCGGCATCGTTCGTCGCCATCATCGCGGTGTCGATCGCGCATACGTTCAACTACCGCCGCGACTACTACATTCCGGTGGAAGAGGTTGTGGCGACCGAGGATGCTCGCACCCACGCCCTCGCCAATCTGCAAGTGAAGGGCTGATCCGATGAGCGCTGTTCAAGCCCCCATCCACCCCGACTACGTCGACGAACAGGGCGGCCCGCTGTGGCACCCCGAGAAAGAGCCGCACCATCCCGAAGGCTCCAGCACCATGCTGGGCTTCTGGATGTATCTGATGAGCGACTGCCTCATCTTCGCGATGCTGTTTGCGGTCTACGCCGTGATCGGTGGCAACTACGCCGCCGGTCCCGCCCCTAAGGACCTGTTCGACCTGAACCTGATCGCGGTGAACACGGCCATGCTGCTGTTCTCCTCGATCACCTACGGCTTCGCCATGCTGGCGATGATGAAGAACCAGATCAAACAAACCCTGATCTGGCTCGGCATCACCGGCCTGTTCGGTCTGGCCTTCCTGGGTATCGAACTCTACGAGTTCCAGCACCTGATCCACGTGGGCGCGACGCCGCAACGCAGCGGCTTCCTGTCGGCCTTCTTCATTCTGGTGGGCACCCACGGCCTACACGTGACCTTCGGTATTATCTGGCTGGTCACCCTGATGGTTCAGGTCATGCAAAAGGGCCTGATCCAGGCCAATAAACGCCGCCTGATGTGCCTGTCGATGTTCTGGCACTTCCTGGACGTGATCTGGATCGGCGTCTTCACCTTTGTCTATCTGATGGGGATGCTGCGATGAGCGGACACGACACCCACGAGCCCCACGACGACCACCACGAAGAGGGCGGTTACCACGGCTCTTACCGTGACTATCTGATCGGCTTCATCGCCTCGGTCATCCTGACGGCCATCCCGTTTGCCCTTGTGATGACGGGCGTGCTGCCGGTGCAGGCCACCGCCATCATCATCGTGGCCTTCGCCGCAGTGCAGATGGTGGTTCACATGATCTACTTCCTGCACCTGCATCCGAAGTCGGAAGGGGGCTGGAACATGCTGGCCCTGCTGTTCACCATCGTTGTGGTGGTGATTGCCGTGGCCGGTTCGATCTGGGTCATGTGGCACCTGAACACCAACATGATGCCGGTCCACAACATGCCGAGCTTTGGCTGAGGTATGAGATGACGGACCGCCAAACCCCGCAGTCCGCACGCTTTGAAGGCGGTCACCCCCACGGTGGCCGCCTTTGGCGCGTCTTGGTGGTAACCATCTTCCTGTTTCTGTTCGCGGGCTTTACCGCGCTGGGGGTTTGGCAGGTCTATAGACTGGGCTGGAAACTGGCCCTGATCGAACGGGTAGAGACCCGTATCCACGCGGCACCCGTCGATGCGCCGCCGCCCGATGTGACTATCACGCGCGACGATCATGAATATCTGCGGGTCAAGGTTTCGGGTCGCTTCCGTCATGATCTCGAAACCCCGGTCAAGGCGGTGACGGACCTTGGCGGCGGCTGGTGGATTTTGACGCCGCTGGAAACGGATAGGGGCTTTACCGTCCTGGTCAATCGCGGCTTTGTCCCGCCCGAACTGAAAGAGCCTTCCAGCCGCCCCGATGCGCCGGAGACGGCGAGCGTGACCGGCCTGCTGCGGCTGGGCGAAGGCGATGGCGCCTTCCTGCGCCACAATGATCCAGCGGCCAATAACTGGTACGCCCGCGAAGTGCCCGCCATCCTGTCCACGCGCGGCGTAACCGGCCCCGCGGCCAGCTATTTCATCGACGCCCAGGCCGACACCGCTGGGCCAGCCGAGTGGCCGCGCGCAGGGCTGACCGTGGTGAAATTCACCAATAGCCATCTGGTCTATGCGCTGACGTGGTTCGGCCTTGCTGCGGGTTCGCTGATTGCCATGGTATTGGTTCTGCGCGAGCGACGTCGCAAGGAACAGGCCGACGCATGAAAATCGGAGCCTTGTTTGACCTGCTGACAGGTCAGACAGACGAAACCCTGTTGGCCCCCGGTACGGCGGGGCGCCGCCACAAGCTGCTGCTGATCCAGCTGCGCTGGCTGGCCGTGTTCGGACAGGCACTGACCATTGCTGTGGTGCACTGGGGCTATGGGATCAGCCTGCCGTTGGCCAGTCTGCTGCTGGCCCCGACGGCGCTGGTGGTGCTGAACATCATCAGCTTGCCGCTGGTGCTTCGTCGGCGCGCCGTCAGCGATGGCGAAATCTTTGTGTCACTGTGCATCGATGCGGCGGCCCTGACATGGCTGCTGTATTTTAGCGGCGGGGCGTCCAATCCGTTCTCGGCTCTGTTTGTCATGCAGATCGTGTTGGCCGCCGTTCTGCTGCGCCGGCGCTATGTCTGGATTTTCGTGCTGGGTACCAGCGCGACCATGGCCCTTTTGACGCTGTGGCATCGCCCGCTGCCTTTGCCCGAAGGCGCGGACGAGCGGCTGGGCCTGTTGGTGCAGGGCTCGCTGATCAACTTCATGCTGATTGCTGTGCTGCTGGCCGCCTTTGTCAGCCGCACCATCCGCAACGTGCGCGCCCGCGATGCGTGGCTGGCCGAAACCCGCCAGCAGGCCGCCGAGCACGAGCACATTGTCCGCATGGGATTGCTGGCATCGGGTGCCGCCCATGAACTGGGCACGCCGCTGGCGTCGCTCAGTGTTATCCTCAGCGACTGGCGGCATCTGCCTGCGGTGCGCGAGGATGAGGAACTCCAGACCGATGTGCAGCAGATGCAGGCCGAGGTCGAACGCTGCAAATCCATCGTCACCAATATTCTGATGGCGGCAGGTGCGGCACGCGGTCAGGCTCCGTCGATCGTTACCCTGTCGTCCTTCCTGTCCGAAGTCATCGCCGAATGGGGTGAGCGCGGTCAGGAGATGCAGGTGCGATTGGACGGCCCCACGCCGCGCAATCCGCACATCATCGCCGACCCCGCTATGAAACAGGTGCTGAGCGCCTTGATCGACAATGCGGCAGAGGCCGGTGCGGGCCATCTGACGCTTCATGCCGTGGCTGATGGCGAGGCCATGATCCTGACCTTTACCGATGACGGGCCGGGCTTTCCGGCCGAGATCCTGTCGCGGCTGGGCCAACCCTATCAGAGCACCAAGGGGCGCGCGGGTGCGGGCCTTGGCCTGTTCCTGCTGGTCAACACCATGCGAACGCTGGGCGGCTCGGTCGAGGCCGATAACCTGAAAGAGGGCGGCGCGCGCATAAGGCTACGCTTGCCCATGGAGGCCTTGGCACCGAAATGACAGATATGGCTGACGCGCCCACCTTGCTCATCGTGGAGGACGACGAGTCCTTTGCCCGCACCCTGCGCCGCTCGTTCGAGCGCCGTGGCTATCAGGTGCTGTCCGCCCGCAGCCCCGAAGACATGACCCTGCTGCTGGAACATAACCGCCCGCAATATGCCGTGGTCGACCTGAAGCTGGGGACCTCCTCGGGCCTGACCTGTGTGCAGAGCCTGCACCAGCACGACCCCGACATGGTGATCGTGGTGCTGACCGGTTTTGCCAGCATTGCCACAGCGGTCGAGGCCATCAAACTGGGCGCGCGTCACTATCTGGCCAAGCCGGCGGGCACCGATGAAATCGAGGCGGCCTTCCACAAGGAGGACGGCAACCCCGACGCCCCACTGTCCGCCCGCCCTACCTCGATCAAGACGCTGGAGTGGGAGCGTATCCACGAAACCCTCGTGGAGACCGACTTCAACATCTCCGAAACGGCACGCCGCCTCGGCATGCACCGCCGCACCCTCGCTCGCAAACTCGAAAAACGCCGCGTCACCTAAGCGCATTGGCAGAGCGTTCGTTGACTTTTGTCGCGACGTGACCAAGGCTGAAACCCTCACCAGGGGTGTCCCGACAAGGGGCTGAGATACTGCTACGCCAACCGGCAGCGCAGGGACCCTATGAACCTGATCCAGTTCACACTGGCGTAGGGACGGTGCGGGTGCCTTTTGGCGCGACGGGTCCGGTTGGCGGAGAAGTTGCGTCCCGATACGCCCATTCCCCCTTCCAGTTCGTGCTGGGTCTCCCACGCCTTCGGGCACAGGAGCCTGTCATGACGTTATCGCCCAATGCGGCCACACCCACTGTCACCACCGGACCGCTTCCCGCGTCCACCAAGGTGTTCCGCGCCGGAACCCTTCATCCCGATATCCGCGTGCCCCTGCGCGAGATTGCTCTGCATCCCAGCGCCAATGAGCCGCCGGTGACCGTCTATGACGCGTCCGGTCCCTATACGGACCCGTCGGCCACCATCGCCATCGAGAGAGGCCTGCCACGCCTGCGTGAAAGCTGGATCGCCGCGCGGGGGGACACCGAACCCTACACGGGCCGCGAGGTTCAGGCGGCGGACAACGGCTTTGTCTCGCCCGAGAAGATGACGCCGCAGTTCCCGACCCTGCACCGTCCGCGCGTGGCGATTGCCAACCGGTCGGTGACCCAGCTGGCCTATGCCCGCGCAGGCATCATCACGCCGGAAATGGAGTTCGTGGCCATCCGCGAAAACTTGGGTCGCCAGCAGATGCGCGAACAGATGCAGCGCGACGGCGAAAGCTTCGGAGCCGCCATCCCCGACTTTGTGACGCCCGAGTTCGTGCGCGACGAGATCGCCAAGGGCCGCGCCATCATTCCGGCCAACATCAATCACCCCGAACTGGAGCCGATGGCGATTGGCCGCAACTTCCTCGTGAAGATCAACGCCAACATCGGCAACTCGGCGGTTACATCCTCGATGGCCGAAGAGGTGGAGAAGATGGTCTGGGCCATCCGCTGGGGCGCGGACACGGTGATGGACCTTTCGACAGGCCGCAACATCCACAACATCCGCGAATGGATCATCCGTAACGCCCCTGTGCCGATCGGCACGGTGCCGCTGTATCAGGCGCTGGAAAAGGTCAATGGCATCGCCGAGGACCTGACATGGGAAGTCTATCGCGACACCCTGATTGAACAGGCCGAGCAGGGGGTGGACTATTTCACTATCCACGCGGGCGTGCGGCTCCAGCACATTCACCTGACGGCCAACCGTGTGACGGGCATCGTCTCGCGCGGCGGCTCCATCATGGCCAAATGGTGCCTGCACCATCACCGCGAGAGCTTCCTCTACGAGCATTTCGAGGACATCTGCGAGATTATGCGCGCCTATGATGTGTCGTTCTCACTGGGCGACGGCCTTCGCCCCGGCTCGATTGCCGATGCCAATGACGCCGCCCAGTTTGCCGAACTGGAGACGCTGGGCGAGCTGACGCAGGTGGCGTGGAAACACGACTGTCAGGTCATGATCGAAGGGCCGGGCCATGTGCCCATGCACAAGATCAAGGAGAACATGGACAAGCAGTTGGAAGTCTGCGGCGAGGCCCCCTTCTATACGCTTGGCCCACTGACGACCGATATCGCGCCGGGCTATGACCACATCACCTCGGGCATCGGTGCGGCCATGATCGGCTGGTTCGGCACGGCCATGCTCTGCTACGTTACGCCCAAGGAACACCTTGGCCTGCCGGACCGCGACGATGTGAAGGTGGGCGTCATCACCTATAAGATCGCCGCCCACGCTGCCGATCTGGCCAAGGGCCATCCGGCGGCCAAGTTGCGCGACGATGCCCTGTCACGTGCCCGCTTCGAGTTCCGCTGGGAGGACCAGTTTAACCTGTCGCTCGATCCGGACACGGCGCGGTCCTATCACGACCAGACCCTGCCGAAAGAGGCTCACAAGGTGGCGCATTTCTGCTCCATGTGCGGGCCGAAATTCTGCTCGATGAAGATCAGCCACGACATCCGCGATGCCGCCCGCGCCGAGGAAGGCATGGAGCAGATGGCGGCCAAATATCGTGACGGCGGCGATCTGTATGTGTCGGTGAAAGAACCGGCCTAGGGCCTGAAAAGTCATCGGCCCCGTCGCGGTCTGCGACAGGGCCGATTGGCATTCAGAGTGGGCGGCGGTTCAGCAGGATCATCTTGTCCTCGGCCATGTCATGCATGGTGTAGGGGATGCCGCCGACCCCAAAACCGGACTGTTTGCGCCCTGCAAAAGGCATCCAGTCGGTGCGGAAGGCGGTCGGGTCATTGACCATGACGGCCGAGGCATCCAGCCGCTCGGCCGCGCGCAGAGCCACATCGATGTCCTGTGCGAAGACACTGGCCTGGAAGGCGGTCGGCAGGGCATTGGCGCGGGCGATGGCCTCGTCCAGCTGGTCATAGCCATAGACGGCCAGCACCGGACCAAACACTTCCAGCGTCGAGATGCGCGCGGTCTCGGGCGGGTTGACCAGCACCGCCGGATTGAGCGTGGTCTCGGACAAGCGCTCGCCGCCCGTAGCCAACTGCGCACCGCCATCGACGGCTTCCTTGATCCACTCACTGACGCGATCCGCCTCACGCGGCAGGATCAGTGGACCGACCTCGGTGTCTTTCAGCGTCGGATCGGCCACGCGAAGGGCTTCGACGCGGGCCACCAGCCGTTCGGTCACATCGGACAGGATGTCGTTGTGCACATACAGGCGCTGGGTCGACACGCACACCTGACCGGCGTGGTAATAGGCCCCCTTCACAATGGGCTCGATCACCTTGTCGAGCAGGGCGCTGCGGTCAACGATGGCCGGAGCGGAGCCCCCGTGTTCCAGCGCCAACCGTGCGCCGGGTGCCAGTTTGGAGCGCAGCGACCAGCCCACCTTGGCCGAGCCGATGAAGCTGAGGAAGGCGATGCGCTCGTCTGTCGCCAAGGCCTGCGCCAGATCATTGTCATCGGTAATGAAGGTCTGAACCCACTCTTCGGGCACCCCTGCCTCATGGACCAGTTCAACAAACGCCAAACACGACAGCGGCGTGGTCGATGCGGGTTTGATGATGACCGGACAGCCGGTGGCAATCGCCGGTACCACCTGATGCACAATCAGGTTCAGAGGGTGGTTGAAGGCCGAGATGGCCGCGACCACGCCGATGGGATCCTTGGTCGTGAAGGCCCAGCGGTTTTCGGCCGCAGCCGACAGCCCCATGGGGATTTCCTTGCCGCCGAAATTGCGTAGTTCGTCGGCGGCGTTGTGGATGCCGTCAATGGCGCGGTTGGTCTCGACAATGGCGTCGGGCAGGGGCTTGCCACCCTCGCGCGCAATCATCAGGGCGAACTGGTCGCGTTTGGCGTCCAGCAAGCTGGCCAGTTTGCGCAAGATGGCCATGCGGTGATGCGGCTTCAGCCAGTTGTCGCGGTCCTTGAAGACGCGCGCGGCGGTGGACAGCTTGCGCTCCAGCGCCGTGGCATCGTCGGTGGGGATTGGCTTGATCAGCTGGCGATCAAAGGCCTGAACAACGTCCAACATGTTTACTCTCCTGTCCTCAGGCACATTCGACGCTGGGGTTACGGTTGCGCAGCTCTTCGACAAGGACGCGGGTGTTTTCCGAATAGTCGATCGGCACTTCCACCAGATGCACGCCGCCGCCCTCGAAAGCGGCTTCCAGTGCGGGGATCAGGTCTTCTACTGCTGTCACGCGCGTGCCCTTCGCCCCATAGGCCTCGGCATAGCGGACGAAGTCGGGGTTGCCGAAGCTCATGCCATAGTCGGGGAAACCATCGACCGCCTGTTTCCATCGGATCATGCCATAGGCACTGTCGTTCAGGATGACGACGACAAGGTTCAGGCCCAGACGCACCGCCGTCTCCATCTCTTGGGAGTTCATCATGAAGCCGCCATCGCCGCACACCGCCATGACGCGGCGCTCGGGATAGATCATGGCAGCCATCATGGCCGACGGCAGGCCCGCGCCCATGGTCGCAAGGGCGTTGTCGAGCAAGAGAGTGTTGGCCGCGTGGGTGCGATAGTTTCGCGCAAACCAGATCTTGTACATGCCGTTGTCGAGGCACACGACACCATCGTCCGGCATGACCTTGCGCACATCATGCACCAGACGTTGCGGCGTGACGGGGAAGCGGTCTTCGTCGGCGCGGTCGTTGATCCGGCCCAGAATGCGCTCGCGCAGTTCCAGCATGTGCGGGTCCAACGAAAGTTGGCCGTCCAAGCGCTCGGCCAACGCCTGCACCGTGGTGCCGATGTCGCCAATGACTTCCAGATCGGGGTGGAAAACCTGCTCCACATTGGCGGACTGATAGCCGATATGGATGACCTGAGGCCCGCCCTCGGTGCGCATCAGGAAGGGCGGCTTTTCTACCGTGTCGTGGCCGATGGAAATGATCAGGTCCGCCGCCTCGACGGCCTCGTGGACATAGTCACCTTCGGACAGGGCGGCGGTGCCGACATAGCGGTTTGATCCGCCCGTGACCGCGCCCTTGCCCATCTGGGTGTTGAAGAAGGGCAGGCCGGTGCGGGTGATAAAGCTGGACAGCGGCTCGATCAGCTTGGGCCGGTTGCCCGCCGCGCCCACCATGACCAGCGGGCGCTTGGCAGCCTTGATCGCCTCGATAGCGCGATCCAGCGCAGCAGGGGCGGCCACAGCGCGCTCTATGGGATGGATGGGGATGACGGGCACATCGGCCAACTCCTCACCGGCCACATCTTCGGGCAGTTCGAGGTGGACGGGACCGGGGCGCTCTTCCATCGACACGCGGAAGGCCTCGCGCACGATGGAGGGGATGCTGGCGGCGCTGGCGATCTGGCGCGTCATCTTGGTCAGCGGCTTCATCGAGGCGACGATATCGACGATCTGGAAGCGGGCCTGTTTGGCGCTCATGATCGGCTTTTGGCCGGTGATGAGGATCATCGGCATGGCCCCCAGATGGGCATAGGCCGCGCCGGTCGAGAAGTTCAGCGCGCCCGGGCCCAAGGTGGCCAGACACACGCCCGGCTTGCCCGTCAGGCGGCCATGGGTCGCGGCCATAAAGGCGGCGGCTTGCTCGTGCCGCGTGAGGATCAGCTGGATTTTGGAGGTGCGCAGCGACTCCACCAGATCGAGGTTTTCCTCGCCCGGCACACCGAAGATGCGGTCGACGCCCTCGTTCTCCAGTGCGGCGACAAAAAGGTCTGATCCCTTTGGCATCGTTCGGTCCTTGTGGTTGTGTCAGTCGTCGCCCCCGAGCCTAACATATATGCCGCCGTTCGCTGTAAGCGAGCGTAACGGCTCCGATTTCTCGCGGGCGGTGAGATATGTCGCCATCCGTCGAACATCGCCTTTGCGGGCGAAGTCACCTATATGGGGCTTCTTCAGGCGACCTGACCGATATGCCGACGCGGGCAGACGGGCAGGGCCGCGCATACCTCGATGTCTTGAAGCATGTTGTCACACGCCACCCGTACGCTTTCCGTTGCGCCGATGATGGACTGGACCGACCGGCATTGCCGGGCGTTCCATCGCACCTTGTCGAAGCGCACCTTGCTGTACACGGAGATGGTGACGGCACCGGCGGTCCTTCATGGGGACCGCGACTATCTGCTGGGTTTTTCGGATGTGGAGCATCCGATCTCGCTGCAACTGGGCGGGTCCGATCCCAAGCA
Organism: Brevundimonas sp. UBA5713; assembly: GCF_002419815.1. GTDB lineage: Bacteria > Pseudomonadota > Alphaproteobacteria > Caulobacterales > Caulobacteraceae > Brevundimonas. The sequence goes on along the minus strand of NZ_DIGV01000014.1, from coordinate 35,547 downwards.
GCTGGCCGAGGCCGCCAAGATTGGCGAGGACTATGGCTATGACGAAATCAATCTGAACGTCGGCTGCCCGTCGGATCGCGTGCAGTCAGGCCGTTTCGGGGCCTGTCTGATGAAAGAGCCCGAGCTGGTGGCCGAGTGTATGGCCGCCATCAAGGCCGCTGTCTCGGTGCCCGCCACCGTCAAATGCCGCATCGGCGTCGATGATCAGAACCCGAACGAAAGCCTGTTCGCCACGGTGGACGAATGCGCCAAGGTCGGCATCACCGACTTTACCGTCCATGCGCGCAAGGCGTGGCTGAAGGGTCTAAGTCCTAAGGAAAACCGCGACATTCCCCCGCTGGACTATGATCTGGTGAAGCGCCTGAAGAAGGAACGCCCGCACCTTCGTATCGGTATCAATGGCGGCATCGCCACGCTGGAGCAGGCGCTGGAACTGCTGCAACCGTATGACGGCGTGCAATTGGACGAAGTGATGATCGGTCGCGCCGCCTATCACGAACCAGCTCTGCTGGGTCAGGCCGACCGCCTGATCTATGGCGAGGATGTTGCCGACACCGACATCTTCGACGCGCTGGAAGCCTATAAACCCTACATCTCCGAACAGCTGGCGCGCGGCATCAATCTGGTGGCCATGACGCGCCACATGTTGGGGGCCATGCACGGTCGCCCCGGCGCAAGGGCCTTCCGCCGTATTCTAACGGTCGAGGGTGTGAAGGCCGGAGCCGGCCTCGACGTTCTGGACCGCGCCATCGACGCTGTGCGCGAGGCCGAAAGCCGTCGACAACTGGATAACGACGCGGCGTGATCGATCTGCCCTTCTCCGAAATTGCCCTGATGATGGCCGCCCTTGTCGGGGCAGGGGCCGTGGCCGGTGTGATCGGCGGCTTGTTCGGAGTGGGCGGAGGCACGGTTCTGGTGCCCGCTCTTTTCTATGCGTTCAGCGTGCTGGGCGTGGGCGGCGAGAGCAATCTGCACGTCGCCATCGGCACTAGCTTGCTGACCATTATCGCCACCTCCTTCCGTTCACTGGCTACCCACCGCAAGCATGGGGCCGTGGACGAGCAGGTCCTCAAAACATGGACGCCGTGGGTCGCCTTTGGCGGTCTGGTCGGGGCGTTTGTCGCGGGCGGCTCGACCATGTCGGCGCTGGCTGTGGTGTATGGCGTCTGCCTGCTGGTGATCGCAGCCCAGATGGGGCTGCTGCCGGAACATGTGACCCTGCGCAAAGACCTGCCGACAGGTTGGGGCCGCCGCATTGTCGCCAGCCTGATCGGCGGGCTCAGCGCCATGATGGGCATTGGCGGGGGCAGCTTTGGCGGAATGACAATGACCCTGTGCGGTCGCCCGATCCATCAGGCGGTGGCGACGTCATCCGGATTCGGTTTGGCGATTGGCGCTGCGGCGTCATTCGGCTTTCTGGTGTTCGGCTGGGGAGCCGAGGGCGTGCCGCCTCTGACGCTGGGCTATGTGAATATTCCCGCCGCCATCATAATGGGACTGTTAACGGGTTGGACCGCGCCGTTCGGAGCCAGACTGGCGCACAGGCTGAATCGCAAACACTTGAGAAAAGCCTTTGCAATCTATCTGTTAACGACTGCGGTACTGGTGGTTGCCAAGGCCATGGCCTGATAACCTGATATACGTATAATTACGTATTATATAGCTAAGTTTTGCAAAAGCATCGTTGGTCTAACAGCGACCGCCTGATTGTGGCGAGATCGTGAGTAACCGCGTGCTTCAAAACCTGTCTGTTCCCAAGAAGTTGGTCCTGTCGTTCACGACCGTCATTGCGGCCTGCGGGGTGGCCACGATGGTTGTGCTGTGGGCCGTTCTGGCGATCCAGAAGGCGCAGGAGGCAGACGAGGTTTCGCGCGAGATCACAGACGCCATCTATCAACTGCAGCATGCCCTTCTGAACCAGCAGATGAGCATGCGCGGCTTTGTGGTGAACCAAAAGCCAGAGTTCGAGACGGCATTTGACGCCCACACACGGGATGTCAGCGAGGGGCTGACCCATTTCGCCGCGGCGGACGTCGACGGCAGCTTTGCCGATGAACTGAAGGTGCTGACCGAGGCCACATCCAAGAACACCAGCGACCTGAAGCGCATGATCAGCCGTGCCGACGATCCGGAAGAGCGGCTGAATATGATGGCTGTGTTCGGGGTGACCGGCAGTCCGAACATTCGCAGCATTCAGGACACTATGGGCCAGATCCAGCAGGTGCTGAAGGACGTTGAGGCCCAGAACCGCGAGCGTCGTCAGCATGCCTATGCCAGCGCCTATACGGCCTTCGGTATCGGGGGGCTGCTGGCGTTTCTGGTAGCGCTGGCCTCGGCCATCTGGCTGACCCATGCCCTGTCCAAGCCGGTGGTCGCCATGACCCGCGTGATGACCCGTCTGGCCAAGGGCGAAACCGATGTCAGCATTCCTGCGGTGGGGCGTGGAGACGAGATCGGTGCCATGGCTGGGGCCGTTCTGACCTTCCGCGATCAGGCCATCGAGAACTCGCGGTTGGAGATCGAGGCCGAACAGGCCCGCAAACTGGCCGAGCAGGAGCGCCTGAAGCACGAAGCGCAGGCCGCCGAGATCGCCCGTCTGGACGAGATCGCTATGACCGCCGTGGGCGAGGGTCTGTCTGCCATGGCCGCAGGCGATCTGAGCCACCGTGTGACCATCGATGTGCATCCCAAGGCGCAGGCGCTGAAGGATGATTTCAATACCGCCGCTCAGCGACTGGAGGCTGTCGTCGCTGTGATCATCGAGCGCGCCTCGGCCATCGGGGCTGCCGCCCGCCAGGTGAGCGACGCCGCCGACGAACTGTCGCGCCGCACCGAGCAGCAGGCGGCGTCGCTGGAAGAAACCGCCGCTGCGGTCGAACAGATCAGCATCACCGTCGCATCGTCCGCCGAGGCCGCACAGGAATCCGGCGCAGTGGTGCGTGAAGCCCATGTCATGGCCCGCGACGGCCAGGACGTGGTCGGCCGTGCCGTCAATGCCATGGGACAGATCGAACAGTCCTCGCACCAGATTGGTGCCATTATCGGCGTGATCGACGAAATCGCCTTCCAGACCAATCTACTGGCCCTGAACGCGGGCGTGGAAGCGGCGCGTGCGGGCGATGCCGGTCGCGGCTTTGCCGTGGTGGCGTCCGAGGTGCGGGCACTGGCCCAGCGGTCAGCCGATGCCGCACGCGAGATCAAGGGACTGATCCAGACCTCAGGCCAGCATGTCGAGCAGGGCGTGCAACTGGTCGCCCGCAGCGGGGCGGCCCTGTCCGATATTGCGCGCCAGATCGAAAAGGTCACGGCGCTGGCTGAATCCAGCGAGACCGCCGCGCGTGAACAGGCGGTGGGCCTGTCCGAGGTCAATATGGCGGTCAACCAGATGGACCATATGACCCAGCAGAACGCCGCCATGGTTGAAGAATCGACCGCCGCCAGCCGCTCCCTGGCACAGGACGCCATTGAGCTGGATCGCCTGATGGGTCAGTTCAATATCGATCGGAGCAGCCCCGCCGTACGCGCGGATACACCCACCGCTGCCCGTCTGCGGGCGGCCTGAAACGGCTTTCCTAGTGATCTATAAATCGCTGATATAAATAGGAATTTACGTAGATTCACGCAGGATACCGCTAAGCTTTGGTATAGCGGGAATGTTTTAAACGGGGCGCAATCCGTATTGTGTTTTCCGAGTGCTCCCCCGTGCTTCAAAATCTATCCGTACCAAAGAAGTTGGTATTGGCCTTTTCGGCTGTGATTGCGGCCTGCGGTCTGGCGACTGTGCTGGTGCTGTGGGCTGTCCTGTCTATCCAGCGCGCCGACCATACTGAAGCTGCCGCGCAGGACCTGAACGACGCCATCCAGAATGTGCAGATCGCCATTCTGAACCAGCAGTTGAACATGCGTGGCTATGTCGCCACCGGTGCCGCAGAGTTCAAGCAAGGCTTCGAAACCCACGCCTCGAACTATGCTGCCGCCTTGACCGATCTGGCCGCAGTCGATGCCGATGGACAGTTTCTCGCCGAGCAAAAAGCGCTGGCTGATGCAGGCGAGAAATTTACCGCCGAAGCGCGCCAGATGATGAGTATGGCTGAAGATCCGGCCCTGCATGCCGAGGCTGTGGCCAGCATGGCCACCACGGGTCGTATCGGCGATGTGCGTGCCGCCGGCCGCGCTGTACTCGACCGACTGGCGGACCTGAATGTTGCAAGTGACCGCTCGCGCGCCAACGCCTTCCGTCAGGCGTATGTGGCCTTTGCAGTGGGTGGCCTTGTGGCGCTGGTGATCGCTGCCGCCTCGTCGCTGTGGCTGGTCAACGCCCTGTCCAAGCCGGTGGTGGCCATGACGCGCGCTATGACCCGACTGGCGCAAGGCGATCTGGAAGTCGCTATTCCGGCCGTCGGTCGCAAGGACGAAATCGGAGCCATGGCCAGCGCTGTCCTGACCTTCAAGGAACAGGCGATCGAAAACCGTCGTCTGGCCGCCGAAACCGAACAGGCGCGCGCGGCGCGTGAAGAGGAGCGTCTGCAAACCGAGGCCGAACGCGCTGCGCGTGCCGAAGAGGCCCGCGTGGCCGTCAGCGCGGTTGCGGACGGTTTGGCTGCTTTGGCCAAGGGCGATCTGACCCATCGTATCACCGCCAACATCACCGGCAGTGCCGCTCCGCTGAAGGCCGACTTCAACTCGGCAGTCGAAAAGCTGGAATCGGCAGTGGCCATCATCATCGACCGTGCCGGAGCGATTGGCGCAGCGGCCCAGCAGATCAGCGAAGCCTCGGACGACCTGTCGCGCCGCACCGAACAACAGGCGGCCTCTCTGGAAGAAACCGCCGCAGCGGTCGAGCAGATCACCTCGACGGTGGCGCGCTCGGCCGAAGGCGCAGAGGAAGCCGGTTCCATGGTCCGCGCATCCTATTCCCAAGCCGCAGAAGGCCAGAAGGTCGTCAACAGCGCCGTCTCGGCCATGGGCCAGATCGAGGAATCGTCCAACCAGATCGGTGCCATCATTGGTGTTATCGACGAGATCGCCTTCCAGACCAATCTGCTGGCCCTGAACGCCGGTGTCGAAGCGGCCCGTGCGGGCGACGCCGGTCGCGGCTTTGCGGTTGTGGCCTCCGAGGTGCGCGCGCTGGCCCAGCGTTCCGCCGAAGCGGCCAAGGAAATCAAGACCCTGATCCACGCGTCCAGCCAGCAGGTCGGCCAAGGCGTGAATCTGGTCAATGAGACCGGCCGTGCCCTGCAAAAGATCGCCGAGCACATCGGTCGCCTGACCAATATTGCTGCGGAGATCGAGGCCTCTTCCAAGGAACAGGCCACCGGTCTGGCCGAAGTGAATATGGCTGTCTCGCAGATGGATCAGGTCACCCAGCAAAACGCCGCCATGGTGGAAGAATCCACGGCGGCCAGCCGTTCGCTGGCTCAGGATGCTGCCGAACTGGACCGCCTGATGCGCCAGTTCCACATCCACCGCGATGCCGTGATGGCGTCTGCGGCCTGACCGGACTAAAGGTCCCGAAGAAAAGCCCCCTCGGCGCGCTGCCGAGGGGGCTTTTTAATGCTTGGTGTTAGTCTCAGGCCGCCTTGCTGACCACCACTTCGTCCAGTGCGGTGACCAGATCGGCGATGATGTCGTCCTCGTGCTCCAGACCCACCGAGATGCGGATCAGGCCATCGGTAATGCCGGCGGTGACGCGCGCCTCCGGCGTCATGGCGGCGTGGGTCATGGTGGCCGGATGCGCGATCAGGCTCTCCACACCGCCCAACGATTCCGCGAGGGTGAAGATGTCCAGCGCATTGATGACATCGCATACGGCGGACTGGCCACCGGCCAGTTCAAAGCTGAGCATGGCCCCGAAACCGCGCTGCTGGCGGGCGGCCAGATCATGACCGGCGTGGGTCTTCAGACCCGGATAGTGGACGGCGGCCACGGCGGGGTGGGCGTCCAGAATCTGGGCCAATTTGCTGGCCGTGGCCTGCTGGCGCTCGATACGGGTGAACAGGGTGCGCAGGCCACGAAGGGTCTGATAGGCGTCAAAAGGCGAACCGGTAATGCCCAGACAGTTGGCCCACCACGCCAGTTCCTGATGCACTTCGGCATCGGCGCTGATGACGGCACCGCCCACCACATCGGAATGGCCGTTGATGTATTTGGTGGTCGAGTGGACGACGATATCGGCCCCCAGCGACAGCGGGTTCTGCAGGGCAGGGGACAGGAAGGTGTTATCAGCCACCACCTTGGCCCCCACGGCATGGGCGCGGCGGGCCACATCGGCGATGTCGGTCACGCGCAGCAAGGGGTTGGACGGGGTTTCCACCAGCACCAGCTTGGCACCGTCGGCCAGCGCCGCATCCAGCGCCGCGCCATCGTTCTGGTCCACAAAGGCTACACGGAAATGACCTTTACGGGCGCGGGCGCACAGAAGGCGGTGCGTGCCGCCATAACAGTCATGCGGCGCGACCAGCAGGTCATCGGGCGACAGCAGGCTCAGCGGCAGATCAACTGCCGCCATGCCGGTGGCGGTGATCACACAGCCTGCCCCGCCTTCCAGATCGGCCAGCGTCTCGGCCAATACATCGCGCGTCGGATTGCCCGAGCGCGAATAGTCGTACTGGCGCTTTTGATCGAAGCCCGCGAACGAATAGTTGGACGACAGATAGAGCGGCGGCATGACCGAGCCGTGCGCCGTGTCGGTATCGACGCCCGAGCGGGCGGCGATGGTGCGAGGGTCGGCAAAACGGGCGCGGGTCATTGGTCTACGTCCTTCAGTACGGAGGTCAGGATGTCGCCCACGAACTTGTCTTCCTTCAGGAAGGCGTCGTGGCCGTAAATGGAATCGGCTTTCACAAACCGGAACAGGTTGGGCAGGCGGCTGGCCAACTCCTCCATGTCCTCGATCGGGCACAGGCGGTCGCTGTTGAACCCGATCAGGGTCACAGGGGCGCTGATGGCTTCCGGCTCGACGCGGTGGCGGTCGATGGAATCGGACAGGGTCAGCCAGCGGTTTGGCGTGGTGCGGTCGCGATAGGCCCGCCCGCGCGACGTCAGGTAATCGCACACCGGATAGGCCTGACCGGCGTGGCTGGGAGCTTCGTTGTCAAAGCGCTCGCCGAATTCATCCGGGGTGCGGTAGGTGGTCATGGCCAGCTCGCGGGCCAGACCGATGGCCTGATCGACGCGGCCCGTTTCCAGACCCAGTTGCAGGATGCGGCGCTGGATACCGCGCCATGCGGTGGCCAGCGGATGAGGGCGATGCGCGGCGGAAACCACCACCAGCTGCTCTGCCCAGTCGGGAAAAATTTCGCCAAAGGCCAGGGCGATCATGCCGCCATAGGAACAGCCGATGAAGGCGGCGACCTTATCGACGCCCAGATGGTCAAGCAGCAGCGCCAACAGGCGGGCCTGATCCTGGGTGGTGATGGTCAGCGGCTCTTTCGGCTCGTTCACGCCGTCGCCGAATTCAGGTGCAAAATCAAAAGCCAAGACGCGATAGCGGGTCAGGTCGATGGGGGCGCGGACGCCCACGGCACCCGACCACCAGCCCAGACCCTTGGTCTCGGTGCGGTGGACATAGCGGTCAGCAGAAATTCCCCCCGCGACTACCACCAGCGGAGCATTGGCCTTGCCATGAAGGCGACCGACAACCTGTTTTTGGGTCAGCTTGCCGCCGAAATCGAGCTCGAAATCCTCGGGGATTGGCACATGGACGTCATGAGCTCCTTCGCGTTGCAGAAGGGCAGACGGACGGCGCGTTTTATCGCTCCGACAGTGCGGTTCCTTTTTGGTTTCGGCTTTGTCGATCAGGGCCAGGGTCATCGGTCAGGTCACGCTCAAAAAAGTTTCGCCCCATCGCGAAACCCGTGCAGTGACAGACCCGTGGCGCGCCGCCTTATCGACGCTCCACTCATCTCTCGCGGTGTTCGAAAACACCCCGCAGGAGTTGGCACCGTTTCGGGCGGATCCCGATGGTTGCCCCGACGTCAAAGGGCCTATTCCCTCGGTCGGTCTTGATGAGTGACGCCAAACTGATGTTTGCGAGAGCGCGGGTCAAGTAGAAAATTTGACCCTATTTTGAGTTTTTGTGACCACTCCTTGGGTGGAACGATCCAAAATGGCAGTCCTGTGAAAAATTTTTCCGAACAGGGGTTGACGCGGTGCAGCATCGTCGCTCACCCTAAGGACAACGATATTCAACCTTGGACGCCCGCCGTGATGCACCGCATCGACAGCATTGAACGCACCCTCATCGCCTCGGCCCAGACCGAAATGGCGATGGGTTTTGGCGCGTCCATTATGACCACCACTACCGGTACCACCACCATGCCCGACAGGGCGGGGACAGGTTGACGCGCGCCGAATAGGCGAAAAGCACGAAACCCGATCACCCGCCCGGTCCGCCGAGGCGGGTTTTTTCATGTCCCGCACCAAAGTTCTTTCAAACCGATCCCTCCCGAAACCGAACCCAGACCTTCAGGAAAATCCCATGTCCGCCAATCTCGCTCTCGTCTCCGACCAGAAACCCGCCGATCAGAAACAGCCTGCCCTCGACGCCGATGTGGTGGTGCTCAAATTCGGCTCTTCGGTGCTGAAGAGCCCGGGGGATGCTCCGGCCGTGGCCAGCGAAATCTACGGCCATGTGCGCCGTGGCCGCAAAGTGGTGGCCGTGGTTTCGGCATTGGCAGGCCAGACGGACAAGCTGTTGTCGGAAGCCCGTGAACTGGGTCTGGACCACGACAATGAACTGCTTCCGGCCTATGTGGTTCTGGGCGAAGAGCAGGCGGCGGCTCTGGTGGCCATCGCTTGCGACCGCGTGGGTTTGGACGCGGTGGGTTTGTCGGTGCAACAACTTGGGATTGTGGCCGAGGGGCCGGCCCATCACGCCCGTCCGGTGGCGCTGGGCAATGAGAATCTGAAGGCCGCGCTGGCCAAGCATGAGGTCGTGGTGGTGCCCGGTTTCGGTGCGGTGCGCTCTTGCGGTCGGGTGGCTTTGCTGGGGCGTGGCGGTTCGGATCTTACGGCTGTTGTTCTGGCAGCGGAATTGGGGCTGCCGAAGGTGCGTCTGGTCAAGGATGTGGATGGCCTGTACGACCGCGATCCGGCCCACGCCGCAGGCAATCCGCAGCGCTATCGCCGGGCCAGCTGGGAGACGGCGCGCCAGCTGGGTGGCGCTCTGGTTCAGCACGACGCTATCGACCTTGCGGAACAATCACAGGTAGAAATCGAAGTGGCTGCCCTTGGCCGTGCCGAAGGCACTGTGGTGGGCAATCGCAATGCGCCTCCGGGGCCGGTGTCGCAAAATGATCCGCTGAAGGTGGTTGTCGCCGGTTGCGGTGTGGTGGGCGGTGGCCTGCTGGCGCGCCTGTTGCCCGATCCGAACTTTGAAGTGGTGGGCGTGCTGGTGCGCAACCCGTCCAAGAAACGCGATGTCGACTGTCCGGCCGAACTGTTCAGCAACGACGTCGAGTCCTTGCTGGCCAAGAAGCCTGATCTGGTGGTCGAGGCCCTGTCGGAAGGCGAGGCGGGCTATGACCTGATCCGTCGCGCTCTGGAGCAGGGCTGTGATGTGGTCAGCGCCAATAAACAGGCCGTGGCCCTTGATCCGGCCGGTCTTGAGCTGCTGGCTTCGTCCAATGGCGCGCGTGTGGCGTGGTCGGCCTCGGTCGGCGGCGGCTCGCCGATGATCGAGACGCTGCGAGCGGCCCGTGCCTCGGGCGCGGTGGCGGGTTTCGAAGCCGTGCTGAACGGCACGGTCAACTTCATGCTGCAACGTCTGGGCGAGGGCGCTGCCTTTGCCGATGCGCTGGCCGATGCTCGTGCCGCCGGTTTCGCCGAAGAAGACCCGTCGTCCGATCTGGAAGGCCGCGACGCCGCCGCCAAGGTCAAACTGCTGTCCTATGAAGCCTTTGGCCGCGCCCCGCAGGACGTGCCGTGCGATGTGCTCTCGGCCCAGACGCCGGTGGGCCATGCCCCTGTGCGCCAGATCGGGGCCTGCTTCGTCAAGGATGGCCAGCTGGAAGCGTCGGTGCGCCTGAACGATGCGCTGGATGACGCCCTGTTCCAGTCCTTGAACGGGGAGCGCAATGCGCTCAAGGTGTACGGGGCCGATGGCCGCGTCTGGTCCTGCAAGGGCCGTGGTGCGGGCCGTTGGGCCACGACCGAAAGCGTGCTGTCCGATGTCGCCGACATCGTGCGAGCCCGCCGCGCAGCTGCCGAACTGGTTTAAACTCTATGGCCGTCTTCACCCCCGTTCTTGAGTCAGAGGCCAAGGCCTTTCTGGACGCCTATCCGGTGTCGGAGGTGATCAGCTTCACCCCGATCGCCGAGGGCGTGCAGAACACCAACTATCGCGTGCAAACGCGCGATGCGGCCTATGTGCTGACGCTGTTCGAGGGTGAGGAAGAGCGCGCCGGTCTGCCCTTTTGTCTGGGCCTGACCCAGCATCTGGCAGCCAAGGGGTTCCGCACCCCGTCGCCGGTCGCCCGCAAGGATGGCGCTTTATCTGCCGAGCTGAAGGGCCGTCCGGCGGCGCTGGTGGAATGGGCCAAAGGCGCGTGGCGCAAACGCCCGTCTCTGGCCGATCACCATCTGGCGGGCCAGACGCTGGCGCGCCTTCATCTGGCCGGTGAGGATTATCAAGGCCAGCGGGATAATCCCGTCGGCCCGCGTCGCTGGCAGCGGCTGGCCGAGCGTTCGGCCACGCGCGCCGAGGGCGAGGACCGCCGTATCCTTGATCGACTGGAGGCGGCCATGCCGTCACTGGTGGGGCTGTTCGACCCCTCGGCCCTGCCGCAAGGGGCCATACACGCCGACTATTTCCCTGACAATGTGCTGTTTGATGGCGCAGGCATCGGCGGGGTGATCGATTTCTATTTCGGGTGCAACGGGGCGTGGGCCTATGATCTGGCCATCGCTCTGTCGGCTTGGGGCTTTGACGCCGAAGGCCGTGCCGATGAAGGGGCGATTGAGGCCTTCCGCGCCGGCTATGAATCCATCCGCCCCTTGAGCCGCGTCGAGGTCGAGGCCCTGCCGGATCTGGGGGCGGCGGCAGCCGTGCGCTTTACGCTGACGCGCCTGCACGACCGCCTGTTCCATGATCCGGCCCATCTGGTCACGCCCAAAGACCCGGCTCCCTTCCTGCGTCGTCTGGACTGGTGGAAGGCCCCTGTCTTCGCCTGATTACAGGCGGGCCAGCATCCACACGGCCATAGCGATCATCATGATGTTTTCGGTCAGTGACAGCGCGCCCAGCGGGACGCGACTGTCGCCGCCCACGCAGGCGCATTTCAGTTCGCGCTTGTCGACATAGACGGCCTTGAACACCGACCAGCCGCCGATGATGGCGATGAACAGGGCCACAGGGGCCGACACCCACGTCAGCACATGGGCGGTCATCAGTACGCCCGCGCCCAGCTCCGCAAACGGATAGACCCACGCATAGGGCACCCAGCGACGGGCCAGCAGGTCATAGTTCAAAAAGCCTGTCGCAAAGCCGTCGAGGTTTTGCAGCTTCAGCATAGCCAGCGCGCACATGCTGAGGCTGATGAACCACTCGCCTGCGCGCACGGTGAACGGCGTGCCATAGGCCGCATGGCTAACCGCCAGCGCCATCAGCGCCGTGACCATGAACACCATCAGCACCGGCGTATAGGTGGTGGACTTCGGATCGGCGATCTTCACGCCCAGAAATCGGCGGGTGTCGTCAAAGCCGCCGATACGCTGGCCGTCGATAAAGACCTGCGGGGTGGATTTCACATCGTGCTGCGCCTTGAAGGCGTCGGTTTCCTCGCGCGTCAGCAGCAGGTGGTCCTCCACCTGATAGCCCTTGGATTTCAGCAGGGATTTGGCGCGCAGGCCCCACGGGCACATGCTCTTGCCAATGGCCATCCGATAGAGGACGGCGGTCTTTTGCGGTGCGGCCACGCTGGCGCTCCTGTCTTGCAACAATGATGATGCCGCCTATCTAGCCTCCGTACCATAGTACGGAGTCAACCATGCACGGCCTGACCATCGGACAGCTGGCGCAAAAGGGCGCTGTGGGGGTGGAGACGATCCGCTTTTACCAGCGTCGTGGCCTGATGCCGACGCCGCCCAAGGGCGAGGGCGTGCGCCGCTATGATGATCAGGATGTGAAGCGTCTGCGCTTTATCCGCTCTGCCCAACAGGCAGGCTTTACCCTGACCCAGATCGCGGAGCTGATCGGGCTGGATGACCGTCAGGATCGGGCGCGGGTGCTGGAACTGGCCACCGCGCGGCTGACGGAAATCGACGCCCGTATCCGGGAACTGGAGACTGTGCGCAGCGCCCTTCGCGGCCTGACCCGCAGCTGTGCGTCAGGGCAGGGCGAGACCTGCCCCATCCTGCACGCCTTCGAGGCCTAGACCCCGCACAGCCGCCCCCTTAAGCTTGGTCGTTAGTGGCGTAGGGGGTGCGTATGCTGTTCAAGGAAAAGATGTTTCTGGCCAATTGCGATCCGGTGCGCCGGCTGTCGCGCGATGAGCTGGAAAAGCGGCTGATGATGTCGCTGGCCCTGTCGCAGGGCGCGATCCTGACCCCCAATCTGCTGTTGGACAATGCGGGCATGTCGGGCCTGATGCAGGGCGAGATGCTGCGCCGCTGGGCAGGCAGCAAACAGGGGCGCGGCGGGGTGGTGATCCGAGTGCCGGGCCATGAGGCCCCGTCCTCGCTGGAAGACTATTTCGACAACCTGCCACAACACCATTTCCTGACACGGTTCCAGTGCCGCAAGGGCGATCTGGATCGCCTGACCATCGCCCAGTTCCAGTCCGAACTGCGGGCGCTGGACCGCACCCTGCGCGCGATCAAGCCCGTGTATTGTCCGGTGAAACTGCATGGACAGTCATTGTCGGGCGCCATCGCCGCCTCGGCCTCTCTGGCGCAGTGGCAGACCAGCCAGCCGGAGCTGGAGGCTGCCCTACAGACGCTGATGGACCGCGCGCCGGAACTGGGGTCGCGCTCGCTCTGGTATCAGGCGGTGGATGAACTGCTGCCGCAGCAGGCGGCGGCCTTCAAGCTGGAGGTGATCGACGCCTGCTATAACGGCCTGTTCGTCGCCTCGGGCGAGGCCTTTGTCATGGATCGCATTCCGGTGCTGGATAAAATCCCCGCCGGTCTGCTGACGCTGGGCGTCGGCGCGCAGGCCTTCAAGACCCAACGCCAGCTGATCGAATATGCGCTGAAGGGGTTTGATCTGGTCACCGCCTTTGGTGCGGGCCAGCTGGTCCAGTTCCTGACCGATGAAGCCGCCAGCTTTGTCGAAGACCAATTGCAGGATACCAGTTTCAAATGGGCCACCCGCCGTAACTGGTTTGGCCTCTATCCGCGCCTGACCCAATCGATCGGAATCGAGATCAGATGATTGTCTATGAGAACCCCTGGTTCCGCATCGTGAAGGAACAGCCCTATCACTGGATCGAACCCAGCACGGGAGCGGACGGGGTGGCGGTTCTGCCCGTGGTGGGTGACAGCCTGCTGCTGCTGGAGATGCAGCGCCCGTCGCAGGGTGGGCAAGTCACTCTGGAAATCCCGCGCGGTTTTGGTCAGGCTGGCGAAAGTGCTGTGGCCAGCGCGCGCCGCGAACTGAAAGAAGAGACCGGCTATGACCTTCCGGCACAGGCGTTCCAGCTGCTGGGGCATGTGCGGCCCGACACCGGCATTATGAAATCGCGCGTCGCCCTGTTTACGGTGCAGATCGACGCCGACACCCCTGTCGGACAGGCGGACGACGAGGCCAAGGGGCGCAGGCTGATGCCTCTAGCAGAACTGCCCGCTGCACTGGGCAACGGGCAGATCGAGGACGGCTTTACGCTGTCGGCCTTGGCACTGTGGCAGGCGCTTAGGCGGTAAAGGCCTTGGCCGCCGACAGGGCGGCGTCAAAGGTGTTGTCGATGACGGTCAGCCGCTCGGCCTGATCGCCAAGAGCCGCGACGACCGGTGCCGGTTCCGGCGCAAAGCCCAGCACGCTCTCGACATAGCCGCCGAACTTGGACGGATGCGCCGTGGACAGGGCGACGACCGGCGCGCCGTTGCGATCCATCTTGCGCGCGGCATGCAGGGCCACGGCAGTGTGCGGACACACCACACGGCCCCACGCCTGATAGGCATGACGGATTTCGGCGGCGGTGGTGGCTTCGTCCACCGAGACGGCGCTGGTTTCCTGACGCAGGGCCTTCACCAGAGTGTCGGGCAGGGTGACTGTGCCGTCGCGGGCAAAGTCTTCGAACAGGGTACGGGTCAGATCGGCGTCGCGACCCGAGGCCTCGAACACCAGACGCTCGAAGTTCGACGGGGCCTGCACATCCATGGAGACGCTGGCGCTTTCGATGGCGGTGCGGCGGTCATAGACGCCCTCATTGATGGCGCGGGCGAGGGCGTCGTTCTGGTTGACCGCCGCCGTCATGCCCGCCATCGGCAGGCCCATCTTGCGCGCGGCGATACCGGCAAAGGCGTCGCCAAAGTTTCCGGTCGGCACGACAAAATGCGCGGCCTGACCCAGTTGGGCCGTCGCCGAGACATAGTAGGGAATCTGGCCCGCCAGTCGGCCCCAGTTGATCGAGTTGACCGACGAGAGGCGGCCCTGCTCGCGCAAGCTTTCTTCGGCCAGCAGTTGTTTCACCAAGCGCTGGCAGTCATCGAAGTCACCGCGCACAGCGAGGTTCAGCACATTGTCGGCCTGAACCGTCGTCATCTGCTTGCGCTGGATCGGCGAGACGCGGTCCAGCGGGTGCAGCACGATCAGCTTGATGCGTTCGGCACCGGCAAAGGCGCGCACGGCGGCGGCACCGGTATCGCCACTGGTGGCCGTCAGCAGAGTCAGCGTCTGGCCAGACGCCGCCAGCGCCTCGTCCGACAGGGCCGCGACCAGTTGCATGGCCAGGTCTTTGAAAGCGGCGGTCGGGCCACGGAACAGTTCCAGCACGAACAGGCCCGCTTCCAGTTCGACCAGAGGCGTGACCAGCGGGTGATCAAACCCCTCGACCAGTCGCTTCAGCGCGCGGTCCAGCGCACCGGCAGGCAGGGCGTCGCCGATAAAGGGGGTCAGAACATCGCGGCCAATGTCTGTGTAGCTGGCATCTTTATGTGTCGAATAGCTGGCAAGAGGAGCCCATGCGGCGGGCATATACAGGCCGCCATCAGGGGCAATGCCGCGCAGCAGGGCGTCGGCAAAGTTTTCTTGAGCGGCGTGGCCGCGTGTCGAGACATATCGGTCAGCGGAAGTCGTCATGGGTAACACTGGTAAACTCCAGAACCCGCTGCGTCATGAAAAATGTTGCGCTGCGGGACGTGGAAAACGCCTTTAGCCGCAAGAAGATGCCCGATTGCCGCAGGGGTGTGGATTTGGCCGCGTTTTACGTCCATCTGTGAAGGATGAAACGTCGCTCCTTCCTGCTGAACGCTCTCGGTCTGGCCGCTGCTGTCGGGGGCGGATTGTGGCTGAAGGACAATGTGCTGTGGCGCAAACCGTCGCTCGATTTCGCGCCGGAAGCGCCGTGGGTCCCGCTGGAACGTGCGGCACGCCCTCTGCCGGTCATCAAGGCCAAGGTGGCGGGGCAGGAGGTGCTGGCCCTGATCGACAGTGGTGCGCAATACTCGGTGGTGGATCGTGGGCTGGCCGATGCTTTGGTGGCCCAGAACGCGCTGGGGAAAACCTTCGACATGCCGATGGTGGCCTATGGCGTCGGGGGCAATGCCCAGTTGGGGCGCGGGGTGACCCTGCCGGTCGAACTGGCCGGACATACCATCGCCTCCCTGCGCGCCGCCATTCTGGAACTGGGGCCGCTGGCCTCAAGCGAAGGGCCGGGGGTGGCGCTGATCATCGGGCGCGATGTGCTGCGCGAAGTGGTGCTTGAGCTTGATCTGGACCAGCAGCGCCTGCGTCTGTCCGACCCCGACGCATGGCAGGCAGGACCGCATTTCAAAGCCGTTCCGACCCGCAAACAGGGCGATGCGCTGGGCGTCGAGGTCTCGGTCGAAGGGGCGGTGATCCACGCGATCTTCGACACAGGTGCCTCGTCCCTGCTGTCCATCAGCGAGGCCACGGCCAATGACGCGGGCCTGTTGGATGGCCGCGCCGAGGAGGCCGGTGCCAGCCTGGTGCTGGGCGGCGTGTCGCAGGCACGCTGGATTTCCGTTCAAACGGTGACGCTGGGCGAGGAGATGTGGCGCGATGCGCGCGTGCCGGTGTTTGGCGATTCCAACCTGCCGAACTACCCCAATGCCCTGTTGGGCATCGGGGCGTTCACAGGTCGCGAGATTGTGCTGGATCTGGGCCGCGACCGCCTCTACGTCGCGGGCCAGCTGGACCTGACGATCAATTGATTACAGGTTGGCGAAGGTGTCGCAGACGCGCGGATCGCCAGACTGATAACCGCGTTGCAGCCACTGCATCCGCTCTTGCGACGAGCCGTGGGTAAAGCTTTCCGGAGACACCGCACCGCCGCCGCGACGTTGCAGGGCATCGTCACCGATGGCGGCTGCGGTCTTCATGCCTTCTTCCAGATCGGCGGCGGTGACAACCACCTCACCGTTCGACACGCGTGAGGCATTGGCCGCCCACGCGCCCGCATAGCAGTCCGCCTGGAGTTCCAGCGCCACCGAATAGCGGTTGCCCTCGGCCCGCGTGCGCGCGGTTTGCTGGGCACGCTGAACGCGGTCGGTCGCGCCGGTCAAGGCCTGTACGTGGTGGCCGAACTCGTGCGCGATCACATAGGCCTTGGCGAAATCGGCCCCCGAGCCGCCCAGGCGTTGCAGATCGCCCCAGAAGCTGAGGTCGAGGTAAACCTGACGGTCTGCTGGGCAGTAGAACGGACCCATGGCCGACTGGCCATAGCCACAGCCGGTCTGGGTGCCCTGTTCGTAAAGCACGGTGGTTGGCGGGGTATAGCCATCCATAAAGCCGGACCAGACGTCGTTGATATTGGTGCCGATCACATCGACAAACAGGCCCGCTTCATCTTCCGGCGTGCCGCGCTGGCCGTCCTGTGCGCCGGCATCCCCCAGCTTGCCGAGTTGGCCCGCCAGTTGGGTCGTGGTTTGCGGATCAACCCCGAAAACGAAATAGAGCACGCCCGCGAGAATAAGCGCGCCGATGCCGCCACCGGCGACGGCCCCGCCGCCACCCATGCCGCGACGATCTTCAATACCGCCACCGCGGCGTCCACCTTGCCATTTCATCGGATGATCCTTCCCTCGCACGGCCTTTGGCCAAAGCTAGGTCAAAACGCACCGTTTGGGAAAGAGATGCTATGTCAGCGAGCGTAAAGTCCCGCTTGGTCCAGCGACCAGACGCGCGAGCGTTTC
Source organism: Brevundimonas sp. UBA5713 (assembly GCF_002419815.1). Classification (GTDB taxonomy): domain Bacteria; phylum Pseudomonadota; class Alphaproteobacteria; order Caulobacterales; family Caulobacteraceae; genus Brevundimonas. The sequence goes on along the minus strand of NZ_DIGV01000014.1, from coordinate 18,234 downwards.
ACTTCCTGATCTTCCAGTTCCCGCGTGGTCGGCACCGTGTATTCGGCCAGGAATGTCAGGCCGGACTTGGGGAAGTGGTTGCGACCGGGATCGCCCACCAGCACCCGCGTGCCGCGCGCCCGCGCCTTTAGCAGCCATGCCAAAACGGCTTCGGCCATGGGCTTGTCATAGAAGACATCACCTGCACAGATCAGGTCTGCCTCGGGCGGATCGGTGTCCAGCAGATTGGCGTCGGTGAAGTCGATCTGCACGCCATTGGCTTGGGCATTCACAGCGACGGCGGCCTCGCAGAACGGGTCGATGTCCGCCGCCAGCACCGATTGCGCGCCGGTTTTCATGGCGGCCACCGCTACCAGACCCGAGCCGGTGGCCAGATCGATCACCCGCTTGCCCTGACATTCCGACGGATTGTCCAGCAGCCAGCGGCCTAGCGCCTGACCGCCCGCCCATGCAAAGGCCCAGAAGGGCGGCGGCACGCCCATCTCGCCCAGTTCTTCTTCGGTCAGTCGCCAGATCGGTGTGATCTCGTCGGCCAGCCACAGCGAAATCTCCGGCGTGTGCGACACCGGTTGCAGGCGGGTGTTGTCCAGAATGAACTGTCGGGGATCGGAAACGCGGGCCACGAAGCGTGCTGCCTTAGGAAGTGAGGGGCGTTCCCTAGTCCAGATCGCGCGCGCCTTCCACTACCGCTTGATAGACCAGGGCGCGGTCGGGGCCCTGAATCATGTGGAGCAGAACCCACGTCGAGCCCTTGCGGGCCACGCGCACGCGCAAATGGTCGTTGAACAGACCGTCGGGCAGACCAATGGGGGCTACCTTGTCCGACAGCAGGATCAACTCGCCCATCCGGCTGCCGCATGCGGAAATGCCTGCGCAGGCATACAGGGTCTGATAGCCGTTGCGGCGCAGCGCCTCTTCATAGTGGCGGTCCATTTCCAGCGGCGTCCGGGCCGGACGGATCACATAGTCCGTGTGTTTGATCTCGCCCTGCACATGGCGCGGCACTGTCTCCAGATCATCGCGGCTGTTGATCGCGGCCAGAGGCATGCGGATGTCGCCCACGGCAACATGTCGCCACGCCCGTGCGACGGCACCGTCTACGCGCGGCACATCGGCGTGGTCGCTGGCTCCGGCGACGTCACGGGTCTGTGCATGGGTGACCTGCGGCGTCAGAACCGACAGAACGGCGAGCGCAACGGCGGCGGGCAAAAAGCAATGTTTCATGAGCCGGTATTTGGTCGGTCATCTCCTTGATTGGCAAGCCAAAAAACTATGTCAGTAAGGCCTTACAAAATGTAATGTTGACATGACATTATTTGAGTGTCAGGTTTTCCTGACATTGGGAGGACGAGCTGATGGTTTCGACCAAAGATAATACCCCTGCGGCGCGGCAGTATACGCGTGGCACCTTCGCGACGATGGCGGTCTATGTGCTGGCCATATTTGCAGCCAGTTTCGCGGTCCGCAGCGGGCAGGTAAACGGCGCGGCCATGATCGGTCTGGCGCTGCTGCCGGGACTGGCCATCGTGGGCCAGATCGTAGTGACACTGAACTATCTGCGTCAGGCGGACGAGTATCTGAAAGCCGTGCTGGCGCGTCGCCTGATCATTGCCTGCATGACCACGCTGGCCATCTTCACGGTCTGGGGCTTTCTGGAGACCTTCGCCGGATTTTCCGGCCCTGCAGGCTGGGCAGCCTATTGCATCATGTGGGGGCTGTTCGGGCTGATCGCCTGCGTCGAGCGGGTTCGCTCATGAATAATCGATTGAAACTGTTGCGGGTCGAAAAGGGCTGGACCCAAGAACAACTGGGCCAGCAACTGGGTGTCTCGCGTCAGGCGGTTATCGCGATCGAAAGCGGCAAACACCTGCCGTCACTGGATCTGGCGTACCGTATCTCGGCCCTGTTCGACCGCGCGGTCGAAGAGGTGTTCGAAAATCCCCATCGTTGAGTTCGCGTCATTCGATCAATCTGAAACGGAGGCTCCGATGAAGCCCTTCCTAACTGTGCGTCGTTCGATTTTGCGTTTTCTGGCCACCACGGTGGCGGCATTGAGTCTAGGGGCTGCGCCCTTGGCCGTGGCACAGGACATTGTCCGTCCGTCGCCGCGCTTCTCGGTCGAGGTTATGGGGCAGGGGCCCGATGTGATCTTCCTGCATGGCTATGCCTCCAGCCGAGAGGTCTGGCGTCCGGCCGCCGAGCGTCTGGCGGGACAGTATCGGGTGCATCTGGTGCAGTTGTCGGGCTTTGCGGGCGAGCCGTGGACGCTAAATGATGCGCCGGTGCTGCAACCGGCGCTGGATGATCTGGCCGCCTATGCCGCGACGCTGGATCGTCCGGCCTTTATCGGCCACTCCATGGGCGGACTGGGTGGACTGATCATCGCCCAGAAGCATCCGGACCGCCTGTCCAAGGTCATGAGTGTGGACAGCCTGCCCTTCTTCGGTGCCATGACCAATCCGGCGGCGACGGTCGAAAGCGTGCGCCCTATGGCCGATCAGATGGAACGCGTCATCCGCGCTGCGCCCGAAGTCATGCTGCGCGGCCAGCAACAGCAGACCGCCGTCATCATGACCCTGAGCGAGGATCGCCGCGACAGCATCGTCGAGGATTCAACCCGCTCGGATCGCGGTGTGCTGGCCCGCGCGCTGAAAGAGTTGATGCTGACAGACATTCGCGCGGGTCTGCCCGGCATGACCACGCCGGTCTGGGCCGTGTATGCCGTGGACAGCAGCGGGCCACAGGGCGCGCAATCTTCGCAAATCTGGCCGCGTGAATATGCGCCCCTGCCCAATGTGCGGATGGAGCCGGTGCAGAACAGCCGACACTTCATCATGTACGATCAGGCCGAGGCGCTGAACGCCCTGATCGACGCCTTTCTGGTCGAGGGGCGCTAGGCCCTTCGACTATTCGACGCGCAGGTCGTTGGTGACATCGCCGGTCTTGCCGGAGCCGCCGAACTCGGCCGCATAGGTCGGGTTCAGCGCCTGCGACAGGGCCGAATAGGGCAGGGTGATGTAATAGGCACCCTCGACATACGGACCGACGGCATAGGCATCCAGAAGGAAAGTCAGGCCCGTGGCCTTCTTGTCGGTGTCACCCTTGGCCAGCGCGATCTGCAAGTCCTTCAGCGCCGGACAGGTCCAGGTCCCGCTGTTGGCGACAGGCTCCGCACCAGGACGCTTCGTCTTGGCTTCGTTGACGGCATCGCACAGGGCGCGTTCGATCTGGGCGCGGTTGGCGTCCTTGGCGAACAAGTCCTCGGCGGTCAGGCGTTTGTTCTCGGCCTTGTCCCATAGAACGGCGCTGGCCACAGTGTTGGGGTGCGCCCCGCCGCTATAGTCAAAGTCGCTGCGGATCATGCTGAACAGGCGGCCTGTCTCGACCGGCTCTCCATAGGCGATGATCTTTTCGTAGGGCGGGAAGTCGCTGCCGCCGAACTCGCTGCGATCGGCCTGTGCGCCCTCAGCATAGTCCTTCAGGGCACCGACTTCCTGATCGTACAGCGCCTTGTACAGGGTCGGGAAGCTGCGAACAGCTTCGGGCAGGGTCAGCGCGATCTTGGCGTAGGGCGTGGCGCTTTCATACTTCAGCGGACCCTCGGCCTGAGCCACGGCGGCAGCCTTGTCCTCGACCTTCTCGCCACGGTTACAGGCACCGAGGCTGAGCGCGATGGCGCTGCTGACCAGAAGAAGACGCAGGCTGCGCGAAGTGATCGTCATGACTTACCCCGAAAATGCGGACTAAAGGTGCAGTCCAGACAACGCGATGGCGGCCAGAAGGATCAACCCCGCCTCACGGTTTGACTTGAACAAACGTAACGCCAGATGACCATTTTCCGGTTGAAGACGCCAGACCTGCCAAGCGAAGTGCGCGGCGTAGGCGCACAGGCCCACCCAAAACAGAGGGCCCAGTCCGGCCAGATATCCGGCCAATCCGGCCATCAGTGTCGCGAGCACATAAAAGCCAGCCACGCCCTGTTTGACCTTGGTTCCCAGACGGCGGGCCGAGGATTTGACGCCTGCCATCACATCGTCCTCGATATCCTGCAGGGCGTAGATGGTGTCATAGCCCAGCGTCCAGAACAGGCCGCCGATATAGAGCGCCAGCGCCGCAGGGCTGACAAAACCGGCCATGGCCAGCGGCGCCACCACACTGGCTCCGGCAAAGCCCAGCAAGGCCCCCCAGTTAAAGGTCAGGCCCAGCCATGCCTGCGGCCACCATGTGATGCGCTTCATAAACGGATAGGCGGCCACCAGAAACAGGCTGAGGAAGCCCAGCAGCACCGCCATCAGATTCATGGTCAGCAGAATGCACAGGCTGACCAGACAGATGCCGATGACAAAGGCGGCGGCCTGTTTGGGGGAAATCTGGCCTGACGGAATGGGACGAGAGGCTGTGCGTGCGACCTGTGCGTCAAAGTCGCGGTCGACGATGTCGTTCACCGCGCAGCCTGCGCCGCGCATCAGGGCGGCACCGACCGCAAAGCCAAGGATCAGCCACGCCTCATACCAGCCAAAACCGCGACCGGTCTGGAGCAGCGCCAGCACAATCCCCTGCCAGCCCGGCAGCAGCAGCAGCCATGTCCCGATCGGGCGGTCGAACCGTCCCAGCTTCAGCCAGGGCTTCAGCTTTTGCGGGGCATGGCGATCAACCCAGTTATCGGAGGCGGCATCAGGCAGGGGCGCGGTGGTCATGCCCCGTCATAGACGAGGACGGGGCATGGAGGCCAGCCGTGCCGGATCGGGAGATCAGGCGGCGGGCGCGGCCTTGCCGGTTTCGGCACTGATCTGGCGCAGAGCGTTCTCGAACACCTCGGCCGGTTGACCACCCGAGATCAGATACTGCTCATTGACCACTACGGCCGGAACCGAGGTGATGCCGCGCGACTGCCACAGCTGCTCGGCGGCGCGCACCTCGCGGGCATAACGGCCCGACGCCAGCACCTCGCCCGCCTCGGCGCGGTCAAAGCCGACGCTCTCGGCGGCTTGGGTCAGCACTCCGGCATCCGACACGTTCTGACCGTGGGTGAAGTGGGCGGTGAACAACGCCTTCTTCAGCTCCGGTTGCTTTTCCGGAGCCGTCTCATGCGCCCAGTACAGCAGGCGGTGCGCATCAAAGGTGTTCCACATGCGTGACTGGTCGGTCATGCGCACGTCAAATCCGACCTCGGCGGCGCGCTGGCGGATCATTTCGCGGTTGGCGGCAGACTGTTCCGGCGTGGAGCCATATTTCTGGCCGATGTGCTCCACGATGTTCTGGCCTTCGGCGGGCATCTGGGGGTTCAGCTCGAACGGCTGGAAGGTGATGTCGGCCTTGATCCCCTCGGGGGCCAGCTTGTCCAGCGCCTTGGTCAGCCCGCCCAGACCCACCACGCACCATGGGCACATGACGTCGGACACAAAGTCGATTTTCAGAGGAGTCAGGTCAGCCATGGCGCACGCCTTTTAGAAACAGTCAGTGTTGCATTAGCATATGGGTGCGGCCATTCGAGCCGCAAGACGTGCCGACCTATTTGCTGGCTCCTGACGATCAGCGCTCGCGCGACGTCCACTCATGGCTGAGGATGGCGTAGACAAACTCGTCGCCCCAGATTCCGCTAAAGCGGTCATTCTGTAGGAAGTGTGCCTCGCGGCGCAGCTTGAGACGCTCGACCACGCCAATGGAGCCTGTGTTGGCAGTGTCCAGTCGGGCAAAGATGCGGTGCAGGCCCAGATGTCGAAAGCCATAATCAATGATGGCTTTGGTGGCCTCTGTGGCAAAGCCCTTGCCCGCATAGGTGGGATCGAAAATATAGCCGACCTCGCCTTGCAGGGCGTTTTCATTGGCAAATTTCAGCAGGACCTCACCCACCACCTGCCCGCCATCCTTGGTGACGACCGCCAGTTTGAAAACATCGCCTTCCTTGGCGAACACCGGACGGATGACCGCGGTGTACTGACGCTGAAGCGTTTCGCGATCGGGCGGCGAGGCGTACAGATAGCGATAGACATCGGTGCGCACGTGGTAGGCCGCATAGGCAGGGAAATCTTCGGGCGCAAAGGGCCTAAGGACCAATCGGTCGGTTTCGATAATCGGGTCGCGAAAAACACTGTCGGCCATAGCCCTAGCGTCCCACTTATATTTAAAGTTGCAAGTGACAGGTGGTCGCGCAAAGGCGGTTGCCGCCTGATTTAGCGGCTGTTCGCGAAACTGTGATGACCGGACAGTGTCTTTTAAACGCGTAAGCCCGTCACCGGAGGGGGGAAGGTGACGGGCTTTAACGCGTACAAGTTGGGGGGCGGCCCGGTTTCTCAGTCGGGGGGCGTGTTGACCGGGCCGCCGTGAGTTGCCGGATTGGGGGGTGGGGGAAATCCGGCAAGCTCACCCATCAAAACTGCCACCGGTGATGAAGGTTCCCGCCGTTCCGTTTTTGAAACGTGAGTTTTTTCTGACAGCCCTCAGCCCTATGTCGAAGGGGGCAAGCTTTAGGTTGCAACCGGCGCTGTCACAGAGCAGTGAAGGGGTGTGAAGAAGACTCTTATCATTGACTGCGACCCCGGGGTGGATGACGCCACGGGACTCCTTCTGGCCCTTGCCGCCCCTGATCTGGAGGTGCTGGCCGTGACCACGGTAGGCGGCAATGTGCCTGCGGCGCAGACAGCCCGCAACGCGTGCATCCTGCGCCAGATTGCCGGACGCGAAGACGTGCCGGTGTTCATGGGGGCCGCACAGCCGCTGCGCCGCGCCCCTGCCGGTGCCGGAGAATTTCACGGGGCCGAAGGCCTGGGCGATCTGGCTCCGGTCGAGACGCGCCAGTCGTACGAGACTGAAACGGCCTCTGAGGCTTTGATCCGTCTGATCCATAGCCGCGAGCCCAAGACGGTCACTCTGGTGGTCATGGGGCCGATGACCAATGTGGCGCTGGCGCTGCGTCAGGATCCTTCGCTGGCCGACCGTATTCAACAGATCATCGCCATGGGCGGTGCCCGCAGCGAAGGCGGCAACATCACCGCCAGCGCCGAGTTCAACATCTGGGCCGACCCTGACGCCGCGCACGAAGTGCTGTCGACGTCCGTGCCGGTGGTCCTGCTGGGTCTGGATGCTACCCATCAGGTGCGCGCCACCGAGGAGCGCATCGCCGCCATCGAAACTATCGACAGCGATCCGGCCCGCACGGTGGCGGCCATGCTGCGCTTTTCCCAGAGGGTGGAGCGCACCATTGTCGGCTGGGATGCCGCGCCGCTGCACGACCCGTGCACTATCGCCTATCTGATGCGCCCCGAACTGTTCGAGGTCTGTCCCGCCCATATCCGGATCGAGACCGAAAGCGATCTGACGCGCGGCCATACCGCCGTGGAGTTCCGCGTTGCAGCTGACAGCGCCCCTCACCTGTGGGCGACCAAGGCCGACGCCGAAGGCGTGTTCGATCTGATCACTCGCACCTTGTCTGATGGAGCCGTAAAATGAGGATCACTGTCGTCGGATCCATCAATCTGGACTATGTCGCCACCGCCAAATCCCTGCCCAAGGCGGGCGAGACGGTGACCGGTGCCACCCTGGCGCGTCATCCGGGCGGCAAGGGTGCCAATCAGGCACTGGCTGCGCGCAAGCTGGGGGCCGAGGTCTGCATGATCGGCCGCGTGGGCGATGATGAAATGGCGCTGCCCGCCACGGCCTTGCTGGATGCCTGCGGGGTAGACCTCAACGGCGTTGTGACCGATGCGGATGCGCCAACAGGTGTGGCCCTGATCTCGGTCGATGCGGAAGGCGAAAATCAGATCACTGTGGCCGCCGGTGCCAACCACAATGTTCTGCCTGAACAGCTGCCGTCGCGCATCGAGATGCCGCTGATCGTGCAGCTGGAACTGCCGATCGAGACCGTGGAGGCCGCTGTCGGGCGCGCGACCGAGTTTGTTTGCGTCAATCTGGCCCCCGCCGCGCCGGTGTCAGAGGCCATGCTGCGTCGTGCCGACCTGATTGTGGTCAACGAAACCGAGGCGGCCTTCTACGGCGATGCCCTGCATCACGGCGGCGGTCGCGTGGTGGTGACCAAGGGGGCGCGTGGTGCCGCCATGTATCAGCGCGGCGTGGAAATGGCGTGGTCCAACCCGCCGCAGGTCACGGCCACCGATGCCGTCGGCGCGGGCGATGCCTTCGTCGGTGCCATCACAGTGGCCTTGCTGGAAGGCATGGAGCCGCAAGCCGCGCTCAGCTTTGCCTGTGCGGCAGGGGCTCTGGCCTGTTCACGGGCAGGGGCCCAGCCGTCATTGGGCAGCCGCGAAGAGGTCGAGGCCCTGCTGGAGACGCTGGGTTAAAAGCGGATGATCTGGCGTACGGCCATGCCGTCTGCCAGCGCATCAAACGCCGGATTGATCTGATCCAGCGTCAGCGTGCCCGACAGCAGGCGATCCACCGGCAGCCGCCCGTCTTTGAACAGGCGGATGAAGCGGGGGATGTCGCGGCTGGGCACGCAGGTGCCGATATAGGAGCCCTTCAAGGTACGCTCCTCGGCAACCAGCGAGACGATATTGACCGCCAGCGCCGCCTCGGGCGGGGGCAGGCCCGCCGTCACCGTGGTGCCGCCACGGCGTGTCATCTTCCATGCCGCTTCCAGCGCGCGGGCCGATCCGGCCATTTCAAAGGCAAAGTCCGCCCCGCCACCGGTCAGGGCCTTCACCTGCTCTATGGCATCGGGATCGGCGGCGTTGATGGTGTGAACGGCCCCCAGCGTAGCCGCCAGCGCCAGCTTGTCGGGGTTCAGGTCCACGGCAATGACCGGACTGGCCCCGCAGGCCAGCGCCCCCAGCACGGCGGCCAGGCCCACACCGCCCAGACCGATCACTACGGCGGATTGTCCGGCCTTGAGCCCTGCCGTATTCACCACCGCGCCCACGCCTGTCAGCACGGCGCAACCGAACAGGGCGGCGTGCTCGAACGGCAAATCCTTGTCGATCTTTATAAGAGAGCGGCGTGAAACCACGGCCCGCGTGGCAAAGGCCGAACAGCCCAGATGGTGGTGCAAAGCCTCGCCATCCTCGCACATAAAAGCGCGGCGACCGCTTAAGAGACGCCCCTCGCCATTGGCGGCGGCTCCATTCTCGCAAAGGGCAGGGCGGCCCTCGGCGCAGGGCACGCAGTGACCGCAGGACGGCATGAAGACCATGACCACATGATCGCCGACCTCCAAATCCGTCACATCCTCGCCGATGGCCTCGACCACGCCCGCGGCTTCATGGCCCAGTGCCATGGGCATGGGGCGGGGGCGATCACCATTGATGACCGACAGATCGGAATGGCACAGACCCGCCGCCTTGATGCCTACCCGCACCTCGCCGCGCCCGGGCTCATCCAGTGTCACCTCGCGGATCGTCAAAGGACGGCTGTCCGCATAGGGGGTCTGGCTCCCCATCTGGGTCAGTACAGCGGCACGGGCAGTTACAGCCATGGTCAGCTCCGGTCTTTTGCGGCACGGTAGGACGCAAAGGGAGCCGTCGCCAAGGGGGATAGCGTTGCTATGGCAGAAAACAGACGGGGCGTTCGCGCCGATTACCGACAGTTTGTCACCGTCACGACGCGATGGGCCGACAATGACATCTATGGCCACATCAACAATGCGGCCTACTACGGCTACATCGACTCAGCGGTGAACCAGCTGCTGATCGGCGAGGGCCTTCTGGATCCGGCGACGTCGGATAAAATTTTTTTGGTGATCGAATCCGGCTGCCGATATCACGCCGCGGCGCATTATCCGGACGTGATCCATGCCGGTATCCGCGTCGCCCATCTGGGCAACAGCAGTGTCAAATACGAGGTGGGTCTGTTCCGGAACGCGGAAGACCAGGCCGTGGCCGAGGGCCATTTCGTCCATGTGATGGTGGGGCGGGAAGACAGGCGACCCGCCCCCATCACCGGAGCCTTCAGAACGTTTCTGGAAACGCTGAAAGCCCGTTAAACCGGCAATCAGTCGCGGTAGCCGCGGGTCAGCGCCATGATGCCGACGGCCGTCAGAGCCCCCAGCGCAAAGGCGGCCACAACCGATCCCGTCGCCGCAGCGGTGGAAACCGTGACAGGGCGGCGCGCATAGCGTTCGACAATCTCGGTCGCTTTCGGATCGCGCAGGCCTTCGTCGTAAGCCTCGTCCAGATAGGTGTCGTCAACAGCGACCATGTTCGTCCTCCAAACTGTGCTGCACTTTAAATTCCCGGTGCTTTCGGGTTGTTCCCTGTGGTGACAGAGAAAGCCCCATCCGGTAAAGGGCGCCCCTTAGCATATTCGACTTCTGGCGAGCGACACCATGGCCGGCCACTCAAAATTCAAAAATATCATGCACCGTAAGGGGCGCGCCGATAAGCTACGCGCCAAGCTGTTCTCGCGTCTGTCGCGGGAAATTACGGTGGCTGCCAAGTCGGGCATGCCCGACCCGGCAATGAACCCGCGTCTGCGTCTGGCGGTGAACAACGCCAAGGCGGAGTCGATGCCCAAGGAAAACATCGAACGCGCCATCAAGAAGGCTCAGGGCGGCGAAGTCGATGCGATGGAAGAAATCCGCTACGAGGGCCGTGGCCCGGGCGGTGTCCAGATCGTGGTCGACGTGCTGACCGACAATCGTAACCGTGCAGCCTCCAACGTCCGTACGGCCTTCTCCAAGAACGGCGGCGCGCTGGGTGAGGCCGGTTCGGTCACCTTCATGTGGGACCGCGTGGGCAAGATCCACTATCCCGCCGAAGCCGGTACCGAAGATGCCGTCATGGAAGCCGCCATCGAGGCCGGCGCCATGGACGTGGAAAGCGATCTGGTGAAGCCGGACATCTATGAAGACGCTCCGGGTCACACCATCTGGACCGCCTTTGAAGACCTGAACGATGTGGCAGAGGCCATGTCGAAGGTTCTGGGTGATCCGAAGTCCACCGCTATTGTCTGGAAGCCACAGTCGGAAGTCCAACTGTCGGGTGAACAGGTCGGAACCCTGTTTAAATTGCTCGACGCACTGGACGCCGAGGACGATGTCCAGCAGGTGTACTCCAACGAAGACATCTCGGACGAAGACGCGGCGAAGTACGCGGGCTAAGTTCGAGTTGGGGCTGGAAAAGGGCGGCGCCGTTATGGCGACGCCCTTTTTCTATGGCCGCAACCGGCGACCTATCTGAACCGTTTCAGACGCTCTGCCCGTAGAGACGGAAATGGAACGTCATTTCTGCGTTAGGACAATGAGCTTGGCGTTGGGAAGGACGTGCGGATGCTGCCGTGGGATGAAGTGGTTTGGCCTCTGATCGGGGCATTGATTGCGGGCGGCCTGATCGGTCTGGAGCGCGAATGGCGCGGGCGTCCCGCAGGATTTCGCACCCATATTCTGGTCAGCCTGTCGTCGTGCCTTTTGATGCTGGCCGCCCTGCATCAGACGCACTGGGCCTTCGACGACCTGCCCTCCGATAATATCATGACCGACCCCACCCGTATGGCGCACGGGGTGCTGACAGGGATCGGTTTTCTTTGCGCGGGCGTGATCTTTCGTCAGGGCTTTTCGGTGCACGGACTGACCACGGCCGCATCTTTGTGGATGACGGCGGCGCTGGGCCTTTTGTTCGGGGCGGGCCTGATCGGCCTGGCGGCCATTGGCACGGGCGTGACGGTCGTGATTCTGGTGGCGCTGAAACTGGTCAGCGCGCGGGTGCCTTCGGTGGTGGCGGCCAGCGTCGACGTCAGTTGGAAACGTCAGGACCTGACCACAGCGCAGGAGGTAGCGGCTCTGATCCGCATCGCCGATGCCAAGGCCTTTGCCGCCCGTCAGGGGTTGAGCGATGACGGCTCCCTAGTGTGCCGCTATTGGCGCATCAAGGTGCGCCAGCGCCATCATCTGGATGAGATGGCGGAAGGTCTGGCGGGTCTGGAGGGCGTGCACAGTTTCCGCATCGAAGCCGACGACGACTAGGCCCGTCGCTCTACATGCAAAAGGCGATGGCCTGTTCCAGCCATAGCGCCAACCCCTGACGCTGCCACAGAGCCAATCCCCCCAGTACCAGCACGCCTGCGGCCACGCCCAGCAACACGGGGATGGTGCGTTCGGGCTTGGTGGGCTGTTCAGTCATGCGGTGACGGCTTTCAGCGGCGGCGGGGTCTGGCGGATCGGTAGGTTGGCGGCACTGGCGACAAAGGCCAGCGCGATCGAGATATACCACACCCACTGATAGGACTGGGTGGCATCAAAGATCAGCCCGCCCAGCCACGCGCCCAGAAACGCGCCGACCTGATGGCCGAAGAAGACCAAACCGGTCAGTGCCGACAGGTTCCGCAGCCCGTAAATCTGCGCCACCAACCCGTTGGTCAGCGGCACGGTGCCCAGCCACAAAAAGCCGAACGCGGCGGTAAAGGCCAGCGCACTGAACGCCGTCAGCGGGGTCAGCAAGAAAATGATGATCGCCACGCCGCGCAAGGCGTAAAGAGCCGCCAGCAGGTGTTTCTTGGAGTATTTGCCGCCCCACGCACCCCAAATCCACGACCCCAGAATGTTGAACAGGCCGATCAGCGCCAGCCCGGTGGCCCCGACGCTGGAGGGCAGGCCCTGATCCTGCACAAAGGCCGGGAAGTGGATGCCGACAAAGGCCACGTGAAAACCGCATACAAAATAGCCGCCGAACAGCAGCCACCAGCTATGGTCTGAGCAGGCCTGTTTCAGCGCCGCCCCCAGCGGCAAGCCCTCGGGCCGAGGAGCCACCGCCGCGCCGCGTTTGTTCATCAGGCCAAAGGCCAGCGGCACGATCAACAAAAGCATGACGGCCATGGCGTGCAGGCTGTTCTCCCAGCCGATGCCATCGATTAACGCCTGTGCCATGGGCACCACGAAGAACTGGCCCAGTGATCCGCCCGCCGTGATGATGCCAAAAGCCAGCGTGCGTTTGTGCGGCGGCACGATCTTGCCGACCGCGCCCATGGTCACCACAAAGGTCACGCCGGACATGGCCATGCCGACCATGGCACCGAAACCCAGTCCGATGCCCAGCGCGCTGCTGGACAGGGCCGTCACCACCATCCCTGCCGCATAAAGCGCCGTCCCGATAAACAGCACCCGGGCCGCGCCGTATTTGTCGGCATAGGCCCCGACAAAGGGCTGTACTGCGCCGAACAGCAGGTTCTGCAACGCCAGCACAAAGCCGAAGGTCTGGCGGCTGATGCCCAGCTCCATCACCATTGGCGTCTGGTACAGGCCGAACGACTGCCGCACGCCCATGGCCAGAGTCACGATGGCGGCGCTGGCCGCGATCATGATCCATGCGCGGCGATCCAGAGGCAGGGCGGCAGGGGAGGCGGACATCACGTTACTCCACGACCCGAACCGGCCGCGCATACGAAATCAAAACGCGGCCATGCAGACCACAGCCCTGCTGGCTGCGCAATCTCCGGTCGATGAAATCTGTCCGGCAGAAAGGTCTTCGGTCATTGTCTGCTAACCCTCTTTGGGGCATGACGGGAACAGATGACGAACGAAACCATCAGAATCGTCGGGATCGATCCCGGATTGCGCAAGACCGGCTGGGGGGTAATCGCCGCCGATGGCTCGCGCCTGCGCTGGATCGCGCACGGGGTTATCGCGCCTGATGATACCCTGCCATTCTCGGAGCGTCTGCTGGCGCTGATGAACGGTATCCACGCCATCTGCCACGACTATCAGGTCGACGAGGCGGCGGTCGAAGAGGTGTTCGTCAACGTAAACCCCGCCTCGACCCTGAAACTGGGACAGGCGCGCGGGGCCGTCATTCTGGGCGCGGCGACCTATGGTCTTCCGGTGGGGGAATATCCCGCCAACCTGATCAAGAAGGTTGTGGTAGGTGCGGGCCACGCCGACAAAAACCAGATTGCCTATATGGTGGCGCGGTTGCTGCCGACCTCCAAAGGGGCCAAGGCCGATGCCGCCGATGCGCTGGCCGTCGCCATTACCCACGCACAGCTTCGCAAGCGTGCGCTGCTTGAATCTCTTGTTAAAGGTGTCGCGTGATCGGTCGTTTGAAAGGCACTGTTGCCGAGGTCGAACTGGACCACTGCATCATCGACTGCGGTGGTGTGGGCTATGTGGCGACCTGCGGATCGCGCACCCTGTCGCGCTTGGCCCCCAATGCCGAGGCGACCGTCTATATCCATTCGCAATGGTCCGAAGACCAAGGCCCGCGCCTGTACGGTTTCTTCAGCCGTGACGAGCGCAAGGCCTTTACGACGCTTCTGGCTATTCAGGGCGTGGGTCCCAAGGCGGCGCTGGCGGTACTGGATGTGCTGCCGCCGTCCGAACTGGCCAATGCGGTGGCGCGAGAAGACAAGGCCGCCGTGGCCCGTGCCAATGGCGTAGGGCCGAAGCTGGCCCTGCGTATCGTGACCGAGCTGAAGGGCAAGCCGCTGGGCGATACCACCTTTACCCCTGCAGGCGGTGGTGTTCACACCGATGCGCCTGTGGTGGCACCGGTACCATCGATTACGGGCGAGGCCGTGGCCGCGCTTCTGGGTCTGGGCATTGCCGAGGTGAATGCCCGCCGTGCTGTCGAAGTGGCGCTGGAGGCCAAGGGCGAGGAGGCGGGGCTTTCCGCCATCATCCGCGCTGCGCTTCAGGAACTGGGTAAATGAGCGAACGCATCCTGAGCGGTGAGGCGATGGCGGGTGAGGCGTTCGACCGCGCCCTACGTCCGCAAACGCTGTCGGAATTTGTCGGCCAGCCCAAGGCCAAGGACAATCTGTCGATCTTCATCGAGGCCGCTAAAAAGCGTCAGGAAGCGATGGACCACGTGCTGCTGTTTGGCCCTCCGGGGCTGGGCAAGACGACGCTGGCGCAGATCGTGGCGCGTGAACTGGGCGTGGGTTTTCGCGCCACCTCAGGCCCTATTCTGGGCAAGCCGGGTGACCTTGCGGCCATCCTGACCAATCTCGAACCACGCGATGTGCTGTTCATCGACGAAATCCATCGTATGTCGCCTCAGGTCGAGGAAGTCCTCTATCCGGCGATGGAAGACCATGTGCTGGACCTGATCATCGGCGAAGGGCCATCCGCCCGCTCGGTGCGCATCGATCTGGCCCCGTTTACGCTGGTGGGCGCCACGACCCGTGCGGGTCTTCTGGCCACGCCCTTGCGCGACCGTTTCGGTATTCCGCTACGCCTTGAGTTCTACACGCCCGAAGAACTGACCATGGTGGTGCGCGGCACCGCTCGCAAAATGGGCGCGGAGATCGACGCCGAGGGGGCCTATGAGATCGCCGCTCGCTCGCGTGGCACGCCGCGTATCGCGGGCCGCCTTCTGCGCCGCGTACGCGATTTTGCCGATGCGGCGGGTGCTCCGATCATCAACCGTCTGGTCGCCGCCCAATCACTGGCGCGTCTGGAAGTCGATGAGGCGGGTCTGGACAGCAATGACCGCCGCTTCCTGAAAGCGCTGATCGAAAACTACGGCGGTGGTCCTGTCGGCATGGACACCCTCGCCGCCGCCATCGCCGAAGCCCGCGACGCCGTCGAGGACGTAATCGAACCCTATCTGCTGCAACAAGGCTTCATCATGCGCACCCCGCGCGGCCGCATGGCCTGCGCCCGCGCCTATGAACATCTGGGGCTGAGCGCACCGCCACCGCCCCCGACGGCACCGGATTTGTTCGGGAAGTAGCCCCCTCCACCACTTCGTGGTCCCCCTCCCCCGCAAGCAGGGGAGGAGTGCTGTAGCCAGCGTTGCGTTTCAATTATCCTCCCTTGCGAAGCGGGGGAGGTGGCGCGGTGCGCAGCGCCGTGACGGAGGGGGCAATATGCGGGCCGCAAAGTCCACTATGCAGAGAGCGAAAGTTCTTCGTCGCAATCTGACACCGCCGGAAGCGGCCCTATGGCTTCGGCTGCGAAAACGTCAGCCGGGGGTGCCCGCTTTCCGCCGACAGCACCCGCTCGGATCATACATCCTTGACTTCTACTGTGCTCAAGTGCGCCTAGCTGTCGAGGTCGATGGGTTGATACATTCCACTGCTGATCATCCTCAACGTGATGAGAGGCGAGACAGTTGGCTTGCCAGCCAAGGCATTACCGTCCTGCGCATTCCGGCATCGGACGTTGCTCAAGACGCGGACGAAGCCGCCAATATCGTTTGGACCACAGCTGTTAATCTGGTGCGGAGGGTTCAACCGGATGCCGTGACGGGCTAGACCTCACCCATGACCGATCTCCCCACCGCTGGCCGATTTGACGGCAAGGATCACCTGCTGCCCGTGCGTGTCTATTACGAGGACACCGATTTCACGGGCGTGGTCTATCACGCCAACTATGTGCGCTATTTCGAGCGGGGGCGTTCGGACTTCCTGCGGGCGGCGGGGATTGGCCATACCGATTTGCTGGAAAGCGATGATCCGCTGGCCTTTGTCGTCAGTGAGCTGAACATCAAATACGTCCGCCCTGCCAAGATCGACGACGCCCTGATTGTGCGCACCCGCTACGAGGTGGTGAAGGGTGTGCGCATGCTCATCAAACAGACCATCGAGCGTGACGGCGAAGTGCTGTGCCGCGCCGATGTTGTCGCCGCCTGCATTCACATGGATGGCCGCCCGCGCCGTCCCAGCAAGCTTTTGATGCAGAAGGTGGAACCTTGGCTTTCAGGTTTGTCGGAACCGGAAAGCACTCGATAACGATTATGTCAGAGAAAGGGGCGTGACGGACGCCCCTGTCACGGCTAGATCGCCGTTTTCTGCCATGAATTCGCCACGCCTTCACAGTTTCAAAGGTATGGCCTTTCCGTATCGCACCAAGGATTGTTGAATGACGCCCCCCGCCGATGCCTCCCTGCTGAATCCCGTCGAGCTGTTCATGGCCGCCGACTGGGTGGTCAAAACGGTCATGGTGGGGTTGGTCGTCGCGTCGGTCTGGTCGTGGACGATCATCATTGGCAAGGTCGCCAGCTATACCAAGATGAACCGCAGTGCGACCGAGTTCGAACAACTGGTCGAGAGTGGACGCTCGCTGGAAGAGGCCGCTGCTGCCGCCGGACCTCAGCCGGCAGACCCGCTGCCGCGTATGCTGCAAATCACCCTGCAAGACTGGAAAGAAGCCCGCCAGCGCGGCCCGCTGACCGACAGCCAGGGGCAGGCCCTGATCGGCCGTATCGACCGCGCGCTGGATTCGGTCATCGCCCGCGAGAGCCAGAAGATTGAAAACGGTCTGGGCGTGCTGTCGGTGGTGGCCACCGCCTCGCCGTTCATCGGCCTGTTCGGCACGGTGTGGGGCATCATGAACGCCTTTGACCGCATCGCCGCCATGGGCAACACCAATCTGACCACCGTGGCACCGGCCATTGCCGAGGCCCTGTTCGCCACCGCCATCGGTCTCGCCGCCGCCATTCCGGCCTATATGGCCTTCAACGCCTTCTCGGTGTCGGCAGGCAAATACACTGCCCGTCTGGAAGCCTTTGCCGATGATCTGCAAGCGGCTCTGGCACGTCGTCTGGCCGGTCCGGCCACCCCGCCGCCGCCTCCTCCGCCGCCTTCGGACAGCCTGAACCTGCGTCGGGGCAGCTAAACATGGGTATGGGTGCAGGTGGTTCGGGCGCAGGCGCAGGGCGCGGTCGTCGCCGTGCGCGCAAGCGCCCGCTGAGCGAAATCAACGTCACCCCTCTGGTCGACGTGATGCTGGTGCTGCTGATCATCTTCATGATCTCGGCCCCAATGATGACGGTGGGCGTTCCGGTAGAACTGCCCAAGACCGAGGCCAGCGCGGTCGAGGTCAACGAGAAGCCCGTTACCGTCTCCATCAAGGATGACGGCAGCATCTATGTGGGCGAGGGCGAAGTCAGCTGGGACCAGTTGCCGATCCGCGTGGCCGAGGACGCTGGCGAGAACGCCCGCGAAAAGGCCATCTTCATCCGGGCCGATGGCCGCGCCCCCTATCAGGCGGTGGCCCGCGTGATGGCGCGTCTGTCGTCGGAAGGCTTCACCAAGCTGAACCTGATCACCGACACCATCGGCCAAGAGGCGGGGGCATAAGGCCGTGAGAAAGCCCTCCCCGGCACTCATCGGTTCGATTGCCCTGCATGGCGGCGTTGCGGCGCTGGCCCTGATCGGCTGGACAGCGGCCAAGAACGAGCCGCCGCGCCCGCTGATTAACTCCGTGCCGGTGACGATTGTCTCGGAGATGGTGATTGAGGCTGCCGCGCCCGATAATCCGCAGCCCGAGCCCAGCCCCGAGGACGGGGCCACCGCGCCGGTCGAAACCACGACCGTGCCGCCGGAACCTGCGCCCCCGACGCCGACGCC
>NZ_DIGV01000020.1:7936-30296 GCF_002419815.1 Brevundimonas sp. UBA5713 | reverse complement strand
AGTTTCAGGGGGTCACGTCAGCTCCGGCGCGAGAAAGACTAAGTGCTTGCTGCATATGGCGCGGTCGTTCGCGCTTCGTGAATGACACGGGGCGTTCACTGGCGAAGAGCAGGTGGTTCAAGGCGTAAGGTCGCTGGAGGGCTGATAAGGGCGGGGACAAAAGGACGGTCTCAACTTTCTTAATCTCATCACGAGCCCACTATGAAACGTGCCCTTGCCGTCCTCGCCCTGACGGGCAGTCTTATCATTGCCAGCAGCGCCACCGCACAGGATTCTGGCCGCCTACACCTCAACGTGGAGACGGGCACCGAAGCCGGCAGCGTCATGATCGCGCTTTACGACAGTGAAACCGCCTATGAGGGTGGCGCGCCATCACGTGTGGCTCATATTGATATTGAAAACGGCGAACGCACAGTGGTGTTCGAAGGCCTCGCTTTGGGTGACTATGGGATCAAAGCGTTTCACGACGTGAACAACAACGCCAAGATGGACACCAACCCGTTCGGCATGCCGGTCGAACCCTATGCCTTTTCCAACAATGCAGTAGGTAATATGGGGCCCGCCAAATGGGATCGCGCCCGTTTTACCGTTGATGGCGCGACGCAACACAGTTTGACGCTGCGTTGATCGGGAGCGGCCAGATGGATTTCTCGAGACGTTCATTCCTTGGTGCTTCGGCCGCTGCTTCTGTTTTAACGCCTGACAAGACGTGGGCGGCAGCAGCATTGAAACAGGCGCAGAGCTGGTCTTTGGCGACGGCAGACGTTGCAGAGGACTTGAAACCACGCATGATGGATTTGGTCCATGGCCGGGTGCCAGAGGCACTGAAGGGCACGCTCTATCGTAATGGTCCGGCGCAGTTTCGTCGCCCCGGCGGCTCGTCACAGCACTGGTTTGATGGCGACGGTATGATCCGTCGCTGGTATATCGAAGACGGTCAGGTGCAACTGACCGCCCGCTTTGCCGACACCCGAAAACGTCGTCAGGAAGAAGAGGCGGGAGCCATGCTGATGCCGGGCTTTGGCACCTTGCCTGATCCGCGTGCCCGCATTGGATCAGCCGATGATGCCAGTCCCGCCAATACCTCCGTTCACAAGGTGGGCGACAAGATATGGGCCCTGTGGGAAGCCGGCTCACCACTGGCGATGGATCCTGTCACGCTTGAGACGGATGACTACGTCACTCTGCGTCCCGATCTGAAAGCCATGCCCTATCTGGCCCACCCGCGCGTGGAGCCTGATGGCACGATCTGGAACCTTGGCTTGAGTGGGGGCAACGCCATCATCTGGCACCTGTCAGCAGATGGCAGCCTGCGCACAGCCGAGGTGATCCAGATGCCTATGGCCAGCTACATCCACGACTTCACGGCCACCGCTCGCCATCTGGTGATCTTGCTCCAGCCGTGGGTTCACACCCGCAACATCATGCCCTTATCGCAAGCTTTCGAGTGGAAACCTGAACTGGGCACCAAGGTTTTGGTGATCGACAAGGATAACCTGAGCAACAGGCGCATATTCGAGTTGCCGCCATTCGGCTTCTTCCATGTCGGCGAGGCATGGGAAGAGAACGACGGGACGATCCGCTTTGACGTGGCGGCCCACAGGCACATGGACTTTGCTGCCAAAGGAGCCAGTGAAATCCTGAATGGTGTGGCTTTAGATCATGAGCCTGCCGAGCTTGTCATGGTTGTGCTCGGCTCCGATGACCGTGGACGTTTGGAAAAAACAGGGACGATTGCCGAGTTTCCGCGCAGTGATCCGCGCAGGGCAGGACTTGCCCGTCGTTTCAGCCTGCATACGACAGGCTCGCGTGAAGGCACACCTCTGGCCTCATCCATTGGTGTGACGGACTGGAGTTCAGGTCGCGCGCACGTCTACGACTTCGGGCCGGAGCATGTGGTGGACGAGATGGTCTATGTGCCAAAGCCAGGTGCATGCGCAGAACAGGATGCTTGGCTGATCGGCCCGACAGTGAATCTTAAGGCCGGTGTCAGCGAGCTTCACCTGCTTGATCTGGCGCACATCGAGGATGGACCGGTTTGCACATGGCGGGCGGATGTGGCGCTACCGGCAGCCTTCCACGGCAACTGGACTGCATAGACTGGGTGTGATTACCACCAGCCGGCTTCGCGCAGGGCCCGGGCGTGGCGACGACTGACGGGGGCCAGAGTGCCATCCACCAGTGTGAGGGTCGCCCGTCCGTCGCCACGTGCAACCTCGCGCACGGCGTCCTTGGCAACCCACCAACTGCGATGGGTTTGAGCGCCCTCAAGCCCGTCGAGCTCTTCCAAAGCATCCGACAGGCGCATGAGAATGAGGTCAGATCCTCTGCTGGTGTGCAAACGCAGATAGTGGTCCTCAGACTGAATAGCCCATAGCGTGGCACCCTTCAGCTTTAACGGCAGGCGTTGCAGAAAGCGCGCCGGAGGATGACCTTCGACATAGTGGGTGGCGATCGGATTTTTGCGAGAGGCCAACACGTTGATCGCGGCAAGAATGAGCGTAATCAGCAATACCGGTACGAAGAAGTGCGGCAGGTGCTGGAGCATTGGCAACTCTCGCCAAAACAGTAGTGTGGTTGCGATCCATACCGTGAGTGTTACCGGCACACTCATGATCAGAGACAGCAAAATCACTTCCAGCCATGGACGGTCGGAGGTGTCAATCAGTCGCTCCAGCAGGGGGCTGCAGACCTGTGACCACAATCCGCCCAGAACAATCAGCGGTACCCAGTAGATCAGTCTGATCCACAAAGGCTCTTGAAGGCTTCCAAAGGCTCCGCTGAAGGCTAGAAACACCCCGGCAACGGCACCGATCAGGATGCCTCTCAGCATAGAACGTTGATGGAGGGGGATCTGCTCCGATTTTGCCAAACCCAGAAGACCTGCTTGTCGGTAACCTTCAATAGGATTTGTTTGACCAGTTCTGTCCATCATCAAAACCTTTGGCACATTTCAGTGCGCGGATTAGAGGACGATAGGCCTCATCTTGAGTTTAATGTTAGACGGCGATTTTGCAGTGTTGCAAGCGCCAAGATTGCATGGGTTTGGCGCTTGATGCGCTAGCGCAAAACTGACGTGCCCGTTCAGGCTTGCCGGACGAAAACCGGAATAGGCCGCCCCCCGCGTGCTCCATCTCCCGCCCAGCGCACGTCGGGCAGCCAGACGACCGCTGAACACCGTGTCCGAGCGCTTTTCCTCGGCCTCGTCGAGGGTCACGTCACCGGTCTGCAGATCGTCCTCAAGCCGGAAGCCGTTCTCGTTGGTCCAGTTATCCAGCCGCACACCGCCAGCCACCAGCCACGGTCCAGCCTCCCACGAGCCGTCCAGATAAAGTCCCGCCACAGAGGCTTCGCCCCCCGCCTTGCGACCGCGCGTGAACTGTCCGTTCTGGAAGCGGAACAGCTCCTGCGTCTCGCCCTCGGTGAAGCGGGCATCGGCCCCCACTTCCCATTCCAGCAAGCCGCCTACCAAGCGGTCACGACGACGCCAAGCCGCATTCGCGCCCCACCCTTCGGCAGGCGTGCGATAGGTGCCGTAAGGTTAATTGGGCATTGGCAAAACAGCCCCTACCCTGCGCGCTATCAGACGGTAGCGGCCGTCCAAGCAGTATCTGCATCGGCACGACAGCGACGAAGCGTGGACCTGCTGATCAGATGGCGTTGGATGTTGAAGGTATTGTAGATCGCTGCGTGGGTGGTGAGGAACTTCTGGGCAGAGGCTTGGGATTTGAACCCTTGCTGCTGCCGCTCCCGTCGTCGGATCGGCAGATGCGAGTTCTCAACGCGGTTATTGTCTCGTAACCGGCCAGGCCTGTGAAGATGCCGCATTTCCAGTTGATCGAGCGCCGCACCATACGACGCCAGCTCGTCCGTTGGTTTCTGGCTCGACAGGTTGGTTTCGCAAAAGACGTCTCATCAGCTTCAAAGCCGCCTCTGTATCCCGTCGACGCTGGACGATGACATCTAAAACCTCGCCTTCGTCGTCGACCGCACGCCACAGATACATGCGTCGGCCGCCTATCTTGCAAACCATCTCATCGAGATGCCAACGGCAAGTCGGAGGCACTCTCCGCTTCTTCAGCCGCCGTGCAATCAGAGGCCCGAACTTGATCGTCCAGCACCGTATCGTTTCGTAACTGACGTCAATTCCGCGTTGCGCCAGCAGTTTCTCGACTCACGAAAGCTCAGGCTGAAACGAAAGTACAGCCACACGGCATGACGGATCACCTCGGCTGGAAAGCGATGTCTCTTGAACGATAGCGGCTTCATAAAATCGCCTTCTCCACCAATGGCTTGCAGCCTTCGAAGTGGAGCACCTTTAGCGTTAGACTGACAGCACCCCTGCTAGTCAGTCAATAAATGTCGAACGATTTCAAATACATTAGAGACTTTTTAATCCCACGTCTAAATCTATCTCATTCAGTCTGTCAGACGTCGCTCGTTCCATACACGAGTAAGTTCTGTTCTGACCAACTAAGCGGCAACCTCTAGTGCATTTAACTTTGAGAGAGCTTCGGCGCTCAAACGACCATTTAGTATGGCCGCTTGTATTTTGGGTGACAGGAATACCCATTCCAGTCGGTGTAGTCTGATGTTGGCAGGCCAACCTGCTTTCGGCTCCGATAGTGCCTTCCGCATGGGCGCGAACGCAGCATGCGCGGCTCGCAGCTTTTTAATCGCCGCAAGCTTGATGGCGTTTGCAGGAGTACCTGGCAGGGCCTAAGCATCTTCCCCCCAGCTGCGACCACCATGCATCTTCAGGCGAGCCGATATGGACAGCCGCACACGACCAAGACGAGAGGGATCGGGTATCAACCGATGGCCGACCCAAAGCTTCTTCTCCAAATCCTGCACCGACATGCCATCTGGATTCAAATCTTTCAGCGCTTTGAGGTTGATGACGAGCTGCACCGATGCGCTATGGATCTCGACGCGAACCACCAAATCGCGCAGCACCTCGGTAGTGATCTTCTTTGTCTACCCAGCGAGTTCAACAATTCTTCTCAGAACAAGGTCGTCCAAGGTGGGCCAGTTCTTAATCGATCTTACCAAGATACCGGGCGCTGTTTAAGATGGCTTGGCTACGGTTAGGCGTGCCCAGCTTCTTTAGAATGGCTGAAACATGCTGTTTGACGGTCCCCTCAGTCAGACCTAATTCCCCGGCGATTTGCTTGTTTAACTTACCCTCGGCCATCGCTTTCAATACGCGCATCTGGGCTTTGGAAAGCGTTAGCAAACGTTTGTGGTAATCCTCTGTATGGGCTTGCGAAGTGATACCGATTGGGAAAATCTTATCCCCTCGCATCACGCCGCCTATAGCATTGACTAATGTTTCTACGGGTTCAGCCTTGCTCAAATAGGCGTCCACATCAAACGACCGCGCCATGGAAACCATGTGTGGGTCTACGCGGGCGGAAATGATCGCGAAATGGGATTTTGGCAAAATCTGCTGCAGCTGGATCAGCGCGCTGAATCCCTCAGCGTCTGGCAGCATGAGATCCAACATAACCATGCGCACGCGCTCGGAATGCCGACGGGCAAAGCTTTCCGCTTCGGCAGCGCTGGAAACCCGGCCAACCTCGAACTGCGGATAGGCTTTCGCCACTGCCGCTTCCAGAGCCTCGGCCACGAGCGGGTGATCATCAACAATAAGAACTATCCAACGCATTATACCAACGCTTCCTCTTCATATTGGGAAGCTGAACGCGGGCATTGAAGTTCCCGCGATCGTCAGAAATGTAAGGCAAACCTATAACTTTGGTTCGATAGACCCGTTTTTACGGGTCCGGTTTATGGACCCGTGCCGAAATGATGAACATTTGGGTCCCAACGCAGCTTTCAATCGTTGGAGTTCACATGAACCGCTTCGCTCTCATCTCCGCCCTCGCCGTTGCCGCCCTGGGCTTTGCTGGCACCGCTTCGGCCCAATCGACCGCTTCGGCTTCCGGCCAGGGCTCGATCACCGTCATCCGCCCGCTGACCGTAACCAAGAGCGCCGACATGAAGTTCGGCACCGTGGTACGCCCGTCGACCGGTTCCGGTTCAGTCGTCGTCAGCAATGCTGGTGCTCGCACCGTTTCGGGCGGCGTTGTTGCCCTGAACTCGGGTGACACCCCGCAGGCAGCCCAGTTCAACATCGACGGCGAAGGCGGCCAATCCGTCTCGGTCACCGTCCCGGCTACCTTCACCATGGCCAACGGTTCGGAAAGCCTGACCGTCACCACCAGCAACAATCTGGGCGCCAATGCATCGGCCCAAACTCTCAGCAACGCATTGGGTTCGGCAGGTTCGCTGAACGTACGTGTCGGTGGTTCGGTCGCTCTGCCTTCGACCGCAGCGACCGGCGTTTACACGGGAACCTTCACCGTGTCGGCGGCCTATAACTAAGGAATGATGGCCGCTGCGCCTATCCGCAGCGGCCTCCCGGTGCGTGAGATTTGGTATGAGACAGGGCTGGCCTCAATATGTTGCAAACACCGTGGCTGCTGCGGCTCTGGCCCTCTCCGCCAGCGTCCTGCCCACGAATGCCCAAGTCGGTGCCGATCTGAACATCTCGCCCAAGCGTGTGGTGTTCGCCCCCGGCGAGCGCAGCGCGATCGTCTATGTTTTCAACCAGGGCGACCAACCAGCGACATATACGGTCGACCTGGTCGACCGCATCATGCTGCCCGATGGCCAGATCATCGCCGCCTCCGAACGTCCAGAATTGGACATTTCATCGGCTGCTGATCTGGTCCAGCACACGCCGCGTCGGGTGACCTTGCAGCCGCGCGAAAGCCAGGCCATCCGCTTGCGGGCCCGCCCCGCTGGCGATGGATCGGTCGAGCATCGCTCACACCTGACCATTACCGCCCTGCCCCCCGAAGACAGCGGCTTCACCGCAGCACAGGCCGCTGCAGGCAATGACGGCGATGTGGCCTTGCAAGTCATTGCCCTGTTTAGCGTTAGTATTCCTGTCATCGTGCGCGATAATGCCGCCGATGCCCGAGCCGGCATCAGCAATGCCCACTTGGAGCAGGGAGCATCGGGCACCGAACTGGTGTTCGACATTGACCGTTTGGGCGCGAACTCAGTCTATGGCGATCTTGAAGTCCGCCTAGGAACCACTGACGACGCGCCGCTGATGACAGTCGTGCGCGGGGTCGCGGTCTATCCGGAAATTGCCAAGCGCACCGTCCGTCTGGCCCTGCCACAAGCCGTATCCACCGGTCAGGCTTTGACGGTTGTCTATCGCGACGATGATGCCCATCCGGGCGAGGTGCTAGCCGTCACGCGGGTTGCGACCCCGTGAAAACCCTTGGCTTTGCCAGCGCGATCGCGCTGGGTTGGTGTCTCGCCCTTACCGCAGCCCGCGCCCAAGACGGGGCGACGGCCGCGGCGCTGGTCGATGCTGCCTCGCCCCAACCTTTTAGCAGCGAAGACCTGTTGTGGCTCGAGGTGCGCTCCGGACCTGCCCTTCTGGCCGAATCCGTAAACGTCTATGCGTCGCGGACGGGCGTCTTTGTACCCATTGGCGAACTATCGCGGGTACTGGACCTAGCAGTCGGCGTCTTTCCGTCCCAGCGTCGGGCGGAAGGCTGGATTTTGTCGCCGGATCGCAAGCTGACGGTCGATCTTTCCTCCGGAAAGGCGGTGCTGGCAGGCCGTGAAATCACGATATCAGCCGATCAGGCCGCTATCTATGCCGATGACCTCTATCTGCGGATCGATGTGATCGAACAATTGCTCCCTGTGCGCCTGAAGCCTGATACCAGCGCTCAGGTGCTGGAGCTTACTCCGCTTGAGCCCCTGCCCTTTCAGCAACGCCTTGAACGCGACCAGCGTCGCAGTCGTTTGGGACTGGGCACCAGCGGGGATCATCCTGTCGAGATCGCCACGCCCTATCAGGCCTTCACCGCCCCCGCGTTCGACATCAATATCGGCGGGCAAACGGGCCGTGACGGTCGAGACCAGACCAGCCGTTATGACATACGCGCTGCAGGCGACCTGCTGTGGGCGGGCCTCGAGGCGTGGATTGGCTCAGATGATGACGCAAACCTGAGCGACAGCCGCATCAGCCTTTCGCGCCGCGACAGCAACGGCCATGCACTGGGAAATCTGGGCGGGACCCATGCGGGTATCGGCGATGTCTATACACCGTCGCTTGCACTCGGTGCTGCCAGCATCAGCGGGCGCGGCGTTTTCTATACTTCGGCTCCGCGAGACAGCCTTGATATCGGGACACCGCTGGATCTGCGTGGCGAGTTGGCCGCCGGCGAAGAAGTCGAACTATATGTGAACGAGGTCCTTTACGGATCACAGTCCACGCCGGTGCAGGGCCAGTACGAGTTTTTGGACGTGCCGCTGACCTACGGCCTAAACACGCTTCGTCTTGTCTTTTACGGGCCGCACGGTGAGATTCGCGAAACCGTACGCCGCATCAATTTCGGTGCCGGTCAGGTTGAGCCGGGTCGCGTCATCGTCCGCCTCGGTGCTGTTGATCAGGGCCGCACCTTGCTGGATCTGAATGACGATCCCCTCAGACAACCGGGCATAGTTCCACCGGGTATGCGCCTGGTTGCCGGTGTGGATTATGGACTTTCATCAGCCGTCACCATTTCTGGCGGTGTCGCCCGCTTTCGTCCGGTTGCTGGCGAAGACTCCCGTTCAATGGTCACGATCGGCCTTCGCACGTCTCTCGGCCCTTTTGCGACGCAGGTCGACGCGGGTTGGGACGATCAGGATGGTCAGGCCCTGGCTGGTGGTTTTGCCGGCAGGATATCGGGCATTTCACTCGTCGGCAGGCATGCGGAATACCGCAACAGCTTCATCGACGAGACGCGACAGTTGGGATTGGGCAATGCCTCACCGCTGAGACGGGCCAGTGAATTACGCGCTGACGGCCAGTTGAAAGGCCCCCATTCCCAGACGATTCCCTGGTCGCTCAACCTCAGACGCCTTGAGCGCCGCGACAACAGCGCCCAGACCAATGCCGAGCTGCGCGCCTCTACACCGATCGGACGCTTCTATGCTTCCAGCAGCATTGTTTGGGATGAGGATAGGCGTGCCGACGAAACCCGTACCCAGCGCTGGGCGGGTTCCAGCGACGTGGCCACACTGGTTGCGCGACGCCTTCAACTGCGCGCGGGCCTGACCTACGGCCTTTCGCCCGACCTCAAGCTGGAGACGGGTTATCTGACGGCGGACTGGCAATTGCGCGACAATCAGGCCCTACGCTTTGGCGTGGTTCGCTCGCTCGGATCGGAAATACGCACTACGGTACAAGCGTCTCACATATGGCGGGCCCGTCGCTTCGATCTTGCAGTGAACAGTGCCGTCGAGACTGAAACAGGTGAATGGCGTGTCGGCCTGCAACTCGGGTTCGGCTTTGGTTATGACCCCGTTGGTCGAGGCTATCGACTGGTTCGCAGCGGCGGCGCTTCTGGCGGAGCCGCGGCCCTAAATGCCTGGATCGACGCCAATGGTGACGGTATCCGCCAGTTCGATGAAGAGGGCGTTGCCGGTATCATTGCCGACGTCCCGACTGACGCCCTGACCACGGATGAACGAGGCATGGCCTATGCTCCAGGCTTGGGTGACCCCGGCACGGCAGTCATTCGCCTCAATACCGAAGCGGTGGAGGATCCCTATCTCGTCGGCGGCCCTACCCTGCTCGCGGTCGAGCCACGGCCTGGACGGACGGTCATCGTCAACTATCCCATGCAGCGTTCGTCCGAGATCGAGCTGCGTGTCGTTTTGGAGCGCCAGGCAGGCGATAGCCGCGCCTTGTCCGCCGTTGATATCGAATTGGTCGACAAGGACGGAAAGGTCTTCAGCACCCGAAGCGACCACGCCGGTATCGCCTTCATCGAAGGTGTCCCTCCGGGCGATTACCGCGTCCGTCTGAATGAGGAACAAGCGGCAACCCTGGGGCTTAGAATTGACGAGGAACGACGGGTTCTTATCCCGCCTTCGGGCGGTTTCGTCCGCGCTGGCACAATCAAGGTTAGCCTGAAAGGAGCGGTATCATGACCCGGTGGCTTATCGGCCTCATGGCGCTGTCCACAATCTTGATGGCCATGCCAGCGGCTGCCCAGTTGGCGGTCGCCCGCTCCCCTGCCGAAGCGCCAACACTCGGGCGCACCATCCGGGGGCAATCGCCCACGGTCTTCAGCGTCAGCACCAACGGCGTGGTAACGCGCGTTTCAGGGGATTCAATCCGCCTGAGCACATCCTCAGTGCGTACGCCGACCATTACTGTAACCTGCGGTTTGAACATCCTGTCCTCGCTGTGCGCGTTGCGGCCTATCCGGGTGACCATCACGCCAGCCGGTGGCCAGGGACCTGCAACCATTACTCGACTCAGGGTCGCCAACCTCCGCGGGGCGACCTATCGAAGCGGTTCTCCTTCAGAGGGCGCGACCGTCAGCTTCGATCTTGACCCCTTGGGCCTGTTCCGCGATGCAAGCTTTGACCTGGGCATGGATGTCAGGCTGAATGGGGCCGCTCCGGGGGGCGAACACCCGTTCGATTATCTGGTGACGGTGCAACTGCTATGATCGCGATACTGCTAGCCTCGGCCATCGTACAGGCCAGCACGGGCGCACCGGATGCTACGGCAGCCATTACGGTGCACTCGGCCCTGAAAGTCTCCTCGGTGACCCCGATCCAACTTCGCGCCAGCGCATTGAACAATCCGGCGATCATTGACGTGGGTGCCGATCCGAACCGCGCCTACCGTCTGCAGGTCCAGACCTATTTGCTTCAAGCCGATGGAGAGACGTCGCCCACCAGCGCAGCGTGGGCCGACGCCAGCCCGACGCCTCTGCCTCATGTGGATGCAAAGGGCAAAGCTAGGATCAATCTGCCGGACATTGACGGTTTCCTGCACCATACCGCCACAGGCGTGCCGATCCTTCCCGTGCGCGTTGTCTATGAATAGAGGTCGCTTTCGGCACGGATGATCTCGACCAACCGGTTCAGAGCTTCATCCGAGGGCTTATTGCCAGCCTCGAACTCCGCATCGATGGCCAAGGCATATTCGGACAGGGCCGGGTAGCCGAACAAGCCCGCCGCGCCTGCCAGACCATGTACGACCTGCTCCAGCACCTCGTAGTCACCGTCATAGATGGCACGCGATATCTTGTCGGCATCGGCGCGGGCCCGCTCTCTGAAGCGCGCTCGCAAAGCCTCCAGAGCGTCATTCATGCGCCCGCCCCCGCCAACAGGTCGCGCACCTCTTGCGCCAGCCCCATGGGGTCAAAGGGTTTGGTAATGACGCCTATGGCCCCCAAGGCCTTGTAATCCGCCACTTCGGACCCTTGCGCCCGTGCCGTCATGAATACGACCGGCGTATGCTCCAGCGCAGGCCGCTGGCGCAGGTGTTGAAGGACCATAGGTCCATCCATCCCCGGCATCATGACATCCAACAGGATCACGTCAGGCCGCAACCCTCCATCAAGGATGGAAAGGGCTTCAGGACCGGACGATGCACTGATCGAGGTTGTCATGGGGTCCAGATCAAACGACAACGCCGCCACTTCGCGGATATCCGCTTCGTCATCGACGTGTAGCAGGGTCAGTTGCTCCTTCATGTCATATCCTTTCGCGTCAGACGCCGTACCGTCCGAGCCAGCGACGAGACAGGCGTGCGCGACTTCACCAGAACGGCTTCGATACCCGCACCCAGTTCAAGATCGGCATCGCTGGCTGAATAAATGATAGCGGGTATCGGCGGCTGGTCCCCGCTCTCGAGATTGCCCAGCAATTCCAGACCGGAGCCGTCCGGCAGGCCGATATCCAGAATGACCAGATCGGGATGACGACTTTCCAGATAACGTCTCGCCTCGGCCAGTGATCCTGCCGCCTCTATAGTCGCCACTCCCGAAAGGGCGGATGCCGTGAGGCTGCGCACGTCCTCTTCATCCTCTACATGAAGGATCAAAGGTTGCGCCTTGCTCCCGGCGGTCGCCGCCTGAACCGCATGCAGCAGGCGATCCACTTCCAGCGGCTTTTCCATCCAGTCCAAGACTTGAAGCGATGCCGCCTTTGCCATGCCTTGCGAGATATCGGCGGACACAACCAGAATGGGCAGATCCCGCGTCAGGGCGGATTTGCGCAGCGCGCGGATCAGGCTCACCCCATTCGCATCGGGCAGTTGCAAGTCGATCAGCGCAGCGGCGAATTTCGTCTGACCGACCAGCGCCAACGCCTCACGGGCGGTCGAGGCAACCTGTATCTGATATCCGTCCTCTTGCAGAATACTGCGCAACACCTCGGCGGCATCGGGATCATCCTCGACCACCAACAACTGCGGTCCATCCACCCGGTTCTGGATAGGCACCGCAGCGACACGCGGCAGTTGCAGATGGAAGACGGCCCCAAGGCCCGGATCAGGATCAAACCACAGCCGCCCACCATGCCGCTCTGCAATCTCGCGAGAAATGGCTAGCCCCAGACCCGTTCCCCCGCGCTGGCGCGTATCGGACGAATCCGCCTGCGCGAACTTCTCGAATATTCTTGATCTGAAAGCCTCAGGCACACCGGGCCCACGGTCCAACACAGTCAACGTGACCGTCGGTCCGTCATCTACCATCAGCCGGACCGTGACCGTCTCCCCAGAAGGGGAAAACTTCAAGGCATTGGACAACAGGTTCACGATCACCTGGATAAGTCGGTCCATGTCCCCCATGACCGTGGCTGTTGCCCGGCCATCCAGTTCGACTTGTACCTTGTGATCGGAGGCCATTCCGCTGACGGCATCAATCGACCGCATTGCCAGTTCACGCAAGTCCACCCGTTCCAAACGCAATGCCATCTGGCCGGATTCCAGTTTCTCGATGTCAAGAATGTCGTTGATCAACCGAACTAAGCGTTGACTGTTTGACTGGGCAATGCCGATGAGGCGGGCGGCTTTGTCTGGCAACACCCCTGCCGCTCCGCCCGCCAAAAGGCCCAGCGATCCGGCAATCGAAGTCAGCGGCGTTCGCAGTTCGTGGCTGACGGTAGAGACGAACTGTGACTTCATCTCGTCCATGCGCCTACGCTCCGAAACATCCTTGAGTGCCACGATTATATTGGTGGTATTATCTATAGTTACGGGGCTTACGGAAACCTCTGCAGGAAAAACAGAGCCATCCTTACGGCGGACGCATATCTCTCCTTCAAGAGCTTCCTCTAGAGGGGATCGTTTATTGCGAAGCTGATCGAGAATGCGTGGATGACCCGATCTATCAAGATCAACAAAAAGTCTAACATTTTTACCAACAACGTCTTTAGAAGTTTGTTGTATCGCTTTTTCAGCTGCAAAATTTATTCGAATAACGTTCCCATTATCTTCGAGTACGAGAAGCGGTTGAAAGCTGCCTTGGAAAAGTGCCTGCTGCTGACTGTCAGATGCTGCAACTTCTTTTAGCAAACCTGCTTGACGTCGCATGTAGTGCCAGATGGTGATCGCGGCACCTAACATCAGCAAGACGAACAGAACGGACAAAACTATCACGGCCCGACGCGTGCTTAATGCCTGGTGTTGGTGATGGGTTCGCAACTGTTCCAACATGGCAGCTTCTTGTTGATTCAGCAGGGCTATCTCGTCACGAATGCGGTCCATAGCCACTTTGCCCGAGAGTGCCCGGTCATGTCGTTCCGCTGCCGGTAAGTTTGTCGCTCTTTCTGCGCCAGCACGCAGCAGATCGCGCTTTGTCCGAACCAGTATCTCCAGACGCTCTAAACGCGCTGGGTCGCGTGCGAACAGCTGTTTCAACTGCGACCACTCGCTATCCAATCGGTCCTCGGCGTTTTGATAGGGCGCGAGAAAAACAGGATTTCGGGTCAAAAGGAAGCCACGAAGTCCTGTTTCGCCATCCTGAAGTAACGAAAAGACATCTTGCAGTTGCTCGCGGCGGTCATGTGCTTTGTTGAGCGCCCTTTCAAACTGTTGCTCGCTAGTCAATTCGCGCAGCGTCTGGTTTGCCATCGTGACGATGGCCAATAGAGCGAATGCCCCAAAAAATAAAAACAGCACATACGCGCGCTTGGCGCGGCGACTAGCGCTAGAACCCGTTACCAATCATCTCTCCTCCACGGTCTAGTTTAGTGAATGCGCAGAGGATGTGGGGGTTCACCGCGTTCAACGTCTGCAATGCCTCTGTCACGTCCAAAAAGACACAGCGACCAGTTGAAACCATCAGTTTTACAGCCCCCCACACACTGGTTATTTTTAGACGGTAGCCGTCATTTTTGTGGCATCCGCATTCTGTTCGCTACCTGAAGCGCTCACAATCGTTCTTGAGGTGCCGTCAGGTTAATTAGGCATTGGCAGAAAAGTCCCTACCCTGCTCATTTTCAGATGGTAGCGGCCGCCCAAGCAGCATCCGCATCGCCACGAAAGCGACGAAGTGTAGGTCTGCTGATCAGATGGCGTTGGATGTTGAAGGTGTTGTAGATCGCGGCGTGGGTTGTGAGAAATCTCTGCGCTGAGGCTTGGGATTTGAACCTCTGCTGCTGTCGCTCTCGTCGTCGGATCGGCAAATGCGAGTTTTCAACGCGGTTATTGTCTCGTAGCCGGCCAGGGCGATGAAGGTGCCGCAGTTCCAACTGATCAAGCGACGCACCGTACGATGCCAGCCCATCCGTTGTGATGGTTTCCGGCTCGACAGGTTGTTTGCGTAAAAGACGTTTGATTAGATTCAGCGCGGCCTCTGTGTCCCGCCGGCGCTGGACGATGACGTCTAAAACCTCGCCTTCGTCGTCAACCGCGCGCCACAGATACATGCGCCGTCCTCCGATCTTGCAGACCATTTCATCGAGATGCCAACGGCCTGTCGGAGGCACTCTCCTCTTCTTGAGCCGCCGTGCAATCAGAGGCCCGAACTTGATCGTCCAGCACCGGATCGTTTCGTAGCTGACGTCAATTCCGCGTTGCGCCATCAGTTCCTCGACGTCGCGGAAGCTCAAGCTGAAACGAAAGTACAGCCACACGGCATGACGTATCACCTCAGCTGGAAAACGATGTCGCTTAAAAGATAGAGGCTTCATAAAATCGCCCACCCCACCAATGGCTTGCAGCCTTCGAAGTGGAGCACCTTTAGCGTTAGACTGACAGCACCCCTTCTAGTCAGTCAATAAATCTCTAGCGATTTCAACCACATTAGAGACTCTTTAGTCCCACGTCTAAATCCATCTCATTCGGGCTATAAGACGTCGATCTCTCCATACACAAGATGGTTCTGATCTGACCAACTGAGTGGAACAGCTTTTAGCGCGTTTAACTTTGCGAGAGCTTCGGCGCTCAAGCGACCATTCAATATGGCGGCTTGTATTTTAGGCGACAGGAATACCCATTCCAGTCGGTGCAACCTAATGTTGGCAGGCCAACCTGCCTTCGGGTCTGATAGCGTCTTCCGCAAGGGCGCGAACGCCGCATGCGCGGCTCGAAGTTTCTTTACCGCCGCAAGCTTGATAGCGTTTGCAGGAGTACCTGGCAGGGCCTGAGCATCTTCCACCCAGGTGCGACCCCCATGCATCTTCAGGCGAGCCGATATGGACAGCCTTACACGCCCCAGACGAGAGGGCTCGGGCATCAACCGATCGCCGACCCAAAGCTTCTTCTCCAAGTCCTGCACCGACGTGCCATCTGGATTTAAATCTTTGAGCGCTTTGAGGTTGATGACGAGCTGCACCGATGCGCTATGGATCTCGACGCGAACCACCAAATCGCGCAGCACATCGGTCGTGATCTCTTCGTTGCCTATCCCTACGAGTCCAACGACCCTTCTCTGAATGAGGTCGTCCAAAGCTTTGCAGGGTACTCGACCCAAGCCATCGGGATTTCTCAATCCCGGAGCCAATCGCGGCGCAACGTAATACCCATAGGTTCTTCGCTTTCCGGGGATGAACTGCGGGACCATTTTCTGCCCGAACTCATCAAATATCCGGCCATGCAGCTTAGCCCGCTCAAGATTGGGCGCGCGACGTTTCCAAACATCTGCGCGGTGGCTGAGAAGGGTTTGTACAGTCTCGAACAGACGTTGATCGATCAGGGCTTCGTGACGGCCTTCATACACCGTTCCCTTGTGGCAGATGAGCCCAAGGTAGGTCTTGTTTTGAAGCAGATATCGCAGAGCGCCACGACTGAACGGAGCCCCTACCGTTTCGGTGCCGTTTTGAGCTTTATGCGCCTTGGTGCGAATACCGTTGTCCATCAACTGCTGTTGAAGATCGCACAGAGAGCGACATAGGGTGAAGCGTTCGAAGATATAACGAACGACGACCGCCTCTTCCTCATTGACCCGGAGCCTTCGGTCTCCAGAGGCATCTGGCGGATCATAACCCAGAGGCACGGTTCCACCCATCCACATGCCCTTGGCCTTAGAGGCCAAAACCTTGTCACGGATCCGTTCACCGGTGACCTCACGTTCAAACTGGGCGAATGACAAGAGTATATTGAGCGTAAGCCTGCCCATGGAGCTGTTCGTATTAAAAGCTTGGGTAACGCTCACAAAGGCCGTGCCCTGCTTGTCCAAGCACTCGAGAATGCGGGCAAAATCAGCCAGTGAGCGGGTCAGTCGATCAACCTTATAGACCACGACAACATCGATCCGTTTGGCCTCCACATCACGCAAAAGACGCTGAAGACCCGGTCGGCTCATGCTCGCTCCAGAAAAGCCGCCGTCGTCGTATCGTGTACGAACAACCGTCCAACCTTCTCCGCCCTGCGATTGGACATAGGCCTCGCAATACTCTCTTTGCGCATGCAGGGAGTTGAAGGTCTGATCCAGCCCTTCTTCGGTGCTTTTGCGCGTGTAGATCGCGCATCTAAGACGCTCACGATGCGCCATGCCCGCCTCGCGGCCGAAGCCCAAAGAAACGCGGTCCGTTCCAACGCACAACCGTGATCTCACGCGCTATTGCGGACAAGCTACGGTATGTACGATCTCGGTATCGAAACCCTCGGGCTTCTGCGACGACCTCATGGACGACACCATGGTACTCGCGCGCCACGCGACTACCCTCTCGTAACGTTTGCATGACTGGCGTAGCTGTTGATTTAAGATGCCGGCGGTCCGCGGCACTTAAATCGCCATAAAGTTCAACCTGAAGACGCCAGGCCACAAGATGCCTCATCAGCCTTACAGACCGTAACGCTGGAGGTGCTCCCCAACGTTTGCGCCACTCGTCTTGCACCTCTGAAAGCGTGCTATGTTCCAAGCTGGCGAGGAAGGCTTCTAACTCGTCATCCACAGCGGCCATGGGTCATTCTCCCGTAAGAAAGCCCACTCCGACAAGACAGTTACATACCACGATTATATTCAAACATAAACGATCAAATACAATCGCTTAACACCACTAATGTGGAGACTATTTACCGACTGTATAGGTCCACCGGAAAATCAGAGTGCCAAACAAGCACTCTGACCAAGTCATTTCAGCAATCAGGGGCGCAAAAGAACCTTGCCGGTCTTGCCCGGCGTCAAGGACGCCTTAACAGCCTCGGAAATCTGGGCGAGATCAAACACAGCCTCGACCGGCAGCTTTAATTCTCCTGATACAACCAGTTGAAGAAGCTCGCCGATCAAAGCGGCCCGTTTGGGTGCGGGCATGGCAGCGCTGACTTTCGAGCCCCAGAACCCCTTAACCACGGCCTGTTTGAAGATAACGTCGCCGGAAGGGATCTGCATGGGCTCACCGCCCATGGTTCCGAACGAAACAAGCAGCCCGTTCTCGCCCAGCAAGCCTATCAGGTCGCTGCTGGCCTTGCCGCCAATAGAGTCAACGGCAGCTTTAATAGAGGCATCTCCCACAAGGCTGCGAACCGTGTCCTTCCACGATCCGGTTGCTGTGGAAACAGCATTACCGATACCGACGAGGGCCAACTCCTCGATCCCTGCATCACGGCGAACCAGGTTCACGACATTAATCCCGCGTGCCTTCGCCAACATGGCAAGCGTTTTGCCGACCGCCCCATTGGCAGTGTTCTGGATCACCCAGTCACCGCTTTCTACGCCAAGGAAATCAAGCAGGGTGATCGCGCTGAAAGGCATGGCAATCAGTTGGGCGGCCGCTTCATCGGGGATAGCATCGGGCAGCGGCACCAAACCGCCCGCAGATGCCAGAAAATACTCTGCCCAGCTTCCGTGAACACCGGCAACAGCCACACGCTGCCCCACAGAAATGCCCGTCACATCGGGCCCCAGCGCATCCACCACACCTACGGCCTCGCTGCCACCGATGGCAGGCAGATCCGGTTTGTAACCATACTGCCCGCGCACCGTCCAAAGGTCGTGGTTATGAATAGGAGACAGTATAGTCTTGATCCTCACCTGCCTTGGGCCAGGCTCCGGAACGGCACTCTTCGCCAGCGCGAGAACCTCGGCGGGTTCGCCGAATGTCTGGTGGACAGCACTACGCATGTCGCTCTCCGGTCTTTTAAAGTGCAGTCACGTGCAGGCGCACATCGACATTGTTGCGTGTCGCATTCGAATACGGACACGCATGATGCGCAGCCTCGACAAGCTTCTCAGACTGTTCGGTGTCGATGCCGGTGGTCTCGACGTAGATATCAATATCGAGTGCGTAGCCCCCATCACTGCGCTGACCGATGCCGACCTCGACCGAGGTCTTGCTGGTGACTTCCAGCTTCATCTGCCCTGCGATCATCGACAGGGCGCTGTCAAAGCAGGCCGCATAGCCAAGGGCAAACAACTGCTCGGGGTTGGCACCGACTTCGCCCGTTCCGGGGCGCGCCAGATCAAACGACAGACCACCATCATCAAGCGCGGTGTGTCCTGAACGTCCACCGGTCGCAGTGGCACGGGTTTTGTAGAAAATCTTCATCGTTCAATCCTCGGAGCTGAACTGGAATGAAACCTGTTTAGCCCCCGGACAACGAGAGACCAGTCACATAAGCTTGAGGCTCGTAAGACACGGGTCCGCACTTAACGTGCAGACGGTGCTGTCAGGATAACTAAGCGAAGTCGAAAGATCCCTACCCTGCTCATTTTCAGACCACGGCCGCCTCCCACGCGGCATTCGCTTCAGCGCGAAAGCAACGAAGTGTGGGTCTGCTGATCAAATGGCGCTGGAAGTTGAAGGTGATGTAGATCGCGGCGTGGGTGGTGAGAAATCTCTGGGCTGAGGCTTGGGATTTGAACCTCTGATGCTGCCGCTCCCGTCGTCGGATCGGCAGATGCGAGTTCTCAACGCGGTTGTTGTCACGAAGCCTGCCAGGGCGATGCAGATGGCGCAGTTCCAACTGATCGAGTGCCGCACCGTACGAGGCCAACCCGTCCGTCGTGATGGTTTCTGGCTCAACCGGTTGATTGCGCAAAAGACGTCTGATCAGCTTCAAAGCCGCCTCTGTGTCCCGCTGGCGCTGGACAACGACGTCTAAAACCTCGCCTTCGTCGTCGACTGCGCGCCACAGATACATGCGCCGTCCTCCGATCTTGCAGACCATTTCATCGAGATGCCAACGGCCTGTCGGAGGCACTCTCCGCTTCTTCAGCCGCCGTGCAATCAGAGGCCCAAACTTGATCGTCCAGCACCGGATCGTTTCGTAGCTGACGTCAATTCCGCGTTGCGCCATCAGTTCCTCGACGTCGCGGAAGCTAAGATTAAAGCGAAAATACAACCACACGGCATGACGGATCACTTCGCCTGGGAAGCGGTGTCGCTTAAACGATAGCGGTTTCATAAAACGCCTTCTCCACCAATGGCTTGCAGCCTTCGAAGTGGAGCACCTTTAGCGTTAGACTGACAGCACCACACTGACAGCACATAGAGACTATTCACGGACTGTGTAGGTCCACTAGGCCGCTATCTCCATTCGGCCAACAGCTGTCCCTTGGACGTTTCGAATGCGACACGCTCAAGGTGGACCGCCGCGGCGCATATCGGTCTTTGATCAATGTCAGCAGCCTGGCAGCGGATCGACTGCCCGTCGTCGAAGGCTGCCATCCGCCCCTCGAACACGACGCGATAGCCATCGGGGTCCGCCACTGCCGGTGCCCCGCTTTGGCCTCTCAGGACAAATTCATAAGCGCGTCCCATACGGCGGCTCAGACGCGAGCTGCCTTCTTCGAAGACCGACATCAGCGCTGCAGTTTGTGGCGACAGCGTAACAACCGGGACCGACTCCACCATGGGACGTTCAGGATCGGTGTTGGTGCTGCCGGTGACGTCGACTGACACCTCCTGTTTTGTCGGCATTATCGGGTGTCGTGGACAAGTTTCGCCACGCATCCACGGCCAGGCAAGCCAAAAGCCTTCAGCGGCTTCCCAGCTTCCCGAGGCAGAACCGCCGATCATATCGTCCGTCCAATCCACGGCTCCGAGCGAGAGACGAAGGTCGCCAGACCTATCAATAGTCGTCAGCGACGCAACGCTGGGGGGCACGGCCGTTCCTTGCGCGATCGGCTCACCGCAGCCCATCGGTTGACGCACCTTAAATCGGCGGCCAGCCAAGGAGGTGTTCGCCTGCCCTGTCCCCGATGCAAAGTTCGAAGCGGCCTGATCGATTTCAACCAGTAGCGCGGCGCGGTCCAGCAAGGGGGTGGTCACAATAATCGTAGGGGTTACTGCCTCGGGGGTGGCTGGCGGCTCTGGCGCAGCCCTATCACAACCGGACAGGACCAAAGCGCCCGCGGCCAGACACACCAGTGGCGACGGCCTGAGACTGAAACCTCTCGCGCGGCGTGAGGTGCGATGTGCGGCGGACACATCGGTCATTGACGGTTTCGAGGCATTGGGCTGGCGCATGGACCCAACCTAACACAAAGATACCGAAGTGCAGCGAATTGAGGTTGACGAGACGGGCATGGCAGGGTCTGCCATAGGTATGACCGTAGACCAGATTATTGCGCTCGCGGTGCTTGTCGGTGTGGTTGGCGTGCTTATCCATGGCAAGTTACGCGCGGACGTTGTCGCGCTTGCCGGCGCGGCCGTCTTGCTGCTGCTGGGGGTCGTACGCCCCGTAGAGGTACAAAGCGCCTTCGCCAGCCCCGCCGTTATCACCTTGGCGGGTCTGTTTGTGATTGCCTATGCGATCGAGTTATCGGGCTTTCTAGGGATGCTGATCCGCAAAGCCAGCGATCTATCCAAACGCATCGGGGCTGCGGGCATCTGGATTGTCATCGGGCTTTGCGGCTCGGTGGGCGGATTTTTGAATAATACGCCGGTCGTTGTCTTGGCTGCGCCCGTTATACGCGACGTGGCCAAGTCGCTGAAGATGTCGCCCAAGCGCTTTTTGATGCCACTCAGCCACGTCACGGTGATGGGCGGGCTGCTGACTCTGATCGGAACGTCTACCAATTTGTTAGTCAACGACATGGCCCGAAATGCAGGACAGCCTGTATTCTCCCTGTTCGAGATCACGCCTGTCGGCCTGTGCATCGCTTTGACCGGCGGTCTGTGGATGTATTTCATCAGCGGACGCCAACTGCACCGCTCGGGTGAAAAAGAAGAAGCCGAAGCTGCGCGCCTGGAGGAAGAAGAAGCTCTGCGATTGAAACAGCAGGCGCGCCGCGAGTTTCGGTTTATGGGCTTCCGCCTGCCCCGTCTTGGAGAGAGCCGCAACCAGACCGACGGATCGGGCGATGGCAGTCTCGGGGATCTGGAACTGTTTGGAGCCGGAGACCGGCCCTTCCGTCTGCGCCCTGCCCTTATTTCCATGGGCGTCTTTATTGCCGTTATTGTAGCGGCAGCTGTGGGCTGGGTACCTATCGCGGCAGCGGCCTTTGCGGGTGCGGTGGTGTTGATCCTTCTGCGCGTGATCACACCCGAAGAGGCCTATGCAGGTCTACGGCCCGAAATCCTGCTTCTGATCGCAGGCATGGTGGTTGTGGGCACAGCCATTGAAGTGACCGGCCTTGCTCAACAAGGTGCCGGATACCTCATCGACATCATCCGTCCACTTGGGCCGCTAGGAGCACTTATCGTGTTTTACGGTGTCACCCTGATCGCCACCGAACTGCTGTCGAATGCCACGGTCGCCGTTCTGGTCACACCAATTGCCGTGGCCGTCGCCAACAGCTTGGGCGTGGATCCCAGACCATTCCTGGTCGCCGTCATGATGGCTGCCTCTGCCGCCTTTGCCACGCCGTTTGGCTATCAGACCAATGTGCTGGTCTTTAACATGGCCAACTATTCCTACATGGATTTCGTTCGCGTCGGCGTGCCTCTGAACCTCATTACCTGGGCTACAGCCATGGTCGCGATACCGATCTTTTTCCCATTCTGAATTTGTAGTCCCACTGCTACAAGCCAGAGCTTGAGTACCTGTTAGTGGTCCGACATTTTTTCGAAATTACTGAACATTTACGCTGATCCAAGTAAGATCTGCATGGCCTCGGTCCTATGCCGCTAGGCTCAGGACCCATTGAAT
>NZ_DIGV01000020.1:667-7834 GCF_002419815.1 Brevundimonas sp. UBA5713 | reverse complement strand
GCAAACCTCGGGTGGATGATAGACGGGTGTTGAGCGGGATCATCTTCGTCAACCGCAACGGCCTGCGCTGGCGCGATGCGCCGCCAGCCTACGGGCCTCACAAGACGCTCTACAATCGCTGGAAGCGGTGGAGCGAGGCTGGCGTCTTCGTTCGGATGATGGAGGACCTGTCTGGCGCACAGGCCGAGCGCCGGACCGTCATGATCGATGCCACCAATCTAAAGGCGCACCGTACGGCTTCGAGCCTGCGGGTAGAAAAGGGGGCCTCGGGCGACTGATCGGACGGACCAAAGGGGCGGGATGAATACCAAGCTGCACGCCGTCACCGATGCGAATGGACGCCCCATTAGCCTGTTTGTGACGGCTGGTCAGGTCAGCGACTACACCGGCGCGGCGGCTCTTCTGGATAGTCTGCCCCGAGCACAGTGGCTGCTGGGCGATAGGGGCTATGACGCGGATTGGTTCAGGGACGCCTTGGAAGCCAAGGGGATCACGCCCTGCATTCCTGGACGCAAAACACGCAACGAACCTGTTCGTTACGACAAGCGCCGGTACAAACGACGCAACCGCATCGAAATCATGTTCGGTCGTCTGAAAGACTGGCGACGCGTTGCCACGCGTTATGATCGGTGCCCGAACGTCTTCCTCTCCGCCATAGCACTCGCCGCTACAGTGCTCTTTTGGCTATGAGTCCTGAGCCTAGGCTGGCTCAGAACCGCAGCCGTCCGGATGGGCGGCCATCGCGCCGGAGATGACCAACATGATGAGGGTGTCGACGTCTCCAGCGTCGGACCCTGAATCGGCCACCTTTGAGGGAAGCACCGGTCGGGCGCGTAGAGATACACAGGGCCAGGATCGGCCAATGTCTGGAGACGATTATGCGTAACTTCAATCCCGCGCCCTTCATCGCCGTCGCGGCGGTCGTAACCTTCGCCGCTGGACCGGCGGCGGCTCACGCCCGTCTGGTCAGCGCAAACCCCGCGCCCAACTCGACCGTGGCTGCGACTCAGACACTAACGCTCACCTTCAGCGAGCGCTCTGTTGCCGCTTTTTCCGGCTTTGACGTCGTCAATGCGGCGGGGGAGAAGGTCCCACTTCGGAATTCGGTTGCTGAAGACGGTAAAACCCTGACAGGGACCCTGGCCCGCCCGCTGGCTGCTGGCGCCTACCGTATCGACTGGCGCATCGCGTCAAGCGACGGCCACCGGATGACGGGTTCCTACACCTTCTCGGTGCGCTGACGCCGTGCTCGAATTCGCGATCATCGCCCTCCGCTGGCTTCAATACAGCGGTGCGGTCGTCCTTCTCGGCGCGCCGCTGTTCCTGCTCTACAGCTTCAAGGGCGGCGACGCCCTGAACCTGACATGGGCGCGTCCCACGTTGATCGTCTCGTCGGTCGTCGTGGCGATAGGCTCACTGGCCGCCTTGGTGATGCAGACCGCCGTCATGGCGGGTTCGTTGAGCGAAGCCGTCAAGCCCGCTTCGCTATCCTTCATGGTCACCGGCACGACCTTGGGCATGGCCATGGTCGCTCGGGCTGTCGTCGCAATTTTCAGCCTTGTCGCACTTGCCTCTCTGAAGCCTGGGCGAACGCTCTGGGGACTGACGGTGGGGGCAGGATTGATCGTGGCCGCCAGCTTCGCCTGGACCGGCCATGGGGCCGCGACCGAGGGGGCTGGCGGGCTTCTCCACCTTTTTGCCGACATCATCCATGCTGCGGCCGCCGCATTGTGGCTGGGGGCTCTGGCAGCCTTGACAATCCTCCTGCTGCGCCGGGCCGCGCCGGACGATTTGACCATCCACAACGCCCTGCACGGCTTCGCCGGCCTTGGGACCCTGGCCGTCGGGTTGCTGGTCCTGACCGGCCTCGTGAACAGTTGGTTCCTGGTCGGCCCCGCACGCGTTGGAGACCTGGGAGCCAGCGTCTACGGCCAGCTTCTGATCGCCAAACTCGTGTTGTTCGGCCTGATGCTCGCCCTGGCGGCAGGAAACCGCTTTCGCCTGACACCTGTCCTGGGTTCGGCGCTGGCGGGCGGCGAAGACACTCGACAGGCGCTTCAACGGCTCCGACGTAGCGTCGTCGCGGAGACGCTGGTCGGGGCTGCGTTGCTGGCCGTCGTCGCGGTGGTGGGCACGCTCGCCCCGCCGTCGGCCATGTGACGTAGCGGACGCCTAACTGGGGGCGCGCG
The DNA here is from genome assembly GCF_002419815.1 of Brevundimonas sp. UBA5713. Taxonomy (GTDB): domain Bacteria; phylum Pseudomonadota; class Alphaproteobacteria; order Caulobacterales; family Caulobacteraceae; genus Brevundimonas. The sequence continues at coordinate 5,645 of NZ_DIGV01000020.1, read as the reverse complement.
ACGACCAGTGGATGTGATGGATGCGCCAGCCTTCGGCGTGCCGCTTCAAGACCATCGTCTCGGTCGTGAGCCGGTCCACGGCGCGGCTGTTGAATTGGCCCGTCGTGCGGCCTTCGCTGGTAATCCAGGCGACATCGCCGTCGGCCCAGCCGGACCGCCGCGTCACCGTCGCCTCAGACGCAGCGGCGAAGGCGGCGTCTGAGCCCAGGTGGTGGGAGGCGTATTCGTCGCGCGACCGCTCGGCCCCGCCTTCTTCAAAGATCATCACCTCCGGCGCCAACAGGGCCAGCGCGGCAGCCGTATCGCCGGCCTTGAGCGCGGCGTGAAAGGCATCAACGGCGGTGGCGGCGTCCGCTGCTGCCACAGCTACCGAACCTACGGCGGGATCATGGCCGTGAGCGTGGTCCTGGGCGAAGGCGGGTGTCGCCGTGAACACGGCGAACGACAGGATGAGGGCAAGGGATGTGCGAGACATTACAGGCTCCGGATTGTGGGTGATCTGAATGGGCTGAGCGCGATCTGCGTCAGGCCAGTTGGTTGTGGCGAGCGAACACGCGGGTCGCGCCCGAGCGAAGCACCAGCAGGGTGTCGTAGGGCTCCTTTTGTCCCTGCGGCGTCTCCATGCCGGGCGAACCGAGCGGCATGGCCGGCACGGCGATACCGATTGCGGTCGGTCGCTCGGCCAGCAGGCGGATGACATCCTGAGCCGGCACATGACCCTCGACCAGATAGCCATCGATCAGGCCGGTGTGACAGGAGGCCAGCGCGTCCGGTATTCCCCGACTGCTCTGGATCGACTGGAGGCTTGGAAGAACCGTGATGGTGGTGCTGAAGCCTGCCGCGCGCATGTGCTCGATCCATCCGTCGCAACAGGCGCAGGTCGGCGTCTTGAAGACCGTCAGGTTCCTCGACGGACGCGTCTGAGCGCAGGCGGTTCCGGTCAAGCCGATGAACAGGCCGACGCCCAGCAGCAGGCGACGGTTCAAGATGGCGGGGTTCAAAAGGGTTCTCCTTGATCGCTGTGAATGGATCGTCTGGCTTCCACGGGATCAGCGCGTTGCGGTGCCATCCACGCCCGGAGCAGCCGACGGCCGGGGCGCTCGACGAAGACATGGATGGCTGCGGCGGCGGCGAGCGTCAACACCAGCATGGCGGCCAGCTCTGACATGCCCATCCGGTAGTCACCGGGTCAGCCGAAGAACGCTTGCGCCGCGTTGCGCCAAACCATCAGGATTAGGATGTGGACGAGGTAGAGGGCGAACGAAGCCTCGCCTGCGAACAGGGCCACGGGATGGGACAGGCAGGTCCGCACACGTGCCTTGGCCAACAGAGCGAGCGACAGAACGAAGGGACCGGCCGCCGCGACGATAATGCGGTCGTCGGCGCCGAGTTGCATGAGAGTGAGCAGCGCGGCCGTGGTCGCCAAGGCGCCCATGACCGACACGCGGGGCGACGGCGTCCAGCGCTGACCGAGGTAGTAGAGACCTATGCCATAGAGGAATTCAGGGACGATGCGCAGGATGCCCATGCTGTCCTCGGCCCGAGGCAACACCCGACCGAACTGAGCGCGATAGAATGCGTCGAGCGCGACGAACAGTATCGCTGCAAGTGCGATGATGACCCACGGTCTCGCCCGCAGCCGGAGAGCCAGAGCGGCGTAGGCGGGAAACGCAAGGTAGGCGAACCATTCCGCCGAAAGAGACCAGGCTGGACCATTCCACAGGACCATGGTTTCGCGCGGAAACCAGGCCTGGACGAGCAACAGAGTGCCGGCGAAGTCAGCAGGGTTGAAGCGGCCCGGCTCCAATCCGACGCCGAACAGAGGCGCAAGCAACACAAGTCCAAGCATGCCCAGCAGGATGAACAGATGAGCCGGATAAATCCGCGCGAACCGCGCCGCGAGGAACCTTCGGTAATCGGGGAAGCCGTCCCCTTGCAGATACACATGCGTGAGGATGAAGCCTGACAGGATGAAAAAGACGTCCACGCCTAGCCGCGCGCGATCCAACAGCCCGACGGCTTCGTCGGGAAGCGTCCATTGAAGCTGGTAGTGAAACAGGACGACGCCGAGCGCGAGAAAGAACCTCACGCCGGTGAGCGGATCGAGCACGTCAGGAAAAGGAACCCGTATGGGGCCTGATCTGTCGTTCATATCGCTCCCCCTTGACCGACGGGATGTCCCGGTCGTTCTCTGGTATCTACGCGGGCGGCGGCTCATCCCCTCGTAAGGGGAACGCGAAGCTGGCGCGTATGGCAGATGGGGCGTGAGGCAGGTGCGGAATGATTGATGATATGGACAGACTGATTGGAATGGTTGCGCCAGATGACACCGCGCTGCTCGCCGGCGTGGAAGATGCCGTCTGGGCGCGGGTCAGTGAACGCAAGGACCGTGCGCGCCTAGGCCACGTCCGCGTAGCGGCTGTGGCACTTGCCCTTGTCGTCGGCGTCACGAATGGAGGTCTGATGCTTCTAGCGCCTCGGCCGGAGCCTTCCGAAATGCGGATTTTCACCGTGTCGGCCGGTTTGTCGCCGCTCACCACCCTGGACGTCCAGGGATGAGGGCGAACTGGAAGTCCATACTCATCACGGCGATCCTGGCGGCGCTGGCCAGCGGTGCGACGACCTGGGGGACCGCGACCTGGGTCATGCGAGAGCGGCAGCCTCCTAACCTTCACAGCATCGTCCATAAAAAACTCGATCTGAGTCCAGATCAAGACCATCGCCTTGACGTCATCGAAGCCCGCTTCGCCGTTCAACGACCCGCGCTGGAGGCCGAAGTCCGCGCCGCCAATCGCGAACTGGCGGCTGCCATTGCCGCCAGCAACGGCGACACGCCCCAGGTTCAAGCGGCGGTGGATCATTTCCATGTCGCCATGGGCGATCTCCAGAAGGCGACAATCGCCCATGTCTTCGAGATGCGATCCGTATTGACCCCGGCCCAGGCCGAGGTGTTCGACAAAGCGGTCGTCGACGCTTTGCGTCACGACGCCGGATAAGCGCCGCGCGTGGAAGCCGAGCAGAGCATCGAGGTTCGCGCGGCAGGCGGAGACCGAGCCTCCTTCACCGCCCTGATGGCTGCGACCAAGGGCGATCTGCATCGCTTCATCCGCCGCTATGTCGGTGACGAGGACGAGGCCCACGACCTGTTGCAGGAGACCTATGTCGCCGCCTGGCTGGCCGTGCGACGATACGATCCGACGCGGCCCTTCGATGTCTGGCTGCGCTCCATCGCCCTGAACAAATGTCGCGATTGGAGCCGTCGGAGAGCGGTTCGCCGCGTCGTGCGCGGGGTCATGGGTCTTGATGCGCCCGAGGCGACAACGGTGAGCGACGATACGCCTACACCCGAGGTCCGGCTGGACGACCTGCGCAGGGTGGCGGACCTGAAACGCGCGTTGGCAGACCTTCCGGACGGCCTGAAGGCTCCCCTCCTGCTCGCGACGCTCGAAGGGCGGTCTCATGCCGAGATCGCAACAATCCTGGGCGTCACGCCGAAGGCTGTGGAGACCCGCATCGCCCGCGCGCGCAAGAAATTATCAGAGGTCTTGGCGCGCCAAGCCGAGCGAAGGCGCCTGACCCCGCCATGATGGGAAGGCGCAGAAGGCTTTGATCTGGGTGGCTGTGGCGTCCTGTCGCAAGGGCTTGGTCGCCAGGATGCGTATCTGAACGAATGGCTGAATAGCAGATCAAGGAACTTCTTGCTGATGTCGACCCCACACTTCGATCGTCGAACCCTTCTTCGTGGCGCCGTCGCGGGTGGCGGCCTGCTGGGATTGCAAGGGCTCCTACCCGCTTGGGCTCAGACCGGATCAGCCGGGCTGCGCGCCGATTTGCCGACGCTGGCGGGGCCGAATATCGACCTGACGGTGGGCCGTTCCGAATTCATCGTCGGCGGGCGCACCGGCCATGCGGTGACGGTCAACGGCCTGTTGCCCGCCCCCATGTTGCGGATGCGCGAAGGCCAGAACGTGCGCCTGTCGGTCACCAACACACTGGACGAGGACACCTCGATCCATTGGCATGGCTTGCTGCTGCCGTTCCAGATGGACGGTGTGCCGGGCGTCAGCTTCCCCGGCATCAAGCCGCGCGAGACCTTTGTCTATGAGTTTCCGCTGAAGCAGTCGGGCACCTACTGGTATCACAGCCACTCGGGTTTGCAGGAGGCCATGGGCCACTATGGCCCCATCGTCATCGACCCGGCGGGCGCCGATCCGGTCGGCTATGACCGCGAGCATGTTCTGGTCCTGTCGGACTGGAGCTTCATGCATCCGCACGAAATCCTGGCCAAGCTGAAGAAGAGCCCCGGCTACTTCAACATGCAGAAGACCACACTGGCGGGCCTGCTGGACGGATCGGACGGTATGAGCCTGGCCGAGCGCCGGATGTGGGGGGCCATGCGGATGGACCCGCGCGACATCCTGGACGTCAACGGCACGACTTACACCTATCTGGTCAACGGCCACGGGCCTGAGGAGAACTGGACCGGCCTGTTCCGGCCCGGCGAGCGGGTGCGCCTGCGCGTCATCAACGCCTCGGCCATGTCGATCTTCAACGTCCGCATTCCGGGTCTGGCCATGACCGTGGTTCAGGCCGACGGCGAGCACGTCCGCCCGGTCGAGGTGGACGAGTTCCAGATTTCGGTCGCCGAGACCTATGACGTCATCGTCCGTCCGCTTGAGGACCGCGCCTACACCATCGTGTCGGAGGCCATCGACCGTTCGGGCATGGGGCGCGCGACCCTGGCCCCGCGTATGGGCATGACCGCCGAGGTTCCCCCCCTGCGCAAGGTGCCGAACCTGACCATGACCGACATGGGCATGGGCGGCATGGACCACGGCAGCATGGCGGGCATGGACCACTCGGCACACGGTGCTGCAGGGGCCGCCACAGCCGGAGCCGCCGCCGCGCCGATGGACCACGGCGCCATGAGCATGCGTGACCCCAACAACGCCCCCGCCGACATGGCCGTCGGCGTCGG
>NZ_DIGV01000020.1:0-523 GCF_002419815.1 Brevundimonas sp. UBA5713 | reverse complement strand
GATCACCGGGTGCTGGTCTATACCGACCTGCGCTCGCTGGAGCCGAACAAGGACACCCGCCCGCCCTCGCGTTCGATGGAAATCCACCTGACCGGCAATATGGAACGGTTCATGTGGGGCTTTGACGGACGCAAGTTCTCGGAGCTGGTCGAGCCGATCCGGTTTGAGCTGAACGAGCGGGTCCGCGTCACCCTGGTCAACGACACCATGATGGCCCACCCCATCCACCTGCACGGCCACTTCTTCGAGCTGGTCAACGGCCATGACGGGCATCAGCCGCTGAAGCACACGGTCAATGTGGCACCGGGGGGCAAGGTGACCTTCGACCTGACCGCCAACGCGCCGGGCGACTGGGCCTTCCACTGCCACCTGCTGATGCACATGCACGCGGGGATGTTCAACGTCGTCACGGTTCGTCCGCTGGAAGGAGCCGCCCGATGAGCCGCGCCCTGTTCGCCGCTGTCGCGGTCCTGCCCCTGATGCTGGCCGCCGGTTCGGCCGTTGCTCAGGCCCACGGGGGGCA